>CAYMGP010000007.1:45881-56481 GCA_964390045.1 uncultured Spirochaetaceae bacterium | reverse complement strand
GAAACTGTAGGAGCCGCGAATATCGGCTGGGTTGTATTGGCCGGCAAACTCTCCGGAGGTGTAGGTCGCCGGAATCTTGCTCGAAGTAGTCTGCCACAGATTGAAGAGCATCGTTCCTCCAATCCCCAGAATAAAAACAACCAGAATGATCGGCAGCAAGTGTTTGCTTCTCAGGGTCATGAGGCAGCCTCCTGTTTCCGCAGCTCCAGTTTTTCTGTTGCCAGCTCAACGGTTTTTTCAACCGGACAGGCTTGCTCCGAAGTGCATTGCAGACAGGTGATACACTGGTGGTCTCGCACCGCACCTGCGGTAGAGACCGTGATATTCATCGGACAGCTCTTGTCACAGGCCTTGCAGTCGATACACGTCGAAGGGTTGCGCCGGATCTTGAATATACGGAAGAGATTAAACACACCCAGCAGTGCACCGTAGGGACAGGCGTACTTGCAGAAAGGCCGTTCCACGATCAGGGATAGCAGCAGCACGGCTGCCAGAACGATCACTCCGCCGATCGCCACTTCGCTGCTCCAGAAATTGAACAGGGCGTGGTAGGGGTCGATGTCGGCGAAAATCAGTGTTCCCGTGACCGCCGTCATATAGACCACCCAGATGAGCATGGCGTAGCGCAGATAACGCAGCACCCTGTCCACACCGTAGGGGATCAGGCTGTTGAAGCGCCGCTTGAACAGCTTTTTGCCCAGCTTGCCGAACCACTCCTGAAGGCTGCCGAGCGGACAGACCCAACCGCAGAACACCGGCCCGAAGAACAAAGTAAGAACGAATACGACCACCATCAGGATGAAAGAGGCCGAGTGGACCTTGCGGACATAGGTGCCTGTGCTGATCAGCTGATAGACGGACACCACACCGCCGAAGGGACAGATCGCATGAAGAGAGGCGGAGGAAAGCACAGGGAGCGCCTTCCCCGCCTCTTCCAGGGTGTGATTCACCGCAATCAGAGCGATCAAGGCGAAGAAGAAGATCTGTACCGTCCGCCGGATAGCGGCGGAACGCCGGGCCCGGGACCGTTTCGTGGCTGTAGGTTTGTTCTTCATCGATCTACCTCCTTCGCCTGACATATTAATTATACGTTTTAATTATATTTATTCAGGTTGTTGCGGAAAGCCCTGAGGTGGTTTTCCGAAGCCTGTTTAAGACGCTCGAATAGATCGCGCACGTCAGCGGGAAGATCGCGCTCGAGAAATGACTGGTACATGGCGATGTTGTCGATCTCCGCCTGTACACCCGTCTCGAAGGCTTCCTTCAAGTCTTCGGGAAGCACCACATGATCGGCCGCCGTATCGTCGGGCAGACGGTAGCCGTACTTCTCGTACAGTTCTCTGAGCCATTCGATGTGCCGCTGCTCGGCTGCCACGATGTTTGTAAAAGGACGGATATTGCCGTACTCTTCGATGATCAGCTCGTACTCGGCCCGGGCTAGATACTCATCCTGAATGGAGTAGGCGAGCATCTGCTCGAGGCTCAGATTCGATTTCCCTTCCGCTCCTTTGGCACCGAAGTCCGCTGTATCGCCCAGGGCGATACCGGTTGCTGCCAACATCATAATAAGGGTTACCGCCAAAACTGTTATCCATTTCAGCGATCGTTTCATGTTGAAACCTCCATATTTGTTATTCTTGTTCAAACAAGAGGGTAGCAAGATCATATATAGGCGAGGTGGAGACTGTGTGAAGATCGTGTGAAGAATTTCAAATCGAATCGTTCATCTGTTTGGACGGTCAGACTCAATTCTAGTACTATAGGGAGAACAGATCATGGCAAAAATATTTGTAGTCGAAGACAACGAAGCGCTCAGAGAAGCGGTTTGCTCCTATCTGCGCTTGAACGATCATGAAATCGTCGAGTTTTCCAGGATCGAGGGGGTTTTCGAGGCTGTTGAAACCAAACCGCCGGAGCTGATCATTCTCGATGTTATGCTTCCCGACGGCGACGGTTTTTTATTGGCTCGCAAGCTGCGTGCATCCCACAACGTTCCCATAATTTTTCTTACAGCCAGAGCTTCGGAGTCCGACAGGATCACAGGTTTCGAGCTAGGGGCCGACGATTACCTCACAAAACCCTTTTCCACGAAAGAGCTCTCTCTCAGAGTCGAAGCGGTGCTGCGCAGAACGCGGGTTTCAGAGCAAACGGAGCCTGACAGGCTGCGTTGGCGGCTCGGTGGGCATACTCTCGAGCTCGATGAGGCGGGGCACCGGGCTTCGGTGGATGGAAAACCGATCAATCTGACCGTCGCCGAGTGGAAAATCCTTTCGCATCTGAGCACTCGTCCCGGGGTCGTAGTCGGGCGGGAGCGCCTTTTAGGGGAAGGCCTGGACTATTTAGTGGCCGAGGGTTCGGAGCGAACCGTGGATACCCACATCAAGAATATTCGGTCCAAGCTGGGCAGCAGCGACTGGATCGAGACGGTGCGGGGCTTCGGCTACAGGTTCTCGGGAAATCCGGAATGAAGCGGCTCTTCTTTCGTACCTTCTTTACCTTTGTGACTGCCCTGCTGATCCTCGTCGCGGTGATGGCGCTGGCCTCCGTTTTGGGGTTTCGGCGCTCTCTCGCTGAATGGAGCCAAGCCCGGTCGCTGCAGATCGAAGCGGCGGCCCTTGAGATTCTGAAACGCTATCCCGAGTCGATCTCGGTGAGGATGCCTGAAAACACGCCTCTGTTTGTCTACGATTCGAAGGGCGACCTGATATTCACCAATCGCGGGCAGGCGGGAAGGGGCCGAGGCGCTGCGGGCGCTTCAGTGGGCGAAGAATTGATACCGCTGCGGGACAACGACAGCACGGTAGGCTACTACCGTACCGGAAGGATGCATTTTCAAGACGATGCTGCCAACAGCCGCTTCTTCGAATCGATCAACCGTACGATTTGGCTAGGTCTTGTTCTCGCTCTGCTGATTGCACTGCCCTTCGCCCTGTTCTTCTCGCGCAGTCTCTCGGTTCCGGCGGCTCGTCTAGCCCGGGGACTGGACCGTATCGCCCACGGTGTTCTCGGAGTCCGCATCGTGGAGCGGGGGGCGGAGGAAATCGCATTGATAGCCCGGTCGGCCAATCGGCTGAGCGATCAGCTGCAGCACGAGAAGGATATTCGCCGCCGCTGGATTCAGGACATAACCCACGATCTGCGCACCCCGATCGCCGCGATGAAGGCCCAATTCGAGGGGATGCGGGATGGAGTGCTCGACCTCTCAGCCGGGCGAATCGAAAAGAATCTGCTCGAGCTGTCCCGAATCGAAATCCTGGTGGGCGGCCTCGAAGAGCTTATGAGGCTTGAATCCCCCGAGATGAAAGTAAAAATCGAGGATATCGAAGCGCTCCCATTCGTGGAACGGATCAAAGAGCGTTTTTCCTACGAGCTGAAGCGGCGTGATATCAGCTGCGAGTGCTCTGTAGGGATCGATCGGTTTCAGGCGGATCCCGAGCTGCTGCCGCGTGCCGTCACGAATTTTTTTACCAACGCCATTCGTCACACGCCACTGGGCGGGAGAATCCAACTTTCCGTGGAATCAACAGGCGACGGCGGTACCCTGTTTCGCTTAGCCAACACGGGCGATCAGATTCCTCAAGCGGAATTGAGCAAAGTCTTCGACAGATTGTACCGCGGGGAGTACGCCCGCAGCTCACCGGGTTCGGGTCTCGGCCTGACCATCGCCAGAGCAATAGCGGAGCTCCACGGAGGCAGCGTGGGTATCCGCAATTGGGAAGAGGGAGGGGTGATCGTGGAGATGATCCTCAAAGCCTGAGAACCGCTTCAGCAGCAGCCGCAATCCGGCTCGGTTCCCCGGATCAATCCATTGATTACCGCTGCCGCACAGCCCACACCGGCGTTCACCGAGAGCGCGCTAAAGGCACAGTTCATCACGCAGGCGCCGCATTCGATGCAGCGATCCCGGTCGTCGATTGTCACTTTCCTGCTATCTTTGATGAATACTCCGCGGGGGCAAACCTCCAGACAGCGGCCGCAGCCTGTGCAGCGCTCGGAGTCGAGGGTCAGTGTGACCACTGCGCGTAAGTATCTCATAGCAGACTCCAGGCATGTATTTTGTACAGAACCAGGACCACGAGAAATACTCCAGTGGCCGACAGGTAAAGAGGAAGCGCGGTTTTCAGCTCCTTCTTTACTCCTGAAATCCCGGTGAACGGAGTGCTGCCCGTAAACAGGAGGGCAAGATAGGAGCTGGCCGCCGGCAGAAGCAGAAAGCCGAACGCCAGCAGATATCCGCTGCTCCGCCGTGGCAATCGGAGCAGCCAGATCGCAATCCCAGTCGTTACCGTACCCATGAGAAGCCCTTTGAGAGCGAAGGAGCGGAAAGGAATCCACGGCAAAAACAGGGGTGTCAGCACGGTCCCCGAGAGCAGGGCGATGAATCCCAGGATGGCAAACGGATAGCCGTCGTACATCGCGGCCTTGAATATGATTCCCTGCGGCTGCAGGCCGAAAACGATGAATACGGAAATGAGGTAAAGGAGGTAGAAACGGAGAGCGGGGATCAGCTCCATTGGGGTGAGCACAAGGCGGTCGCCGAAGGAGAAGCGTACCGCTCGGGCGGCCGGCGGAGCGTTCATCTCCGAGTCTAGGTATGCGGGAATATCGCTATCACGCACGGGTCCGTAATGAACGGAGAACCCCGTTTGTTTCTCGATGACGTGGGCCTGAATCCCCGGCGCCGCAAGCTGGGGCAGGATAAGCCGCCGGTGACCGACGATCTCCGAGAGCTGGCTGTACTGGATGCGGGCGATCAGCTCTCTGTTTCCAAAGGTTCCCTTCGCCGCCGCGCACCAGACATTTATACCTCGTGTGTTCAGGACGAGCACCCAGGCGTCGAGACCGTCGACCGCTCTCCGCAGATGATCGAAGCTGAGCTTGTAGTTGGCCGTTACGAACACAGGCGAGCTTTGTCCAGGGCTGCCAACGGCATAGAGGCCGGGATCGACGGAATAGCTCATGCGGAAGGAGTTGGACAGGCGGCATTTTATATGTCCCGCCCGATCCCGACGGGTCCAACGAGTAGCCACCCTGGGAATCCTGCCGACCGGTGTGCTTACGAATCCTGTCAACATTTCAGGGATTTTTGCCACTTGTGTTTCGAGGGCTGGTTCATTTCCACAGCATTCGGTCAAGGGCATCCTCCTACATTGTATCAGCGGTCAGGTTGCGCTCTGTCTTTCTGCAATGGGGAAGATCCAGGTTGCATTCCCGAAAGAGGTGACAGCTTCGTTTGCATATCGATACGAGTAGCAACATCACAGGAACCTCGATTAAAACTCCGACTACTGTGGCCAAGGAAGCGCCTGAGGACAGCCCGAAAAGCATCGTAGAGGTGGCGATTGCCACCTCGAAGTGGTTCGAGGCGCCGATCATGGAAGCGGGCGCGGCATCGTGATAGGAAAGCTTCAACAGTCTCGAGAGGGCAAAGTAACCCAGGCTGAAAATCAGGATCGTCTGGATGAACAGAGGGATGGCTATCCACAGGATTGTCAGGGGATTGGCGATAATTATGTTTCCTTTCAAGGAAAACAACAGGACAAGGGTTGCCAGAAGAGCGATGATGCTGAGCGGTGTGAGGAAATGCAAAAATTTTTCCTGAAACCACTGCTTGCCTTTTCGTTGCATGATAATTTTTCTAGAAAAATAGCCGGCGACCAGGGGCAGGGCAACGTAGATGGCCACCGAAAGCAGGATCGTCTGCCAGGGAATGGGCATTGCGTTCACTCCGAGAAGGAAACCGCCCAGAGGTGCATAGAGTACGAGCATCGTCAGGGAGTTGATCGCCACCATTACGAGGGTCAAACCGTCATTTCCCCGGGCGAGATAGCTCCACATGAGTACCATTGCGGTACAGGGTGCAATACCTAGAAGGATCGCGCCGGAGATGTAGCTTCTCCAAAGCTCCACCTCCTGACCGCTCTTGATGATTTCGGTTCCGGGCAGGAAGCGGCGAAACAGCACTCCCAGAAATAGCGAAGCGATCAGATACATGGTGAAAGGTTTTACGAGCCAGTTTATGCCCAGGGTCATCAACACCGGTTTTGGTGTCTTGCCGGCGCGGATCACATCGCTGAAATCTATTTTCACCATGATCGGATACATCATGAAAAACAGGCATACGGCGATAGGTATCGATACCTGATAGACAGAAAGGGAATCAAGGGTCTGGGCTATCCCGGGAGCAATACGGCCGAGCAGTATGCCGCCGGCGATGCATAATCCAACCCAGAGGGTCAGATATCTCTCGAAAATACTCAAGCTTCGTTTCATTTACCGGATCTCCTGTAGGTTACGACACACCTGCCGTTTTTTCGCAGCTCCAATCGCTTGACAAGCTTCTTGGAGTCCCCGCTGTACAAAGGATCGTCTGCCGGCAGCCGGGAGACGCTTTGGAAAAGGGTATCATTGAAAGGTGAGTGGACGAGTTTGTAGAACATCATCTTACCATTCCTCCGCTCTTCTACAAGCTCCGCACGTTTCAACACAGAGAGGCTCTTCGATACCGTGTATTGGGGCTTGCCAAGGACATCGACCAGCTCGCAGACACAGAGTTCCTCTTTCGATTCTACTAGAAGCCTTAGGAGGCGGAGCCTTGTGGCTTCCCCAATGGCCTTATATTTTTCAATTTCTCGATTCATGATTGCACAATAATGCATATGTGCATATGAGTCAAGCATCCATAAGCTTTTTTGTAATGTTTTGTAGGAATTTTGAAAGCTAGCGAAGCTAGCGAAGCTAGCGAAGATAACGCCTCAGAGCCCGGTCCTGTAGACGCGGTAGCGTTTGTAGATCCTCGCCCCGAGACGTTCAGCCAAAGCGGGGGTATAGGGATTGTCGGCAGAGGTGAGGGACAGATCGCACCAGGTGTATCCCTTGGCCAAGGCCCGTTTCGTCATTTCGTCGAACAGCAACAGGGCTACACCGCTTTGCCAATACTGCGGTAAAACGAGCACGCTCTTAATCGTCAGACACTTCGGCCGCCGGCGCAGGTGCCAGAACAGCTTCGGGTAGTCCCAAGGGTAGCGCAGCCCGTTGCCATGGATCAACGCTTCATTGAGGTTGGGCACTCCGGGGAACCAGCCCACCGTTTTCCCGTCGATTTCGGCGAAGAGGATGAGTTCGGGATCGGCGATCCGCACGAAGGGCTTGAGCAGCGCCTCTACAGCCGAACGCGTCC
The DNA here is from genome assembly GCA_964390045.1 of uncultured Spirochaetaceae bacterium. Lineage (GTDB taxonomy): Bacteria > Spirochaetota > Spirochaetia > SZUA-6 > DRHE01 > CAYMGP01. Next base: position 49,301 of record CAYMGP010000007.1, on the reverse strand, counting down.
AGGGGCGGTGGTCGGGCAGATGGGCCAGGGATTCGTTGAGCAGTCGGTGAACCGTGTCCACCTCCTCGTCTATTCGACTGAAATCCGGAGTACGAATCCGCACCCAGTCCTGAGAGCGCACCCGCTCGGCTAAACGGGACAGTTTCTTCCTCTCCGGACTGTTAGATTCGAACTCGGCGGCGAAGGCCAGATTGTCCCCCCGGGCGGGCTTAAAATCCAGTCGCTCCATGAAATCCTTGTAGTACGGTGGAGTGTGCCCGCAGAGCAGGGCCGGAGGCCTGTCCCTGCCCTCGATGAGAACGCCGTAGCCGTTCTCGTAGTCCAGGTTGAACGGTCCGGTGAGCATATCCAGTCCCCGCTGCCTCGCCCAGAAGACGGCTCGCTGCAGCAGTTCCTCTGCGATTTCCAACTCTTCGAAGTATTCAAAAAAGCCGAATAGGCATTCTCGCTTGCCCCAATTGCTGTTGTTCACCTTGTCTTCGGCGGCGCAGATTGTTCCCACCGGATTGTTGTCCCGCCAGGCTAGGAAGAGCTCCGCTTCACCGCGCTTGAAAAAAGCTCCGCGTTTGGGATCGATTGTCTTGGCCCTTTCGGACAGCAGAGGGGGGACCCAAAGATCATCTTGTCGATAGATACGCCAGGGAAAGGTGAGAAACAGGCGCCTGTCTCTGCGTGATCTGACCGAACGCACTTCCAGCTGGGTCATGGCGCCTCCGTACCCCCGGCCGATCTTCTCGACTCCAACTCTTCTACGATCTTCTGGTAGCGTTCCCGCGTGAGGGGGTAAAAGGCGGCACAGAGGATGCCGAGGCAGAGGAGGACGGCTGGAATCGGTCCTGTGATCAATCGGATCGCCAGCTCCGCTCTGGGCAGCTGAAGGGCTACGTTGGCCTGGTAATCGAAGGCGTTGAGAAGCAGCAATACGAGGGGAATGGCGATGGAGGCTGCTACTTTGTGAAACAGAGTCACGATGCTGTAGAACATGCCTTCATGCCGTTCACCCGTTTTCCATTCATCCCATTCGATGGCATCGGGTAGGATCGACCAGGGTAATACATGGGCCGCGGCGACTCCGATTCCCGCCAGGGCACAGAGAGCGAGCAAGAGCCCCAAAGGCGTGGAGGGTCGGAGGGTGATGATCACCATCTGGACGGCGGCCCAAAAGGCGATCCCGGCGATATAGATGATGCGCTTGTTCCATCGCCGGGCCGCCCAGTTCCAGAGGGGAAGGGCAAAAATAGCGATTACGAAAATCGTTCCCATAATGAGGTCGCTCTGATCCTCCCGCAGGACGCAGTACTTGATGAAATAGAGGAGGATCGCCTGGGCGATATCAACGGAAATCCAGGTGCACAGGTAAATGCCCAATCCCAGCAGGAAGGGAGGATTTTTTATCACCGAGCGCAGGGAATCCTTCAATCCGGGAGGCTCCTGGGCCATGAACTCTTTACGCTCCCGGGTGCCGAGGAAGGTGAGAAACAACGGCATGGCGCTCGCCAGTCCGAAGACGAATCCCATGGTCATAACTTTGCCGGCGTTTTCCGGACGGAAGGTACCTATCATCAACAGAGGGATTGTAAAGGCGATCAGGCTGCCCAGTATGGAGAAGAACATCCTGTAGGTCGTGATCGATGTCCGTTCGTCGTACTCGGATGCGAGCTCCGGTGTCAGGGCAAAGTAAGGCATGTAGACCAGGGTCGCAGCCGTATCGAAGATCACGTAGGCCGCGGCGTAGTATATGGCGAGGAGCAGATCGCGCTGAAAGGGAGGTCGCCACCACAGCATGGCGAAGGCCAAACCGAAGGGCAGGGCTCCAAAAAGAAGAAAAGGACGTCGCCGGCCCCAGCGGGTTCGGGTACGGTCCGAGAGATAGCCGACGATGGGATCGTTGACGTAATCCCAGCTGCGGCCGATGAAAAATGCAGCCGCGGCCACAGCCGGGGATACGCCGACTACGTCTGTAAGAAAGATGGCGAAGTAGGCACCGATGAGGGTAGTGGTAAGGCTAAAACCGGTGTCACCCGACCCGTAGAGTATCTTTGTCAGCCGCGGCAATGTCTTGTTCACAGCCCTCACTCTCCGGAAGTATCTTCTTGAGATGATTCCCGGTGCTGATCAGTCAGAGCAATATAGGGATTATAGTATAATGGCACATGAAGGCAAACAAAAAATCTTTTGTTGAATATTTTGTACCGATATGGTAGTATCGCAATTGTAGTAATAGAGACTGATAGAGAGGTCCTATCTGTTTGTATAAATAGTCAATAATCGATTACTCATGGGAGGGGAATTTTGACGATGGGTACCGCGTGCCCGCGTTTAGTTGTTTGGAGACATGGCTATGGCCTTCCAGCGTTGCATTATTCGTGGCCTTCTTGTATTGGTTATAGGCTTTTTGTTGACCTGTAACGTTTCAATGGACGTTCCCAACTACTATATAGATATACATACATCAAAGATTGCCTATCAAGATCCCTCAAACATCCCGGTACAGTTTAAATTCATTGCCGAGGAGGATCAGCATCGGTGTCGTTTCGAACTGAGTAACGGCAGTGGAAATGAAATGGATAGCACCTTTGAAGTGCTCTCGGCGAATGTACTGTATGAACGTATACTCGATTTGACACCATATGGTGGGATCGATGGAAAATATGACTATAGGCTGATCGTACAATCCGAAATGCCGGATGGCAGCTTTGTGGATTTTAAGTTCCTCGATGCGACATCTGAATTTTATATTGACAACCTTCCGCCAGGACCTGCTAACATAAATCCTCAACCTCTTCTGTTGAATGAATCTGTCGAGGTTGAGCTTAGTCATGATGATAATTCCGATCCCAATAAAAGCCCCGTGATGCTTTACTACACTACCGACGAAACCGTTCCAACTATCGCGTCCAAAAAGTATTCCGGGCCCTTTGTTATAGAGCTTCCCGATACTGGGGGCACGGTCGAGGTTAAGGTACTTCCTGTAGATAGTGTGCCTCTTTCCGGATCGATCGATTCTTTCATCTACAAGTTTCTGGACTTGAAGAACGTAACAGAATCGGGTCCTGTAAATCCTGATTTAGTAATTAAAATCGGTGAGGCTAACAACAAGGCCCTTCACGGTTTTGGATTTTCGGCTGTCGTCGATGTAGCCAGCGAAGTCTTTGTAGTCGATCATGACGACACATCATTGACGACAGTTGGAATTGTTTGGTCGGATGAATTGATCTCTTTAACGGCATACGCAGATTTCCCGCCAAAGGAAGACCCGAACGATACCGGATTTGAGCCGGGTCCAGGAAAGATAATCGTAATGGATAACGACAGCGGAGTATCCGATTTCTACGATATCACGATAGAGTAACCTAGAGGATGCTGCGATCAATTTTTCACAGGCTCATTTTTTTTTTCGGCCTGCTGTTGCTTTGTTCT
>CAYMGP010000007.1:0-45781 GCA_964390045.1 uncultured Spirochaetaceae bacterium | reverse complement strand
TATTCCTAACCTCAAATCCGATCAACGCGGATGTGCTGGTCGACGGGGAACCTCTCGAGCAGCAGACACCACTGCTTTTGAAGGACCTCGAGCCGGGCGTATACGGGCTGGAAATACGCAAAGAGGGATGCACCCCCCGCTCTCTCGAGATCGAGCTGGAGGCGGGAAAGGTTGAAACTGTATCTTTAGACTTTTCGACCCAGTGTTTTAGTCCCTCTTTCCCCGAAGAAAAGAGCTTGAGCATTCGGGGACAGGAAGAGCAAGCGGGGGAGAACCTCTTCGAGCTGCCCCAAGGAACGTACACGATACAGCGTCGGGAAGAGATTTTGCACATCGAACCTGTGTTTGCCCAAGACGGCTGGATCAAGGGGCTGAATCTCGCCCTACCGCTGGCAGCGGCGTTCAGCACCGTGCTCACCGTGCATGACATCTTTTATCCGAAGAGGGCCGCCCTGCAGATATCACCGAGCTTTTCCCTTTCTCCGGCCACTCTCTCCGCTTATGGAATTACGCTTACCCTGTTGGGCTTTGATGTGGCCCTGGGCGTCCGCAGGGCAAAGAGCAAAAAAGCCTTCGCCTATCGCAGTACGCCGCATGAGCAATCTCTCCACAATGCGGCCGCCTACTACGAGCGCGGCGAAAAGCTGTTCGCTTTGGGACAGCTCGCAGAAGCCTTGCAGTTTTATACAGACGTATTGGAGGGCTACCGCGACTCTGTGTTGTATCCGCAGGCCCTGTTCAAGACGGCCCGCATCCACTTCTTAACGGGAGAAGATTCCCTTGCCGTGATCGAGCTGAACCTGATCGTGGACCGCTATCCTCTTCCAGACCTGTACGACAAGGCGCGCAGGAAACTAGCCGACATCCTGCTGCGACAAGGTCGTTACCGGCAGAGCATCGAGCAGCTGCGCTCTATGGTGTTCGCCGATCCGCTGTACGTGCCTGAAGAAATAGAAGCCCTCCAGGCTGAGGTTTTCGAAGCCTGGTATTCGGAGGAGGAGACTGTTCTGAATGACCTGATCGCTTCCTACCAGCTCCTGATTTCCCGTTATCCGACTTCGGAGAACGTTGATCTGTACCGCTACAAGACGGCCTTCTATCTTCATCTTGCTCGACGTGAGAGCGAAGCCAGGGAGCTGCTCGATCGCATAGACCTGAGTCAGGTTGACGAGGAACTCGAGCAACAGGTGCGGGAGCTGCGCTCCTCGATCGGGCCGGGGGAGTAGGCCGGTGAAGCGAAGCTTCCTGAAAGTCACTGCCGCGGTTTGCCTTTTGCTTCTGCTGAACGGTTTTTCAGGCTCTGCAGAAGAAGGACTCGAGGACAGGTCGGCGGATGCTCGTTACAGTGATCTGTCTGTACGTTTAGAGGCTGCAGAGCAGGAGATGGCCGCAGTTTTCGTTCAGGACCGCCCCGCCGTCACAGCAGAACAGGCCGAAGCCCTGGCGATACTAGATAAAGAGATCCGCAGATCCCTGTACGGCGATCTGATCGACAGAAGCGGATTGCTGTTGCATCTAACCAGAGAGCAGATGTGCTTTCAGCAGAAAGATGAGAACCAGGATGCTATAGCTCAAACAGTGATTGGTGAGAGCCTTGCCGAACAGCGGCGAGAGAAGAAAAGCAGCTTCCAAAACAAGGCGCTGCGGATCTCGATGGGTTCCGCTGTGGCATCCTTTACCCTTGCCTTTACCTTTTGGGGCCTCGGGGAGATGCAGGACAGTTTGTACTTTGAAGCGCAAACAATCGATCAGGCGGTGCTTCACCGCAGGTTTTTCCAGGTCTTTGCGATAGGGAGCCTTTTCAGCGCGGCGATCGGGGTGATCAGCTCAGGTGTTGCGGTTTCCCTGCTTGCCGCAGGCTCAACCCGCTAGGCCGCTGCTGAGTCCGGATCATTTTTCCGTCAGCACATGAACGCCATTCCAGCTCGCCGGAGGTGGGCTTTTCAGATATGATTTGCAGCGGTCGAAGTACATTGCTGAAATAACATCGACAGGGATGAGTTTTTGCACCTGATGAAAGTATTTGGCTGCATCTGCAAATTTCCTGCTGTAGTAGCGTTTGAGACCCGCGTGGTGGTACTTCCAGGCCAATTGCTCCTGCTCTCCCAGCTCATTGACGGCCGTGAATATTCTCTGGGATTGACGTTTGCCTGGCACCACGACTTTGTCGACCAACCGGCAGGGTAGGGCTTCGCGGACCTCTCTGTACACGCTTTCCGAGAAAATCATGTCCTGCTTGTAGATCTTTGTCAGGTTTTCCAGTCGTGAAGCCACGTTAACCATATCTCCGATCACCGTGTAGTCCATTTTTTTCTCTGAGCCGATGTTGCCCACGGTCACCACGCCGTAGTTGATACCGATGCCGATGCGAAATTGGGGTTGACCGAGTGCCCCCTGCTCTTTGTTGAACTCGACCAGAGCTTTCTGCATTTCGAGGGCTGTCATTACGGCCTGCAGGGCATCATCTGTATGCTGCACAGGCGCCCCGAACAGAGCCATGATGGCATCTCCCATATATTTATCCACGATGCCGCCGCGATTCATGATGGTGTCGACCATCAGGGAGAAGTACTTGTTGAGTGACTCCACCATTTCATCGGGCCGCATTCCTTCGGAGATGCTGGTGAAGCCTCGAATATCGGCAAACAGAATCGCCAGCACGCGATCCTCGCCGACAAGCATCTTTTCTGGATTTCTGAAAAACTCGTCGATAATATCGGCCGGTACGTACTTCTGAAAAATGTTGCGGATTTCCTGCTCGTGTTTCTTGGCCAGAACCGCATTGAAGGCGAAGTTTTTCATCTGATTGTAGGCGGATTCGAGCTCGCCGATCGTGATATTAAAGGTATGAGCCAGGGTGCCGATTTCGTCCTTGTACTCCACTCTGACCCTTTCGCTGAGATCATGATTGTGAATGATCTCCTGCATCGCGCCGACCATGCGGGTAATGGGGCCTGTCAGATAGGCGGAAAAGAAGAGCAGCAGGGTGACGGAGAGAGCACAGGCGGCTATCAGAATGATGGCGTTCTGGGTTGTTATCTCGGTCACTTCCCGAAAAAAGGTCTGTCGTTCTTCCGTGACAAAACAGGTCCAGTCGAAGGGCTCGAAGGAAAACGTGTGGCTGACTCTATTGGCGCCGGCGAACGTCAGCTCAAGCCAACCTTCCGTCTGATCCCGACCGGTGGTGAGCAGCTCCTCGATTTCCGCGGCTGAAAGCTCAACAGCGGCTGTCTGCAGGACCAGATCGCCTGCGCTGTCGAGAGCAAAGATCAATTCCGTCTCGCTGCTGACCAGGCTCTGAGCGTAGGTAACGGCGGCCAACTGAGCCGCCTCGACGTATTCCCGCTCCGTGCTGAGATCGTTCTCGACGAGGAGATTCCACTGGTTTTCAAGGTAGCTGTTCAAATCCTCGGCTTTGAACGAAAGCAGCTCTACGGCAATGCGGGTTATTCCATTGCGTGCCGAAAGCGAAGAGGCAACGCTGCTCAATACCAGGGTTGCTATCAGAATGGGAAGCACGATAAGAATCACTTTTAAACGTACACTCAACGTAGAGACCTCTTGGATGGAAAGTTATGGAAGTTTGGCACACCATCCTTGATATGTCTATCTCACCCCCTGGCTCATCTTTGCCATACTTTGTATAATCCCCCTTCAGATGGACGGACAGCAGCCGGAAGATCCGTTGCAGCCAACAGAACAGAGAGAGATCTCCGCCCAAGAACGCGAGCAAATTCTAAGCCAAATCGACAGGGTCATATCTGAAGGAAGAAGTGGGGAGGGCAAAGAGCTTTATGCGGTTCGGGCGGACAAGAGGGGAGCGCTCTTCCCTCTCGTTATCAATCTCGCCACTGCCGTTCTCGTTGCGGTCGGTGTTTTTCTGCTTTTCCAACATTTCGGGCTGCGCAGGGAGAGCATAACGTTGAGGCGCAGCGGCTACCTTACAGCAGAGATGCAGCTTATAGAAACCCTCAAACAGGAATCGGAGAGTCAACTTCAAGCGAAAGACAACGAGATCGCGTCGATCCAGATGCAGTTGCGGCAGGTCAAGGAGGAGAGGCAGGTCCTGGAGCAGGGGCTCGAAGTGGAGCTGTCAGCCAAGGAGCAGGAGCTGCGGGCACGGATGGCGGCCGAGCTGAACGCAGAGCAGCAGCGTCTGGCCGCCCTGGGAACCTCGGATAGCGCTATAACAGACAAGCTCCGCGAGCTGGAACGCCGGCAGGAGGAATCCTTCAGCCTAGAAATCGAGAGGTACAAACAGCGGCTCGATGCGCAGCTCGAGGACAAGGAACAGAAGCTCATCGAATCGGAGCAGAAAGCCCAAGAAACCCTGGCGGCGGCGAATCGGGAACGGGAAGCGCTTCTTGCCGAGCAGGAGTCCCGCTTCGAGGAGCAAAAGCAGGCTCTGGAGAGAAAAAGCTCGCTGGCCGAGCGCAGACTGCAGGACCTGACCGCCCGGATACGGCAGCAAAGTTTATTCGAAGATCAGATTATGGCCCTTTATGGAAGGGTGCGGGAGAATCTGGAGGCGGATCGCTAAGCCGGAGCGCTCAGCGGTTTGATTGATTTGGAGACACTTCTGAGGGGAGCATCCGTTGAGGAGTCCTCGTATCTTGAAAAGAGAACAGATGTGGAGATCTTTCTCGTTGCCGCCCTCAAAGAGCTTGTACAAATGAAGAAAGCCGGATCAAGCGCAGCAGAAGCGATGGCAGCGGAGGAACAAGGTTCTTCCTCGGAAGATACCTCAGCCGGCCCGGATACCTCAGAGCAGCTACAGGCGGAGATCGCAAACCTGAAAAAGCAGCTGGCAGATCAAACTGAGGAGGTGGATTCGCTGCGCGATCAGCTGCGCCGGAGAATAGAGGCTTCCGATTCTGAGGCGGACAGCCGCTTACTGATCTCGCAGCTACAGGACGGAATCGATTCCCTGCGCTCCCAACTGGGTGAAAGCGAGGAAAGGGTCGATCGCCTCGCTGCCCGGCTCGCAGAAAGCGAGGCCGCAAACAGGAGTCTCGAGACTCAGGTCGGGTCGCTGCGGGCAGAAATCGGAACTACCAGGCTCAAGGCGGTGGAGGAGGGCAGGGACGATGCACTCGGCGACGTCATGACCTTCCTCAACTATCTTTCCGGCAGCGGACAAAAAGGAACCCAGGCTGAGCAGAGTTTGCTGGCCCAGGCACGGAAGGATCCCCTGTACCGGGCGGTAACACGGGAGATACAGATACTCATCGTCGGAGGCAGCTCTGCCGGCGACCTGGCGGCACCGTACAGGTTTCTGGGAATCGTTTCCTCGGTTTCAGCGGGCAAGCTTATCATTGAGGCCATGGTCGATCTTCGCATTACAGAGAAAGCGCTTGTTCAGATCAGGCGTATTTCCGACTTGGAGAGAGAGCTGGCAATCGCCGAGGGACAGATACAGCAGATTCTGGGCAGCAAGATTACTGCCACATACAGGCTTACAGGCTCCTCCGGACAGCGCCCCGCTGCCCGGGATTTGGTTTATATCGAGGTGGAGTAGGCAGGTTCATGGAACGCAGCGTGTTGAATGTCGGTATTTCCTTTGTGTTGGCAGCGGCTCCCGCCGTGCTTCTCCTGCGCTACTATTACAGACAGGATAGAGAGCGACCCGAGCCCAAGGGTTTGGTCGTCAAGATTTTCCTGTTTGGGGTCGTAGCGACATTCGTTGCCATTCCCCTCGAGATGCTGATGAGCATCTTCCAGCAGCTGTTCGTGCGCTTTCCTCTTTTATACGCTCTTTTCAAAGCGTTCATTGTTGCAGCGCTTATAGAAGAGTACTTGAAGCTGACAATCGTCAGGCTCTTTGCCTACAAGAATCCCCACTTCGATGAGATCATGGACGGCGTCGTGTACGCAGTCGTTGCCAGCTTGGGATTCGCCTGCATGGAAAACATCCTCTATGTCATGGGGGGAACGCTCTGGACCGCCTTGACCAGGGCTATCACCGCCATTCCCCTGCACGCCACCGCTTCGGGGCTCATGGGTTACTACATCGGCCGGGCCAAATTCGCCTCCAGCCCACAGCAGGAGAAAGCTCTGATAAACAAAGGACTGCGGGTCGCGATATTCATACATGGAACGTACGATTTTCTACTTTTTTCCGTTCCCGTGCTGGGCCAGCTACCCTCTCTCGGGATCATTCCGCTGATTCTCGGTGCATTCTTCGTGTTGCGAGCCAGGATACGGCGCGCTCTCGAGGAAGACCGACGCCGAGGACATCTACCCGAAGAGGTCTGATCCCGGCAATGCACAAGCTTAGAGTACTCCTGGCGGCATTGGCGCTGCCTCTGGCAATCGGAGCAACCCCCCTTTGGTCTGATGGTTCCGCTCCCTGGGCAACAGGGGTGAGTGATCCGAAAGACCTGACCGTGAAACTGGTGACGATCGGACCGGCAGATGCTATCTATACCTGGTGGGGTCACAGTGCCCTCATTGTCGAGGATACCCGGCTGCAAACCGCCAGGTTTTACAACTACGGCTTGTTTTCTTTCGAACAGGAAAACTTTGTTCTAAACTTTGCGATGGGCCGGCTTTGGTTTCAGGTCGGGGCGAGCGATGCTAACCGGGAACTGGCCTACTACCGCTATCTCAAGCGAAGCATCCACATACAGACCCTCAATCTATCCGCACAGAAGAGGCTCGAGATGGCCCGGTTTTTGGAGAAAAACATCCTGCCGGAGAACCGCACCTATCTCTACGATCACTACTACGACAACTGTGCCACCCGGGTACGGGACCTCATAGACAGGACCGTCGATGGCCAGCTTTCCGCGGCAGCGGACGAGTCCGGCAGAATGACCCTGCGCCAGCACACACGCCGCTTCACCTTTCACAGTAGTCTCATGGACTGGCTGCTCATGTTTCTCATGTCCGATGTGATCGACGGTTCGATTCGTCAATGGGAGGAGATGTTTCTGCCCGTTGAGCTGGAGAGTAATGTCGCCCGACTGGTCTACTTAGATGAGAATGGCTTGCAGAAGCCTCTGGTGAGCGATTCGCTTCTTTTCTACGATTCTGAGGAAACACGGAGCATCGAGTCCAGTGCACCGGCCCACTGGCCCTGGACCCTGGCCTTCGGATGTGTCTTTGCTTTCCTCATCCTCGCCCTCGGCTTCTGGCAGCGCTCAGGCGCAAAGGCAGCCTGGATCCTCTACGGGAGCTGCAGCGCCGCGGTAGCCCTGGTGATCGGGCTTCTCGGCACGGTCCTGTTTTTCCTGGCGATCTTCACCGATCACACGGTGACCTATGCCAACGAAAACCTCTTTCTCGCCAATCCCCTGACACTGTTTATCGTGCCCTTCGGGATCATCACGGCGATTAAGAAGAGGGCCGAGCCCCGAGTGGGCCGCTCTGTCTCCCTGGGTTGGCTGCAGCTGCTCTGGATGGTTCTGGCCGGCCTTGGGGCACTGTATCTTGTACTCAAACTCGTACCCGCCTTCAACCAGGAAAACGGTCTGGCCGTGGCTACGATCATTCCGGTGCTGTTCGGATTCGCCGGCTCGTCTCTGTTGAGCTGGAGAGGAAGGAAAAAACCCAGGTTGATCGAGTTTGGCGGAAAGCCGCGTTAAGAGGCGAGCCACCTCTTCCAGGTTTCGGGTTGAGCACCTATGGTGAGCTCGCCTGCGCAGCGAACGATAGGCGTCTTGAGCAGTCCCGGATTCTTCAAGGCTTCTTCGACAGGGTCGTACACCATATAGGCCAAGCCTGCTTTCTGGAAAGCCTGCGAATCCCTATCGAGAAGTTCCTCCGGATCCACTTTCCTGCAGATGTTCTCAAGCTCCCCTTCTGTCAGGGCCCGTTCGTTGAGATCGACAAAGTGGGCCTTCACACCCCGTTCGCGAAAGAAGCGATCCGCCTTTCTCGTCTCCGGGCATTTTTTCGTGCCGATGATCTGGATTGTCATTGGGTGGTCCGGATTCTTCGATCAGCCGGCGGTGGCGGGAAGCTCGTCCTTGTAGGTTTCCTTTATCTTTATGAACTCGTCAATGTTGTCCAGAAAAACCTTGACCAGATCCGGATCGAACTGATGGCCGTTTTCGGCCTTGAACAGACTGATGATGCGATCCATCTCCCAAGCGGGTTTGTACACCCGGGCATTGCCCAGGGCATCGAAAACGTCAGACAGGGCGGTGATGCGGCCGTAGATGTGGATCTTTTCGCCCTTCAGTCCTTTTGGATATCCGGAGCCGTCCCACTTCTCGTGGTGTTCGTTGGCGATAATGGCTGCGGATTTCAGCAACCGCCGCTCGGAGTGTTTGAGCATCTCGTAGCCGAGCGTGGTGTGCGTTTTCATGGTTTCCCATTCCTTCGGATCCAGCTTGCCCGGCTTGAGGAGGATGGAGTCGGGGATGGCGATCTTGCCGATATCATGCATTGGAGCGGCCAGCTTGATCAGCTCTGCTTCCTCCTCGCGCATCCCGAATTTTTCTGCGAAAACCCGCGAGAACTCCGCCACCCGTTTGACGTGATACCCGGTCTCCTTGGAGCGCATTTCACCGGTTTCCGCCAGGGTGAAGATGATTTCCCGCTGGGTTGCTTTGATCTCTTCCTGGAGCATGGCGGCCTCGAGAATCTTGCCCGTGTAGCTGGCGGCCAGCAGCAGGTGTTCCTGGTCCTGCTCGCTGAATTTCTCCGGCTCGGGGATCTTGTTGATGGCCTGAAACACGCCGATCAGAATTCCCTCGCCGTCGTTGATCGGCAGGGCGAGGATATTACGGGTGCGATACCCTGTTTTTAGATCGATATCTTTGTCGAACCTGTCATCGCTGTAGGGATCGTTGATGATGAGAGGTTCACCGGTCATGGCCACGCAGCCGGCGATTCCGGCGGTCACCGGAATTGTTATCCGGTCCACCCCGTGGGCGACCCTGCTCCAAAGCTCTTCTGTCTTTCTGTTGAGCAGCCAGACAGTGCAGCGGTCGGCACTGATCAGGTCCCTGCCCATATCGGCCAGGAGAATCAGCAGCTTGTCGATGTCCCGTTCCTCGGCGATCCGTCCTATGTAGGAGAAGATGGTTTTCAGCAGGGCGTCGGGGGAGGCGATTAAAGGTTTGGTTTTGGCTTTTTTCGACGGTGTTTTCTGATTCATGCCCTACCGCTGAATGATAATTGCTTAAGCCTAAGTTTTCAAGGCTCTCGTAGGGATTATCGGTTGGACCGCTTCTTTAAATGAGAATTAAGTCGGGATGGCCGCCCCGGGGACCTCAGCCTGAGATCGGATCGGCGTTGGCCAGTAAATACTCCTCCGCCTCGACGGACCAGAGACCGTTGTACGACTCCACGATATCTGAGAGTTTCTTGAACAGGGGATTTTCTTCACCTCTCTGTTTGAGCTCTGCAATGGGAGTAAGATCCATTTTGATATTCGTGTAGATCAGTTTCTTGCCTCCCGGGATCTTGGGCAGGTTGAGCGTAGTCTCTACCACGGAGTCCAATCCCCCGACGTGGGTGACCATCATGGCCGGATTGATCCTGCCCGCGGACATCAGGTCGAGAGCCTCGACCATATCCTGCGTATTGCCTCCGCTGGTGCCGATGATCCGTGTTCCGATATAGTGCACATCGTAGAAATTCACCTTGGCTGTGAACGAGGGGTCTGTGGGGCCGGCGAAGAAATTCAGGCAGCCGTTTCTACCGAGGATCCTGTTCCCCGTTTCCACTACAGGGGCCACGGGAGCAAACACGAACACATCGTCAAATCCCTGTCCCCCGTTGAGCTCGATGAGATGAGCCGCTGCGTCCTCGATATCCCGGGTATTGCTGAAGATCAACTCGACTCCCTCTTTTGCCACCTCGGCGGGCGGAAAAAAGGTTTCAGCCCTGGCAAGCCGGATTTCGTCGATGTCGCTGACCACGATCCGGCTTGGTTTGCGCCCGCCGTGCAGTGCGTAGTCGAGCGCACCCAACCCCATTGGCCCGGCCGAGGCCAGCAGGGCCAGCTGCCCGCCCTCTTTGATTCCCATCTGATGCACATAGGAGCCCGGCTCGTTGTGGAACGAGGCATGGAAAGCCCCGACGATACAGGACACGGGTTCGGAGAGAGAGGCAGGAAAGTATCCTGACCCGGAAAAGGGCAGCAGGCAGTTCATCTCCATGACCTCGTTGGGGATGATGATGTAGGTGGCGTCTCCGCCAATATATCTGTAAGAATAACCGGGAGCTTCGAGGCGGCCCTTGTAGTTGAGGGCCGGTTGGATCGAAAACTTCATTTCCGGCTTGAACTTACTTTTCCATTTTTTTCCCACTTCAACGATTGTTCCGGAAAACTCGTGGCCGATGATCGTCGGATTCTCGGCGATATCGCTCGGCACTCTTTTGTGGTCCTCGCCCTGCTTGGCCGCTTTATAGCTGGACATGCAGATAGAGTCGGAGACTACATGCGCCAGGATTTCGTTGTCTTTGATAGGGGGAAGATCGAATTCGTCCAGACGAAGATCCTCTTTCCCATGCAGCCGCACAGCCAATGTTTTCATAGTTTTTCCTCAATGCAAGCGTAACCGCTTGGTAATGTTATTTCAACATGATCTGACCGCCGGTCACAGGCAGAGCCTGACCGGTCTCGTAATTTTGCTCTACCAGGTAGAGCAGGGCCCGGGCGACATCCTCTATCGTGCAGCCTCTCTTCATCGGCACCTTGGCTTCATAATAACGACGGACATCTTCGATGCTCTTGGCTCCGGGAACTTTGCCCGCCCGCAGGTACTGGAAGAAAAGACCCTGTTCGGGGTCGGACCAGAGGGGACCGTCAAAAAAGTTTCCCGGGCAGATGGAATTGACCTTGATATTGTGCTGGATCAGCTCGAGGGCGAAACTTTGGGTAAGCCCTATGGAGCCGAACTTGCTGCCCGCATAGGCGAAATTCTTGTTGCTCCCGCTTAAACCGGATTTCGAGTTGATCTGTACGATGTCCATGAAGTATCCGCTGCGGAAGCGGTGTTGGATCTTCATCGTAGGTGATACTTGCCTGCAGCACATGTAGTAGGCCGTGTAGTTGACTCTGTTGACGAACTCGAAGGTAGCCAGGTCCATTTCTTCCAGGCCGCCGGCTCGCAGTACCCCGGCATTGCTGACGAACAGATCTACGCCACCATAGTTGAGAACCACTGCGGCAATCAGGTCCCGCAGCGATTGCTCCTCCGTGACATCCACAGCCTCGGCCCGAGCCCGGCCCCGCCCGTAGCGTTCGACAAGCTTCTCAGCCATTTGTTCCGCCAACCGGGCATTGAGATCGGCCAGGACGGTGTTGGCTCCTTCGCGCACAAGGGCTTCGGCGATGCCCAGCCCAAAGCCTTGGGCAGCTCCCGTGACAACGGCGATTTTCTCAGCAACCCTGCCGATCTCCCTTTGTCCGGCGCTGACCCGCTTGCGGAAGCGCTCGGCTTCCCAGCTTTCTATGAAATCGATCTGCTGCCGCGGCGGGAGCTGGATGCCGCCGAAGGAGCGAGCGATTACAGAAACCCTGACCGCATCGAGAAACACCTCCAGTGCATCGTCGGCGCTGCGCTTCGAGCTCCCCCAGGCAAAGACTCCGAGCTTTTCAACCGCAATGATCTTAGGGCCGTAGCCTTTGGATTGCCGGTAGCCCTCGAGAGATTTCTGCAGCACTCGGTACTGTTCGTCGAGGGGCAAGCGGGCCGGCACGAACAGAGTTTCTGCATTGCAGTAAACAATGTGATCGGGCGTCACCGAGGTGGATACTTCGGAGTACGCCCTTTCGTCGGCAAGAACAGCGGCCAGGGCTGTGTTGCTGTGGAAGGTGACGATCGAAGCGCCCTCTGAGCCCATCAGCAGCATTCGTACGGCCGGGGCGAGCTCCACGGCCCGCTGCCTGTCAAACTCCACGGGGGAGAAATCCGCTTGTTCGCTCACCGCTTTCTGAATCGTTTGTGCCACGTAGTCCGTTTTTTTCTTGATTTCCTCGTAGCTATTGCCGGCAACGCAGAGCCCATGATTTTGCAGTATCAGGATATCCGGGTCGCGATGGTGAAACTCTCGGTAAGTGCTCACCTCCTCACGAACTTTTGCAGCCAGAATATAGCCGGGATTCACGGTTGGGGCCCAGAGCACCTTGTTCCCGAAAAGCCTGTCCGCTGCGCTTTTTCCCTGCTTGGAGCAGGCAAGCCCGTTAATTAGCGCGGGGTGGGTGTGGACAACGTAGGGGTAGTCGAGCAGGTCGTGCAGGGGAGTTTCCACGCTGGGACGTTTAGCTTCCTCTCCGGGAAGCCTCGCCGCCAGCAGGTCGGCCAGGACCTCGGCTTCCCGGTTTTGCGTATCCGAGGAATAGCTCCGCGTCCATAAACGAGCAAGAGCCTCCCTGCTCAGGCAAACGAATCCCTGCTCGTCGATCTCAGCCAAAGACACGCCGGAGGCTTTGATGTAAAGATGTTCTTTGTCTTTGAAAGACGTATTGCCGCCCCCGGCCAGCACGAATTGTTTGCCCCGGCCGTATGTCCGGGAGATGCGTACCAAAGTGTTCAGATTTTGCTTTCCCACCAGAGATAATCCTTGTCTGCTTTGAAGAAAAGAGGCTAAATTATAACAACCAGAAGAGAAACAAACAAGAATGGCTTGGGAGAAGTGATGGAGTAAAGCGTGGGAAAGAGTGGATTCATGAAACAGCTGGAAGTTGAGGGCCAAAGTGGCTGACCTTGTATCATCCGTCGAGGAACTGCTGGAGAGAATTCCCGGAGTGACGGCCGTCAGAAAGGTTGTACGGGAGACGGTGCAATCGATCGTCGAGCTGGAGAGCCGTTTTGAAACCCAGGCTTTTCTGCCCGTCAAAAACGTAGGTGTTCGGGCCGCGGTAAACAGAGAGATAGTATTCGCCGTGCTCAAGGACAATGACTTCAGAGAGCCGCCGGAGCCGACCGTCTATCTCGTCGAGGAGGTAGACAGCGCAGGAGAGACTTCAGACTGGCAAATCGAGGTGGAGGACCGCAGCTACAACATCGTGGGCGAGGAGGTCCTGGCTTCCCGTAAGCCCTACAAGGAGCGAACGGTTTCACTGCAGGACAGCTTCGTGCTCTTTCCGGAGCGCCGCCGGGATGCCAAGGTTCCAAGCTACTTTCTCATTCCCCCTCTCGGGTTTCCCGAGCTCGAGGCTGTGCAGGAGAAAATCGGTATCCGCCAGATCATCTCTATCAGCCCATCCGCCCAGGCAGATACTTTCCTGCGCCAGACTTGTGGTTTTTCAATGGAACCAACTTTTGCCACGCTTTTGGTGGGATTCAACAGCGGGACTCGAGGAGGGATTCAAGCTGAGCGTTGAGGCGAGCCTGGAAGCGCTCCCAAAGGTAAGGCTAGAGAAATAGAAGTTGGCTTGTCTGTCTATAGGCTTGCTTTGATGCGCCGGGCCACTCGCCGGTAGGCCTCTTGCACCGCGGGGATGTCTTGCTCGCCGTGAGCCGTCGAGACAGAACCGAGACCACGGATAACATGAACATCCTCGAGAAGCAGGGCCAGCTGCAGGACGCGACCCGCCAGAGTCACGTCGCAGATGTGGGGATTTAGGATGTCGTCGGGAGCCTTGCAGAGGTGTGTCTCATCGTAGGGGAAGGCCACCGTGCTGATCGACCATCCCGACACGGCGCTGTTCGCTTGGCCTGTGCAGCGGGCGTAGATGCCTTGCTCCGAAAACGCACTCTCCACGCACCGTCTTATTTTCGCCGCCAAATTGTTGATGTAGGGGTAGATCTCCTGCGCCCGCTCAACGAGATGACTGAGCATCGATTTGGAGGCGAGCAGGCAGGCCGGGTGCCCTGAGTACGTTCCGCCCGAGAAGCGCACGCTGCCCTTTTTTTCTGCCAGATCCATGATCTCTCTGCGTCCGACTACTGCGGCCAGGGGCATCCCGCCGCCGATAATCTTGGCAAGAGTGGCCAGATCGGGCTGGATGCCGTACAGCTGGCCTGCGAGCCCGGCATGGAAGCGGAATCCGGCGATGACCTCGTCAAAGATGAGCACACAGCCGTATCGCTCGCTCAGCTGGCGGGCCGCCTGTAGGTACTCCGGATCTGCGGGAATGCCTCCGCCGGCGCCCACGAAGGGCTCCAGGATGAAACAGGCGAGCTCGTTTCCGAAGCGCCGGAAGTGGTCGGCGAGCATCTGCGGATCGTTGAAGCGGGTTACCACCACTTCCTCGCCGATGGCAATGGGCAGGCCCGCCGTGTCCATGAACTGGAAGGCGCTGGGGCTGTTGTTGTGATATTCTATGCCTACCAGACCCCAGGGCTGGGCGCCGTGCCAGCCGCCGCCCACCTTCATTACCTTGTCCCTGCCCGTAAAAGCCCGGGCCAGGAGAACCGCGTACATCGTGGCCAGGGTTCCGCTCGTAGTAAATCGGATTTTGTCCATGCCCGTCTGCCTGCAGATGATCTCTGCGGTTTCAACCTGCAGGCGCTCCACGAACCCGGTCTGCAGACCCTGCCCGCCGGAAAAATGAGCGCTCAAGGCTTCCTTTATCACGGGAGGATTGTGACCGAGGATGTTGGCGTAATGTCCCTGCCAGAAATCGAGGATGCTGTGACCGTCTTCAACTGTTATCCGTGCACCTTGGGCGGCGGCGACCCTGGGTGGAAAGGGATCGATCAGGCGGAGGCTGTGGCTTCCTCCATCCATGAGCACGTTGCCTGCCCTCTGCTGCAGCGCAGCGGAGACGGGGAATCGGCGGGTGTATTCTTCGGAAAGCTCGGTGATGAGCCTGGTGTGGTCTCTCTCTGTCATTTATCTATCCTTTTTCGAGGTCTGACTATAGGTTGAATGGACCTTTTTTGCAAGCTGCTCGTTTCGATGAGCCTTGCAGCATGCGGTTTTCCGGCGATTTTCCGGCACAGTTTTCAGAAGAAGCGCCGATCTGTTAAGATATGGCAGGGCTCGACAAAGCGCGATACGAGAGGGAGGTTGCAGTGAAAAGTTCAACAGGATTCGTAATCGGTCTGATCTGTTTGACGGTTCTGTTCGGCTCCTGTGCAGGCTACGAAGAAGCGGAGTACGAGGCGGCGGCGGGCATGGGAAAAAAGGCTGTTTCCCCGCAAACTTCTGCGCCGTCGCAGGCTCCGGCCGAGCCGCCTGTGACGGAAAGTGAAGCTGTCCCGGATTATTCGCAGGCCGTCGCTGAAGAGATATTGGAAGAGGCTCCCGCCGGGATGGCAGCCAAAAAAGAGGCCGTTCCTTCGGGGGAGCAGGCCGCCTCATCGGAAAACAGAGCGGCCAGACAGCAGAAGAGGGGAATCAGCCGCTATCTTTCCGCCGACGACTCGAACTCCGCCGCCTCACCCGTGATAGCCCGCCGGATGATTTTGCAGCGCCGTTTCGTCGAGCCGGCGCGGGTTCGGACCTACGAGTTCCTCAACTACTACAGCTTCGATTACCCGGCAGCCGAGAAGGAGCCGATTTCCATTATTGCGCAGATGAGAGCTTTGTCGGAACCGGGAAAGTATTCCCTGCAGATCGCGCTGCGCAGCCGGGACAGGGAACTATCAGATCTGTCGCCCTTCCATCTGACATTTCTGTTGGATACCTCGGGATCTATGGTGGGCTCGTCCCTCGCTTTGGCCAAGAGCCTGATTTCCGGTATCTGCGATAGGTTGCGCCAGGGGGATATGATCTCACTGATCGCCTGCAACCGCAGCGCCGAGGTTTTGCTCGAAGCTCAGCGGGTCGACCGGGGCAGCCTCGAGCTGCTCGAAAAGACGCTGGCAGGTATCCGGGCCGATGATGTGACAGATCTGGAGAAGGGAATCGTGAAGGCTTACGAAGTCGCCAGTCGAAACTACGATTATCGCTACCTCAACCGTGTCGTGATCGTCAGCGATGGAGCGGCCAACATCGGGCAGACGGCCGCGGAGCTGATCGGCGAACATGCGGAGGATTCGGATAGGCAGGGCATCTATTTGGCAGGAATCGGAGTAGGGGAGGGTTTCGACGATCAGCTGATGAACACGGTAACGGATAAAGGTCGGGGAGCCTACCTGTACGTGGACGGCGAGGAGGAGATCGGCAGGATCCTCGATCCCAGGAGCTTTGTGGCCGCCTTCGACCTGGCCGTGAAGGATGTTCGGCTGAAAGTTGTCATGCCTCCAGGCTGGTCGATCGAGGAATTCCACGGCGAGCAGATGTCGGCCGTTGCGGCGGATGTCGTGCCCCAGTACCTATCGCCCAACGACCAGATGATCTATCACCTTGTCGTCGCCGCCGAAGACGCGACGGAGGAGGCCGGAGAGCAGGTTTTCGAATTTGAAGCGGAGTTCACTCCGATCGGCGGCAGACCCGAGCGCCTGGCGACTAAGGTTTCTGTGGCCGAGATGCTTGCCCGAGGCACACAGATCCGAAAAGGAGATGCCGTGGTGGCCTACGCGGAGATGCTCAAGGCCATCCGCTACCCTCTGGATGCCAACCGGCGGGAAAATCTAGCTCGCTTCGAAGAGGCGTACGGCGAGATCGCGGCGGCTGCCGAGGATCTGGCCGACCGGGAGCTAAGAGAGATTCTCGCTTTGCTCGAGACCTACGGCAACACCCTTCGTTACGGGGAACGTTTTCCAGGCAGCCGTGACGGTCAAAGCGACCAGGTCGATGCCGTGCTCGGCTTGAGCCCGGCCGCTGTTGGCGAGGTGAAGGTGAGCGGCTGCTGCCCCGACAGAGCCGTGGCCGCCCTCGAGAGGCTTCTCGACTCCCGGCGACTGGTACCCATGGAAGGGTACAAATTCCTTATTCTCAGCTCCGGACCGGTCGGAAATCCGTACCCGGCAGGCAGTGGAGAGCTGAGCAGCCGCCGCTACGGCGATCCAATGCCCGAGTACATGGGCTGGCGCCGGATATCGAGCCGGCGCCAGCGGGTATACGACCTGCACCAGGTCCGGCTCGAGTTGACGGCCCCGCAGGAGGCGAAAAGCTTTTCTTTCGATTTCAACTTCTTTTCATCCGAATACCCGGAATACGTAAACCAGAGCTTCAACGACACATTTTACGCCGTTATCGAAGCTGCATCGACCAACCGCGGCCGGCCGACGAATATCGCCTTCGATTCCAACAACAACTCGATCGAGGTGGACAACAACTACTTTCAGAATCCGTTTCATCCCATCCCCAATACAGGTACCGGATTCGATATGCACGGCTCAACCGGATGGCTGCGGACGAGTTGGCCGATTCGCGGCGGCGAGCGATTCACCCTCACCTTTTCGATTCACGACGAAGGCGATGCGATCTATGATTCCCTCGTTATCCTGGACAACTTCCGGTGGCACGAGTATGATGCCGTTGGCACAACAGATCCGCTGAATTGAGGCTGTCGGGCATACGAAACGTATACGAAACGGAGGAAGAGCAACCATGCATGTGGCAATCGATCTGGGAGCGGAGAGCGGCCGGGTCATCGTGGGCGGGGTCCGGGAATTCGAAGTGGTGCATCGCTTTGCCAACACACCGGTGCGGATCGGTGAAAGTATCTTTTGGGACCTTTTGGGGCTGTTTACCGAAATCAAGACCGGGCTCGCCGAAGCGTTTCGTCGCTTTCCGGATCAGGTGAAGAGCATCGGAATCGATACCTGGGGTGTGGACTACGCGCTGCTCGACGGCCAGGGAGATCTATTGGGTGCCGTCTACCACTATCGGGATAAGCGCACGGACGGCATACCGGAAGAGGTCTACAGAAAAGTAAGCAAACGGGATATCTACGAGCAGACAGGCATCCAGTACATGCAGATCAATACGATCTACCAGCTCTATGCCCATCTGCAGAGCAAGCCCGAGCTCGTTCGCCAGGCCCGCTGTCTGCTTACCCTCCCCAGCCTGCTGTACTTCTGGTTGACGGGGATCAAGAGCAATGAGTATTCCCACGTTACCACCACACAGCTTTACAATCCATTGTCAAAGCAGTGGTCTTGGAAGCTGATCGATGCCCTCGGTTTCGACAGGCAGTGGTTCGGTGAGATCGTCCCTTCCGGTACCAGGCTCGGCAAGCTTCAAGACTATGTGGCGGAAGAGGTCGGGGCGGACAGCGAAGTCCTGGTTGTCGCCTCTGCCAGCCACGATACGGCTGCAGCGGTGGCGGCGGTGCCGGCAGGCGGCAATCCCAACTACGCCTACATCAGCTCGGGCACCTGGTCTCTCCTGGGAATAGAATCCCGGGAGCCGATTATCAATGAAAACAGTTATCGGTGCAACTTCACAAATGAGGGTGCCGTAGGCGGGGGAATTCGTTTCTTGAAGAACATCATCGGGCTCTGGATCGTTCAGGAGTGCAAGCGGCATTGGGATCGCAGTGACCGTGAATACTCCTACTCCGAGATCACAGAGATCGCGCAGGAGGTAGGCCCCGTTGAGTTCAAAATTGATGCGAACGATCCCCGCTTCTTGAAACCGGGTCTGATCGGTGACAGCATGCCGGACAGGATCCGGGACTACTGCAGGGAGAACGGCCAGGGGGAACCGTCAAGCCCGGCGGAGATGGTTCGAGGAGTATTTCAGAGCCTGGCAGCACTGTACGCTCAGACCATCGGCGAGATCGAGGAGGTTACCGAACGCCCGGTGGAAGAGCTTTATATCATCGGCGGAGGCAGCCGGAACGGGCTGCTCTGCCAGCTTACAGCAGATGCGGCCGGTGTGCCTGTGTTCGCCGGCCCTGCGGAAGCCACCGCGATCGGAAATATACTCGTACAGGCGATCGCCATGGGCGAAATCGAATCGATAGAGAAGGGCAGGCAGCTGATCCGCGCTTCCCACAAGATCGAAGAGTACAAGCCGCGCCGTTAGCCCGTTCTACGATCAAGAGATCTGATGATTCCTCTGCCACACCGACGGACAGATCCCCGTCTTTTTCTTGAAAAGTCTCGAGAAGTAATATTGGTTCTCAAAAGCCAACATATGCGCGACCTCCTTTACCGAGTAACTTTCTTCCCTCAGAAGGGACTTGGCCTTGTTGATCTTGATCTGCAGGAAGTACTGGTAAGGGGGAAGCCCCGTATAATCCTTGAAGATCCTTCGAAATTGGTCGTAGCTCAGGCTGAGCGTTCGGGCAACGGATTCCATATCCACAGCTGAATACTTCTGCTCCTCAAACATGAGCTTCGCCTTCTGGACGACCTTCTCCGCCCGCGAGCTTTGACGTTTTTGGCGCCGGAGAGCAAGGATCTTGGCCAGGATCTGTATGACGGCAGCCCCTGCCTGAAGCTGGTATCCCGGTGGTTCCTGTTTTACGATTTCTATGATATCGAGGAAATGCTGCAGAAGTGAATCGTGAAAACCGATCGGAAAAATCGCCTGCTTCTCCGAGATGAAGCCTTCCCTCATCAGGGTATAGGGGTAAGGACCGTCGAAACCGACCCAATATTCGTCCCAACCGATATCCGGTAACGGTGAAAACCAGTGCCACACGCCGGGAAAGAGCATAAACACCGTGCCCGCATCGATCGTACGCGGGGTTCTGTCGGCGCCTTTGAAGGTACCTTTGCCGCGGGTGATATAGATCAATTGAAACTCGTGGAGCACTCTGCCGCGCTCCCAATTGAGCGAATACTGCGGCGGGTGGTTTTCCGGGCGGGGAGGGTAGATGACGCCGGGCTGGATTTCACTACAGCCCGAATCGACGCAGTAGATCTGCCAGCGCTTGTCCTGCTCGCCGATGGTTAGATATTTAGAGAATGGTGAAAGAGGTACCGACATCTCCCGTTATTTCAATCGAATTGTAAAGTATATCAGATCGACAAAAAAAATAAAGGATCTGCAACATATGCGCTGAATGTCCATTCGCATTTTCCTTGCCACCATGCTTGTTTGCCCGTATTCTTAAGCTTATTCAAATGCGAGAGGTGTACCGATGGATGCGAAAAAAACAGATCGGGCTTTTGCCGTGGCCAGGGACCGCTACGCAGAGCTGGGAGTCGATGTCCAGGAAGCAATCGGGCGCCTCGGCCGGGTCAGCCTTTCCATTCACTGCTGGCAGGGAGATGATGTCGGAGGCTTCGAAACAGAGGAATCGGAGTTATCCGGCGGAGGGATCCAGGTCACGGGCAGTTATCCCGGTAAGGCAAGAACGCTGGCCGAGCTGCGCCAGGATCTGGAGAAATTGTATTCGCTGCTTCCCGGGAACCACCGTTTGAATCTTCACGCCATCTACGGTGATTTCGGGGACAAACGGGTTGACCGAGACAAGATCGAGCCCGAGCATTTTCGCAGCTGGGTCGAGTGGGCCGCCGCCAACAAACTCAAGCTCGATTTCAACAGCACCTTTTTCTCGCATCCGCTTGCAGACTCCGGGTTTACGCTCAGCAGCAAGGACGAGAAGGTACGATCTTTCTGGATAGAGCATGCCAAGCGCTGCCGGCGGATCGCTGCCTACATGGGAGGCGAGCTGGATAGTCCCTGCATCCACAACATCTGGATTCCCGATGGAGCCAAAGACCTTACCGTGGATCGCTTCGGATACCGCCGGCTGCTGATTCGGTCATTGGACAGCATTTTTGAGGAATCGTTGCCCGATTCGAAGGTCAAAGATGCTGTAGAATCCAAGCTGTTCGGCATAGGCAGCGAAACCTTCGTGGTCGGATCCCATGAGTTTTACCTCGGCTATGCCGTCAGCAGAGGGAAACTGCTCTGTCTCGACCTTGGGCACTTTCATCCCACCGAGTCGGTGGCGGACAAGATTTCAAGCGTCTTCTGTTATGTCGACGAGGTTCTTCTGCACGTCAGCCGGCCTGTGCGCTGGGACAGCGACCATGTGGTCATCTTGAACGACGACGTTCGCTACCTGTTTGAAGAGCTGGTGCGCAGCGAAAGGTTGGAACAGACCCACGTGGGACTTGATTTCTTTGACGCCTCTATGAACAGGCTGGGAGCTTGGACTATCGGCTCGCGGGCTACGCTCAAAGCCCTGCTGCTCGCCCTGCTGGAGCCGAGAGGAACCCTGAAAGCGTATGAGGAGGAAGGGGATTTCTTTGCCCGCCTGGCTTTGCTCGAAGAGCTCAAGGCAATGCCCTTTGGGGCTGTCTGGGACTATTACTGCGCGCAGAGCGGCACTCTGCAGGACCGTGAGGTGATCGATGCTGTTCACAGCTACGAGAGCGAGATCACTGTCAAGCGGACGTAGCCGCACAATCGCTGTTTTGATGTTTGGAGGATCAATGAACCAATGAGGGGAAGCTTTCAGCGTCTACTGCGCATCGATCTCTCTGGGGAGAGCTACAAGTACGAAGACATCCCGGAAGCTGCTTATGATTCCGGTCTGGGCGGCAAGGCGTTGGCCGTCCGGCTCATGCTCGATGAAATCCAAGCCGGCGTCGACCCGCTGGCCCCGGAAAATCTCCTGATCATCGCCACGGGACCGCTCACGGGGACGTCGATGTGGGGGCAGTCCCGCTTCGGGATGTTTTCCAAGAGCCCGGCAACCGGCGGCTACGGCGAGTCTTACTGCGGCGGTACCCTGGCTCCAAAAATCAAGGGCTGCGGTGTGGACGCCGTGATTCTGGAGGGCAGAGCCCCCGATCTCCGGTATCTCGAGATCGACGAGCACGGTGTCGAGTTCCACGATGCTGAGGATATGCGCGGGCAGGAAACCTTCGCCACGGAGGGGAAAGTGCTCGCCGCTGCAGCGGAAGGGGCGGGGGCCTTGGTGATCGGGCCGGCCGGGGAGAACCTGGTTCGCCAAGCCTGCATCAAATCGGACCGCTGGCGAAGCCTCGGGCGGGGCGGTATGGGCGCGTTGATGGGCTCCAAGAATCTCAAGGCAATCACATTCGCAGGCTCTAAGAAAGCCGATATTGCAGACGAGAAGCTTCTCCGCGAGGTAATACGCCGCATCGCCAGGAAAGGGCGCGGTTCAGCCGTGACGGATACCTACACGAAGTTTGGTACCCCCAGCGTGGTCAAGGTCACCAACTCGCAAAACTGCTTTCCTACCAGATATTGGTCGTCCGGGCATTTCGAGGGCTGGGAGAAGCTGTCCGCTGAATATATGAGGGAACACTTCGACGTCCACAATCACGGCTGCCCGAACTGCTTTCTCCAATGCACAAAGAGGACCAGGGTCCTGGAAGGCAGACATCAGGGCTTGGAGCTCGAAGGGCCGGAATACGAGACCATATACGCTCTCGGCGGGCTGAACTGCCTTGACAGCCTGGAGGAGGTGGCCTATCTCAACGATCTGTGCGACAGGCTCGGTATCGATACCATCAGTGCCGGGAATCTCGCCGCCTTCGCCACAGAAGCGTACCGACGGGGAAAAACAGATTTTGCCATCGACTACAATCAACCGGATAGGATCGCCGAGCTGTTACGCCTGATTGCGGCAAGGGAAGGGATTGGAGAGCTTCTCTCCCGGGGGATTCGAGAGGCTGCGAGAGCACTGAACCTGCAGGAGCTGGCAGTGCACGTAAAGGGATTGGAGCCGGCTGGATTCGATCCACGGGTACTCAAAGGTATGGGGTTGTCCTATGCCACCGCGGCCAGAGGAGCCTGCCACCTGAGGGGAACCTTCTACAAAGCCGAGCTGAGTGGAGAGATCGGCAAGGAGGTGATACGGGGAAAAGCAGCCCTGCACATCGACTACGAGGACAGGGCTGCCCTTTTCGACAGTTTAATCCTCTGCCGCTTTTTCAGGGATTTCATCTTTTGGGAGGAGCTGGCCGCCCTGATCGAAGCCTCTACGGGCGTACGCCTGTCCAAGGATGAGCTCGAGCGAACGGCCAACCGAATCACCCAGGCAACTCGCCGCTTCAATGTACGCGAAGGCAAGGGCCCGGCGGAGGACACCCTCCCGCCGCGGATACTGAACGAGCAGACCCGCGAGGGTGATGCCATCAGCGCTTCGGATCTAAAAATTATGATCGGTGAGTACAACGAGCTGCGCGGGGGCGGCAATGAATAAAAGAGAGCTAAAGGTCGAGTAATTCGATTTCGTGCCTGCCCGATCAATCTGGGGGCCTCTCTGATTGATGGGAGATACGATGCTACCGCCAATATCATCACGCCGAGGAACGACCCGAAAGTGCCTATGACTCAGAACCGGCGATAAACTAGTCGATCGAGCTTATTTTGCCGAAGCGATCCCGATTTCCTTGAAGGCCTCGATACGCTCGCTCAGCGAGGGGTGCCGTGCCATGATCGCGGGCTGAAACATCCCGCCCTGGATATCCCGGCTGGCCGCCAGTTCGTGTCCGATCAAGGCCCATGTGGAATCGATCAGGTGGCGGAACTGAGGCAGGCGGATTTCGGGACAGGTAAAAGACTGGCGGGGAGAGTTGATGTCCACGCCGCTGATCTCGAAAAGAGAATGTTTGCGGCAGAGAGCTTGGGTCCGCTCGAGCTGCTGCGGGGTATTGCGGTTGGGCATGTAGGTGACTGCCCGCACTCCAAGGTCCGTGATCAACTCGAACAACTCCTCCAGGTACTCATCCTCGAATTTCTGGCTCTTCTTGTCTCCTGTTATGGATTCACCTATATCACCGAGATAAGCATAGGCGGAGATGGCACCGATCGATTCGCAGAAGGCGAGGAACTCTTCGATGCTCGGACATTCATCCGTGGCCGGTATGTAGAAGGACTGCACCAGCTCGCTCTTCAGAGCGCCGAGGAGATCGTACGGGTAGAACGGATTCTGCGGGTCTGCAAGCAGCGCCGCTACTTTTTCTGGGAGATCGATTCCCAGCTTGTCGGCGAGAAAGGAGACCAGCTGCGCGCCCCTGCCCGAGAAATCGATCATCTTGGCGGCAAGGGCGAAAAGGATATGCCGTTCGGTGATGCTTCCCCCCTCTTCGTTCAGCGACAGAGGCACAACATCCCGTGAGAAGTCAATGCTGAGCTCATTGTCCGGCAGGATGCCGTTCAGCTTCTCTACCATCTTTATATTGCGTTCGTTTCGAGCCCGCCTGTAGGGAGCAAAGAAATCGTTGACGGATCGGATCTTGGAGTGCGGAATCCCGTGCAGCGCCATGTAGCCGTTGGACAGCTGATCCGGATTGTTTATTCGTTTTCCCGTGAGGGAAGTTCGGGAAAAATCGCAGCGGCACTCCACGCCGATCGTGGTGGCCAGACCGATGATGCTCCCCGCCTCTATAAACTCCTCGGCGCCGCTGATCGAGTCGTGATCCATGATCCCGGCCGTCCTCAGGCCCGCCGTGTAGCTTCGCCACACGGCTTCGGCCGGATAGTAGGGTGAGAAGGAATAGCGGGTATGAATGTGGTTGTTCACGTCTTCTCCGAAGCTCGGTTTTTCGATTTTTCCAGATTCGAGTCCCGAGCCGAGCTCGTGAATGGCTTCCAGGCGCTTGGCGCGCTGCGGATGATTGAGTTGCTTTTCCAGTGTTTGTCTGTCCATGGTTCGCCGGTAGCATAACACGAAGCCGGCGACCAGGGAACAGGATGAATCTCCATTCGAACTCGGACAACCGAGCTCTCCTGGGCCGGCAGGTTGACTGCACTGCACAATGTATCTATTTTTATCTATATACCGAATCGAACCCTAACTGGAGGGAAGGCATGAAAAAGCTTCACCTGTTTGTTGTCCTGCTCGTGTTGCTGAGCACGGCGGGTTGGGCTGCCCCCGATGTGATCGTCTCCCACGCCCTGGCAATGCGGGGTGAGCCGAAATATCCTGCCGGATTCCGGCATTTCGATTATGTGAATCCAAATGCTCCGAAAGGAGGGATGGTGACCTTCTTCGCTCTGGGCACCTTCGACACGTTCAACCGCTACGGCCAACGCGGAGACTATGCGGCGGCTAGCAGCAGTTTCTACGACTCCCTCATGATATATTCGGATGACGAGGTCGACGTGGCCTACGGATTGATCGCCGAGAAGGTCGAGTACGACAGCGATTACCGCTGGATCATCTTCCATATCAATCCCAAAGCGCGTCATCAGGACGGCAGACCAATCACCGCCGAAGATGTGGCGTTCAGCTTCAACAAGTTTGTCGATCAGGGTGTTCCTCAGTGGAAGGCCTACTACAGCATCGTAGAGAAGGTCGAAGCGTTGGATCGCCTGCGCGCCAAGTTCACCCTCTCCGAGTCGAACAAGGAGGTATTGTTCAATCTGGGCACTATGACAGTCCTACCCAAGCATTATTGGAAGTCGCGAGACCTGTCTGAACCCCTGGCCGAGGTTCCGCTCGGCAGCGGCGCCTACACGGTGAGCGACTACAAGATGGGCCAGTACATCATTTATGAGCGGTTGAAGGATTACTGGGCCATGGATGTGCCTGTGAACAAGGGAAGGTTCAACTTCGACTTCATACGCTACGATTATTACCGCGATCAGACCGTGGCCTTCGAGGCCTTCAAGGCTGGAGAGTACGATATCCGGGTCGAGAATGAAGCCAAGAAGTGGGCCACGCAGTACACAGGATCGGCCATCGATGCCGGCTATATCGTCAAAGAGGAGATCCCCCACGAGATTCCGCCGGGGATGCAGTGCTTCATCTTCAACATCCAGCAGCCCGTTTTCCAAGACCGCCGCGTGCGCATGGCCTTGAACTACCTGATGGATTTCGAGTGGATGAACAGGAATCTCTTCTACAACCAGTACACCCGCAGCCGCAGCTACTTTCAGAACACCGAGTATGCAGCCACCGGTCTGCCCGGCCGCGAAGAATTGAAGATCCTGAAACCGATCCGCGACAAAATTCCTGAAGAGGTTTTTGCAAAAGAGTACAATCCGCCGGTCACCGACGGCTCAGGCAATATCAGAACCCAGATACGCCAGGCGCTGCGGCTGCTGAAAGCAGCCGGCTGGGAGATTCGGGATAGGCGGCTGGTGAATACCCGCACCGGCGAGCCATTCGAGTTCGAGCTGATGATATACACAGATACAACGGAGAAGATCGCCATTCCAGTGCAGAAAAATCTGGAGCGGGTGGGCATCACGATGAGCATCCGCAAGGTGGACTCCTCGCAGTACCTCAATCGCTGGCACGATCATGATTTCGACATGGTTTCCAGCGGCTTTTCTGCCCACATCTATCCGGATACATCGATGAAGATAACCTGGGGCAGCGAGTACATCGACTCCACCTACAACCAGGCGGCCGTGCAGGACGAAGCGGTGGACTATCTGCTTGAAGGGATCGACGAAAACCAGGGCGATGATGAGGCCCTGCTGCATTGGGGCCGGGCTCTGGACCGGGTGTTGACCTGGAATCACTATGTGATTCCCCAGTGGCATCTCAGCAAGTTTCGGGTAGCGACCTGGGATAAATTCAGGCGGCCCGCTATCAGACCAAAATACGATCTCGGAGTCGACACCTGGTGGGTGGACCCGGCCAAAGAGCGTAAGCTGCCCCGGCGTTAGCCGGCGCTAGCCCCGAACGCAAGACAGCGCCTGGAGCCCGATGCTTTCCTACATCATCCGCCGCCTTCTGCTGATCATCCCGACCCTGTGGGCGATCATCACGATCAACTTCTTCGTGGTGCAGATCGCCCCCGGTGGACCCGTGGAACAGATGGTGGCGGAGATGCGGGGCATTCGAACGAACGTCCGTTTGGAGCGGCTTTCCGGCATCACGGCCGATGAAGTGACCTCCGCCGAGCAGGAGGAGGACAGCTCCTCCGTCTACCGGGGCGCCCGGGGATTGGATCCTGAGATCATCGAGGAGATAAAAAAACGCTTCGGCTTCGATAGGCCGCTGCACGTTCGTTACTTCGATATGCTGAAGCGCTATGCGATGTTCGATTTCGGCGAGAGCCTGTTTCGAGGGGGAACGGTGATCGGTCTGATCGGCAAGCGTTTGCCGGTGTCGATCTCCCTTGGCATCTGGAGCACCCTGTTCATTTACCTGATTTCCATCCCCCTGGGGATCACCAAGGCTGTAAAGCACGGAAGCCGCTTCGATATGGCAACGAGCACGGTGGTCACCGTGGGTTACGCCATACCTTCGTTTCTCTTCGCCATCCTTTTGATCGTCTTGTTTGCCGGGGGATCGTATCTGAAGATCTTTCCCCTTAGAGGTCTGGTCTCGGTGAATTTCGAGGAGTTGAGCCTGCTGGGAAAAATCGCCGACTACTTCTGGCACTTGGCTCTGCCGATCACGGCTTTGACGATAGGCGGCTATGCCACCTTGACCATGCTCACCAAGAACTCCTTTCTCGACGAGATCAACAAGCAGTACGTCATGACGGCCCGGGCAAAAGGCTTGACCGAGCGAAAAACGCTTTTCGGCCATGTCTTTCGCAACGCCATGCTGCTGATCATCGCCGGATTTCCCGCCGCCTTTATCAGCATGTTTTTCACGGGCAGCGTACTTATCGAAGTGATGTTTTCTTTGGAGGGATTGGGCTTGCTCGGTTTTGAAGCGGCCACCCAGAGGGATTATCCTCTTATGTTCGCCACCCTGTATATTTTCACCCTGATGGGCCTATTGCTCGGGCTGATCAGCGACATCACCTACACATTGGTCGATCCGCGCATCGACTTCGAGAGACGTGGATGAGGCCATGATTCGCTTGAGCAAGTTGAATGAGGAGCGTTGGCAGCGCTTTAAAGCCAACAAGCGAGGATTCATATCCCTGTGGATCTTCCTTTTTTTCTTCGTATTGAGCCTTTTCGCCGAAGTATTGGCCAATGATGTTCCCCTGTTGGTTTCCAGCGGCGGCAGGCTGTATCTGCCGCTGTTCAAAGAGTATGCGGAAACCGAGTTCGGCGGCGAGTTCGAAACCGCTGCCGACTACCGCGATCCGTATGTGATCGAGCTGATCGAGGAGGAGGGCTGGATTGTTTGGCCCCCGATCCGCTTCAGCTATGACACGATCAACTACGAGCTGCCCAGCCCGGCTCCATCTCCGCCGGCCCGGGACAACCTGTTGGGAACCGACGACCGGGGGCGGGACGTGCTGTCCCGGGTGATCTACGGATTTCGCGTCTCTGTTTTATTTGGATTCATCCTTACCTTTTTTTCAACGATCATCGGGGTATCGGTAGGGGCGGTCCAGGGATTCTATGGAGGCTGGATCGATCTGCTCGGCCAGCGCTTCATGGAGGTCTGGTCCGGTATTCCCACTTTGTACATCCTGATCATCCTCTCCAGCGTTGTGCAGCCCAACTTCTGGCTGCTGCTCGCCATCCTGCTGCTGTTCAGTTGGATGAGCTTTGTCGGTGTGGTACGGGCCGAGTTCTTGAGAGGCCGAAACTTCGAGTACGTATTGGCGGCAAAAGCCATGGGCATGAGCAATACCCGGGTCATGTTCAGACATATCCTGCCAAACGCGATGATCGCCACGTTGACCTTTCTGCCCTTTACCTTGAGCGGTTCGATTCTCGTTCTTACTTCCCTCGATTTCCTGGGATTTGGTTTGCCGGTCGGCTCCCCATCCCTGGGAGAGCTGCTCGCCCAGGCCAAGACGAATCTGCAGGCCCCGTGGTTGGGGATAACCATCTTCCTCGTGCTGTCCGTCACGTTGACCCTGCTGGTATTTGTCGGCGAAGCTGTGCGGGATGCTCTGGATCCACGGAGATCGTACTAGACGTATGGCTGGCTCATTGATATCCATAAAAAATCTTCACATCGGATTTCGCAAGGGCGGGCGACTCGACGAAGTGGTTCACGGGGCCGATCTGGATATCTATCCGAATGAAACCCTGGCCCTGGTAGGGGAAAGCGGATCCGGAAAGACGGTGACCGCCCAATCCCTGCTCCGCCTGTTTCCCGAGAGCATTATCGCCTATCCCCAGGGACAGATCCTGTTTGGGACGAGTGACATCCTGGCCATGAACAACACGGAGCTGCGGCAGATACGCGGCAGCGAGATCAGCATGATTTTTCAGGAACCTATGTCGTCCCTAAATCCCCTGCATACCGTGGAAAAACAGATCAATGAAGCCCTGTTTCTACACAGGGGGCTGTCCGCTTCCAAAGCCAGTCCGGTAAGCCTCGATTGGCTGAAGCGGGTGCAGTTGAGCGATCCGGAGAAGAAGATGTTCTCCTTCCCTCATCAGCTCTCCGGAGGCGAGCGCCAGCGGGTGATGATCGCCATGGCCCTGGTCAACGAACCGAAGCTGTTGATCGCCGACGAACCGACTACAGCTCTCGATGTGACGATCCAAGCTCAGATTCTCGACCTGATGAAGGAGCTCCAAGAGGATCTGGAAATGTCGGTGTTGTTCATCACCCACGATCTGGGAATCGTGCGCCGCATTGCCGACCGCGTGGCGGTGATGCACGACGGGCGTATCGTGGAAACCAACGACACCCGGAGCATCTTTACAGCTCCCAGCGATCCCTATACGAAAGAGCTTTTGGCGGCGGAGCCCAAGGAGGAACCCCCCGCCTCCGATCCGGAGCGGGAAACCGTTGTCAAGACCGCCGACCTGAAAGTGTGGTTCCCAATCCAGAGGGGCGTCCTGCGGTTGACCAAGGGCTACGTGAAGGCGGTGGACGGGGTGACCCTGAAGGTGCGAAAGGGACAGACCCTGGGCGTGGTGGGAGAGAGCGGATCCGGAAAGACCACTTTGGGCAAAGCGCTGCTGCGCCTGGAGCAGAGTGAAGGGGAGATCTGGTTCGAGGATCAGGCGCTGCATGCGGTGGACTCCAAAACCCTGCGTCCCCTGCGCCGCAGGATGCAGGTGATCTTTCAAGATCCCTTCGGCAGCTTGAGCCCGCGCATGTCGGTGGAGCAGATCATCGGGGAAGGGCTGGTGATCAACAGGATCGGCAGTGCCAGCGACCGGGAGCGGCGGATCATCGAGGTGATGAAGGAGGTGGGCCTGGATCCGGATCATCGCCACCGCTATCCGCACGAATTTTCAGGGGGACAGCGGCAGCGCATCGCCCTGGCCCGGGCTCTTGTGCTGCAGCCGGATCTGCTGATCCTGGACGAACCCACTTCCTCTCTGGATAGGACAATCCAGTTTCAGGTTATCGAGCTGCTCAAGGACCTGCAGGCCAAGCACGGACTGAGTTACATCTTCATCAGCCATGACCTCAAGGTGGTCAAGGGCCTCTGCCACGACATCGTGATCATGAAGAACGGCAAGATCGTGGAAGAGGGGCAGGCCCGGGAGATCTTCTCTAATCCCCAGCATCCTTACACAAAAGAGCTGCTTTCCACGGCATTCGAGAGTTAGGATTACAACATCGAATTCGTCGAGATTTTATTAGTGTTATTCATTGTAAGAGGCGATGATAGATGAAGTACCGATTGTATATTGATGAGGTAGGAAATCCAGATCTGGGAAGTTCCGAAAATCCTTTGCACAGGTTTCTAAGTATAACAGGGGTAATAATCGATTTAGGTTTAGTTCAGAAGGTAATCTTTCCACAGCTTGAGGCTCTGAAAAGCAAGTATTTTGGCTCACACCCAGATGAACCGGTTATTTTGCATCGAAAGGAAATCGTAAATGCCCGATATCCGTTTCAATCGCTGGCAAACGATGATATTCGTTCCAATTTTGACAAAGATTTGTTGGAATACCTATTTGTTTGGAATTACACAGTACTTACGGTTTGTCTTGACAAGAAAAACTATCGTGAGACATATGGTGTTTGGCGATATGATCCTTACCACTATTGTATGTCATTGCTTTTGGAAAACTACACATTTTATCTCGAAAAGATAGGTGCTCGGGGAGATGTTATGGCAGAATCTCGCGGGGGCAAGGAAGACAGGAGATTAAAGGCGTCTTTTGCGCAATTGTGGAGAGAAGGTACAGAACATCTTTCACCAGAGCGATTCCACGTGGTGCTAACCAGCAAAGAATTAAAAGTGAAGCCAAAGCAAAACAATATAGCCGGATTACAGATCGCCGATGTCATAGCACATCCTAGTAGAAATGAAATACTCCAAAACAATGGATTGTTAAATCAGAAAATAGCGCCATTTGCGGCAAAAATTATTCGTATACTGCAGACAAAATATTTTAGTGATAAAGAAAGAATCTACGGTAAGAAGTTTATATAAAAAAGGGCCCGAAGGCCCCGATGGCAATGCCATCCACCTCCACTATTGTGGATTAAAGAAAAGTTATTTCATTATTTAACAGTTGTCAAGACTTTTCATGTCTTCTACCAATTTCTGGTAGGTCGCTATTTCACAGTCATGGCTACGGCCCCTGTCCAATCCGGGGGAGGGGGGCTGGAGAGGTGGGTACGGCAGCGCTCGGCGAACATCTCGCTCGGCCGGTCTCCGGGCAGCAGATCGTGGACCTTGCGGAATAAGCGCTGGGCATCCTCGAAGCCGCGCTCGTAGTACAACTGTAGAGCCTCGGCGTGCAGCTGCCAGGCCTGCTGCTGTTCAGGCGAAAGCTGTTTTCGCGCCGTATAGATTCCGATGCCTGCCGTCTTGCCTTTAACGATCACCTTGTCCAGCATGCGGCAGGGGAACTCCTTCTCTATTTTTTGGACTACGGATTCGGAGATGATCAGCGGTTGGGTGTACACTTTCGTAAGCCCTTCCAGCCTCGAGCCGAGGTTGACCATGTCGCCAATCACCGTGTAGTCCATTTTCTTTTCCGAGCCGATGTTTCCTACGGTGACCACGCCGTAGTTGATACCGATGCCTATGCGAAATTCCGGACGGCCCCGCTTCTTCTGCCAGACGTTGAAGTCTTTGAGAGCTTCCAGCATCTCGAAAGCGGAGCGCACGGCCTGAGGCGCTTCGTCCCGGTGGCGCACCGGGGCGCCGAAAAAAGCCATGATGGCATCACCCATGTACTTGTCCACCACACCCCGGTGACGCATGATGATATCCACCATGAGACCGAAATAGGCATTGAGGGATTCTACGACTTCGTTGGGCTGCATCTTTTCAGAGATGGTGGTGAAGCCGCGAATGTCTGAAAACAGGAGAGCCAGGATGCGGTCCTCTCCGACGAGCATCGACTCGGGGCTGGCGAAGAACTGCTCGATCACCTCCTTGGGTACGTACTTCTGGAAGATGTTGCGGATCTTCTGCTCCTTGTGCTGGGCGATCACAGCCTGTAGAGCATAACCCTTGACGAGGTCATTGGCTTTGTCGAGCTCGCCCGTCATAAGGTTGAAAGTATGCCCGAGCTCTCCGGTTTCATCCCTGAACAAAACCTCGACCCGTTTGGAAAGATCGCTTGTAGAGATGATCTCCCGCATCGCTCCCACAACATTTTTCAGCGGGCGGGTCAACAGGTAAGAGAAGACGAGCAGCAGCACGACAGCCAACGCCGTGGAGATCGACAGGATGACTGCCGTCTGCAGATAGATCTGATTGATCGATTTGAAAAAGGCAGTTTTCTGCTCGGTAACCAGGATGTACCAGCCGAAAGGCTCGAAGGGGGCAATCTGGGCAACCCTTTCGAGGCCCCCCAGCCGCAGCTGCTGCCATCCAAAAGACCCGGTGGCGATAATATCCGCCAGGACCTGCTGTTCGTCCTCGGCGAGCACGACCTTCGCGGTCGACATCACCGGCATACCCCGGGTATCCACAGCCAGGATCAGCTCGCTGCTGCTGCGAATCATGTTCCTGGCGAAGGATTGGACCGCGGCTTTGCTTGCATCCACGAACTCCTTCTTGCCTGCAAGATTATTGGTCACCAGCAGAGACCACTGGCTGCCCGCGTAGGAAACGAGCTCCTCCTCTTTGAAGCGCAGCAGGCTCGTGGCCACCGAGGTGATTCCGTTTCTTGCAGAAAGCGTGGCTACGTACCCCGTGATGAGCAAGGGCGCAACGATCAGGGGCAGAACGATCAATACCATTTTGACACGAATACTCACTCGCTTCTCCCGGCAGCTTGTCGATAGGCAGTCATATGTATAGCACTCCGCTTTCGCTTCGAGTGTAGAGAAAAACCGGCCTCTATAGAGAAAATCGGTCGCTCGCCGCAAAACTGGATTGGAAAAATAGCCTCTCCAGGCCGATGATCAGAGTGTTGGTGCACCAAATATGAGCGGTTTATACCACCGGGCCCTGGAGATATACCGCCAGAGGGTGGGTTTGCGTCTCGTCGCCCAGGGTGAGCAAGGCCCGGCTATAGAAGAAATTTCTCCTGATGAGCGGGCAGAGATCCTACGCCAGATCAACGAAGTAGTGGACCGCAACAGGATCAAGCTCGAACCGGGAACGTTTGCCATCGCGGCCAAGCGCAGCGGCAGCGGCCTGCCTCTCCTCATCAATGCGATCGCCGTTGCCGCGTTGATCGTCACACTCTTCATGTTTTCCTGGCTGTTCAACCGCCGGCAGGAGGTTATCGCCAGCGGCAGCGGTACGATCCTGACAGCGGAGAGCAAGCTCATCGAAGCGCTGCAGGCCGAATCCGAGCAGCAGCTGCAGCAGAAGGACAGGGAGATAGTAACTTTCCAGAAAAAACTCGAGGAAATCCTGCAGGAGCAGCGGAGTTTGCGTTCTGAAACCGAGAATACCCTGAAGCTTCGGGAGCAGCAGCTGGAAGCGGATTTCCAGACGGCCTTGGAAGTGGAGAGGCAGCGTCTCGTTGCTGAGGGACTCGGCGGCGCGGCTGTCGAGGAAAGGCTCACCGCTTTCGAGAAGCAGAGAAGGGCGGAGCTGGATGCGGAGTACAGGCAGTTCCGCAGCGAAATCGAGGAGCGCTTCGCAGAGAGAGAGAGTGTCATTGCCGGTCTTGTGTCGGAGTACGAGCAGAGTTTGAAACAGGCTCAAGAGGAGCGCAGCGCTTTGCAGGAGGATCTCGAACAACGGCGGGCGGATCTAGAGCGCCAATTTCAGGAGCGGGCCCAGGCCTTGGAGAGTGACAGAGCGAGAGTCGCCGAACAGCTGGACAGGCTTCAGGAGCAGCAGCAGCAGGAGCAGCTGGTACGCGATCAGATGCTCAGCGCCTACGCCGCGGTCAACGAACGGATTGCGAGCGGCGAATACGAGACAGCCCTCGATCGGCTGGAATCCCTACGATCCTACCTCGACGGGGAGCCTGCCCGCTCCCTGGCGGGAATTCAGAAACGGCGACCCGTCGAACTGTTTATCATCGGCTCGCTGCAAGAGCTGATCCGCAGCAAGGCCGGTGAACAGCAGGAGCTCGATTCTTTGATCGAGGCGAACAGGCGGATCAACGAGCTGCAGCGGGGTGTCGCCCTGGCGAATCAGCGCCTCGAAGCGGGAGAGCCGGCCGCAGCGCGCGCGCTGTACCTCTCGGCACTCGATGTGATTTCCTCCGCCCGGGAGGGCTATGAAGGGTTGGCGGAGATCGATAGCAGGATTGCAGCAAGGAATCGACAGCTGGCTGAAAGTGCGCTCGCCGGGGCAGGCTCGTATTACGAAGAGGAGAGCTTTCAGGCTTCCCTCGATCAGTTTCGCCGCGCTCTGGAGATCCTTCTCGAGGACAGCGATGCTGCCTCTGCAATCGTCGATCAAATCGCCGAGGCGGGCATTCGTCTCAGATCCCGGGAAGAGCTCCCCGATCGGGAGAGCATTGCAGCAAATCCGAGCGAGGAGCAGGCTGAGCTGCTCAAACGATACGAGGAAACGAACCGGAGCCTGGAGAGCGAAAATCGAAGACTCTCGGAGCAGCTGAGCCGACTGGAGGAGCTGGAGAGCTCTCTTGACAGCGAGAACACCCGTCTCGGAGAGACGTTGGCTCGCCTTCAGGAGCAGCAGCGCCAGGAACAACTGGTACAGGCGGCGATCCTCGATTCCTACGATACCGTGAACGAGCATCTTCAGGCGGGTGCTTACAACCCGGCCCTCGAGGAGCTCTCCACGCTGCGCTCGTATCTGAACGAAGAGCCGGCGGTATCGCTGGCAACGATTCAGCAGCGTGCCCCGGTGGAGCTGTTCATTATCCGTTCCCTTGAAGAAATGATACGGGGTAAGATCGGCACAGGCGATCGTCGGCAGGAGGTGTCCCGGAAGCAGCAGCAGGTCGAATCGATCCTTTCCGAAGGATCTGCGTCGTTCATCAAAGAGCAGTTCCAGGCTTCCCTGGACCTCTACCGCCAGGCTCTCGAGCTTCTTCTCCCCGATCGGGCTACGGCCGAGCGTCTCGTGAACCAGGTGGCCGAGGCCGGCTATCGACTCCAAGCGGCCGACGAGCTCATCGCTCTGGAGAGGGCCCGGCTGGTCGAAGAGCAGCGCGGCGTCCTGCGGGAGCGCCTGGCAAAGATTGAAGAGCGCTATAAAAAGCAGCGGCAAAGGGAGGGCTCGACAAGTCTGACCACCCCGGAAACCCTGGCTGTTTTGCTGGAAGCCAAGTTGCTCGTCTGGCAGATCATCGACTCCGAGCCTGTGAGCACTGAGTATCCCGAGCTGTACGAAACCATGGAGAGCTATCTCGAAACGTTCGGCAATCAAAGGATGCTGGACGGCCGCTATGCCGCCCTCGAAGACATGATCGCCGTGGTTTCTGCACTGTTGGATGACGAGTACTCTGTGAGTTTACCTGACGTTTGGAGGAGCTACAGCCATACGGACAGGGAAGACCTTCTCTCGCGCTTGCTCGATAAGCTGGAGCTGTTGATCCGCTAGATCCGTGCCGCGAAGGGCGGGCGAGCAGAGCCGCCCCGAGGGACCTAGGGCGCTCTGCTTCAACCCGGAATTACCTCCCAATATAGGATTTCAGAGCTCCGGCAGAGCCGGGGCTCGACATTTCAGTTCGCCGTGATGATCACGGTGTATGGCGATACCGATCCTCCCGGCAGGTTGCAGTACACGTCGAGCCAGAGATCCTCGTACGGCACGAATTGATCCCCTGCGCCGCCTTCAACGATCGTCACGGACAGCTCGTCGTCCGGACCCCCCATACCGATAAGGTCGGCCCCGAAATCACCGGGGGCACGGAAGACGTAGACGTCGATGTCGGATTCGCCCGTGTTCCAGATCACCGTACATGTGATCGAGCTTGCCGTTCCCGTGTTGAGCATGAACACGTCGTCTCTATCCGAGTTGCTCACTCCCACTCCATCGATCCTGATACTCATTCCCGGTTCAAAAGCGATGGGCGTGAGAGGGGCGGAGCCGGAGAGGATTTGGTAGTCCGTGCCGGGGCTTGGGCCTGGGAGATCGGTCCAGTTATCGTTCGGCTCGGCTTCGCTGTAGATCCCGATCGATTCGGCCAAGCCGCTGGCCTTCTTGTCGTCGTCGGTGTTGAGCTCGTTGTCCGGGGATGTGACCTTGACGATCAGGTAATAGTCGCCGTAATCCAGTGGCCAGGTTCCCGAAATATCTATCGAGCTGGAAGTTTGGTTTGCATCGAGAGCCGGAAGAGGTCCTCCCGATGCCACGCGCACATCGCCGGCACTCAGGTTCGCATCGAGAGAAGCGTAAGCCTCCCAGCTCAGGGCCTGAGCGCCGTTCTCCGCGGCGATGTCGTTGGCATAGCGGAAATCTCCCTCCAGAGCGGTGCCGGGAGGAACGGGAGGGGTTCCGGAGGTGTAATTCACCTCGGTAACCCGGTAGTCGACATTCGGCGCCGTTGTAGTGATGGGCGTAGGACCGCTGTCGGCCAGGTTGTTGCCCGTAGTGGCCGAGATCACATCCTCGGCGCTTTCTATTTTCACCAGCAGGTAGTATTTTTCTCCCGGAGTTTCCGGCCAGGTGCCGGAAAAGCCGATCGTCGGCGTCTCGGCCGTCGTCAGCCAGCCGTCCGTACCGGAATCGGACTGCACGAGGGTGTCGCTGCCGTCCAGGGACGTATCATCGGAAACATACACGCTCCACTGGATTCCCAGGAGGCTGTCGTCCAAGCCGGCGTTTTCCAGCATGAACTCGCCGTCGAGAACCCCGCCCGCCGTAACGCCGCCTAGATTGTTCACATTGGAAGCCTTGTAGTCCACATTGAGGGAGCGCACAGGTACGAAGGTGGCGGTCGGCTCCTCGTCGTTGCTGTCATCCATATCATCGCTGGCCAGTATCTCGACAACGAGGTAGTAATTATCCGGGGTTTCGGGCCAAATCCCTGAGAAAAACACGTCCTGGGGGGTATCGTCGTGGTTCATCGCCAAGGCCGTGCCGAAATCCACCACCGTATCGGCGATGTCCACGGTGTTGTCGTTCGACGAGGCGTACACCGTCCAGGAGACATCCACAGCTCCGTTGTCGGTTCCGATGTTTTCCAGAGAAAAACTGCCGTCTACCTGACGGGCAGCAACTTCCCCGGCGCCGTGCGTTACGGATAGCACGTCGTAGTTGACGTCGGGCTTGGACACGGTGATCGGCCCGCTATAGGCTGTATTGTTTGTGTCATTGCCGGCGGCCGAGTCCTGAGTGGAGCTGACCCGGACGATCAGATAGTAGTCTGTGGAGTTGCCGCTTCCGTGCGGCCACACGCCGGAGAAGGCTTCCGTCTTAAGCGACTGCGCAGCGGTCATGGCCGGCGATGTCTCTATCCCGGAATCGATGCGGATGTCTCCGCTTCCTATTGCAGTATCTTCGGAGATCCAGACCTCCCAATCGGCCAGCTCGCTGCTGTCATCCAATCCGCTGTTGTCTAGATCGA
Source organism: uncultured Spirochaetaceae bacterium (assembly GCA_964390045.1). GTDB lineage: Bacteria > Spirochaetota > Spirochaetia > SZUA-6 > DRHE01 > CAYMGP01. The sequence goes on along the minus strand of CAYMGP010000007.1, from coordinate 8,413 downwards.
ACTCACCGCTGAACGGCTGCCCGTATCGTGGTGTGCTGTCCAAACAGGTGACGGAATCCACCCTGTAGTCCACGTCGGGGACCTCAATGGTTACGGGAATGGGGGGGCAGACATTGTTGCCGTGATTCATGTCGTCGGGAGAGGCGATCATGACGAACAGGTGATAGCCTCCCGCCGGGAGATCGGTTGGCCAGCTGCCCCCCGGGGTAACGGGGTGGCTGCCCAAAGAAGGAATATCGGCGGTCACCGAGCCGTTGTCGACCAGTTGCTCGCCGTCGCCGCCTAACGAACCGTCCTCGGAGACGAACAGCCACCAGGCAACCGTGTTCGTGCCGGTAGCGCTGCCCGAATTGTAGATCTGGAAACGCTCGCTGATCGGGACTCCGGCGATCGGATCTCCGGCCAGCACCGTCGCGGGAAAGTTTTCCCCTGAAATCTCGTAGTCCACGTTGGTCACCGCTGCCGTAACACTGACCACGGCCGCAACAGAGCAGGTTTTTTGCGGAATGTCCGAATCGCGGACGATAATGGTATCCGAGACACCGGTGGTGGATCCGGCCGTGTATACTCCACCGCTGGTGATCGAGCCTCCCGAATTGTTGCTCTGGAAGTCGAACTCGTAGGGCTCCACCCCTCCCGTGCCCACGAAGGTGATGCTGCCGCCAGCGGCTAAACTGGCCGACTTGGGATTGATCTCCAGCACGTCGAAGGAGCTGACCGCGGTGACTGTAGCGGTTGCCGACTGATCGGTGCTGTCGATCACCATCACGACATCTGTATCATCACAGGCGGGCGTCGTGTAGTATCCTGTTTCGGCGTCTATACAGCCCGAGCCGCTGATGACCTCAAAGGTATAAGGCTCATTACCCCCGGAGGCCTGGAAGGTCAGAGTCGAGCTTACCAGGATCGTTACCTCGGACGGATTGATCTTGAGACCGCCCTTGCCCCCAAGCTCTGTAAAAAAGGAAAAATCCTTGCAACCGAAAACGAACAGCAGGGGCAGCAAAAGGGAAACCCGGAATATTGACCAGAGCCTTTTTTTCAGGTTCTGTGTAGCAATCATGCCTTTCATTGCGTTGCCTCTCCTTTTACCTACATCCGAAACGTAGTGGATAGCGCAGGGCTGAAGCCCATGATTGGATGGGGCTGCTCCCAGTAGAAGTCGTAACCCGCCTCGATGATCAATGCGAAGGTCCTGCCGATGGGCAGACGAACACCGAGGGTACCCCTTACATAGAAGGTCAGGCCAAAAAGCATACCGGTTGACGAGGTGTTCATGGCGAAGAGCGCGGGTCCTGCCGAAGCTCCGAACATGACACAGGGAAAGCGCTCGACACCCAGCTCGTAGCGAAGATTCAGACCAAGGGGAACCAGATATGTCTCGGCGCTGGCCGCAGCACCGCTGGCACGGAAGATATTCATCCCCGCATAGAGGCCGAGGGCAAAACGGTTCCGCTCGCCCTGAAACAGATAGTTCAGGTTCAAAGAGGGGAGGATTCCCAGTTTGAAATATTCGCTGGCCGCTCCGGTGGCTATAAAGGGAGCACAGCCCACGCCGATCTCAAAATGCCTCTGTCGTTCTGCAATTGTCAGTTCGTGCGGCTGATTTATCTCCGCATCCGGCAGGCTCGGAACCGCAGCGGGCGGACTGCCTCCTGTTATGGGAGTCTGCTCGCTGTCTCCGTGCCCAGAGGATTCCGGTCCCGGCTTGCCGATCAGGCCGGCTGTGGTGGCTGCGGCCGAAGCATTCTCCGGGAGGATTTCCCTCATCGGCAGGTCGGCGAGGGAATCCGCCACTGCTGACAACAGCTCGCTGAGGGCTTGACGAATCAGCTTGTCGAGCACCAGGTCTTTGCGTCCCCGGCGGATCACTTCCACAGTTTTTTCGCCTGTTTGTGGATCGTACCAGGCCAGTCGAATCTCCAGGTCTGTGCCGCGGCTGCCGTACTCCGTTATCAGTATATAATCGACGCTTTGTTTTTCCGAGATATCTAAAATTTGCAGAGGGTCCCGCACAGCGGTGCTGTCAAAGATGGGCGCATTCTTCTCGATGACTCCGAGCTCTTGGCGCTCGAGGCTCCAGCGCACGCTGCTATTGATAACACCCCGGAACAACCGGTCCGCCTCGCTGTCCAGCGGACGGTTCATCGCCAGGATCAAACCCCGGCACATCTTTCCCTCGGCAAGATCTTGAGGCTGGTCGCCCGCTGCATCTATCGGAGCTGCCCAGAGCACAGCCAGGATCAGAATAGCCATGGCCCGGCCCAGAATAGGGGAGCTTGAACGAAAACACACTACACCTGGCATTGGTCCCTCTTCTTTGGTGTGCACGTTTTGCTTACGCTTGATTGATGACTTGGTAGGATTACACGAGAAAGTTTAGCACATCTTCTTAGATTTCCCAGATAAATTTTTTAAAAAATTACAGTCGTTTTGAGCGGGTTTCCCCTATTTAGAATCCGGAGGTCTTTGTGGTCCGCCTCGCTGTCAGGGACGAGGCTGTAAAGATGATGATGCCCAACCAAATCAAGCCGAAGCTGATCAGATGGGTGAGGGTGAATGGTTCCCTGTAGAGAAAAACACCCAAAAAAAATTGGCAGGTGGGAGCCAGATACTGGAGGAATCCGACCAGGGAGAGGGGGATGCGCCGCGCCCCTCTGGCAAACCAAATGATAGGCAGAGCGGTGACCGCACCCGCACCGACGAGGAAAAGATGTGTAGGTAGATTCGCGCTGCCAAACGTACCGCGCCCCTGGATGGTTACCAGGGTGAGAAAGGTGATGACGATGGGGGATACGAGCAGGGATTCGACGAATGTACCTGGAATCGATTTCACGGCCACTGTTTTACGCAGCAACCCATAGAATCCGAAGGTGAAGGCCAAAGCCAAGGCGATCCAGGGAAAGCCCTGAGATTGGAAGGTCATGTATACGACCCCGCCCAAGGCGCAGACCACGGCGACGAGCTGCCAGAAGCGCAGCCGCTCTTTCAGGATAACCACCCCGAGGAGAACGCTGATCAGAGGATTTATGAAGTAGCCCATACTTACCGACAGCAGACGGCCGGTGAGCACTCCCACAATGTAGATGGACCAATTGGAGGAGATGCAGAGACCGGAGGCGAGCAGAGTAAGCAGCGTTTTTCTGTTGAACAGCGCCGAGCGTACCTCGGACCAGCGTCGCTGCACCGAGATGATGCAGGCACAAAACGCACAGGCCCACACGATTCGATGAGCAATAACTTGAAGTTGGGGAACGTGGCTGAGCAGTCTCCAGTAGGGTGGGTACAGGCCCCAGAAAAGAAACGCCGCCGTAGTGAATAAAACCCCGCTCAGTCTCTGCCGCTTCTGTTCGGCGATAGCCTCACTCGCCTTGGTCATCACGGTAGAGAATATCCTGGGGATGTGCTTCGGTAATCAGGTTGGCCGCCTGCGCATTTTGCAGCACCTGTTGGACGGATTTGCATCCTGGAATCACGCAGCTTACCGCCGGATGTTTCAAGCACCAAGCGAGGGACCAGTTGGAGATAAACGATCCTTCGGGCAGCTCGTCGCGTCGGATGCGCTCGACCTCTCGGAGCATCTCTTCGAGTTGGGAGCGCTCGCGCACAGAGCGTACATCTGTGTCGGGAAACCGGGCACCGCTGCGGTATTTGCCGCTCAACAGCCCGCTGGCCAAAGGGACCCGAGCCAGTACACCAAGGTCCAGCTCGCGGCAGAGAGGAAGAATTTCCGGCTCGGCTTCCCGTTGAAGACGGTTGTACAGGATCTGCATGACCCGGACATCGAGCTCGGGAGCCTTCCGGACCTGGAAACAATCGGATTGCTTGGTCAGGCTTCTTTTCAAAGAAATCCCGATGTGCCGGACTTTGCCGGCCTGCACTTCCAGTTCTAAAATTTCCCTCAATCCTTCCGTCAGGATCTCCTCATTGCTGGGGGAATGGTATTGGAGAATGTCTATATAGTCGCTGTGAAGCGCGCGCAGAGATTCATCGATCTGGCGGCGAACATTTTCGGGTCGCCACAGGCTGCTGCGATCCTGGAATCCGTGAAAACGGTGTCCGAACTTTGTGGCCACGATCCAATTCGATCGGTTGTGCCGGATATAGCCTCCTATCAGCTGTTCGGCCAGATGGTCTCCATAGCATTCCGCCGTGTCGATCAGGTTGATTCCGCATTCTTCGGCCGCGGTCAGGATCGCGTCCACCTCTCTCTGTGTGAAATCCTTGCCCCACTCTCCGCCGAATTGATAGGTGCCGATTCCTACTACCGAGATCTCGAACCCGCTCTTTCCCAGTCTTCTGTATCTCATTTCGATATCCAAGGGAATCTGTATACTATGATATATATGAATAATTTACTATATTATGAAAAGGACCTTAAGCGTGAACAAATACGCTATCATTGATTTCAATAGATGCAATCCTTTCGTATGCAACGGCGGCTCAGGTGAATGTAAAGCTGTCCTTTCCTGCAGCCATAAGATTCTCCTGCAGGAAGAACCTTTCGAATCACCGCTGCTCCTGTCGATGAAGCTGTGCGTAGGCTGTGGTGACTGTATACCTGCCTGCGATCTCAAAGCCATCGAAATCAAGAACGGCTGATCCTGATTCTCCTTTTTCTAACCAAATATAAAAAATCCAGAGATATCGCTTGACAAGACAATCAGCAGGAGTATAATAGTAATTGCAAAGTGAAACGAAAGAAAAAACTAAGTGATACGAAAGTATAGAGAATGGTCAACACGAATTTGACCGACCGGGAAAAAGAAATTGTCAGGCTTCTCGCCGAGGATTCAGGGATTTCCGTCTCCCAGTTGAGCGAGAAGCTGTCGGTATCCGCTGTAACCATCCGCAACGATCTTAACAACCTTGCTCAGAAGGGCGTAGTCGTAAGAACACGGGGGGGCGCTGCCCCGGCGTTCCATCCGAATGTCGTGGTGCGTCAAAACCTGAGAGTTGAAGAGAAAAACCGTATCGCTCAAACAGCTGCCGCCGTGGTGAACGACGGAGACACGATCATGATCGAAGCGGGAACCACCACGGCCCTCATCGCCCGGTACCTTCTTGGAAAGCGTTTCGTGAACATTGTGACCAATTCCGCGCTGATCCTGCCCTTTGCCCGCTTGAATCCTGGGATCCGCCTGACCGTTGTGGGCGGCGAGTTCCAAGCGGCAACAGAGTCCTTTGTCGGGCCTATTGCGCTCGGCGAGCTGGAACGCTTTCATGTGCGCCTGGCTTTCGTCGGCACGGACGGTTTTTCCAGGCAGGGCGGATTGACCACGCACCTCGTTGAAGGTGCGGCGATTGTTCGCCGGATGGCGGAACGTGCGGAAAAGACGATCCTGATCGCCGACTCTTCGAAGTTCGGTAAGATTGGATTTGTTCATGTGCTGCCCGTAAATGAGGTACAGACTTTGATCACGGATGAAGGATTACCCGCAGCAGCGGAACAGGAATTGCGGGAAGCCGGCATAGAGGTAATCAAGGGATAGTCACCCTGTTATTTGGATTAACAAGGAGAGGCAAATGGCCGAGCAAGTTATTCTGCCCCGGCAAGGTCAATCGGTAGAGACCTGTCTGATTCTCAAATGGAAGAAAAATGAGGGCGATCCGGTTCAAGAGGGAGAAATCTTGGTCGAGGTCGAGACGGATAAAGCCGCCTTCGAGATTGAATCTACGGCCACCGGCACCCTGCTAAAAATACTGCACCAGGAGGGAGAGGATGTTCCGGTGCTTGCACCGCTGGCCGTGATTGGCGCTCCAGGAGAAGATATCTCCGCTGCGCTGGAGCAGGAAGCTGGGGAAGCTCCCGTTGCCTCCCAGGGGCCTGCTGCCCCGGAAGCCGGGATTGCCGCCAGCCCCGGTCCCGGGACGGCGGTCGCTGCGGTCGGGGCCGTTTCCTCGAACAGGACCGGCAAGATCGCGGTATCGCCGAGAGCCCGCAGAATGATCGCCGGCAGCGGCCTCACCCCGGAGGGAGTGCTTAGCGCTTTACCGGAGGGGAGGGGCAGCGGGCCCAGGGGCAGGATCGTTGAACAGGATGTGAAGCGCGTCCTTGCAGAGACTGGACCGGTTGTTCGTCCCACCGCAGAGATCGTCGCCGAAGCAACGGCTGCCGCTCCATCTCCCGCCGCAACGGATTTTCCGGGACCGGTGAACGAGATTCCCGCAACCGGGATCCGCAAGCTGATCGCCCAGCGCATGCTCGAAAGCCTGCAGAGCAGCGCCCAGTACACCCTGCACGCTTCGGCCCAGGCGGAGGCCCTGCTTGCTTTCAGGACGAAACTGAAAAACAGTTCCCAAGAGCTCGGGCTGCGGGATATCACGATCAGCGACCTGGTCAACTTCACCGTTACCCGGGTTCTTCTGCGCTATCCGGCGTTGAACAGCCACTTCACAGGAGAAAAATCTCTCCAGTTTGAGCGGGTTCATCTGGCAGAAGCGGTGGACACACCTCGAGGATTGATGGTTCCTGTAATACGCAACGCTAGTCTGCTTTCACTCAAGCAACTTGCCGGTGAAGCTGCCCGATTGCGCAGGGCCTGTCTCGAGCAAACCGTGAGCCCGGACGAGTTGGGCGGCGGTACCTTTACCGTGTCCAACCTGGGGACGTTCGGGATCGAGGGCTTCACCCCGGTGCTGAATCCGCCCCAGGTGGCGATCCTGGGACTGGGCTCGATCCAGCTCAAACCGGAACAGGATGGAGAGCAGGTCCGCTTCCGGCGCTATCTCGGTCTCTCCCTGACGGCGAATCATCAGGCTGTTGACGGCGCGCCGGCCGCTCAATTCCTGCGCGAGCTTATTGTCGCACTGGAGAGCTTCGAGCTGCTGCTGGCTGGCTGAGCGAACGGACAAAGATACGAAACAAGAGAGGGTGCGAGTATGCCGAAATCAATTGTTGTAGATCCCAAAAAAATACGGAAATCAGGAACGATAGAAATCCCTGCGATCCCCGTCAACAGCTACGTGACGGATCCGAAAAAGGAAGCCAAGAAGTATGGTAAGAAGCGCTTGAACCTGATCTATCAGGACATGCTCTTCATCCGGGAGTTCGAGTCCATGCTCAACAGCATCAAGACGCAGGGAGCCTACCAGGGCGTGCCCTACGAGCACAAAGGACCGGCCCACCTATCCATTGGGCAGGAGTCGGCCGCAGTGGGCCAGTGCCTGAACCTCGACTGCGAGGATTTTATATTCGGCTCCCACCGCAGCCATGGCGAAATCCTTGCCAAGTGTTTCTCCGCCATTCACAGGCTCGACGAGAAGCGGCTCGAAGAGGTAATGAGCAGCTACATGGGCGGTCTGCCTCTATCGATCGTGGAGAAAGGCAGGGCCGGCGATGGAAGCGTCGAGGACCTGGCCGTGGACTATACCCTGTACGGAGTGCTGGCTGAGATCTTCGGCCGGGAGGCGGGTTTCAACAAGGGTTTGGGAGGCTCGATGCACGCCTTCTTTGCCCCCTTCGGCAGCATGCCCAACAACGCCATCGTGGGCGGATCCGGTGACATTTCCGTGGGAGCCGCCCTGTACAAGCGCATCAATCGCAAGCCCGGAATCGTCATCGCCAATATCGGCGATGCCTCCTCGGCCTGCGGTCCTGTGTGGGAAGGAATCATGATTGCCGCCATGGCACAGTACAGGACCCTCTGGCCCGAGGAGCTGGGCGGCTCGCCTCCGATTCTGTTTAACTTCTTCAACAATTTCTACGGGATGGGCGGCCAACCCGAGGGAGAGACCATGGGATTCCGGCAGCTGGCCAGGCTGGGTGCCGGAGTGAATCCGGAAGCCATGCATGCCGAGAGAGTGGACGGCTACAATCCTCTGGCCGTGGCCGATGCGGTGGAGCGCAAGAAGAAGATCCTCGCGGCAGGCAAAGGGCCCGTGCTTCTCGACGTGATCACCTACCGCCTGTCCGGTCACTCCCCCTCGGATGCCTCAGCCTACCGCACCAAGGAAGAGGTGGACCTCTGGGAGAAGCAGGATTGTGTGGCCAGCTTCGGCAAGTATCTTGTGGACAATGAGCATGCCACGCGGAAACAGCTCGACGAGCTGAAAGAAGACGTGGTACGGCGGATCACCCGGACCCTCGAGCTGGCCTCATCGCTGGAGATTTCGCCCCGGTTGCGTGCCGATGATGAGGACAGGATCGGCGCCTTCATGTTCAGTAATCAGAAGATCGAAAAGCTCGATGACAGAGATCCCGAGGTGCTGCTCGAACTCGAGGAAAATCCGCGCATCAGGGCCAACAAGCGCAAGAGCCGCGGCGGGCTGGATGACCAAGGCAAGCCGTTGCCCAAGGCCAAGGTGATCTCACTTCGTGACGCCCTGTTCGAGGCCATGCTGCACAGGTTCTACACGGATCCCACCATGGTGGCCTTCGGCGAGGAGAACCGGGACTGGGGAGGGGCGTTCG
>CAYMGP010000006.1:11563-79064 GCA_964390045.1 uncultured Spirochaetaceae bacterium | reverse complement strand
CATGAGTACAACTCCTTAGCAGGGAGCCCGATTCGACCACTCTCGCACCTCTCCTTGTCGCTTCCAACGTCCAATGAGCCCGCGGCTCAGGTCATTCGGATGCGGCCGGAAACCGTCCCCTGAAACATTTCGGCCCGGCCTCCGATCGCGGAGAGGGAGGGATTCGAACCCCCGGAGCCTTAGAGGCTCAACGGTTTTCAAGACCGCCTCCTTCGACCACTCGGACACCTCTCCCCTCGCACACCTGTCGATCGAAGCACCAATCAGGCTTTTTAGACTATACTCACAGCTTTTGTATTTGTCAACAAATGCAGCGCCCGAGCCGATCACCGGACGAATCAGGCGTAAAGGAAGTTCGCGTCCATCAGACACATCCTTCCTCTTCTTGCGTGGCAGGAAAGTGTTGCTGTGCTACTCGCCGCCGACTATGATGGAATAGATTCTATCGAGATCATCCAACGAAAAGTACGAAATCTCTACTTTTCCCTTTGCTTCGCTTCCCCGAATATTCACTTTAGTGCCGAGACGTTCGATAAGGCGCTGCTCGATCGAGCTAAGCTCCGGGGACTTCGTTACCGACGGCGGAGAAGAACGATCTTTTGTTTTTCGCTCCCTCAATTTCGCTGCCCGTCTCTCCGCTTCCCGTACAGAAAGCTCCCTATCAATAATCTGATGAAACAAAGTTTCCTGGTCGGACGGCTCTTCCAGGGACAGCAGGGCCCGTGCATGGCCGGCGCTGAGACGTAGTTGATCCAACGCTTCTAAAATAAATCCAGGCAGCTTGAGCAGGCGAAGACTGTTGGCCACAGTAGAGCGGTTTTTCCCCACTCGCCTGGCGACCTCCTCCTGGGTCAGCTTGCCGGCATCGATAAGTGTCTGATAACCCTGGGCTTCTTCTACTGGCGTCAGGTCTTCGCGCTGAAGGTTTTCCACCAAGGCAATTTCTGTCTTCTCGAGATCCGAAAAGCTACGAATCAAGACAGGAATTTCTTTTAATCCGGCTATCTTCGCGGCCCGGTAACGCCGCTCTCCGGCCACAATTACATACTCGTTTTGCCCGGCGGCTTCGGCGAGAATGGGCTGAAGAACTCCCTTGCTTTCTATAGAGCGGGCAAGCTCTTGAAGAGTTTGTTCTGAGAAGTTTCTACGGGGCTGTTCTCCGGAAATCTTTAGCGAGGCGATCGGAATATTGGCGACAGAAGATATGCCGCCGGCTTCCGGCTCACCGGACAGAAGGGCGTCGATACCTCTTCCGAGGGCGCGTTTAGACATGTTCAAGAACCTCTTGCGCCAGCCGTCTGTAGCTGCGCGCTCCAATACATTCGGGATCGTACTGGTTTATAGGTTTAGCGAAGGAGGGAGCCTCGCCGAGTCGGACATTCCTCGGAATGATGGTACTGAATACCTTCTCCTTAAAATATCCTGTCACCTCTTTTACTACCTCGTGCGCCAGCTTTGTCCTCGAATCATACATGGTAAATAGTATACCACCGATTTTCAAGCCGGGATTGAGACGACTCTGTACCCTTTTTATCGTCTTCAGCAAGTTGCTGAGTCCTTCCATTGCGAAATACTCACACTGCAGGGGAATTATCACCGCATCGGCCGCTACCAGACCGTTGAGTGTGAGCAGGCCCAGTGAAGGAGGGCAGTCAATGAATACGTAATCGAAAGACTCCCGGATCTTTTCTATCGCCTTCTTCAATACGTATTCCCTTTCCGGCGAATCGATAAGCTCTACTGTCGCGCCGGTCAGATCAATACTGGAGGGGATGATGTATAGCCCCGATACCGAAGTTTCTCGAATCACATTGTCGGGTTTGCGCTGCTCAATCAGAATCTCATAAATGCTTCCGTCGCTCCCGTCGGCCCCGAGGCTTGAGGACGAGTTGGCTTGGGGATCGAAGTCTATTAGAAGTACTCTTCTCGCCGCTTCGGCAAGGTAGGCGCCCAGATTCACAGCCGAAGTGGTTTTTCCCACCCCACCCTTCTGATTGGCAAAAACTAGCGTCTTACCCATGATATGTAACTATACTCTAAACAGCCAGGAACCGCATCTATTTCGTGTTTCACGTGAAACAACTTCAAGTAGCAGTCTCTTTGGCGGCCAAGGCTACTCCAACCACCATATCCGGTTTTTCTATATTTACCACGTGCACTCCAAAGGCCGCCTTTCCCATCACAGGAATTTCCTTCAAACGCAGCTTTATCGTATTTCCCTGGGAAGTGATGCAGACCAGGTCGTCCCTCTTCCTGACCGTCAACACACCCACTAACTCGCCCGTCTTTGTTGACACCTTATAGCAGATTTGACCTTTGGTACCACGACCATGTCGACTGAAATTATCGAAACTCGTTCTCTTGCCGAAGCCGTTCTCCGTGATCAAGAACAGCTCCGTCTCCTTTTCAACGGCAGCCACCCCTGCCAGCTCGTCTTCCTTGTTCAGGCGAATGCCGATGACACCATGAGAGCTCCGCCCCATAGGCCGTACTGTGCTTTCGGTGAAACGCAGGGCATGGCCCTTTTTTGTAACCAGCACCACGTTATCATTTCCACCTGTCAGCATGGCGCCTACCAACTTATCTCCTTTGTCCAGTTTGATAGCCACGATCCCGCGAGTCCGGGCATGGGAGAAATCCAAAGTTTTCACTTTTTTCACGACACCCTTCAGGGTTGTCATGAAAAAGTATTGATCGTCACTGAACTTAGAAAGCGAAACTACCGTGGTAATCTCCTCGTTGTTAGATATGGATAGAAGAGTCCTGATGCTGTGGCCTCGCGAAGCCCGAGAGGCTTCCGGGATTTCGTGGACCTTCAACCAGTAAGCCTTGCCCTCGCTGGTAATGAACATGATGTAATCGTGTGTGGACGCAATAAACACCTGTTCGACAAAATCGGTGTCTGTAAGGCGGGTCGAGGAAGACCCTTTACCGCCCCGGCCCTGTCTCCTATAAGCCGAAACGGCTATCCGTTTGATCAGCCCCTTGTGTGAGATCAGGATAACCATGTCTTGTTTGGCTATAAGATCCTCTATGTTAATTTCCTGTACTTCTTCCGGCACGATTTCTGTACGCCGCTCATCACCGTAAATTTTGGCGATCTGTATTGTTTCCTCTTTTACCACTCCAAGGATTTTTCTCTCGCTGCTCAGGAGACTCTTGTAGTATTTTATCTTTTCAAGGATATCCTTCAACTCTTGAAGGATCTTTTTTGTTTCCAGGCCGGTAAGCTTCTGCAGCCGCATATCCAAGATGGCCTGGGCTTGAATCTCGGAAAGCTTGAATCGGTGCATCAAGTTGCGTCTGGCAGTATCTACGTTCTGGGATTTTTTTATGATCTCTACAATTTCGTCTATGTTCTCCAGGGCTATCTTCAACCCTTCAAGTATATGTGCCCTCTCCTCCGCCTTTCGCAGCTCGTACTTCGTTCGTCGGATAATCACATCTTTCCTGTGGGCGATAAACAAGTCTATCATCTCGCGCAGGGAGAGCTCCCTGGGCCGCCCATCCACAAGCGCCAGACTGATGACTCCGAAGTTCAATTGCAGCTGGGTGTGGGTAAACAGCTGATTGAGCACAATCTTAGGAATCGCTCCACGGCGAAGCTCTATCACTATGCGCATGCCGTTTCTATCCGATTCGTCCCGCAGATCGCTTATTCCATCGATCCTGCGCTCTTTTACGAGATCTGCAATACGAACGATCAGGTTTGCCTTGTTCACCTGATACGGAATTTCTGTTACGATCAGCTGGTCCTTTCCCGACTTTGCCGTTTCAAGAGCGATCCTTGCCCGGACAACGATCTTTCCTCTTCCTGTTCTAAAAGCGTCGAGAATTCCCTGCATCCCGAAAATCATTCCACCGGTCGGGAAATCCGGTCCCTTTACAATCTTGGAAAGCTCGTTGAAGGACAGTTTTGGTTTGTCGATTATAGCAACGATGGCATTGGCAATTTCCACAAGATTGTATGGCGGCATATTTGTGGCCATGCCAACGGCGATTCCGCTGGCCCCGTTTACCAGCAGGAAAGGAAGGGCCCCGGGAAGCAGAAGGGGCTCCTGAATCGAATCGTCGTAATTCGGACCGAAATCTACAGTATCCTTGTTGATATCCCGGAGCATTAACTCTGCCGGGGCGGCCATGCGGGCCTCTGTGTAACGCATCGCGGCCGCCGGATCACCATCGACTGAACCAAAATTGCCCTGTCCGTCTACAACGGGATAGCGCATGGAGAAATCCTGTGCCAGGCGTACCAGGGCATCGTAGATCGACTGATCCCCATGGGGATGATACTTGCCGAGAACATCTCCCACGATTCTTCCCGCTTTCTTGTAGGGCCGGTCATGACGCAGGCCCATTTCTTCCATGGCATACAAAATACGTCGATGCACGGGTTTCAGCCCGTCCCGTACATCAGGCAGGGCCCTGCTTACAATGACCGACATGGCGTAATTGAGATATGACTCCCTTACTTCGTCCTCAATAGCCACGGGAATTACCTGGCCAATGCTCTTGCTCACAATACTTCTCCTCTAAACAACCCGGATTTATGATTCATCGCTTTCGCTGCGTTTGGATGCTTTGCTACTCTTGCTGCGCGCTGCTCTGCGCGTTTGTCCACTCTTAGATATCCAGGTTGGAAACAGCGAGCGCGTTTTCCTCGATGAACCGACGGCGGGGCTCAACAGAATCCCCCATCAATGTGGAAAATATCTCATCCGCCTCCACTGCATCATCAAGAGTAATCCTCATGATGTTTCTCTGCTCGGGATCCATGGTAGTATCCCAGAGTTGATCGGGATTCATCTCGCCGAGCCCTTTGTATCGTTGGATTGTAACCTTCTTTTCGTTCTTGCTGTACTTTTTCAATATCTTTGCCCGTTCTCCGTCATCATATGCATAGCTGGTTTCTTTGCCGGCGCTTATCTTGTACAGCGGAGGCATGGCTATATATACATGCCCCTTCTCAATCAGGTCCTGCATGTAGCGGAAAAAAAATGTCAAAAGGAGAGTTCGTATATGGGATCCGTCCACGTCTGCATCTGCCATGATGATCACCTTGTGATAGCGCAGTCGGCTCAGGTCGAATGAGCTTCCGGCACTGGTGCCAAGGGTAGAAATAATAGGCATCAGTTTTTCGTTGGCCAGTACCTTGTCGATACGGGTCTTCTCCACATTGAGCATCTTGCCCCAAAGAGGAAGAATCGCTTGAAACTGTCGATCCCGTCCCAGCTTGGCACTGCCCCCGGCCGAATCTCCTTCTACGATATAGAGCTCGCACTTGGACGGATCCTGTTCTGAGCAGTCCGCCAGCTTCCCGGGTAGCCCGCTAGACTCGAGAAAGCTCTTGCGTCGGGTAAGCTCCCGGGCGCGTCTGGCTGCAGCTCGCGCTTTGGCTGCCATGATACACTTGTCAAGCACACTTTTCACAACCGCTGGATTCTCTTCAAAGAAGGCGGTGAGCTTCTCATTTCCTGTAGATTCGACGATTCCTTTGACTTCGCTGTTTCCGAGCCTCGCCTTTGTTTGACCTTCAAATTGGGGTTCCGGTATCTTGACGGAAATCACCGCGGATAAACCCTCCCGGACATCGTCTCCGCTCAGATTTTCATCGAGCTTCTTGTTTAGACTCATTCTCCTGGCGAAATCATTCAATGTCCGTGTTAGCGCTGATTTGAAGCCGATCAGGTGCGTTCCCCCTTCTCGGGTATTGATGTTGTTTGCGAAAGAAAACAATGTTTCACTGTAGCCGTCATTGTACTGAAGAGCTATCTCCACCAGAACGTTGTCCTTTACTGTCTCGAAGTAAATTGGTTCTTTGTGAATCGTACGCTTGTTTTTATTTATATATTCTATGAAGGATTTCACCCCGCCATCAAATTTAAACTTGTGAGACTTTTTTTTCGGGGTTCTTTCATCGAGAATTGAAATCTCAACACCCTTGTTTAGAAAGGCAAGCTCGCGCAAGCGGTTGGAGAGTGTGTCAAAGCTATACTGAATTTCTTCGAAGATCTTTTTATCTGCTTTGAAGCGGGTTTTCGTTCCCGCGTCTTTGCTCTGTCCGGTTACTGCCACTCTTTTTTCGGGCAGCCCTCGTTGGTAGCGCTGTGAATAGATCTTGTTGTCTCGATGCACCTCCACCTCGCACCACTCGGAAAGCCCGTTAACCACGGAGACGCCGATTCCATGAAGCCCGCCGGATACCTTGTAACTGGACTTATCAAACTTTCCTCCGGCATGAAGCTTGGTCATTACCACTTCAAGGGCGCTGACCTTTTCTGTTGGGTGGATATCGACCGGTATCCCACGTCCGTCATCCTGTACACGGATTACGTTGCCCTTCTCTATCACCACAGATATTGTCTTGCAGTATCCTGCCAGGGTTTCGTCGATCGAGTTATCAACGACTTCATAAACCAGATGATGAAGACCTTCGGGCCCGGTAGATCCTATGTACATACTAGGCCTCTTGCGCACATGCTCTAGTCCTTTCAGTATCTGGATATGCCTTGCGCTGTAGTTATTTTTCATTTACTTGTTCCTGAAAAAAATTGACCTGCTACTTTTAGCTCTCTTTAGCTCGCAACCATAACAACAAGAACCTTTTTCTATTCACGCAGTCCATATTCTCTCTTGTTGTCCTCAATCTATCTCTGCTTGTGTCTGTAACACGATCATTTAAAATCTGCTTTCTTATTTCTTTCCGTCACAACAACTCCCATAATTATACTGGAAATTCATGCTAAAAGTAAAGATTATGCCCCTTTATCCCTTGCAATGTATATTTCAATCTGTTAAAATCTATAATCAGCTATTGTTATTAACCTGTGGATAACTTATCATGTTTCTAACAAATTTACTTAACATATATGAAATGATCGCACTGATATTATCCATAAGAAACTGTATAAAAATAATTATTTAATTTATTATAATATATATATTTATTTTAGAAACATGAATAGCTTTTATTATTTTTCATACAATTCTATAACTCCTTCTGCTGTAAGCAAATCCCGCTGTTGTGGATAATTTGTTAATATATTGGGTATAAATCGAGGTTTGTATGAAGGAAGGGGCTTGGGGTTACGAAGTATTCTGGAAAGAGGCTGTCCATCAGATAGAGGAAAATGTAAGCGAACAGGAGTTCTTGATGTGGTTTCGCAACATGGACTATCTGTCATCGGGCGATTCTCATATCCTGGTCTCGGTTCCCTCAAGTTTCTACAAAGATCAAGTCACCCAGAGATATCTTCCCACCTTGGAAAGCAAGCTTTATGAGCTTTCTGGGCAGAAGCTTCATGTAGATTTCAAGGTTCAAAAGAAAAACCTTCAAACTTTAGCAGAAAGTAAGAAGCAGTCTGTCAAGGAAAAACAAAAACCTGCCCCGAAAAAGAAAAAACGCCCGCATTCTCAACTAAAACAAGAGTACAACTTCGAGCGCTTCGTTCGCGGAGACAACAACGATTTTGCCTATATGGCCTCCTATGCTATCGCCAAAAATCCGGGGAAGGCTTACAACCCCTGTATGGTGTACGGAGGCGTTGGCTTGGGCAAGACCCATCTCCTGCAAGCGATAGGAAATCTATCATACCAAGAGTTCGATAACATCAAGATCGTTTATGTCACAGCAGAAACATTCACCAATGATTTCATTCTTTCCATAAAGGAAAACACAATACACAGATTCAAGAATAAATACCGTTCTGTAGATATGCTTTTGATAGATGATGTTCACTTTCTTCCTGGTAAGGTCGAGACCCAAGAAGAGTTGTTTCACACCTTCAATTCCCTCTACGATGCCAACAAGCAGATGGTCTTTACAAGTGATCGGCCTGTATCCGAGTTGAAGAAGTTGTCTGACAGATTAAGGAGCAGATTCGAGCGGGGACTGAACGTAGACCTCCAGCCTCCTAACTACGAAACAAGGATCGCAATCCTTACAAAAAAAATGGAAGAAAAAAATATAGATATACCAGATGAGGTCGTAGAGCTTATATGTCAAAACATCAAGACGAATGTCCGTGATCTGGAAAAGGCCCTTACCAAGCTTATTGCCTATGCAGAGCTCGTCAACAGAACCATCAGCCTGGAAATAGCCGAGCGTCAATTGAGAGACTTTTTCACAGATAATGACTATAGAAACGTAACAATCGATCTGATCCAACGCACTGTTGCAGATTACTTTGGGCTTTCTCCAAACGATCTTAAAGGAAAACGGAGAAGTAAAGCAATCGTCTTTCCTCGTCAGGTGGCCATGTATATCTCTCGCAATCTTACCGAGTATTCAACCACAGAGGTGGGCCTCGAGTTCGGTGGCCGGGATCATACTACCGTCATGCATTCCTGCCAGAGGATCGATGATCGTATGAAAACCGATCCAACTCTGTCTCCCTCGATTCAACATCTTATCCGTGCTATCAAGGAGTATCGTCCTTAGTGCTTGGTCCTTAAGGAGTAATAAACTGTTGTAACTTTGTGGACAAGAGGTGCATAATTGCAGGACAAAAGTACAGCTTACATATATTGTGTAAAAGAACCTTGTTTTTCAGCTGCAGTATTGTCTTTTTGAAAAAGGAGTTATCATAGTTTTGCACATTTACACAGTGCCTACTACTTCTACTACTATACTATAAAGAATAATAAGGAGAAGAATATGCACTTCACCTGCGAGAAGGATGTACTTGTAAAGGAAATCGCCATAGCCCAGGAGATCATATCCTCCCGGAACACAATGTCCATTCTATCCAACGTGCTTCTCGATGTAAGTGATAAACTGTTAACTATAAAAGCAACAGATCTCAAGGTTAGTTTTCAAACTCAGATAGAAGTAGACAAAAAAGCCTCGGGCAGCATCACTGTCTTCTGTGACAAGTTGCTCGGAGTACTACGTTCTCTGCCGGAAGGCGAGATTGAGATCAAACTCGAAGATGACCTGATGGTCTATATCCGGCCTGTGTTTCAGAAAATAGATTTCAAGCTTAAAAGTGTTCCCTCTGATAAGTATCCGGAAATAAAAGAAATCCCCGATGAATCGTATTTTCATATTCCTCAGAGTGATCTACTGGATATGATATCCAAAACGCTGTTCGCCGTGTCCAGCGATGAAACCAGATACTTCATGAACGGTGTTTTCCTCGAGAATTCCGACAATCAGCTAATCATGGTGGCCACCGACGGAAGACGGCTAAGTTATATCGGAAAAACCGTTGATAGTGAAATTCCGGAGTTCAAAGGGGTTATAATCCCACCTAAAATCTTGAACCTAATAAAAAAGCTTGCTCCAGGAGAGGGAAACATATCACTGGCGATCGATAACAGCATTATATTCGCTCGTTTCAACCAACATAGAATTTCATCAAACCTGATCGATGCCCAGTTTCCAAACTACCAGAGAGTCATCCCTGAAAAGCAGGAGCACAAACTGGTGATCGAGAGGGGCAGTTTGCAGGCAGCTCTGCGACGGGTATCCCTGCTCGTAGAGGAGAAATCCAGGCGAATCCATCTTTCCATAGAACCTTCCAATCTGATAGTGAATTCTTCAGAGGGTGAGATAGGCAGCGCCAAAGAGGAGATTCCCTGCGAGTATGATGGTCCCGAGATGACTATTGCGGCAAACTACCTGTATTTGCTCGACCCAATACGGGAGTCCGAGGAGGAACAGGTATGTCTGGAGTTTACAGAACCGGATAAAGCGGTTACCCTACGACCTGTTCCCGAGAAAGATTACTTCCATATTGTGATGCCTATGCAGGTGGGTTGAGTACATCGGCCTCGCTGCATGGCATTTGTTTCTACAGCCTATCATAACTACCGAAATATCTGTAATACCACTTTAGATCTGAACGCTCCTGAAGTCTTCCTTTTTGGGGAAAATGGCCAGGGAAAGACAAACTTCATAGAGTCTATCTATTTACTCTGCTATGGAGCCTCTTTTCGGACAAGAAAGGATGCAACGCTTATCAATCTTGATGAAGCCAGTGCTCAGGTACGGGGAAGCTCTTATGTCGAGGGAGATGTGAAAAGGGATATCGTAATCAGGCTGTTTCGAGAGGGGAAAAAGGAAATCAGGGTGGATTCCAGATTGATCAAAGACCGCATGGATCTGGTTGAAAATATTCCCTGTATCGTGTTTTCTCATCAGGATCTTGCCTTTGTAAACGGGCCTCCGGAGATGGGAAGGAGGTTTTTCAACCAAACACTGAGCCTTTTTGATCCTCTTTTTATCACCCTTCTGCGAAGCTACAGGAAGCTTTTGAAGTCTCGAAACGTGCTTTTGAAGAGTAAAAACACCTCTTTGCTGGATGCTTATACGAGAAATCTTGCAAAAATAGGTCTTCGCATCCAGAGCCGCAGGCAGAATATCATTGAAGAGTTCAATGAAACCTTTTCCGAGCTGTTTCGAAAAATCTCAGGTTTCGATGAAAAAACATCAATACGCTACAAATCATCATGGCACAAAGGAGCAACGGACGAACAGGTGACAGAGCTTATGAAGAAACGGCAGGATCGGGATCTGATGCTCGAGACCACGACCACCGGCCCGCACAGGGATCGTTTCCAGGTTATGCACGGTAAAAGAGAGATTGCACAGGTGGCTTCAACAGGCCAGATCAGGCTTTGCTCCCTTATCCTGAGGGTTTCACAGGCAAATTTCTTTTCAGCAAAGACAGGAAAAAACCCCTTGCTTCTTCTCGATGATGTCCTTCTCGAGCTCGACTCGAAGAAAAGGGACAAATTCATGGAAGCTCTGCCTCACTATGAGCAGGCGTTCTTCACATTTCTACCTGACGAGCAGTTCCTGAAATATAAAAGAGCTGATACATTGATGTACAGAGTGGTTCGTGGAGAGTTCCGGCGTGAAAAAAGCAGCTGACATTCTGAGCAGGATACTCGATGAAAGGGGACGAGAGAATGCGGAGAGATATTCATCTCTGTTCGGTGGTTGGTCCAGGATCGCCGGGGACTCACTGGCGGAGCATTCCAGCATCTATGAGATCAAGAATCACAATCTTTTCGTCGAAGTGGATCATCCGGGGTGGATGCAGTTGCTTCTGATGAATAAGAATCGCATAGTGAAGGCTGTACGCGCGAAATACCCAAATCTACAAATCAGGGACATGAAGATCAAAGTCAACTTGGCCTACAAAGAAAATGTTTCTAGAGGTGATGTTCCGGGGGCCGATACTCGGAAAAAGAGTGTTTCCCCGAGCGGAAAACAAAGTAGAGAAGCCGAAAAAGTTGATAGAATTGTCTCCAGCGTTGACTCGCAAGAGTTGAGACAGAAGTTGAAACGTTTGTTTCTAAGGAGTATCGATAAGAAAAAAAAGTGCTCGTGATGAGAATAACAACTGGAGTTGACACCCCGTGTTGAAAATCAGTATAGTAGTATACCGTAATTGAGGCTGTCCCGTAACCATGGGAATTCGACGGGTGGAACATTATATTGTGGTAAATCATTTGCATTAAAAGCAATATATTGGAGTGGGACAGCCGAAATCGAGGTTGTTAGACAACCTCAATTCGCTAATAATGAGTAGTTGAAATTTATCGTTTGGCTACAACGAAAGGATAATTAGCAAAGATGAAACGCACCTATCAGCCGAGCAGGACGAAAAGGAGGCGAAGCTTAGGTTTTCGTGCCCGCATGAGCACAAAGGGAGGACGCCTGATCCTGAAGCGCAGAAGGAGAAAAGGGCGAGTAAAACTGACTGTAGCGGATGAGAAAAAGCCTTACTAAAAAAGAGAGGTTGCGCGGAAGTACCAACCTGCAAAGAGTATTTACGAAGGCGGCGAGAGTCGAACAGAGAGGAATTAGACTCTTATATATAGAAAACAATTTACAGTGGAATAGAATCGCTGTTTGCCCGGTTCGTGGATTCGACGATGCTGTAAGAAGGAACCGGGAGAAGAGACTGTGCAGGGAAGCATATCGCAATATTAAACACACGCTAAAAAAGGGATACGATCTGGCTTTCATTCTGTATCCCGGAAAATACGGCTTTACTGAACGGTATCGGCAACTCAAAGCGATTTTTCAGCGAGTTGGTTTGAAACGATGAAATATGTTCTCATCTTTTTCATCACATTATACCAGAAGCTCTTCTCGTCATGGATGCCTCCCACCTGCAGGTTTACACCGACCTGTTCTCAATATGCAAAGGAGGCGTTGCTTAGGCACGGCTTTTTTCGAGGGTTCTTTCTTTCGCTGAAGAGATTGTTCAAGTGCCATCCCTTTCACGCCGGCGGATACGATCCTGTTCCCTGAAGAATATTCCTGTTCCAGATATAAGGAGGGAGGAGCTTTGTTGCTATACCATTTTAAGGACCGGGAAAAGGAGTAGTTGATAATATCATGGATAAAAAGACAATTATTGCCGTTGTACTGGCTGTTGTTGTAATCATAGGCAGCATGCTTGTACAGGCGAGATTTTTCCCAAGAGAGGAACCGGTCGCTCAACGAACCGAAGCGGAAACACAGACGCCAGAAGAGCAGCCGCCGGAGCAGCAGGCAGAGCTTGGCGCGGAAGAAACCCAAACGATAGAAGCGATACAGGAGCAGGAGGCAGCCGTCCAGGAAACGAGCCTCGAGGCTCTGGCATTGGAGGAAATCGAGGAAGACATTTTTTCGATCGAGACAGAGGTTTTCAAAATTGGTTTCACCAACAGAGGGGGGGAAGTTACCTCGATCCAGCTCAAAGAGTTCAGCAATACGGACGGTTCCCCGGTAGAGATGATCTTCTCCCAAGAGTCTGGAGTAAATCCTTTCAGCATACACTTCGGAGATGAAAACACGCCGGCGGTTGACGACCTGTTCAATGTGGAGCGTTCTTTGACGGGAAAAGGGGTTACCTTTTATCGCACCATTGCTTCTAGAACAGGTGTACCTTTCGTATTGAAAAAGAGTTATGTGTTATATCCGCAGGATTACATGATTGAGCTCAAGATAAGCATCGAAAACACTGTAAATGAGTATCCTGCTCTCAACTATGATGGCTACGCCTACACGCTGGGCTTCGGGCCGCAAATAGGTCCAGAATTCGTGAAACTCGATCGAAGAAATGAGTACAGAGAATATTGGTACTACGTCGATGGTGACAGAAAAAAAGTAAAGTTCAAGGATGATGTTAGCCAGATCAATAACCGGGTCACCTGGGCGGGAATAGGGGGAAAATACTTTGCGGTGATTGCCTACCCAGACACGACCCAGTACCGTATAACCTACGACACTCGATCGATCGAGGGGATGAATGAACGATCGAGTTTCTACTTTAGCCGGCCGGAGATAAAGAGTTCAAAAAACACAGATGTATTTCGTTTTTTTATTGGACCGAAAAAGCAGGATGTGCTGACAAGGTACAACGACCCGGCCAAGAACGCCTACAACCTGGCGGACGTGCATCTCGAGGAGATAGCCTCTAGACGCTTTTTTCTGATCCACTGGCTGGCGGAATTCCTCAAGTTCTTCCTCGAGTTGTTCTACAGAGTTATACCAAACTGGGGCGTGGCCGTAATTCTCTTGACGATTTTGATAAAAGCAATCCTTTTCCCATTGACACGCAAGAGCTACGATTCGACAAGCAAGATGCAGGCCCTGCAGCCCAAGATGAATGAGCTTCGAGAGAAGTACAAGAACAATCCGCAGAAGCTCAACCAGGAGATGGCAGCGATGTACAAGAAGGAGGGGGTCAGTCCTCTCGGAGGATGCCTTCCCATGTTGCTGCAGATGCCGTTCTTCTTCGCCATGTATAGTCTCTTGAATAACTACTTCGAGCTGAGGGGGGCTGTTTTTATTCCAGGTTGGATTACGGACTTGTCCAGCCCTGAATCCGTTTGGGATTTCTCTGCTCTTGGAAGTATACCTTTTGTGAAGTGGAGCAACCTGCGGGTGTTGCCCTTTATCATGCTGATCACAACATTCCTGCAGTCAAAAATCATGCAGTCTCCGGGCACCGATTCCTCCGGGAAAAACATGAAGATGATGACCTACATGATGCCGATTATGTTCTTTTTCATTCTTTATGAATTGCCCTCAGGGCTGGTGCTTTATTGGACGATGCAGAACATTTTTACCGTTGCACAGCAGTGGTATATCAATTACCGGCGGAAGAAGAAAAGTGCAGGAGGTGAACCGGGACCGGGTCCACGAAAGAGAAAGAAGTAACGCTCGTAAGGAGGAGCGATTCATGGAAATAAAAGAGTTTGAAGGAAAGAATGAAGAGGAGGCGATCAACAGAGCGATTGAGTCATTGGGTTTGAATCGAGAGGAGATCGACGTAGAGATTGTTGAAGCGAAGAAATCCTCTTTTCTCTTTGGGGGCGGCAAAGTAAAGATAAGAGTCCATTTGGAAGAGGAACACGAAGAGCAGCGATTTGAGTCTCTGGAACCGGAGGATGGATTCGAGGAGAGAATCTTTGGTTTTGTAGAAGGGTTGATAGAAAGAATCGGCATATCTGCAACGATACGGATTTCCTTTAGGGAGGAGAACAAGATAGGAATCAACATCGATTCCGGGGATTCGGGAATAATCATAGGAAAACACGGGCAAACCCTGGAGGCAATTCAGACGATCGTAAATGTGGCGGCCAGCCGCATGAAAGAAGGACATGCCCGTGTCATCGTGGACAGTCAGAACTATAGAAGCCGCCGCGAGCGTAGTCTTGTGCGCCTCGCGTACCAAACAGCCGCCGAGGTGCGACGAACCCGGGACTCCAGGCTTCTTGAATCGATGAATCCATTCGAACGCCGGCTCATTCATACGGCCCTGAGTAACGAAAGAGATGTGGAGACTGCCAGCGAGGGGGACGGTCTGTACAAACGGGTTCGGGTATACTACAGAGGACAGAAGCACAACAACTGATTTCCCTTTTGTGGTTGCTGGCTGAAATATTATTACAAAGCGAATTAGGAAAAGAGTCTCAAGGACCGCATAGATCCGCGACTATATCTGTTAAACCCAACTCCAGCAGATACTCATAGGTGGGCTTGCCGGCGGCAGACCAGCGTTCTCTGCGCAGGGCGTTGGTTCGGTCGGCTACCGTCAACAGATCGAGGGGCGTGCATAGATGTGAAGAAGCCGGGATTGTTTTTGTAATGGAGTACAGTCATTTGAAAGACCTGATCGTTTATGTTCATATAAAAGACGGGAAACACGTGAAAGAAACGGACGGCATCTTCCCGGAGGTCGATTACAAACATCCGGGCGAAGGGGACGCTGATATAGAGCGAATTGTACAAGCTATATTGAATACGGGAGCCGAACTCAGGAACTTATAGAACCTATTTATAATGATAATCAACGAGGAAGGAGCAGCTGATGAATGCAGAGATTACGATAGGTGTTGTGGGAGCAAAATTTGCAGGTAGTTTTCACGTGGAATGCTGGGAAACAGTCCCCGGAGCGAATATCGTTGCCGTAGCCGATATTGACGACAAAGCCCGCCGCGATTTCTGCAAGAAGTACAATATCCCTACCGGGTATAATGACTACCACAAATTACTGCAAGATCCCGACATTGATCTGGTGGATATTTGCGTGCCCAATTTCCTTCATGCTGAAATTTCGGTAGCGGCGCTGCAGGCGGGCAAGCATGTGGTTTGCGAGAAACCATTTGCCACTTCGCTGAAAGATGGAGAGCGGATTCTGGAAGCGCAGGACAAGACGGGTTGTAAATATTTCTACGCGGAGGATTGGATCTTCGTTCCGGCCTTGGTTCGTGCCAAAACCATAATTGCCGAGGGTGGAATCGGGAAACCTCTGTACTTTCGAGGAAAGGAAAGTCATCTTGGTTCTCACTCCCCCTTTGCCCAAAAGATACGATACTGCGGCGGGGGGTGTGTGATTCATCTGGCTGTGCATCCCATTGGTTTTTTTCATCATCTGCTCGGCAAGCCTGCGACCGTCGTTGGCAGATGCTCTGATGGAGGCGCGGGGAATCTTGTACACAAAGGGCTTGAAGGGGAGGATTGGGGCATCGGGATATTGACTTACAGCGAAGGAGTACAGGTTGTTGTGGAAGGTAACTACGTAACCCGCGGCGGCATGGACGACGTTGTTGAGATCTATGGTAGCATGGGAGTGATAAAGGCGGACCTGACCTTTGGAAGCCCTTTGTCTGTCTACAGCATCGAGGGCTATAAGTATGCCGTGGAAAAAGCGGATTTCACCCACGGCTGGACCCGTCCAGCAATCGACGAGCATCATTCCCTCGGGTACAAAGATGAATTGGCCCACTTCAAAGCCTGTGTTCTCGGCGAGGCCGAGCAGATCGAAGGAACAACGGCTGCAGACGGATTTCAAGTTCTGCGTATTATCGATGCGATTTATCGCTCCAACCAGAGCGGGAACAGAATAGAGCTCACCTGACAAGCCAATACTACTGCGGCGCGTCGTCGGCTTTCTCTCCCAGGTTTGCGATCCGCTCCAGGGTCGTAGGATGCGAGAAGTGGTAGAAACTGTACAGGGGATGAGGAATCGGGTTGCTCAAGTTGTCCCTGCTCAGCTTCTTTAGGGCTTCTACGAAGGCATCGCCGTATTCGGTTTTAGTTCGCACGAAGCGATCCGCCTGGTATTCGTGGCGCCGGGACCACCAGGAAGACAACGGCTTGAGAAAAAAGGTAAAGGGACCCGAGAAGTACAGAATCAGTACTAATGCAGCCGCAGCGCTGATTGTGTTGAAACCGAAAGCTTCGAACAGGGGAGGAAAATTAAGAAGGCGGCTCAGGATATAAAATCCGATCAGGCCCGATGGCAGGGACACGGCCAACCGTTTGAGAATATGCCCCAGCTTCTGGTGACCGATTTCATGGGCCAGGACACCGGCTACCTGGTTTTCATCCAATCTACCGATGAGCGTGTCGAAGAGCACGATTCTTTTCACCCGGCCGAGCCCGCTGAAAAAAGCGTTGGCGTGACCGCTTCTCTTGCTGCCGTCCATGACGAAGATGCCCCGGGTCCTGAAATTCAACCGTTCGGCTAAAGCAACAATTTTATCACGAAGTGGTCCTTGTTCGAGAGGGGCGAACTTGTTGAATAGCGGCGCGATCAACATGGGATAGACAACGACGATTACCAGCTGAAAGCCGGTGAACAGCAGGAAAGCCCAAAGCCACCAAAGATCGCTGGAGCGTACCAACCAGAACAACGCAGCCAGAAGTGGCGTCATGAGCAGCACGGACAGAAGCAGACTCTTCAAAGCGTCGATCAGATAGAGCTTCCAGGTCATGCGATTGAAGCCGAAGCGTTCTTCTATGACGAACTGTGAAAACAGACTTGCAGGCAGTGAAGCAATCCCGAAAATCAGGGCTACCAGATACACATAAAGAATACCCTGAACGATCGGGCCCGGCACAAGTGTGGAAATCCAAGCATGCAATGTACCCAGCCATCCGTTTGTGACCAGGACAACGATGAGCCCGGTTCCTACCAGCGAGGAAACCATTGCCAGGCGGGACCTGCTGATGCTGTATTTGATCGACCGCAGGTAGTCCTCTCCACCCCAGATCTCGACCGCCGTAGCCGGTGGTTTGTTTTTGCTGGATCTCAAACGATTCAAATTGAGCCAGAGAAGCAACTGCTGCCAAACCAGATCAAGGGCCAAGAGCGAGAAAAACAGTATCAGTACGATTCGGGGATTCACGGGCAGCACTCCTTGTTTCAGAATATATACACGGCGGCCGCTCGGCAGCAAATGTTCTGAAAAAAACTTGTCTCTTCTTTGAGCCCACCGTAGAATAGCTCCGATGAAGAGGTTGCTTGTAATCCCTGTTTTTATTCTCCTTCTCGGATGTGCCAGCGGCCACCGGGAACCTTTCTCGGGTGCCGAGGATCAAATCAGAGATCCGGCGGCTATGGGCTCGAAGCTCGCAGAGTTGTGCGCCGGTACGGAGCGCTTGAGCCTCGAAACCGCGGGACAGGTGGCTTACGACGGCTTTCGCGCGCCGCTTTGGGTAGTCCGCTTCCAGCCGCTTGAGATACGAAAAAGAATTCTCATAACGGGCGGAGTACACGGCAATGAGCCGGCTGGGGCAGCCTGGATGGTGGAGCTGATTACCCTTTTGGCCGAGAACCCGGAGCTCTATCCTTACTGCGCCTTTGATCTGGTTCCCGTGGTCAATCCCTGGGGTTGGAGCCGTGACATCCGCTTCAACAAGGATGGCAGAGACATCAACCGTGATTTTGCCTCCTTCGAGACGCAGGAGGCGCAGATCATGAGGCAGGTGTTCGAATCGGCTGAGTACGATCTGGTGATCGATCATCATGAGGATCCGGACGCTTGCGGATTTTACCTCTATCAGTATGCCAAAAGGGACCAGTCTGTGAGCAGGGAGGTCATCTCAAAAATTCGAGATCTCGGCTACCCGATAGAGCAGGATGTGCATATGGTCATCCTGCATACTAAGGACGGATTGATCGACGCTCCAAGGTGGGGGCCTGATGTATATGCGTCTGACCCGACAACTGAGCATTACAAACTATCTCAAGCTCAAGCACAGCGACCTGGTCTATACGATCGAGACTCCGACCGTTGTCGCTATGCGCGACCGGCTGCGGATGCACAGACTAGCTTTCGAGACGATTATTGAAAACCTGCCGGATTGAAGGGGGAGAAGGGATGTCAGAGCGTCAACATCTGAAGCGAACTATTTCGTTGCTTCATCTGGTAGGCATCGAGGTAGGACAATCCATTGGCGCGGGTATCTTTGCTCTTACAGGTTTGGCCCTGGCCATGACGGGTCCTTCACTGTTTCTTGCCTTTCTGGGCGCGGCGGTTCCCGTGGCACTGGCCATGGCTGTGTTGGCCATGCTGGCCTCCGCTGAGCCGATATCGGGTGGCACTTACTACTACGGATCCCGCTTTTTCTCTCCGGTGGCTTCTTTCACAGGCGTTTGGGCTTATATTTTAGGGGCTGTGCTGGGCATGTTTCCCCTCTATGCCCTGACAGGCGCCACCTTTCTGCAGGCTGTGATCCCGGGGCTGCCGAAGCTTCCCGTTGCCTTGCTTCTCCTGGCTGTTTTTTTTGTAACCAATCTGCTCGGAGCCAAGATCGCCATCTGGGTTCAGGCGATCCTGGTAGGCGTGCTGCTGATCGCCTTGCTTTTGTTCATGGGAACGGGTCTGCCACAGCTCTCGCTACAGCACTTCTCGCCGCTTTTCCCCGGCGGTCTGAGCGGTTTTTTGGTGGCTTCTGCAATTTTGACCTTTACGATTCTGGGAGCCAATGCCGCCGTAGAGCTGGGAGATGAAATTATAGATCCGGCGAAAAATATACCGCGTTCGTTTCTCATCTCGATCCCGATCGTTACCCTGATCTACGTTGTTATCGGAATCGTTGCCGCGGGGCTCGCTCCTTGGAACAGCTGGGCGGACAGCTCTCTGTCTACGATCGCCGCCGCTTTTCTTCAGGGGCCGTTTTTCGTCTTTTTCATAGTTGGAGGAGGATTCCTCGCTGTCGCCACCACGCTCAACGCGACCTATCTGTGGGGAACCAAGAGTCTGATCCTGATAAGCGAAGACGGTCTGTTTCCTCAAGGCCTGGCCAGGGTCAACCGACGTTTCGGCACACCCCACTGGTTCCTGATCATCATATTTATCGTTTCCTCGACGGCTTTAATCGTCGCGGGGGACAGGGTGGAGACCTTCGCCGTATTCGCTTCTTTGGGAGGAATCATCATTTTTATACCGGTAATGGGAGCAGCCCTGCGTCTGCGGGGGCATCACCCGGAAATATACGAGCGCTCGACCTTGCAGCTGAAAGGTTTCCTCTACTTCTTGGCGCCGGCTGCCGGGTTGCTGCTCTGTCTTCTGGTAATTGCGATCCTCCTTGTCGATTTAAGCAGCCACAAAAACGGTTTTCTCTTTCTGGGGATTTTCTTCGTCTGGGTGGCTGCGGGGGCTTTCTATGCAGCCATCCGCCTGTGTACAAAGAGGGCAGGGGGATCGAGCTAGTTCATATCCCGTACGTCCGGGTAGTAGGGAGTCATGATTTCAGGCACATCCTTGCGGAAAGGCTTGTACCCAAGAAGATACTCGATCCTGTTCAACGAACCTTTCTGATAGTAGGGCAGTAAGCTGTCGTTCTCGTCGAAAGCCGAGGTCAGCAGAGAAGCCCCTTCCTGGAAGGCGAGGTTGTTGGCATGGGCCAGAAGCTCGTGCCAGAGAGCCAATCCCCCCGGACCTTCTGCAAGATGGTTGAATACATGGCAGTAGGAAATGTGGCCGCCTTCTTCCGGAATTCGAGGGAGGGTAACAGCGAAGCGAAGGCCGTCACAGATAGGTTTAAGAAGCTTGTAGTACCAGGGAAGCCGGATCACCCTTGTACGCATGGCCCGACCGACCCGGAAAAGGCCGATCGAGGCGAAAGAATTCCTTTCCCGTAGGGTGAAACAGGAGAACAGCCCGGAGGCGACCATCTCAGCGGTTAGATAGCAGTTTTTGAAGGCGACGGGGAAGAACTGGCAGGTGCCGTAAGCTCGCCAGACTTTGGGTGCAATGACGCTATTGATTTTTTCCAGGCTGAGCTCTTCAGGAAGGCGACGAAGCTTCTTTGTTCTGTATACGGGCCGGCTGAGCACGATCTGTTTGCCTGCGAAGCGATAGTCTTTCTTTTTTCGCTGGAAACCGATCATCGTGTCATTGTCACCCTTGACCAGACCGTACATAAGGGCGGCCCCGCTTTCCTCGGCCCAGCGGTCCATTCGATTCCAGACCCCCAGCATGTGCCTGCCGAGCACGGTGCGCCGGTAGTCCGGGTGAAGGCGCAAATCGTAGAAGTAGGCTGCCAGGTTGGGCTTGCCGTCCAAAAGCACTTCTTTGAGGGTGCCGGCCATTACACCGATCAGTCGATCTGCTTGGGTGTCCACGGCCACCAGAGTGTACTGATTTCCGTAGAGAGTGGAGCGGAAGAAGTAATCCCGGCGTTCCGAGTAGATGCGCAGCCGGGTACCTTGCGGGCTGGAGCGCTCCAGCTCGATCAAACGGGGGTTGTCTTCGGGCGTGGCCACCCGGATGGCGTCATTGTTCATGACGTGAGTATAGTGTAAACCGAGAGCGTTGTTACACCGCCCGCTTCTCTCTCAGATACCGAGATAAGCCTTTCTGACTCCTTCGTCCTGCAGCAGCTCGCTGCTCTCTCCACTCATTACCACATGTCCGTGCTCGAGAACGTATCCCCGCTGGGCGATTTCCAGGCTCTTTCTCACGTTTTGCTCGACCAGCAGAATGGTGACGCCCTCGCCGTGCAGGATTTTCATCGATTTGAACACATTGGTTACGATATTGGGCTGCAATCCCAATGAAGGTTCATCGAGCATGAGAAAGCGCGGCCGGGACATGAGAGCTCGGCCGATGGTCAGCATCTGCTGTTCCCCGCCGCTGAAGGTTCCGGCCATCTGTTTCTGCCGTTCTTCGAGCTTGGGAAACAGGCCGAAAACCCACTGCATGTTTTTCTGCACCTTTTCCGGATCTTTGACGGTGAAGGCTCCCATTTCCAGGTTTTCTTTCACCGTCATGTAGGGGAAAAGGCGGCGGCCTTCCGGTACCATGGCGATTCCCCGAGCAACAACGCTGTGCGCCGGCAGGGCTTCAATCCGTTCGTTTTCGAAGCTGATAGCCCCGCTGGTTTGGCCGTGAATGCCGGCGATAGTTTTCAAGAGGGTAGATTTCCCCGCGCCATTGGCGCCGACGATAGCCACGAACTCCCCCTCATCAACCTTCAGGGAGATATCCCAGAGGACCTGTATCCCTCCATACCCGGTGTTGATTTTGTCTACTTCAAGCATAGGTCTCTTCCTCCCCGAGATATGCCTCGATAACCATTTTGTTGTTGGCCACCTCCTTCGGCGTCCCTTCGGCGATGATCTGCCCGTAGTTGAGTACGATGATTCGCTGGCAGAGCTGCATGATTGCCTTCATTACGTGCTCCACCACGATCAGTGTTATCCCCATCTGTTCGTTGATCCTACGCAGCTCCTCCAGGGTTTCGTCTATCTCGACGAAGGTCAGCCCGGCCATCAGCTCGTCGAGAAGCAGCAGCTTTGGTTTTGTCGCCAGAGCCGTGGCCAGCACGATGCGCCGCTGGGATGCGATGGTGAGATTCTTTACCAAGTTGTCCCTGAATGGGATCAGCTTGGTCAGCTGCAGTATATTTTCGACTTCTCCTATCTGATCGGCGGTGGGGCGGAAATGAAAATCGTGGGCCAGTAAGCCTGTCAGCACATGATCGTAGACGGTCATCTCACCGAAGGCTCGGGCGATCTGAAAAGTCCTGCCGATTCCCAGCTGGGAGATCCTATGGGGCTTGAGGCTGCTGATTTTCCTTCCCTCGAAGGCGATGGTTCCCGATGTCGGTTTGAAATAGCCGGCGATCATGTTGAAGGTGGTTGTCTTGCCTGCACCGTTGGGACCGATGATTCCCAGGCGCTCTCCTTGCTGGACGGTGAAGTTGTTGTCGTCAACGGCCACCACCCCGCCGAACTCTTTGCGCAGGTTCTTGACCTCTAGTATGGTGCTCATTTTTTGCCTCCCTGTATCCTGCGTACCAAGCCCATCAGACCCCGCGGCTCGATGATAAGAATAGCGATTAGGGCCACGGACCAGATGATGAAACGGAACTCGGGAGCGAAGCGCATGAGCTCGAGGATGAGGGTCACGATCCCTGCACCGATGATCGGACCGATCAAAGTTCCCAATCCTCCGACCAGAGCCATGATCACCACCATTTCCGACGTCATCCAGGCGAAGGTTGTAGGATGGAGCAGGCGGAAAAAGTGGGCGAACAGGCTTCCCGTGAGACCGGCGATACCGGCACCGATGCTGAAGGCCAAGACCTTGTAGAAGGATGTGTTGATCCCGATTGCCTGTGAAAGTTCCTCGTTTTCCCGGATCGAGATCAATATCTTGCCGACTCCGGAGTGAACCAGAAGATAGAGAAAGGCCACAGCAATGATCCCGAAGATCAGGATGAGGTAGTAGCTGGAATTCAGGCTGGTGAAAGAGATACCCAGGAAGCCCTCCGGCGGCGGAATGTTGCGCAAGCCCATCGGCCCGTTGGTCAGCGTTACGGAGTTAAGGATCACCAGATAGATGAAGTGGCCGAAGAAGAATGTTGTCACGGCGAAGTAGTGGCCCTTCAAACGTAGTCCGGGATAGCCTATGATGGCGGCAAAGATAAATACCATGATTCCGCTGAGTGGAAAGGCTAACCAGAAGGGAAAGCCAGCCTTGAGGGTGAGCAGCGCAGAAGCGTACGCTCCAATTCCATAGAAGGCTCCATGACAGAAGGTCAGTGGTCCAGTATAACCGGTGGTCAGATCGTAGCTTCCCGTGAGTATCGCGTAGATGATGGCCAGTACAGCCACATAGGTTATGTATTCCGAGGTGACCTGAGGAAGCAAAGCGAGTGCCACGAGCACCACAGCCAGAATAATGAGAGTGCGGATACGCGTTTTCTTTTGTTTCTGAGTTTTGCCTAATGTTGTGTCTGTCATTGCTTATACCCTCCCGAAAAGGCCTTTAGGAAAGAACAGCAGTACCAGGATTAGCACGATGAATGTAAATCCGTGCTGGTAGGCTGCCGAGATGTATACTCCTCCCAGGCTTTCCACGATGCCGAGGCCTAATCCGCCGATCAGAACCCCGGCAACACTGCCGAACCCCCCCAAAATCACAACTACCAGCGATTTCAAGAGGGGTAGATCCCCCATGGTGGGAAACACCGAGTACAGTGGAGAGATCAGCGCTGCGGCGGTTCCGGAAAGAGCTCCCCCGATCATGAATACCGCGGAGTTCACCGTGCTGATGTTGATTCCGACAACCTCGGCAGCTTCTCTGTCCTGGCTGGCGGCCCGGATGGCTTTTCCCATTTTCGTATTCATGATGAACAGGTAGACCAGGACAAACAGTGTTGCTGCTACGGCCAGGACTACGATTCTCTGGTAGCTCACGGCAAAGCCGGCAAGCGTAATTCCTCCTGAAAGATAGGAAGGAAAAATCTTCGTTTTGGCTGTCCAGAGCAGGATTGCCATGTTGGAGAGCAGAAAGAACAAAGCGATAGCGCAGAGCAGCTGTATCCGTCCGTGCTCGGTCCAGCGCCTGTATAGGAAACGCTCGATGACGAATGCTATGCCTGCTCCAACGAGCAGGGCCAGTAGCAGCGAGACGACAAAGGGAAGGTTGGCCAGTTTTACGGCGAAATAGGCCAAGTAGGCGGCAATCACGTAAATTCCGCCCTGGGAGAAGTCAGGGATATCTGTGATGCTCCAGATCAAGTTCAACCCCAGGGCGATCAGGGCGTAGGAAGCCCCGATGATGATGCCGTTGATGAGTTGCTGTAAGAACATATTCAGTTCCTCTCTTTAGTTTCTCTAGATATAGATATGGGTGTAAGAAAAGAGTATTCAGGGGAATGCCCCCCCTGAATACTGTTCGTTTCCGTACGGTCGAGTTTCAGAGACCCGGTTACTGGGCGACGCGGTCGCTGCCCTCCCATTTGATGAAAGCAGGCTCGTAGCGTCCCTGGTTCTTGTAGTCTTCGAAGTCCTCGAACTTGATGTGTCCTTCGAGGCCTTCCCAGTCTGTCTGTTTGATCGCATCCCGGATCTTCACCGAGTCCAGGGAGTTGGCTTTCTCGATAGCCTTGGCCACAACCGTGATCGCGTCATAACCGAAGAGGATGGCGTAGTGCATCGGAGCGTTGAACTTGTCCTTGACTCTCTTCTCGAAATCCGCCGGAACGCTTCCCCAGAGAGCGACTGAGTAGGTCCCGTCGACGGCGTCTGCGCCGGCCAGCTCGAGAATCTCCTTCTCGCTCATCTCTTCTGATCCAACGAACTTGATTCCCGGGGTGATGCCCAGCTCTTTGGCCTGCCGCAGGATCATGGCTCCTTCGGCTGCGGTGCCCACGTAGAAAACGACGTCCGGGTTGGCGTTACGGATCTTACCGAGCAGGGCCATATAGTCTGTAGTTCCTCTCTCGAAGAACTGCTCGGTGATGGTTTTTATCCCCTTACCGCCCATCTCATCTTTGAACATGTCGCAGAACGAACGTCCGTAATCATCGTTGATAGCCAGGTAGCCCATGGTTTTCGGTGAGTACAGCTTGATGATTTTCGGGCTCAACAGCGGAGCCATGAGGCCCATGCTGGGACGCATACGGAAGAAATAATCGTGGCCCGGGCTGGTGACCGCGTTGGCGGCGCATTCGATGGTGATACCGGGAATCTTGAATTCGTCGGCCAGGGGAGCGATGCCCATGCAGCAGGAGCTGCAGTGGTCACCTATAAAGGCTAATACCTTGTCCTCCATAGCCATCTTGCGGATGTTGGCCACGGCCTCTGTAGGTTCGCAGCGGCTGTCGTAGCGCACGATCTCGATGTGGTAGGTTTCTCCGCCAACGGTAATTCCGTCTTTGTTGATGTCCTCCAGGGCAAGCTGCACCCCTCTCCAGCCGTTCGTGCCGAACTCCGCTGCCGATCCGGTAAAGGGGGCCGTGTAGCCTACCTTGATGGTTTTTACCGCTGCTTCTTCCTGCCCGCCTCCTGCCCATAGGCCAGCGCCTACAAGCACGGCAAGCACGAGTGCAACGGTGAAGATACGTCTCTCAATTCTCATGACGATTCCTCCTTGAGATTTTTTTGAAAAACGGGTTTACGCTCGAAAAAATGAGAATCAGCGGCGGGGGTAACGGGCGAAGCGAATTTCTATGCTTATGGTAGTACTCCGAAGGTGGGATGGGGTGGTACGCAAGAGATGGAAATATTAACCCCCTTCATTGTCGATACCCCGGATGTTCAATTACAATTTCCGAAGCGCGAACTCTATCTTTCAAATGCGATTTTAAACCAAATTTGGAATCGGTGCAACAATTATTTTAAGAATGTTTTAACATATAGAGTATGTAATTGCAAATAATTGCATAAAAATATCATTCTATCAGCAGTGAACGGAGTTTCGCTTTGTATGTTCGTATTCTCTCGCGTACCGCGGGATCGTCCGGGTCATCTGAATAAGAGAAGTAAACAAAGCGGTTTTCAACATTCCCAATTGTATCCGGTGTATCCGGGCGAACTGTTACCGTAACATTCCCGAGATAGTTCCCCTCGTTTCCGGGAGATACCAGGACCGTGTTGCCGATAGTTTGCGGCGGTAAAAGCTGGCCTTCGTGGGCGAAGATCAGCAGATCGATCCCGGTAACGTTCTCTACAAGATTGACAGCGCTCGGCAGGGAACCGTGGAGAAGAACAATCGTCAAATCCGCTTCCAGTTGTTGACAGCCGCCAAGCAGCCGCTCAGCTGTCGATACAGGAGAAGCAATTCGTATCGTGTTTTGCTCTCTATCAGTATCGTCGGTGAGGCAGGGATCGATCAGTGCAAACATACAGATGCGCAGGTTTCCGATTTTGAAGTTGAGAGGATCACCGGAGAAGGACACGGCGCCGTTTTCCGTGAGCACGAAAAGGTTGTGACAGATCAGAGGGTAGCGCTGGCTGTATTCGAACAGTTTCCCGAGTCCGTTGGAGAGCTCCTGGTCTCCTACCGCAATCGCGTTGTAGCCTAGCTCGGCATATACATCGAGGATGTGACGGGCCAGTTCCTCATCGGGCAACTCGTCGAGAATGTCCCCGGCGTCTACTAGCAAAGAGAGATTCGGCGGTTCGTGAGAGCGAAGAAAGGCGGCTTGTTTGACCAGACCTGCCACCGGATTCATGTCGCAGTTGCAGCCGTCGAGGTTGCCGTTAAGAGAAGCGCTGTAGTAAATCGAGATGGACTCCTCGCCGTCTACCTCTCGGGGAAAAATGGATAAGCCGGAAATCACCAGTATTGTTATCAGTCGAAGGTTCACCTGCTGTCCAAGACTCGGCAACTTGCTATACTGTTCGCCATCAGTATGCCCGAACTGCCCGAGCTGGTATATATCGAGAAGCGACTCCGGCCCGAAATCTTGAACCGGCGAATAATTCAGGCCAGGGTGTGGGAGCCAATCGTGCTGCGCGTGGGGGTTCTTGGGCGTTTTGAGGAGCTTCTGCCCGGCAGGAGCTTCTCCGGAATGCGTCGTCGCGGACCATTTCTCGTTTTTTCTCTTGCTCCGCTTGAAATGATCGTCCACTTTATGCTTGCAGGCCGCTTTCGTCTCGAAAGCGCCTCCCAGGCAAATATAAAGCGATTGGCCAAGGACCACTGCTGGTCCCTCGCTCTCGACAGCGGTGCCGTTTTGCACTATCTCGATTCACGGCGGATGGGCAAGATCTACCTCATCAGGTCCGGTGAGACCGCCGGAATACCCGGGTTTGACACTCAGGGAACGGAGGTACTCTCAGAGGATTTCACACTGGAGGTCTTCAAAGAGACGTTGGAAGGACGCCGCCAGCAGATACGCGTTTTTCTCATGGACCAGCAAAATCTCAGCGCCATTGGAAACGCGTATGCAGATGAAATCCTTTTCGTCGCCCGCATCCATCCCAAGACAGGCTGCCACCAGTTGGCGGAAGAGGATATCGATAGGTTGTACGGCAGTGTGCGCCCGGTCCTTCAGTGGGGTATTGAGGAGGTCGAGAGGGCTGCCCAGCCAATCGATGTCAAGGTGCGTGGTCATCTCAAGGTACGCAACCGCAGGGGGCAGCCCTGCACGGTCTGCGGAACCACGATACGCAGGATGGGGGTTTTGGGCTACGATGCCTTCTTCTGTCCGAAATGCCAGCCGGCGCTGAAAGGCAGGCATCTTTCATGGGAAAAGTTTGAATGAGCATCACCTCTTCCGAACAGAACGGAGCCCTGCCCGCCGATTCTATCCACCGTTTATTCAACGCGCCGGTCCAACACTGGTTTCGTCGTACCCATGGTACGCCCACGGAGATACAGCTTCGATCGTGGCCGCCCGTTCTGCCGTCTCTGCATCGTCGGCCCCCATTCCGGTCATCGAACCGACAGCGATTGTGAACATCTGGATGGTTGGGATTGGGGGTTGAAATCTTTGTTAGAACGGGCGATAGTAAGAGCCGCTATGAAAAAGGGAGACTGTAAGGGTGATCATCAGGGACATCTGTGCGTGCTGGCAAGCAATGACCAGATCGAAAAGATAAAAGAGCTGACGCGCAACCCGCGCTACATATGTTTCAACTGCGGCCGGGTCGCGGACAGCGAGACCAATCTCTGCAACCCGATGTCCTTAAAGGACTGAACAACCGCTCCCAGATTTTCAATTACAAAAAAAATATGCCTCCGTGCTTTCGGCTCCTTTACTTCCGAGTGCAGAATTATCTCATCTATCTTGCCATAGATAGAAGCGGGACTTGTATGTTTCAGCCCAGCGGTAGGCGAGGTAGGCTGTCATATAACCCCCGACCAGATCGATCGAATAGTGCCCCCGGGAAAGCAGCAGGGCAAGACTCTCCAATATCAGAAGAACGAGGGCCAAACGCTTGCACCAGCGACACTCCCGCTCATCGATGAGCAGATAGATGATCATTGTGAGGAGGGCGTGGCCGGAGGGGAACATACCGTGTTGTTTGAGATCAAATATCTCAAAAATGCCGTAGGAACGCAGATTTCCCGTGGGCCGGCCGAGAGGCGTGAGCAGCATGAGGGGGCCTCTCAGCAGGTAGGTCAGGCCCACCGTGAAAAAGAAGTAGGGAAGCCGCCTTCTTCCCGCGCTGCAGGCGTAGGCCAGGATGAGAATCACGGAAATCAGGATAATCGGATCGGTGAGGTAGGCCAGCCAGGAGATTTCCGGAATCAGGGTAAAAAATATGTCGGGAACAATGGGCCGCTCGGGATAGAGGTACTGGATCAAGTCACTGACAGCGAAGCACATGAGTGCGCAGGCGGTGAGCAACGCGAGACTGAGGATCGTCTTCCTCGATCGGAAAGCCCGTCCCAAGCCGATCCGGCTGTTCATGGGGGAATTATAGCGGCTGGCAATTTCGAGGTCAAACTTCCGCCCCACGGCCGATTGACGAGGAAACCGCTTCGCCTTTCAAGATTGTAGAGCGGGCCTGGGATCGAGTATAATGCTTGATTATGTCACTCAAGAAAGCATTGAGCATTAGTTTGGGTACTCCTCAGCGGGACAAGCGAGTAGAGATTCCGCTCCTTGGAGAGACTGTGTGCCTGGAGCGGATCGGTACCAATGGGGACGAGAAACGAGCCAGGCAGATGTACAACGAGCTCGATGGCAGCGTGGATGCCTTTGGAGTCGGAGGCATCGCCCTGTATCTGAATCTTCCCTGGAAACGCTATCCTCTGCATGCCGGTCTGAAGCTGGTGCAGGATGTGAAGCTCACCCCCTACACTGACGGCAAAGGACTGCAGATAGTGCTGGAATCGCGGGTGATGCAGATCGCGGAGACCAGGATCGGTAGTTACGTGAAAAACAAGAAGGCCTTTATGGTGGAGGCGATCTCTCGGTACGGGATGCTCACCTCTTTCCTCAAAGCGGGGTACGAGTGTGTCTACGGGGACCTGATGTTCGCTTTGAGCCTGCCCATGGCCATCAGGAGCTTGAAAGGTTTGCACAGGGCGGCGCGCATACTGCTTCCCGTGGTCGGCCATTTCCCCATCAGCATGCTCTACTCCACCGGAGAGGCGCAGGAGGAAAACGTGCCCAAGTACGAACGCTACTACCAGGAAGCCACCGTCATTGCCGGAGACTGTCTGTACATCAAGAAGCATATGCCCGAAGACATGGATGGGAAAATCATAGTGACCAATACTACCACCCCGGAAGATGCAGAGTTCATGCGCAAGCGGGGAATCAAGTTTCTCATCACCACCACGCCGGTTTTGCAGGGCAGGAGCTTTGGAACGAATGCTTTTGAGGCTGCTCTGGTCGCTGCGGCCGGCAAGGGCAGGATTCTTGGCGATGAAGAGCTGGCATCGATACTCGACGAGGTCGGGATCGGACCGACTATTCAGGAGCTCAACTAAAATGGATGCAGTGATTGCTGCAGGCAGCATACCTTTGAGCGACGATCCTTTGTTCGATTTCACCCATGGTGTTTCCAAGGCACTGCTCGAGATCGCGGGCAAGCCGATGATCCAGTGGGAGCTCGATGCACTTCAAGCTTGTCGCTACATAGATCGCGTAGTGATCGTCGGCCTCAAAGCTACAGACAACCTGTCCTACGACGGACCATTGGAGTTCATTCCCGATCAGGGAGGTATACTTCAGAACATCAGCGCCGGGGGGCAGGAAGTGTTGCGCCTCGATCCCGATGCTGAATATGTTCTCAGCGTCTCGGCGGACATTCCCGGAGTGACGGCTCCCATGATCGATTGGGTGATCGAACGCTGCAGAGAGACCGCGCACGATTTTTACTACTGCACCGTCGGAAGAAAAGAGATGGAGGTCCGTTTTCCGGGCTGCCGCCGTACCTACATCCGATTGCGGGATACCGAAGTAACGGGAGGAGATCTGGCGGTAATTCGAACCTCGATGTTCTTCGGCGAAACTGAGATCTGGGATCGCCTTCTGGCCGCCCGAAAAAGCGTGTTCAAACAGGCTTCACTGATCGGTTTCGATATATTGTTTCTGCTCCTCCTGCATAGAATCACGATCGATGAAACAGCACGCCGGGTAGGCAAACGCCTGCAGATTCGGGCTCGAGTGCTCCAGTGTCCCTTTCCGGAGGTGGGCATGGACGTGGACAAACCAATTCAATTGGAGATGCTGCGGCGGCATCTGTCTGCGCCGGAGGGAACATGAGACTGCACTCTCTCAAGCGCTTGGACAACCGCTTGTCCCTTCGCCTTCAGTCTTTGTCCCTCAGACGTTGTACTCGCATTCCATTCTCCGTATTCGCTCACTCCGGAGATTCCATTGTGATCATTCCCTGCCTCTTCGTCCTCTGGTGGTTGGGCGGTTTTTCCTGGCAAAGCATTGCAGTGCTTCTAGCGGCGGGCTATGTTGCCTCCGTGGTGGTCACTTCGCTTCTGAAATACGCGTTTCGCCGCAGAAGGCCGCCCGGCACGTGGGGATCCATCTACAGAAAAACGGATCCCCATTCTTTCCCTTCGGGACATGCATCGAGGACCGTCACCATCACGATGATCGTGCTGGCCCGGGGATGGCTGTTGATCGGTTTGGCTCTGCTTCTCTGGTCGCTGCTGGTCGGGTTGTCCCGCATCGTTCTGGGTGTGCATTATCTTTACGATGTCGTGGCGGGCTATCTGCTCGGGCTTGTCATCGGGGTTGGGATCTGGATCCTGATAGCCCTGGGCATCATCATCTGAGCGTTTCTAAGCGCATACGCGTAGTGAAAGAGGACGAACCTGCTGTACAGCTTCCCGTCTCCTGCAACAAGGACTGCGGAGCGGGTTGTCCTCTGTTAGCCGAAGTCCGGGATGGACGCCTTACCGCTATCAGGGATAATCCGTTTCGTTCCCCGTACATGACTGGCTGCGTTCGGGGTTATCAGATGCCCCGAATAGTATATTCCAAAAAGCGCCTGCACAGGCCATTGATTCGCACCGGTCCCAGGGGCAGCGGACAATTTCGGGAAACCGGCTGGAAAGAAGCACTGGAGTTTGTCGCCGACAGGCTTGAGGAAATCCGGGAGCACTGGCAGGCGGAATCGGTTCTAAACCTGGGGGGCTACGGTTCCTGCAGGGGAGCCATGCACAACACAGCGCTTTTGACCCGACGCTTTCTTTCCCTGTTCGGTGGATTCACGGACTGCAGTGGCAACTACAGTTCCGGTGCGGAGAGCTTTGTTGTTCCCTATTTGTTCGGTACCCGACACGCCGGCCGGAGCGGAATTGATGCACAAACTCTAAAACACTCGAGACTCATCCTTCTTTGGGGTGCCAACATTTCCGATACCCGTTTTGGGTGTGAGATAGAAAACCTCGTTCGGGAGCAGAAAAAGAGAGGCACACCGATTATAGTAATCGATCCCCGGAGATCTCGAACTGTTCAGCGCCTGGGTTCACAGTGGATCCCGATACGTCCAGGCAGCGATACGGCGTTCATGGCTGCTGTGCTTTATGTGTTGCTCAGCAATGGGTTGATCGAGCGGGATAGCCTTTCCCGTGTTTGTGTCGGTTTCGATGCCCTCGAAGGCTACAGTCGAGGCGCAGTTGACGGGCAGCCCAAGACCCCCTCCTGGGCTGAAGCGATCTGTGGTACTCCTCGCAAAGCGATCTCAGATCTGGCGGTTAAGTACGGCACAACCAAGCCGGCAGCCCTCATTCCGGGTCTTTCTATCCAGAGAACCATCGCTGGAGAGGAAGCGATCCGCATGGCAGTGGCACTACAGTCAGCAACGGGAAACATCGGAGTGCCGGGCGGCTCTTCGGGAACAAGCATCTGGAACCGACTGCCGGTTCCGCGCTGCGGCGAGCTGCCCGTGCCGGAGGTTCCGGGAGCTCCGTCGGTTCCCGTATACAGGTGGTCTGATGCTGTTCTCCAGGGCAGGGGGGCGGAGTTTTCCACGGACATCCGGGCTATCTACAATGTCGGAAGCAACTACCTTGCCATGGGAAGCGATATATACAAAAACATACGCGCCTTTGAACGGGTGGATTTCTCTGTCTGTCATGATTATTTTCTTACTCCCACCGCCCGATACTGTGATGTTGTGCTGCCCGCTACTACGTTTCTTGAAAGAGAGGATGTTGTCTTTCCGGAAACCAATCATCTGCTGTATTCTCACCAAGCTATAGATCCTATCGGAGAGTCTCGAAATGACTATGATATTTTCTCAGAACTTGCCGACAGGCTGGGATTTGTCGAAGATTTTACAGAGGGCAAGAGCGCCGCTCAGTGGATCGACAGCTTTCTGGCCGAGTCGGAGGTAGTGGATATCGATGAGTTCCGCCGTAGGGGTATCTATACCGGAGCAGAACAGACGCGCAGCGGTCTGTCGGACTTTGTCGCCGACCCGATCAACTTTGCTCTCGATACCCCCTCCGGAAAGATTGAGCTTGCATCCCGAGATTATGAGCGTCTCGGAGTTCCCCCCTACCCGACCTGGCGGGGTTTCAGCCGCCCCGACCGCTATCCCCTTTATCTGATCACCCCCCATGCCCGTTACAGAATCAACTCCCAGTACGCCGAAGAGCCCTGGTTCTTAGATAAGGAGAAACAGTGCCTGTGGATGAATTCTGAAGATGCCGCGGCCAGAGCAATTGTTGATGGCGAGGAGGTGGAGGTAGAGAGCCCCCGGGGTCGTCTGCGGGTGCCGGTTTGCATCACCGACGAGATCATGTCCGGAGTTGTCAGCCTACTGGCTGGGATGGGGCCGCAGATCGACAGCGATGGGATCGATAGAGCCGGTGCGGCCAATATGTTGACTTCAACCGAACCCACGCAACCAAGCCAGAGTTCCAGGACCCACTCGGTAGCGGTCGAGGTGCGGAGCGCTACAAAAAGCTGTGAAAACAATCCGTTGCATGGATAGCTTTGCTATATTGGTAGGTCAGCGGCGAGACCTGCGATATCGAATTGCCTTGACAGGAGGGAAATCTTTCTGATAGCGTGACAGCGGTCCTTCAGCGGAAGGCGGTGTGAGTCCGCCGCGGACGCGCCACTGTGACCGGGGACGAGCGCTCTTCAATGCAGCCACTGGATACCTGGGAAGGCTTGAGCGCAGAGGTTGATCCGGAAGCCAGGAGACGTTGGGATCCTCGCTAGAAAGGCAGCAGGGCTTCGCCTGCACGCGAGACCTTTGCAGGAGGTATTCTTTGAATCACAAGATATTTTTTTTGGTTCTGATTGGCTTGCTGACCTTGTGTTTTCGAGGTTTTACAGCCGGCAGCGGGGAGCCGGCCGCCGGGGAGCAGGAAACTCCTGCCGCTGCAGAGGTGTTCACCGACGGGTTTCCCCTCGAAATCGAGGATGACACCGGTCATTCTGTGCGTTTGCCTACCAAGCCCGAGCGGATAATCTCTCTCACCTCCTTCACAGATGATATTCTGGTAGAGCTTGTCGATCACAGGCGCCTGATAGGAGTGACGAACTTCAGCGAAGATCCGGCGATTTCCAACGTGGTTGATAAAATAGCAGATATCGCCAACAGGCTCACCATGAACGTGGAGGTTGTTCTTTCACTGCGGCCGGATCTGGTTTTCGTGGCCAACTGGAGCGAGGCGGACAAGGTCTCTCAGCTGCGCAATGCAGGGATTCCTGTGTATCTCATTGCCACCGGATTGACTGTACTGGTGATCAAGGACAAGATCAGATCGGTAGCCGTTCTGGTCGGTGAAAGGAACAGGGGCGAAGAGATGATTGCCGATATGGACAGGCGGCTGGCGGAGGTGAGACGGATCGTGTCCGTGATCCCGGAGTCCGAGAGGCTCTCGGTTATGGATTATGCCACCTGGGGATCTTCGCAAGGCACGGGCAGCTCCTGGGATGAGATAGTACGGCATGCGGGGCTGGTCAACGCCGTGGCTGAGTTTCCCTCAGACGAATGGGGCCAGGTACCTCTTTCCAAAGAGAAGATCCTCGAGCTCGACCCGGACCTGCTGATTCTTCCCGGATGGGTGTACGGAGATCCCAGCGGAGCCGATGCATTCTACGAACAGGTGCTGAACGATCCCGCCCTGCGGGGGCTGAAGGCGATTCGACAGAAACGGGTGCGGCGGATGCCTGAAGGATTAAAAGCCGCTACCTCGCAGTATATCGTGAGCGCAGTAGAGTACCTGGCAGCTTTGGCCTATCCGGAGCTTTTCCCCTGAAGGTGAGCTAGGCGTCTTTATCTCAATTCTGTCTGGAGTGCCTGCATGAAAAGGAAAAAAGCAACGGTACTGATCGTTCTCTTTGTCTCTCTTTTGGCGATCGCAGTCCTGGCGGTTGGCAGCGGAGCGGTCTGGGTACCACCGGTTTCTATAGCCAGGATGATTGCCCACGGCATCGGTTTTCATTCTGTCAGGCTTCCTCCCGAGATACAGGTCAACATCATCGCGCACATCCGCCTGCCCAGGATCATCGCTGCTCTGCTGGTCGGCTCGGCCCTGGCAATGGGCGGAGTGGCCATGCAGGGATTGTTTCGCAATCCCATGGCCAGCCCCGATATACTGGGGGTAACCAGTGGAGGAAGCCTGGGTGCGGTGATCGCCATCAACACGGGCCTGTTCGCGGCAAATATGTACTTCCTCCCTCTGCTGGCGATCGCAGGAGCACTTCTGGCGGCCACGTTGATATACCTGATATCCAGCTACAGAGGTAAGACATCACTGCTGTTTGTGGTCCTGGCCGGGCTGGCCATTTCTTCGTTTTTCAATGGAATGGTTTCGGCGATCCTGCTCTTCTCTCAGAACTACGAGGTAAGCCAGTTTATATTCTGGACAATGGGGGGCCTGGAAGGCCGCATGTGGAATCAGGTAACCCTGCCCCTGCCGGTACTGCTGCCTGGTATGG
The DNA here is from genome assembly GCA_964390045.1 of uncultured Spirochaetaceae bacterium. Taxonomy (GTDB): domain Bacteria; phylum Spirochaetota; class Spirochaetia; order SZUA-6; family DRHE01; genus CAYMGP01. The sequence continues at coordinate 43,708 of CAYMGP010000006.1, read as the reverse complement.
CCGTATTGTTTTTCTTCACCCGGGAGTTGAATCTCTTCACCCTAGGGGAAGAAAGCGCCCACTCCCTCGGAATGCACGTGGAGAGGACGAAACGGATCGTGCTCGCCGTCACAGCCGTGGTTACAGGCATGGCCATTTCGATCAGCGGTCCTGTCGGCTTCGTAGGCCTTCTGATCCCCCATCTCTTCCGCATGCTCGTCGGTCCGGACCACCGCATTCTTCTTCCCGTGTCCGCACTCGGAGGAGCCCTTTTCCTTCTGCTTTCAGACCTGATGGGAAGGATCTTGATTCCCCCCTTCGAAATCCGGGTCGGAATCATCACCGCTGTCTTGGGCAGCCCGTACTTCCTCTACCTGATCATCCGTTATCAGCGCAAGGGGTTTCAAGGCTTCGGACTATGATCGATCTGATTGAAGCCAGCTCCGTGTTTTATTCAGTAGGTGAGGCCCATATCATCAACGGGATCAGCCTTTCCGTTAGGCCGGGGGAGTTCATCGGCTTGATCGGTCCCAATGGGGCGGGCAAGACAACCCTGCTGCGGTTGATGATCGGTGTTCTGGCGCCGACAAAGGGCCAAATCTTTGTGGGCGAAAATCCGCTGGCCGGCGTTCGCCTGAGGGAAAGAGCCCGAAAGATTGCCTACCTCAGCCAGGAGGAAACCTCCGCTTTTCCCTTTCCGGTGCTCGATATCCTGCTGATGGGACGCTATCCCTTTCTGAGCCGTTTTCAGCGAGAGAGCGAGTCGGATTTGGAACGGGCTCGCCGGGCTCTTGCCTACGTGGGGCTGAGCGGTTTTGAAGAGCGTTATTTCAACGAGCTTTCCGCCGGAGAGCGGCAGCTGGTGTTGTTCGCCAAGGTTCTGGTGCAGGATACGGATCTTCTGCTTCTTGACGAACCCACTTCCAATTTGGACATTAAGCATCAGGATCAATTTTTCTCCATGGCCTGTGAGCTTACCCGGGAGAGAAAGGCTGTGGTGGCGGCTGTGCATAACCTGAACATCGCTTCCCAATATTGTACGCGACTTGTGCTTCTTCACAGGGGCAGGGTAGCCGCCGCAGGTAAGCCGGAAGAGGTACTTCGTCCGGGGTTACTCGATGCGATGTACGATACGAAGACAGTTGTGACTCGTAACGAATCTACGGGGAGCCTGATCGTGAATGTGGCTCCCCGGATCCCACATGGTGCCAAGCAGCTGCCGAGGATACACCTGATAGGAGGAGCGGGCAGCGCCATTAACCTGACACGAGACCTGGTGCGTCTCGGCTACAGGCTGTCGGGGGGAATCACCCACGAGTACGACGCGGATCAGAAGCTTTGGCAGAACCTGGAGATTCCATCTTGTACCGTCGGCGCTTTTTCACGTATTGAGCTGGAGGACATAGACAGGGCCGCTTCCATGGTAAAGGAGGCTGATATCACCGTACTGTGCAGCTTCCCTGTAGGAGCGGGCAACGAGGGAAATCTAGAGCTGGCTCGCCGAGCCAATCGGCTGGTTGTCCTCGAGCCGGCGGCAGGAGAAGAAAGCAGGACCTTTTTCTCTGATAAAGCGCGAGAGTTGTTCACCCGGCTGGTTGAAACGGCCGAGCGTATGAGCTACGCCGAGTTGAGTGGAGCCCTCGAATCGGGAAGGATTCTGGAAGGCGGTCCATCGGAAAGAATTGGTCAGGCGTAGCGCTTGTGGATTGCCCGGATCACGTCGTAGATCCGCAAGAAAAGGCCTACCAGCTCGGGATCGAACTGTCTGTTGGCCTGGGCGCGTATGTAGCGGATCGCCTGCTCCTCTTTCCAGACATCCTTGTATGAACGCTTGGAGATCAGGGCGTCGTAGACATCTGCCAGCGCTACGATACGGGCGGCCAGGGGAATCTCCTTACCCCGTTTTCCCGGGCCGAAATGAATCTTCCTGGCAAAGATGTTATCGATTTTACCGGGATAACCTCTTCCGTCCCAGCGCTCGTGGTGATTTAGAGCGACTTCTGCGGCCATGCGGTCCCAGGGCGAGTGAGTGTACTTGAACAAGCGAGCGCCGTGTATCGTGTGGGCCTTCATCTGAGTGATTTCGTCCTTGCCCAGCCCCCCCGGTTTCTTAAGAATGACATCGCTGAGAGCCACCTTGCCCACGTCGTGCAGGATGGCGGCATTACGCAGCACTTCCTTGGTATGCTTGATCTTTCGGTCCCCTACAGCATTGCGCAGCGCCCAAGCCTCGTACAGCTCCACGGAGTAGGCCCCGACTCTTTTGGCGTGCTGGCTGGTTTCATAAGGATCCCGCAGCTCGGCGAGCTCAACCATTCGCAGGACCATTTCCCGGGACAGCTTGGCCCGTTCGATGGCATTGGCGGCATTGCGGGCGAACTCGGTGATGTAGAGGCGATCCTGCATGGAGAAGGGAGTGATCTGACCCTGCTCGTTCTTGGCGTTGATCAATTGCAGCACGCCGAGGATGAGGTGGTCTGTGGTGGTCAGGGGAACTACCAGAATCGACTGGGTCTTGTAGGTGGTTTTCCTGTCGAAATCGGGATTGAACTGGTAAGTGACATTGCTCGAGATGTCGTACACATTGTCGATCAGCAGGGAGTCTCCGGTTGCCGCCACGTAGCCGGCCAGAGATTTCTTGTCTATGGGCAGCCGTTTATTTGAGTAGATGTACTTGTCCTTGGCGCGGTCTTCCCGGAAGAGAGCCTCGTTTTGGACATAGCTGAAGTACAGGTTGCGGCCTGCGGCCAGGTAGAGGGTGCCGGCTTCGGCGTTCACGAACTTTCTTGCTTCAAAGAGAACTTTCTCCAGCAGGGTATCCAGGTCCTTGATGTGGTACATCTCCTCTACGATCTGCAGTACTTTGTGGGGATCGCGTCTGACGAGAGTAAGTGCGTTGGGAGCGCTGTCGAATGCTACCATTTGTGAACCTTGTACACCCGGGAAATACCTCTCTATATATTATTGGTAGCTCATTTTTATAAAAATACAATTTTTTTTGTCAGATATAAACAGCCGCGGTTCTCAGGACAACAGGAGGGTGAGGTCCTCGCGTGACAGCTGGCCGATCAGCCTGTTGTCCTCGCTGATGATCGCCTCGGCCAGCTTTCGTTTCGATTTCTGGAGCTCCAATACCTTCTCTTCAACGGTGTCTTTTGCGATAAGCCTGTAGGCGAAAACCTTTTTGTCCTGTCCGATGCGATGAGTCCTGTCGATCGCCTGGGCTTCAGAAGCCGGATTCCACCAGGGATCGAGAAGGAATACATATTCCGCCGCGGTCAGATTCAACCCCAACCCGCCTGCTTTCAAGCTGATCAAAAACAACCTGCACTGCGGGTTTTGTTGAAACCGCTCGATCCTTTGAGCGCGGTTTCTGGTCCGGCCGTCCAGGTACTCGTATACAATTCCCCGACTGTCCAGCTTTTCCCTCAGGATCGAGAGCAGGCTTGTGAATTGAGAGAACACCAGGGCTTTGCGCTGTTCGGCGATAACGTCATCGAGGTGTTGAAGCAGCATGTCGATCTTGGCACTGGAGTGGGTAGCGCTTTTTCTGTCAAGAAGCCCCGGATGGCAGGCTGCCTGGCGCAGGCGCAACAGAGCTTCCAGAACATGAATTTTTGCTTTTCCCAGGCCGAGGGTATCAATGCGCTGCTGCAGGGAACCGCGATAGTATTCCTTTAATTCGTTGTAGCGCCTGCGTTCCCGAGACCCGAGTTGGCAGAAAAGCGTCTGTTCCACTTTGTCGGGAAGCTCGGGTGCCACCTGTTCCTTTGTTCGCCGCAGAATGAAGGGACGAAGGTAGCGGGAGAGGAGGCCAAGAGAATTTTGATCAAGATTCTCCTTGTTTTTCAAGTGTTTTTTAAACAGCCTCAGGTTGCCCAATATGCCCGGGTTGAGGAACTCGAAGAGGCTCCACAACTCGCCCAAATGGTTTTCGATCGGGGTTCCGCTCAAAGCCAGGCGCCGCCGTCCCTCGAGCAGCCGGGCGGCCTTTGCCGTTGAGCTGTTCGCATTCTTGATGATCTGTGACTCATCGAGGATGACATAGTCAAAGCGAAAATCCTTGAGCAGGGCAATGTCGTTTCTCATCGTACCGTAGGTGGTCAGCACCACATCCCCGGCGGAAAACGATCGACCGTCCTTGGCCCGGCTTGGACCTGTATGAATCAGGACCTTCAATCCGGGGGTGAAGCGCGTCGCCTCCTGTTTCCAGTTGTATACCAAAGACCTTGGTACCACCACCAGAGAGGGAGCTCGGCTGTCTCTTGCGCCGCCGTTTCGCAGGGATTCCAGTAGAGCCAGGACTTGGACGGTTTTCCCCAAACCCATGTCGTCGGCCAGGCAGCCGCCGAATGAGAACTCGTCGAGGAAGTGGAACCAGCCGAGCCCCTCCTTCTGGTAGCCGCGCAGCTTTCCGACAAAGCCCGGTGTTGGATCGAGTGCTTCTATTCCTGAAAAACTTTTGAGCTTATCCCGTACCCTTTCAAAAAGCTCATCGCAGCTTGCCTGCGGTTGCGCTTGGAGGAACAGATCGATAAGCAGGGCCTGAGAGCTGCGAAAGCGCAGGTGATCTTCCCTCACTTCGCCCAGCTTGAGTGCAAATCCCTGTTGCTTCAGCCACTGCTCCGGCAGGATGCCGAAGCTGCCGTCACCCAGCCGGACCGTATTTTCTCCTCTTCGAAGCGACTTGAGCAGTTCCGGCAGCGGTATTTCCTCGTCTCCGAAGCGCAGGTTGCCCCGCATTTCGAACCAGTCTATCCCCGAGGTGACCTGGATGTCGAAGCTGCCGGCACGACGCAGCAGCTTCCCCTCGGCTTCCACCTGCCAGCCCTCTTTTAGAAGCTGCTCCACCGTCGCCGGCAGCCTGCGCACGGCCAGCTTCAATACGTCGGATCGGCTGCGGTACTCATAGACACGGCGAAATCCTAGCTCACGAAGCCGGACCAGGAATTCTTTTTCCCTATCCGGTCTACGCAGAACCAGCAGGTTTTCCTCCTCGATGAAGGATCCCGAATCAGGCGGCAGTTCGTCCACGATCCGGTCCTGGTATTCGAAGGACAACTCCCCTATCAATCCCCCGCCGGTGCGCGAGTGGCGCTCGGAATCTGCCTTGCTTATTTTGAGCCTCGGCTTCGGTTCTGCCTCGATAGTCCGTATTGCCAGCGATTCGGAGATTTTCAGGGGGCAGAGATTCGGGAAGGACATCAATTTTTGCAGTAGCTTCGGAAGATCTCCTTTGCTCACTGTAAGGTGCGGGCTGCGGCGAAGAATATTGACCCAGGCGAAGGAGCCGGGCTCGATGTAGCGGGCAAGACGTTCGCGGTAGAACATCAATCCGCCCTTAAGGAGAATCTCGGGAACGGAGAGGGGCATCAGCCGCTCTCCCCTTATCAGGCTGCCTTCCAGCTGGACACCTTTTCCTGTGGCAGTCTCTCCGATTCTGAGCTCAAACTTCCAGGGCTCGGATTCTTCCAATTGGATCGGCGAGGTTTGGTAGCCTTTCCCGCGGCGGGTTTTTAAAAAAAGCCTTTCTGTTTCACACATCTTGGGTAGAAGAAATCGAAGCAGATCTGCGTCGAGGCTGTAACTGGGGCAGAGAAGCTGGGTTGACTGGCCGAGCAGAAAATACCTGTAGGAATCATCATCGAAGTGATTTTTATAGGAAACACCTCGCAGGACGGCCAGGATCTCACGGTCCCGCGGATCGGGGATCTTCCAGAGATCGGGCAGCCTGGTCCCCTCACTCCTAAGCTGTCTCGAGACATCGGGCTTGCTCTCGTCCCGGTACACGAGATGTACGATCGCTGTGCCTAGGGAAAATGTTTGCGGAATATCGAAGATGTAGAGAATCTCCCGGCCAGCAGGCCAGGTTCCACGCGAGGAGTCGGACTCAACTCTCTCGCGTTCTCTGATTTCCCTGAGCCTGGCTTCCCACTCCGGAATGGAAAGGAGAAGCTGGTTTGCCTGCCGCTCAACTACGGGTTGCTCGCCCACGGTTTTGGGGACAGGTGAGCTTTTCGTTTCCCTTTTATCGAAGTAGCCGCTTTGATCGAGTTTCAGAAGCACCGCCCACAGGTGTTTACAGGGTTTTTCCCTGTCGAAGAAGTAAGGGCATGTGCAGGACATGTTGACTCGGTCTTCAGCGAAGAGGAGCTTGACGGTATAGCGGCGAGTACCCTGAACGAAGGCCAGGACTCTGTCAGGACCGGTCTCGGCCAGTCGTACGGCGCCGTCGAGGAAGTAATCGTGACCCCGCACTCTGATCTCTCTACTGAAATCCGGGGACAATTTTCTGAGGATCGGGTGGTTCACAGCTTTCGTCGGCAGGTTGGGCCGGCACTCCTGTTTTAAAGGATTGACAATCGTTGGATCGAGGAACGTTCTTTCGTTAGGACAAATATATCCAGGCGCAGGGCCTTGGGCAAGGACCGCTCTGTAGATCGGTGGGCGAGCGTTGCTACCCGCCGGTCAGGGGGAGGCGGACCTCGAAGCAGGCTCCGCCCCGGGGCCGATTGGAGGCGGCGATGGTTCCTCCGTAACCCTCTACAATAGCCCTGCTGATAGCCAGGCCCAGACCGAGATGACCGGACGCCGTGCTGGCGGGTACCGTGCCGGTGGACGGTGCATCGACGGACTCCGCTTGCGGGCGATAGCTGAAAAACCTCTGAAAGATCTTTTCCAGGTGCTGTTCCGGAATGCCCGGTCCTCGATCCTCGAAGCGGATCACTGCCCGGCCGCGTTCCCGGGCCAAGGAGATCGTGACCTCCTTCCCCGGCGGGGAAAAGGCGAGTGCATTTTCCAGCAGGTTCTCGAGAACCTGGGTCAGGCGTTGCGGGGCCGTCAATACCTTGATGGGGTACCCGGGCTCGCTGCGCTCGCTGCGCGCACTTCGTTCGCTTTGCACGGATAGATTCACCGCGACGGATTGTGCTTCAGGAAGTCTCCGTAATCTGTGCGCCTCGATCAAGTTGTTTAGAAGCTCTCCGACATCCACGGGATGGCGTTCCTCGCCTTCCAGTTGAGCGTCGATCACCGATATCTCCCGTACCGCGCTGAGAAGGTGCTGCATACGGGCTACCTCCCTCAGGATGAGTGACAGAAAGCGGGAACGCTCGCTTTCGTTTTCCGCCCCCGGTATCATTTCACCGGCGGAGCGGATCGAGGCCAGAGGGTTTTTGAACTCGTGGGAGATATCGGCGGCAAAGGACTCGATGAAGCGGATTCGGTCCTGAAGTTTTCTGGTCATCTCCTCCAACGAACGGGACAGGTCGCCGATCTCGTCCCGGCGTCTGTTGAATCGAATCGGTCCCAGCAGCCTGCCCCGGTGATCGAGGATCTCCCGAGCCTGGCGGCGCAGCTTCCGTACAGGAACGGCGATAGTGGTGGAGGCAACGAGGCTCAAGCCCACCGCCACGGCCAGAGAAACCAGAAACACCGTGAAGATATCAAGACGCAGCTCGTAGAGATCCTGGAGAATCCGATACGTGGACTGTGATACCAGCACCGCACCGATCACCTTGTCCTCTCCCTCGACGGGAATGGCGCTGTACAGAGTCACCGAGCGTTGTCCGCCCGTGGATATCCTGGTCATGGCCCCGTACCTGCCCGCAAGAGCCTCTCTGATCTCGGGACCGAGCAGGACGCGGGTATTTACATAGAACTCCGCCGATTCGAGGGGCGGCTCCGGGGGGCGGAACAGACGCCGGGACAGGCGCACCGGATAGGTGGCCAGGCGGTAGAGGGCACGCTCCTCGGTTGGAACGGACGATCCTGCAGGTTCATCGATTTCATTCCGCCGCGGGCCCAGGCGACTGGAATCGGCAAGCAGGCGGCCCTCGCCGTCCACTACCCGCAGCCGGGCCTCATGACGCTGCTCGAGCCGAAGGAGGATCCTCTCCGCTTCTTCTTTCTGAAGCGCAGAGTTTCCAGACAGGGCCGATGCCAGAACACGACCCTGCTGGATCAGGGCGTGCTCCAGAGAACGAAGCAGCTGCCGTTCGTAGGTGTCGAGATAAAGCAGGGCGGCGGCAGGCAGGAACACGATCAGGATGTTGAAAGTTAATAGACGCACCGAGATGCGGGAGAAGAAAACGACTAACTTCTTGATCATGACTCGCCGTCGGGACGGTAGCGGTACCCAAGGCCGTAGATCGTCTCGATGCTGTCGAAGCCGGAATCGAAATGGGCGATCTTCTTGCGGATTCGTTTTATGTGCCCGTCGATGTTGCGGTCGCTCAGGTACTCATCGTAGGGGTAGCCGTCTTTTAGGAGTTGCTCCCGAGTCTTGGCGTATCCGGGCTGCCGGGCAAGGGCCTCGAGAATGCGAAACTCGGTAACCGTCAGAGAGACAGGCTGTTCCTTCCACGTCACGGTATGGCGGAGGCTGTCCATCTCGAGGGAGCCGCAGTGCAGGATCTGATCGCTGTTCTGCCTATTGTTATCTCGTTCCACGACGAGCCTGCGGAAAAGAACCTTCACTCGGGCCAATAGTTCCCTGGTGGAGAAAGGCTTGCAGAGGTAGTCGTCGGCCCCTATCTCCAGGCCTAGTACCCTGTCGAACTCCTCGTCTCGGGAGCTGAGAAACAAGAGGGGCAGCCGTTCGGACAGGCCCCGGATCCTGCGGCAAAGCTCGAGCCCGTCCATGCGGGGCATGATGATGTCGAGTATCACCAGATCGGGCAGGGTCTGCTGGAAAGCGGCCCAAGCCTTTTCCCCATCGCTGTAGGTATCGACCCGGTAACCTTCCCGCTGCAGGGCGTAGCCGACCAGCTCCCGTATGTTTTGTTCATCGTCCACAAGGGCAACAAGAGGCCCGTCGGGGTGCTGCATTTACAAGATTCTACCACAGGGGCCGGCTGGCTTCCAGAGTTGTGGCAGGGATCGAGCCGGAGCCTCGCCATATTCTCGCCGCAATTGTTCTCGAGATCTTCATTCTTCTGCCCGGTTGTTGTCAGCGCTCCGGGATAGCTTTGAGGGCGATACAAACAGAGGAGGAAAGGGATGAAAAAACTTTCAAGGAGTTTGAAGGAGAACAGGAACTGGAACACGATTTTTAAAATGATTTTGATAGGTGTTCTCCTGCTCATCTTCCTGATTCCGCTGCAGATGATCAGGTCCCTGATCGAGGAGCGGAACATGACCCGCCTGGAGGCGGAAGGGGAAATTATAGGGATGTGGGGTGGGGAGCAGATCATCGCCGGCCCTGTAATCGTCGTGCCCTATATCAGGCGGATCAAGAACGAAGAGGGCAATATCGAAGAATTTGTCGAGCGGGCCTACTTTTTACCCCGGTCCCTCGAGGTGAGCGGGTCGGTGGGTACGGAAAAGCGCAGCCGTGGAATCTACGAAGTCACTGTGTACACGGCGGACCTGGAGCTGCATGGGACCTTTCCCGAGTTCGATTTCGGCGATTGGCGTATCGCCGAGAGGGACATCCTGTGGCAGGACGCCGCCCTGCTGGTGGAGCTTCCCGATATGCGGGGGCTGCAGCGCCGGGTCACGCTGCGTTGGAACTCCCGGGAGATTCCCTTTGCCGCCAGTCAGGGGGAGGCGGGAATGTTTGACGGCGCAATCCGGGCACCCCTCGGCCGGGCGCCCCTCGCTGCCGGGTCTTCAAGATCCGAGATTACCAACCCCGAAAATACCCGCACCTTCTCCTTCGATCTGCATATCCAGGGAGGCCGCTCGTTGAGCTTCCTTCCTCTGGGGGAGGAGACCAGGGTCCACCTTGTTTCCGGCTGGCCCAGCCCGAGCTTCAACGGCGCCTTCCTTCCCGACGAGCGTACCCTTGACGATGACGGTTTTGAGGCGGACTGGTACGTTCTGTCCCTGGGAAGAGGCTACCCTCAGCGCTGGCTCCAGGGAGAGGTGGAGGCGTACGAGCTGCTGGACTCCATATTCGGGGTGGAGTTGATGATTCCCGTGGATACCTATTTGAAATCTCAGCGTTCCGTAAAATACGGAGTCCTTTTCGTGCTGCTGCCCTTCCTGATCTTCTTTCTCTTCGAGGTGGCCAGTGGCCGCAAGGTGCATCCGTTCCAGTACCTGCTGGTGGGGCTGGCGATCTGTCTTTTCTACCTGCTGCTCGTCTCGGTCTCCGAGGCCTCCGAGCACCTCAGTTTCGACTGGAGCTATCTGCTGGCCGGCTTGACCACCGTGGCTCTAATCACAGTCTATTCCAGTGCAGTGCTGTCCGCCTGGCGCCGGGGTTGGGTGATGACGCTCGTGCTCTCCGCCGGCTACCTCTTTCTCTACGCGGCCCTGAAGTCGGAGGATTACGCCCTGTTGATCGGTTCGTTGGGATTATTTGTCATCCTGGCCGGGGTAATGCTTTTAACTCGCAGGGTAAACTGGTATGAGGTCGGGCCCGGAAAAAAGGAGGCAGCCGAGACGAAGAACTCGAAGTTGCCGAGCTGAGAATTGCTGCTTCGGATTCCCGCTACACAACCGGGTGATCGGAGCAGCGACCGGAAGCCACGATCACCCGGTTGCGGCCCAATTCTTTGGCCCGGTAGAGGGCCGCATCCGCAGCTTCACGGAGACTTTGCGGGCTCGATGCGTGATCGGGGAAACAGGCGATGCCCTGGCTGGTCGTCACCCGACGGACCGGTCCGTCAAGCTCCTCGAGCAGGGGGAGCTCGGCCACATCCCTGCGAATTTTTTCCATCAACGATCTGGCTGTCTCGGCATCGGTTCCTGGGAGTAGAAAGGTAAACTCATCTCCGCCGTAGCGGGCCGCCACGTCGGAGGGACGCAGCTGCTTGCCGAAAACCTCCGCCGCTGCAAGGATCACCGTATCACCTACTTTTTCGGAATACCGTTCATTGATTGTCCTGAAGTGGTCGAGATCGAGCATGACCAGCGACAGAACCCCCGAGTTGTCCCGAGCCTTCATGAAGTATTCCTCGAGCGCTTCCTCGAGAAAGCGTCTGTTGTACAGGCCGGTGAGCGGATCGGTGATGGCCCTTTTACGGGCTTCTTCGCCCCATTGGACCATATCTGAGAGAAACCCTCCTGCGTCTTCCATCCTCCGGCGGGTGACGGAAAGCATACGGCGCATGATCTTGGCCGCACCGGCCGGATTCGACCCGAACAGATCGAAAAACTCCCTGTCTTTGAGAGAGAGCAGACGGCAGTGGTTTTTTGCGTAGCAGGTGGCCGAGCGAGGTTCCTTTTCGAAGATCGACATCTCTCCTAAGAAATCCCCGGAGCTGAAGCTGGCGATCTCGAGGCTGTTGCCGTCGGCCAAGGTGACGGAAATGCCTATGGAACCGGATTCCACGATGAAAAGCTCCCCTCCCGGATCTCCCTGCCTGAAGAGGGTTTCCCCCTCGCGCATATCGCGGGGGTGAAGCACACCGAGAATGCTACGGAGCTCATCTTCGGAGAGATCGCGGAAAATACGAACGCTTTTTAGAAACTCTGTTTTTTTGCTCACCGGTTTTCAATCACTTCTTTCGTTGGCTGTAGATGCGGTTACCGCCTCTGTTGCGTGCTACGAACATGTTTCTGTAGGCTCCCTCGACAAGCTGTGCCGCCGAGGCACATCCGTTCGGATAGCAAGCCACTCCCACACTCACAGTTATGCGCAGGCACTGTTCTCCTGCATTTTTTGAGGCGCTGTCGGCTGTTAATTCAGTGAGATCGATTGTTCGCATTGCTTGTCGGATCGTGTACGCTGTTTGCTTTGCCGCCTCATGGCTCGCTTCGGGCATAATCACGGTAAACACATCCCCCTTGTAGCGAACCGGGGTTGGGCCGTCGCCAAGCAGGGTGCGGAGCTCTGCGGCCATCAGCTGGAGGGTTCTGTCGCCCGCCTTGTGCCCGAAGCGGTCATTCAGTGTCTTGAGGTTGTCCGGCTTGATCATCAACAGGGAAACTCCTGCCTGACGTTGATCGATCGTTTGGGCGAGCTCCTGCTCGAGATAACCCGCATTGTAAAGTCCGGTAAGCTTGTCGATCATAACCTGCCGCCTCAGCTCCTCTACCCAGGGCGTCTTTTCAGCGATCAGACGATTGGTGGAACGAATGCGCCGTGCTACCATGGCCAGGAGATTGCTGAGGACTTTGGCCCCGATCTTCGGATGTTGTGCAAACAGGGTGCCTGCCAGACCATCCAGAGGAAACACGAGAAGGGTCGTGTCCTGCTCGCAGAGGGCCACATTGTTGCCCGGCTCCCGATCGAACAGAGAAAGCTCGCCGAAGCTCTCTCCCTTTACAAAGGTAGCCAGACTGATATTCCTTTTCTCGTCCCCGCTTTTCGTGATAAGCACTTCCCCTTCGTAGACAGCATAGACCCGCCCATGGCCCTTCCCTTGATCCTGTTCCGGGCCGAATACAACTTCTCCCTTGTGACAGTGCAGCCAGGCGCTGTGTTCTGCCACAACTTCCAGCTCCTCCGGTTCGAGAGTTTGAAATACTGCGAGGCTTTCCAGAAGCCGGGACTTTTCTTCAGTTTTTGGGAAAACTGTTGATTTCTTGTTATTGCTCACACCCGAAGAGTACAACTGGCTTGAGCGGGGGTCAACATCCCGATGAGCCGCCCTTGACACAGTCAGGGTAAGGTGAATATCGTGGTAGTCAAAATTTTGCCATACACGAAGAAAAGAATTGTCCCATAACCCAGAGAACCTTCTGAGCAGATCGCTCGGATTCATTCGTCGTCAAACGCACAACTACAAAGTAATGCTGCTGCGCCGTGCTCTGCACGCGGTGGCGGCAAACCTCACCTCCCAGTACAACTCGATTTATGCCACCATGCTGGGCGCCAGCCCTACGCAACTCGGGTCGATCCACAGCGTCGCCAACGCCGTCGGCGCCATCGCATCTATACCGGCCGGCTGGTTTATTGACAGGTACAGCCTGAAGACGATCCTATTGATAGGAACAGTTCTGCTGGCTGTATCTTCCCTGCTCTACGCCGTGGCGCCCCACTGGGCCGCTCTGTACGCCGTGATGATACTTTTCTACGTTGGTATGCGCGTTACCTGCACATCCTGTACGGTAATCGGTGCTCGAGATTTAAAGAACGAGGAACGGGGTACATCTCGGGGGATATGCAGAAGTCTATCATCCGTGGTGACACTGATCGCACCGATCCTGGCCGCCTGGATGATCTCCGCTTTTGGCGGCATAGAGATTGCCAGCCTGCGCTCTCTGTATAAGGTGCAGCTCGGAGTGTTTGGGTTCATTTTTGTGATCCTGTTTATCTTCGTCCGGGAGTACAAGCAGCACGGCGCGGGCAGGAAGTTCACACCCTGGAGGGATTTCGGCGTTGTATTTCAACAGGGCCCTGCGATACCGCGCTTTCTGATTATGATTGCTCTGATGGAAATCCCCTGGGCCATGCAGAAGCCTTTTTTACCTCTTTTCGCCCACCAGATAAAGGGAGCAAACGAATTCATGCTCGGCGGGATTGCCACTACGATCGCGATTGCTCCTCTGCTGTTCTCCATTCCCCTTGGTAGACTGGCCGATCGCTTCGGTAGAAAGAAACTCCTCTATCTTCTCGCGCCGATTTCATATGCTTCCGGCTTGCTCCTTGTCTTGGCCAACGGTCCGATAATGCTCCTGGCTTCCGGCTTGCTGTTCGGATTTCACACGATTAGTGCGTTGTTCGTTCTGGCCATGGCCGCAGAAATCGTCCCCAAAGAACTGATGGGTCGCTGGATCGGGATTGTCGGATTGGTGAGGGGTTTATTCAGTGTTCCTCTACCCTTACTGGCAGGATTGATCTGGGATCATATCGGACCGGAATATATCTTTCTAATAGGCATTGCTGTAGACCTTTTGCTGCGTCTTCCCCTATTAGCAACCATTCATGAGACTCTCGGGTTCACTCCGCGGGATATCGAATAGGTAGGGCTTCAGACGGCGGCCGCCGCCAGGGCAATCTCCATCATGGCTGTATAACCCTCCTGGCGCTGCTCGGAGGTTGCGCTCTGGCCTGTCATGATATTGTCGCTGACCGTGAGGATCGAAAGTCCCTGAACGCGATGGCCGGAGGACAGGGTGTAAAGCTCCGCTGTTTCCATGTCCGCGGCCAGGACCCCGTAACGAGCCCAAAGCTTCCAGGAATCCGGATCGTCTGAGTAGAAGGTGTCTGTGGACAAAACCGTTCCGACCCGAACGCTCACTCCCTGATCGTTGGCCGCATCGTGGGCTGTACAGAGCAGCTGGAAATCTGCAGCCGGGGCGAAGTCACAGCCGCCGAAGCGGATTCTGTTGACAGCCGAATCTGTCGATGCGGCCTGGGCGAGGACAACGTCTCCCAGCTTCAGACTAGCGTGCAGCGCGCCACAGGTACCGACGCGGATCAGCCGGCTGACTCCGTATTCGACGATCAGTTCATGGACATAGATCGAGAGCGAAGGGATTCCCATACCGGTGCCCTGAACCGATACCTTCTTTCCATTATAGGTGCCTGTAAAACCGAGCATACCCCGAACCTGGCTGTGGCAGACGGGTTTTTCCAGATAAGTTTCAGCCACATAGCGGGCCCGCAGTGGGTCCCCGGGAAGCAAAACGGCGGGTGCGATCTCTCCTTTTTTCGCTCCGATGTGTGTACTCATGTTGTATCATAGCAGGCTAGCTACGGATCGGATAGAGGAAAATGCACCAGGGCAGTATTTTCATCCTCCTGCAGCTGTGCCACGAGAACTCTTGACTTTTCCCTCCCCCCGGGACAAGCTCCGGAAGGGTCTAAACCCGATGGCGATTTTCCTGCTCTGGTTCAGCATATTCGGATTCACCGTTCTCAGTATCGCTGTCGTCATCTCTGCGTTCCGCTACTTCCGCTCCCGTCGTCCCGTCCAAGGCATCTATCTCCTGCTGATGACCATTTTCGATCTGTGGCTGTTGATCTTCACCTACCTGTTTTTCACGGAAGTTTATCTGCGGCCCATCGGAGCGGGAGTTCGCCTTGCCCTCGGACTGGTCCGTACGGCGGTATCGGCTGCGGTCCTGTATCTGTTCGCCTATCTGGCGGCACGTCTTTCCAAACCCGGCAACCGAGGTATCCGAAATCGATCCCATCTGCTGTTTTTGATTGCACCGCTTCTGTACTGCGGCGTGGTTCTCGCTCTACTGCGCCGGATCAGCCTGCCTGTTGTCGGAGGAGTGTCCACCCTCTATTACGGCTACCTCACCATCCTGTCTCTGTTTGCCAATCTGCGGATCACACGGAGCAGTATTCGACTTCCTGACAATCTGGCGGTTTTCCTTCGTTTTTCAGCGGCAGCCTTTCTTTGCCTGTTGATTGTATCCCTCTCCTATTTCCTCGATTTCACAGGCAGCCTGCTGAGCGTCCTTCCCAGAGCTGCCTTCTGTTTGCTGTGGGGCTTGGCGGAAATCGTGGTGTTTATGCGCCGGGGTTATCTGAGCGAGAAAACAGCCGGCCGGATTCATGCTGATTTTCTGCAGGATTTCGGCATTACGCCCCGTGAAGCGGAGGTCATCGAGCAGGTCGGTGCCGGGAAAAGCATTCGGCTTATCGGCAAGGCTCTTTTTATCTCAGAGAAGACAGTGGAGACCCACCTCTACAACATCTACAGAAAGTGCAGCTGCCGCAACCGGGTAGAGCTTATGAATACGCTGCGGCGTTACCTATAATAAACGGATCACGTTGTCTTGGGCCAGCTTCTCGACCTTTGATTCTGGATAGCCGAGAAAGCCTGTAAGCACCTGCCGGCTGTGTTCTCCCTTTCGAGGAGCCGGGCTTCGGACCGAGGCAGGAGTTTCTGACATTTTGAAGGGAGAGCCTACCACGGTCAACGATCCCACTTCCGGCTGCTCGACGTCGATAATCATCTGCCGGTAGCGCAGATTCGGATCCTCGGCGACTCTATCCACGGTATTCAGCGGAGAGTTCGGAAGCCCGGCCGCCTCCAGGGCTTGAAGCCAATCGGCCAGCGTTCGTTTTTTCATCTCCCCCTCGAGGATCTGCAGCAGCCGCTGACGATTCTCGGTTCGCAGCTCGTTGCTTTTATAACGTTCATTATCTATAAGCTCCGGTTTCCCGAGGGTCTCGCAGAACCGTTTCCAAAGTATGTCGTTTCCAATCGGGATGACGATCCATTTTCCGTCCTTGCTCTTGAATGCTTGAAAGGGTGTGACGGAAGGATGGGCCGTACCAAGAGGCTTTGGTATCTCCCGGTCTACCGAATAGCGTACCACTGCATTCTCGAGGATATAAACGAGACCGTCCACCATTGCGATATCTATGTATTGACCTTTTCCGGAGCGGATTCTGTGGTGCAGTGCAGCCAGGATTCCGATCGCCCCCTGATGACCGGCCACGATGTCACCTACTGAAGTACCGATCCGTACAGGGGGACCACCCTCGGGACCTGTGATGCTCATGATCCCGCTGTAGGCCTGTGCGATCATGTCGTAGGCCGGCTTTTCTGCAAACTCCGGCAGTGCATCGTGACCAAATCCGCAGATCGAGCAGTAGATAATTCGCTCGTTGATTTCCTGTATTTTCTGCCAGGAGAAACCCAATTTGCTCATCGTGGTAGGTCGGAAGTTTTCCACGACCACGTCGGCGTTTTTCAACAGATCTTCAAGGACCCGCTTGCCCTGAGAGGTTTTCAGATCCAGGCACAGACTCTTCTTGTTCCTGTTTATGCTTATAAAATAGGCGCTGTGCTTGTTCTCCGGCCGGCCCTGTTCGCGTACGAACGGTCCAAAGCGGCGGGCATCATCTCCGCCCGGCGGCTCGATCTTGATGACTTGCGCACCAAGGTCTGCCAGGATCATAGTGCAGAATGGACCGGCCAGCACGTGACTGAGATCGACTACAGAGATTCCTTCTAGTGCTCCACCCATGTTGCCCTCTTCATATCGTTGAGTATATAGGAGGGCTGATTGAAGATAAAGCAGATTCACCTTTAGTGCGGCAATCCAAAACGCGGCTCGCATGGAAACCCGCTGAGTAGGGGAATTCCCTTAATCCGCAGTTTACGGCAGAACCAGGGAAACCCCCGATTCCGCTGCCCATCCGAACAGGGTATTTTTTCTACGAAATTATGTAGGAGGAACATCATGGAACAAAAAAATACGAAGAAAGGCGCGCTGCCCTGGAAGCTGTACTTTGTACTGCTCGGGCTGACCGCCCTCGGTTCTCTGGGCTTGGTGCCCTCGGCCCCGGCCATGTTTTCGGGCGTGCAGCAGTCGATGCCCATGCCCCTGTTCTTGTTGGCGGTATTCCTTCAGGGTTTCCTGATTGCCGCTGTCTGTGCCTTTCTCGGCCTGCTGCTGAGCAGGAAGACGGGTCTGGGAGCACCGCCGCTCGAGGATCTCGTGTACCGGAAACGCGGGAATGATTACGAAGCCAAACGTAGGGCTCTGGCCGGAGTGCTGGGCTTCGCTGTTCTTGCGGGCCTGGCGGCCGGCGCCGTGATCACCGCTTTAGATGTACTGTTTGTCCGCTTTATCGAGATCGAGTTGGTCGAGGGAGCGAGCGCGCCCGGCTGGTGGCGCGGTCTGCTTTCGAGCTTTTACGGAGGCATCAACGAAGAACTTGTAACTCGCCTGTTCGTGATGAATCTGCTGCTGTGGCTCCTGGGGCCGGTTTTTCGAAAAAAATCCACGGTGACGACTTGGAAGATTTGGACAGCTGTCCTGGTGTCCGCACTGATCTTCGGGGCGAGTCACCTCGGCGCTGCCCAGGCCATGATGAATGTAACTGCCTTGGTTGTGGCTAGAATTATGGTGATAAACTTCGTTCCGGGGGTTGTGTTCGGCGTGTTGTTTTGGAAGCGAGGACTACTGGCGGCCATGGCTGCCCACTTTGCCGCGGACGTTTTGATACACGGCCTGGTACCCCTGCTGTTTCCAGCGGTGGCAGCCTAGGGGGAAGTGTTCGACCACTCGGCCGGGCAGGTGTTTTCCGGCCGCCGGACCGCGCAGGCGTTCAGCCAAGGTCTCTACCAGAACCAGCTGCCCTGTGCTACATTGAGCGCATGCAGGATCCCATCTCCCTGTACCTGCAAACCTTGTATCACGGCGCGCCGATAATCAAGATCTCCAATCGGGATCGGCTGGTGATCTTCAGCGATCTGCATGTGGGCAACCGTGGTCCCGGGGACGACTTCCTGAAGAATGCTCGGCTGTTCATGAATGTCCTCAGGAGCCACTACCTGCCGGCAGGCTATTCGCTGGTGCTCAACGGAGACGTCGAGGAGATGCATCGCTTCTCGCTGAGCGAGGTCGAAGGTCGCTGGCCGGAGCTGTACGATATATTCGGGGAGTACGACGGGCAGGGCAGATTGCATAAGATTGTGGGAAACCACGACATCGCCCTGCCCCTGTACAGGGAGTACCCCTTTCATGCGGGCCTGTTGGAAGCACTCAAGATCCAATATCGGGATGACGTTCTGTTCGTTTTCCACGGGCATCAGGCTTCCAATTTCCAGACCCGCTTCAATGTGCTGATCGGATTGACCCTGCGCTACGTAGCCAGGCCGCTGCGGATAAGAAATTATTCTGTGTCCAGCAGCAAACTGCGCCAGTATCGCATGGAGCGGAGGGTGTACGCCTTTTCTCAGTCTGCCCGCATCGCCGCGATCGTGGGGCACACCCATCGACCCCTGTTCGAGTCGCTGTCCAAGGTGGACACCCTGCGCTTCACGATCGAGAGACTGTGCAGGGAGTATACGACGGCCCGGGCGCGGGAGCGAAGCAGGCTGTCGGCGGACATCCAACGGCACAAGGCGGAACTGGATCGTATCTACGATGAGAAAGGCGAACGGAAGAGCCGGCTCAGCATCTACAATGCCAGGCTGTTGATTCCCTGCCTGTTCAATTCCGGCTGCTGCATCGGAAAGCGGGGCATCACGGCCATTGAGATTGGAGACGGCGCAATTTCCTTGGTTCACTGGTTTGACAGGAAGCGCGGCAGACGGCACTTCGATTTCGACGGACAGCAACCCCAACACCTGGATGGAAGCGACTGCTTTCGTGTGATTCTCAAACGGGACACCCTGGACTACATCTTCACCCGCATCCGCATGCTGGCCGATTGAGCGCAACACGCCCGGAGATTCATGAGACATTGAAGCGAAAGCAGAGGATTCTTTTTCTGATAGCTGATACAGGTGGAGGGCATCGGGCCTGCGCCCTTTCCCTGAAGACCGAGATCGAGCGTCGATACGGCGACCGGTTTGAGACAATAATCTACAACTTATACCAACAGACCAGAATCGGACGGCTGTTCCAGCGTTTGTACAGGTCTATCGCCAACCGACGGAGTTTTTTCTTCATTGCGGTGTTTTATCTATGCTGCAACCGGCCTGCCTTGTTTGCACTGGAATCATTACTAGGTAGGGTGGCACGGACTAAGCTGGTAAAAGTAATACAGGAGATTGCTCCGGTTCTGGTAGTGTCTGTTCATCCCACGATCAACGGTATCACCGCCCGTTCGCTGCAGAGGGCAGGCTCCGAGGCAAAAAGTGCTATAGTTATTACCGATCTAGCTAATATACATGTGAGCTGGTACTATCGCCGGGACTTCGATCTGCATATAACCTGTTCGCAAGAGATGAAGCGACGCGATGTTGCTCTCGGCATGGATCCGGAAAAGGTCCGGGTATTACCTCTGGCGATCGATCCGAAGTTCAATGGTCCGCCACCGGGCGAAGAGATCGCTGAGCTGAAGCGACGGCTGATGATCCCGACCGGACGTACCGTTGTCCTGTTTGCAGGAGGAGGCGAAGGATTCAGGCGCTTGGGTCGCTTCCTTGCCCGCACACTCGAATCTTCCATCCTGATGAAACACTGCTTCTTTTTGGTTGTTACGGGCAACAACAGAGAGCAGAAGGATGAGGCGGAGAGGATTGTTCGACATAGGAGTAACTTCATGATCTGCGGGTTCACGAAGATCATGTACGAGTTGACCTGTGTGTCGGATATCGTTGCAACCAAGGCTGGACCTGCAACGGTCATGCAGGCACTGGTACTGGAGAAACCATTGCTGCTTACTTGGTATGTGCGGCCCCATGAGAGGGCGAATGTAAAAATGGTCGTCAACAGTGGCTACGGCAGATATACCCCCACCCCGAAGGGATTAGTCCGCGAGCTGGAATCCTTAATCCTCTCGGAGAGTAAGCTGGAAGGGATAAAGCGGAAGCTTGAAAGCGCCAGCTTCAGAAACGGCAGCGAGCAGGTAGCCCGGACCCTGATAGGGCTTATGTCTTCTCCCGTATATGGAACAACGACGGAGAATCGGCATCCACCTGCCCGTACTTTATGAAAATGACGATCTCTTCTATAAAACCGATGCAGTAAAGAACCAGAATCACGGTTACGAATACGGTGGTGTTTAAAAAAAACGAAGAAATGAGCAGGAAATAGACCAATATCCCGCACAGTTTGAGTATAAATGTGTGCATCAAGATTGGCTTTCTGCATCGAATGGCCGAAACGATCAAAGACGAACCGAACAATGCGAGCATCCCGATCAACAGGCGCATATTGGGCTCGAGATAGCTCCAATAGAGCTTGTACATGAAATAAGCGGAAGACAGATAAAAGGGTATATCGGCGATCGAATCCAACATCTTGCCGAAATCCGTTTTTTGATTGAGTCTCCTGGCAGTGAGTCCGTCAAAATAATCTGTAGAACCCAGTATGATGTAGGAAACGAGGAAGGCTATTCCCATATTCTTTATTACGAATACATACAGAAGCGGCAGAAGAACGAGCCTGGAAAGAGACAGTCCATTGGGCACCGTGATGTATTTACTCTGTGTCATTGTTACACCTTTCGTTTGTAGTTTTTGTCCGAGCTGTGAATAGGAGATTCTTTGAGCAGCAGGGAAAGAAACACGCAAGCCAGGGTCAGGGAGAGCAAAACGAGCAGGGAAACGGTCATGGATCCCGACGGCGATTTAAACGCGTCCATTCCGAAGATGAAGACAATCCCCGAGACTTGGCCCATTACCAACAGCAGGCTGTTCGAGGTACCTTCCGGGGCCGGATGGGTTATTTCAGCACCGTATTGAAATCCTATAGGCCCGGCGCTCAGGAGGAAGAACCCAAAGACGAATCCGGATGCCAGCAGAAGCCAATAATCTGTCGCGAAGATCATGCCCAGGAGACCGGGGAGAAGACAGACGAGGGCGAGGGTTATAAAGGGTTTGCGCCTGCGCAGATTGTCGGAGATCATGGGGATGATCAGAGCACCTAGGATACCGCCGACAAGCATAAGGCCGCCCAACAGGCCTGCCTCGGTTATTGAAAAGCCCCTGGGTCGAATGATGGCTTCAATCCAGGTGGATACTCCATTGAACATGCCCAGGCCTATGAAGAAGATTATCAGCAGAAGGATGAAATCCTTCTGCTTCAGCATGCTCTTCAAGCCGTCGAACATGAGTGTGCGCTCCTCCTGGCCGGGCGGGCAGGGGGGAGTTGGTGGCTGTTCCCGGGCCAGTAGAATAAACACCGCTGCGGCAACCGTGGCAACAACGCCGTAGATCAGAAGCATTCCCTTGATTTGAAAGTGAATCGTAAGCGTCGGGGTCAAGATCATGCCGGCTAGAACGCCGAGATAGAGGGCCAGCGTACCCAGGCCTGTAGCCGTGGCGCGTTCGTTGTCCGGGAACCATCTGGCCGCGATCTTGGTAATGGAACCGAGAACCAGGGGCTGACCGAGGGCTATTCCGATTTGCGAAGCAAAAACCAAAGCGAGGTTTGCTGCGAAAAAACCGCGCGTCAGGGAGCAAACCGCAGTGAGCGCTGCACCGATACCTACGGCCCGGCGAAAGCCCCAGGTATCTATAGCCCAGGCCGATGGCAGTACCACGAGGATATATACGACCATGAAGCTCATCGAAAGGAGGCCGATGAGGAGGTCCGAAGTTCCGTAGAACCGGGCCGCCACGCTGGTTATCGGAGCGAACGTTATCCATAGAACCTGAGTCATGGCTGTGATGAACATGAAGGCGGCGAGCACTACCCATCTGTAACCGTATACTTTGATGTTTTCTTCATTCATCGAGATCCTCCTGTCTCATCGTAGTACCGTTGCGCTGCAAGAGTTTCTTTCATGTTCTTAAGAAGATGTTTCTTGAAAAACGCAAGGTGCTCATCAATACTCCTTACTAGATTGCTGCCCATATAGATGTCGAAGTGTTCGAGGGGATAGCGGATCACCTCCGCCCGCCCGCCCAGGCGTTTCTCAGCCTCCTCGACGACACGCGTCGGCAGGGCGATATCGCGCTCACATACCTGAAGCAGGACCGGGCAGCGCAGCTTGTCCAGATATTTAATAGGTCTGTATTTGTCTATGCGAATGAGGATACGGGCGCAGGCTTCATTGATGAAATCATCCGGAGTGAGCTCTTCGAACAGCTTCCAGGCGCCTGCGTCGGGCATGATTGCGATTGTATCCGGTTTTCCGAAAAGGGGGATTCTGTGGGGCGAGAGACCAAGCCATGAGCGCACCAGGTCGCGCTGTGCGTGAATGAGCAGGCGCAGCCCCTGTGCGAACATGCGCCCGATACCCTCTCGTTTCATTTCCTCCACCTGGCCGGCGCCACCGTCGAGAAGCGGTACCTGGGCCGACACACAGGCGATCCTGCTGTCCCCGGCTGCTGTCACCAGAACATGGCCGCCGCTCAGAGAAGTACCCCAAAGGGCAATTTTCTCCGAATCGATTTCCGGAAGGCTCCGGGCATAATCAACAGCAGCCCCGTAGTCCTGCAGCTGGTAGGGAATCCAGACCAGCTGGCGAGGCTCCCCTCCACTCTGTCCGAGATGTCTGTAATCGAATACCAGTACGGCTAAACCGACTTCCCGAAAACGAAGGGCGTAGCTCTCCAGTCCCACATCCCTGGTGGCTCCGAGACCGTGGGCCATCACGATGCAGGGAAAAGGCGCAGGCAGGTTCTCGGGCAGGTACAGCCAGGCGCTGACAGGGGTTCCCTTCACGTCGAAGCGGACATTTTTTTTCGAGCCGGACTGTGTTTCCCCTCTCCGGGGTGAAAGGGACGGCCGCCCGGCGGAATCTGTTTTTTTCCCGCTCTGCTTGGACTGCTTGGGAACCGAGAATCCGGGAACGATGCCGACAATCAATAGCTCTAAGGCGAAAGCAGCAATGAGGCCGGCAATAACGAAGCCCAAGTACATGAATATTCTCAGGACAATCATCTCGATCCGCCACGAATGTCTATGACAATATCACAAATTGAGGAGCAAAAAAAGAAAACAAAGCAGGAATGCGTTCGGTCCTCGGCTGTTTCAGTCGGCGAAAGGGTAGCGAAGAAGCGAGACCAGCTTCTGCTCTTCGGTGACCTGCATTTCCGATAGAGTCATGGCTGCGTCGATCAGGGCGAGGTGAGAGTAACCCTGCGGGAAGTTGCCTACCAGACGTTTGCTCTCGAAATCGATCCCTTCGCTGAACAGCCCCAGATGATTGGCGTAGGACAGGATCTTGCCGAACATGCGCTCGGCTTCCTCTTTCTCGCCGATCTTGTACAGGCTCTTGATCATCCAAAATGTACAGACTGTGAAGGACGACTTGGGCAGCCCGAAGTCGTCGGCGTTTCGATATCGATACATAAGACCGTCCCGGCAGAGCTCTTCTTTGCTCTTGCGGACGGTGGCCGTGAATTTTGGATCCCCCGCCTCGATGAATCCGTAGGTTTCCATCAGGAGATTCGAAGCATCGAGGCTTTCGCTTCCGTAGTACTGAGTGAAAGCTCCAACGCTCTCGTTCCAGCCCTTCTCCTCGATATCCTTCTTGATTTCTTCCGCCGTATCCGCCCAGGTCTGCGCGTAGTCCGGTTTGTCGAGAATCGTTGCGATTTTCGCCCCCCGGTCCATGGCTACCCAACAGAGCACTTTGGAAAAAGTGAAGTGGTGCTCCTGGCTTCTTATCTCCCAAATCCCCTTGTCCGGGTTCCGCCAGGTCTCGGCGACGGTTCGCAGGAGCGAGCGCACAAGGGTCCAGAGGTCTTCGCTGTAGGCGAGGGTGTGGCGAAAGAGCTTGAAGTATTGATATATGACATCGATGAGAACGCCGTAGATGTCGTTTTGTTTCTGCTCATAAGCTGCGTTGCCCACCCGCACCGGCTTGGATCCCTTGTAGCCGGACAGCCAGTCGAGTTTCTTCTCGGTCAATTCCTTTTCGCCGCGGATGCCGTACATGATCTGGATCTTGTCCTCTTTGAAGGGAATTACGTTGATGATGAAGTTCAAGAAACGGCGGGCCGAGTTGTAGTGTCCCAATGCGGTCAGGATCGAGATGACCATCGAGGCGTCACGGATCCAGCAGAATCTGTAGTCCCAGTTCCGTACCTCACCGATGGCCTCGGGAAGCGAGGTGGTGGCCGCTGCCAGGATGGCGCCCGACTTGTGGAAGGTCAGCAGCTTGAGCACCAGGGCGCTGCGCAGGATCGGGGTCTGGTACTTTGTGAAGTGGATGCTTCGTTCCAGCCAATTGAGCCAGTACACCTCGGTTCGCTCGTACTCCAGACTGATCTTGTGGCGATCGAGCTCAACCAGCTTCTGGTTGTAGCTGATCACGAAAAAGCAGTCCCGGTCGATGGTGACCTCCCTCTGCTCTAGCACCGCATCATGATCCAGATCGGTGTAGAGATAGATCGATTCGTAGGGTCCCTCGGTTGTGTAGCTTTTGATGTAGTGATCGCTGCGCGACGTCATGGTCTCGGCTTGAGCGTAGGCCAGGCGGGGCAGGTAACGGAAGGTGGCCCGTGGACGCCCGGAAACGGGGCGGATCATCCTGATGATCTCCGGCGGGCAGTAGTAGTAGCCGCTTTCAGCCCTGTAGCGGGGCATGAAGTCGAGGGCCTCGAAGACATCGTGGTTTCTGGAGAATCGGGTGCGCAGAATATTCGTCCGGTACACGTACCCCTGGGTGATCGAATATTCCGGATCGGTCTTTATTTCGAAGCAACCGCCGCGATCCTCGTCGAGAATCCTGGCAAAGATGGATGAAGAATTAAACTCGGGCAGACAGCACCACTCGATACTCCCGTGTTTCGATATCAGAGCGGCGGACCTGCAGTTTCCAATGATTCCGTAGTCGAAGTTGTCCAAGGTGCGAGTCCTTTCTGTGGGTTCGCTGGCACCGTAGCACGGAACCTCCGGATTGAAAAGGCAGCATGTCTACCGCATGATTCAATTCCGTTTGCCGGCGTACTGCCGAACGGTGTACAGCAGGATCAGGAAGAAGCTCCCCCCTTTGATCAGCGCCAGGATGAAGCAGCTGCTCTTCAGACCGAGAATCGGTAATAGAGCCACTGCCCCGATCAGCCCGCCGAAATAACCGCCGAAAAGATCGGCGCCGTACAGCAGGCCGGCGGTGTGAGCCACCCCACCCCGGTTCCGGTTCGAGCCCGGTGTTGAAACATCCCCGAGGTGCATCTTGGTGGCCAGGGGAAACTGAGCGCCGATCAGCACCCCGGAAACGAACGACATCAGGAGGAATAGGGCGTAGAGCAGCACATACACAGACTGTTTCTCGAGGGACCGGGAGGGGATCAGGAAAACGAAGGGCAGAAGAACAGAAAAGCAGACCAGACAGAGCTCGGTCAGCAGGAACACAGCTGCATGGTTGGTGATGCGATCGAGACGACGAGTGATGGCGAAGCTGCTGGCCGCCACGCCCACCATGAAAACCGTGACCAGGAGCCCGATCTGGTAGTAGAGGTAGCCGAAGAGGGTCTGGAAGGTGAAGATGATGGCCAGGTCGAAGACCATTCCGCAGAAGCCCGTTGTCCCGATTGCATAGGGAACAGGGGCCCTGAATCTCTCGGGGCGCAGGAGAAACAGGGCCGCCAGAAGCACGGTAACCGCCGCGATAGACGCCGTAATCAAAGATATACGAACGCCCTCGATCGACTTGAAGATCCGAACGAGATAGGGGGAGAAAAGCGCGTTCCAGTGGGAAAGACTGTGGAACACGGCCACGGGATGAAAGTCCGAATTGATGCCGGGCTCTGTTCGTCCCATCGCCTGCTCATACCCGCGCAGCCACTGCTCCTCGAGCCTATGCTCGATGTAGGCACCCGTGAAGAGATTCGTCTCGATGCTCCGCTCGTCGAAGCGTTGGACCAGCTCCTCGGCTCTCACCCTCATCAGAGATTCCGAGGCTGAGGCGAAGTACAGGTTCACGTCGCCGGGAATGATTCGAACGTATGCGAACACACTGTGCAGGGTATCGCGGATACAGCGATTGAGCTTTTGCAGTTCTTCACCGAGATAGGTGAGGGAGCCGGGAAGGGAGAGCACGAGTATGCCGTCACGCTTCATCTTCTCTTTAGCTGTTGAGAAAAACTCCCGGGAGAAGAGACGGTTGGTCTGAAGCTCCTGGGGTGAGCCGAGGCCGACGAAAACGACATCGTAGTTCCCGCTGCTTCGTTTCAGGAAAAAGCGTCCGTCTGTGTAATGGATATGCACACGGCTGTCGGACAGTTCCTGCCGCGTCGGACCGGAGCCGTAGCGCTCGATCAGTTTCAGCAGCAGCGGATCGAGCTCCACATAGTCGACTCGTTTCACAGGATGCTTGAGGACTTCGTGGATCATGCCTCCCGCTCCGCCGCTCAAGATCAGCACCGATTCAGGCCTGGCGTGCAGGAGCATGGTGAAATGAACAAAGTCTTCGCTGGAGGCGATGTCCGGCACCGGAGTGGTGATGGAAGGGATCCCGTCTGTATAGAATGTAGCCTGCCCTTCTCTTTCAGTCACCGTAATGTTTCCATAGATGGAGTTTTCCGTGTGCACCAGGTTCAAGCCGCTCCACCGGGTCTTTATTGAGTGGATATGGATCCGCTCGGCCAGGGGGGTAAAAAGGATGAGAGTAAAGACGGCTGTCAGGAGCAACGATCCTCCCCAAAGACCGCTGCTGGCGGGCCGGAACCGCGCTGGCGGCTTCGGCCAGAGCAGAATCACGGAAATTACGGCATTGGTGAGGGAGACGGCAAAGGCGATGGCAAACGAATCGAAGCGCCCGATCAGGAAAAAGGTGAGAAGCAGGCCGCCGAAGATCGAACCTATGGTTTCCAGAACATACACCCAGCCGACGGAAGATGCGTCTGTCGCTCGATTTCCCCTGGTTGAGAGAGAGTATATCTTGGATCCATAGGTGAACAGTGCGCCGTGGGGTACGGCCACGGGCAGGAGGATAAGGAAGGAGCTGGCGAGGATCGACGCAAAACCGACCGCTTCTCCGGGGGAGAGGAGGATCATCGTCTTGAATACCCGGGAAAGGTAGATGGCCAGGGGAAGGAAGATAGAGAACAAGAGTTGAAAGACCACGAAAAGCTCGCGCTTCCGTCGGGCCGTTTCCACGGTTTTTCCGATGAGAAAAGAACCCGCCGCCTCGAGGATCAGCCAGTTGGCGAGGATGATTCCCAGTACCAGCTCGTTTCCCAGAAACGAAACGAGCAGCTCCCGCAGCAGGATGATCTGGCCGACGATTCCGCTCAGCCCCATGATGAGCAGAGCCGCCTGTAGGGCCCCAATCCGTGGTTTGGCCGGAGAGTCACTTCCTGTAGTAATTCCAGACCGCCAGCGTCCTTTTATCAAGATTCGTCAATCCGTTCGCTTGAGCCCACTGTATAGCCTCCAGAAACTCCTCGACAGTAATCGCGCGGGCGATCTCCGGGTAGTTGTACGCCTTGTAGTCCACATGGTATTGAGCCATGATGTTCACATAGGTGGATTTGGGAAGGTTTCGCGCCACCCACTGCACGAACTCCCGGGTCCCGGCCACTCGGTTCGGCATCACCAGGTGCCGGATGATCAATCCCCGCAGTGCAATTCCCCGCGCGTCTACGGTAAGCTCGCCGACCTGTCTGTTCATTTCGATGATCGCTCGTTTTGCTACCGCGGGATAATCCGAAGCCCCGGCGGAGTATTTCGCCGCCTTCTTGGAGTCTGTATATTTGAAGTCGGGCATATAGATGTCGACGATGCCGTCTAGCAGCTTCACGATTTCCTCACGCTCGTAGCCGCTCGTGTTGTACACCAGGGGCAGGCGCAATCCCTTCTTCAACGCGATGCGTGTGGCGTTCAGGATGTTCGGCATCACGTGAGTGGGGGTAACCAGGTTGATGTTGTGGCAGCCGCTCTGCTGCAGTTTGATCATGATTTCGGCCAGCTCTTCATCTTGGAGCTTCGTTCCTCTGCCCTCGTGGGAGATAGGCCAATTCTGGCAGAAGACACAACGGAGGTTACAGTTGGAAAAGAAGATCGTTCCCGAGCCGCCTGTACCGACCAGAGGGATTTCTTCGCCCAAATGCGGGTGAGCGCTGTACACTACGGGTTGGGAGGGTGCGCGGCAGAATCCCCGCTGCCCTTGCAGCCGGTTCACCCGGCACTGCCGCGGACAACAGCGGCAGCTCTCGAACAGAGCATAGGCCTGTTCGATCCTCTCGGCCAGCTGTCCTTTTTCCTCTAGTTTTTCATATGCCGGGATCCAGCGTCCTCTCTTGTCCTGAGCAAAGAGGCGTAGCGGCGCCGAAGCGAAGACAAGGGAGCCTCCAATCGCGAGAAACCCTCTGATAAACTCCCGGCGGGATAACTTCACAGCGCTCACCCGGGGGCGCAGCGAGCCGACGATCGCGCCCTTTTTTTAAATGATACCACGCAGCCCTCACACCTGTAACCCTGCAACCCGGCTAAGCTGCAGCTTGCTCGCCGCTCAGGCCTTGCAGGTTCTAACCCCGGCATACCTGGGACCCGGCGGAACGGTGTTGAACCAAAGCGATGTTGGGGATAATCTGACAATGTGAACCTCCCGAGTCGGTACGCAGAGAAATCCAGTCCGCAAGTGACGCGAAGGGACTTCATCAAAGCCTGCGCCTCCGGGGTCTGCGCTTTTTCGCTGCTGTCCGTGCTCGGTTTCCCCCGATCCGCCCAGGCCCAGATCGTTCAACTAGGTCTGGTGAAAGCAGCACCGGCCCGCTGGTTCACACGGCTGGCGGATGCAGTGGTGCAGTGCGGGCTCTGCCCGCGGCGCTGCCGTGTTCCGGTCGGCAGGAGAGGCTTCTGCGGGGTGCGCGAAAACCGGGACGGTGATTATTTCAGCCTGGTCTACGGAAACCCGGCAGCCGTCCATTTGGATCCGATTGAGAAGAAGCCCTTTTTCCATGTGCTTCCTTCCACAGGTTCGTTCTCTGTGGCTACAGCGGGCTGCAATTTTCACTGCAAGTTCTGCCAGAATTGGGAGATTTCTCAAGCGTTGCCCGAGGAAATCTACAGCTTTGATGTGTCTCCGGATATGGTGGTTGCCGAGGCTCTGAAGACAGGAGCACGCTCAGTGGCCTATACCTACACAGAACCTACAGTATTTTACGAATTCATGACCGATACGGCTCGCCTTGCACACGACGCAGGGCTGCTCAACGTGATGCATTCAAACGGCTTTATCAATCACGCTCCTCTTGAAGAGCTCTGCGGTGTACTCGATGCAGCCAACATCGACATCAAAGGATTCAGCGAAGCGTTTTACAGGGAACTGTGTGAAGGGAGGCGTGAGCCCGTGCTCGAGGCTTTGAAGATCTTGAGAAGGAACAATGTTCACATCGAGATCACGAACCTCGTCATCCCTACCAAGAATGACGACATCGGGATGATTCGGTCTATGTGCCGCTGGATCAAAGCAGAGTTGGGCGCCGACACCCCGCTTCATTTATCCCGCTTCTATCCGCTGTACAAGCTAAAGCGTCTGCCTCCCACCCCGGTTTCCACGCTCGAGCGGGCTCGGGCTGTAGCCCTGGATACGGGTCTCGAGTTTGTGTATATCGGCAATGTTCCCGGTCACCCGGCGGCGAATACCTTCTGTCCTAAGTGCGGCAGGATGATCATCCGGCGGGCTGGTTTCATGGTGGTTGAAAACCAAGTGGAAAAGGGAGCGTGCCGCTACTGCGGAACGCCGATTCCCGGCATCTGGCCTTGAATCCCCGGAGGATGAGATCATGAAGGGTGATTTCCGGAAGACTCTAGAAAGAAAACTCGAGCAGCTGCGAGCGGAGCTCGAGGAGCGCACTGCTTCCATCCCCATCCACAGCATGCGGCCCCATCAGTTGATCAGGCTCGAGGAGCTCGAGGAAGAGATCAAAGAGATCGAAAAAAAGCTCGAGCAAGCAAAAAGTCCACCGGCAGAGTAGTAAATTCCGATGAGTCGCTTCCTCTCCGACAGGGCGTTTCCATCCCTGGCTGTTTTGCTTTTTCTTCTCGCTCTCTTCCTGGCAGTCCTATCCTCCTGCTCGGCACTGTATCCAACCCTTTACGCGCGGCCCGTCTCACAGCCGGACGCAGCTCCCGTGCAGCGTACGATCACGATAGCTACGTTGAACATGCTCCACGGCTGGCCCGGTTTTGAATACCTCGAGCAGCGCAAGGCTCTGGTCCTAACCGAGTTGCAGGAGTTGTCCCCCGACGTGATTCTGCTTCAGGAGGTACCGGTGCTGTGGAGAAGGAAGTGCCAGATCGGTCCCTGGCTGGCTCAGTCGCTCGGCTATTCCTTCGTGTACGCCCGGGCCAATGGCAGAGCCGGCTGGATCGGTTTCGAGGAGGGGGAAGCCGTGCTCAGTCGCTTCCCGATCCGCGAGTATCAGCGCCATGTACTGGCTCCCAAGCCGGGCTTCTTCGAGAACCGGATTGTGCTGCGAGTCGTGTTGGACACACCGCTGGGAGCACTCGAGGTGTACAACACCCATCTCTCCCACAGGGTGAGCCGGGACCCTCTGCGGTGCAGGCAGGTGCAAGACCTGGTTCACTTCGTGAGGCAGACCCGCCGCCGGCTCGAGCTGCCGGCCGTGGTTGGCGGGGACTTCAACTCGCTTTCCGACTCACAACCGACACAACTGCTTCTGTCCGAGGGATTTGTGGATATAGCTTTGCAGGTCGATCCTCCCGAGAACGGTCCGACAGCGCGGTTCGGCGACATCAGAAATCCTGCCGACAGCCCCAGGGCGCGCATCGACTACCTGTTTCTCTACGCAGAGGCGGGCACAAGACCTCTTTCTGTGCGACGCTGCACCCGCTTCCTAAACCGGCCTTTCCCGACGCCCACGGGATCGCTTTGGGCCAGCGACCATGTGGGCGTGCTCTGCGAGTTGGCCTTGGATTGACCTGCGCGCTGTGCTCGCTTCGTACGTATCGCGTGCTTTTCAGCTTGGCACTGTTTTTGCTGCTCGCTATACTACCGCTCAGTCTGATCGTAGATATTGCTTAAGTAATCCGTCTCGGCGGTCAGGGTCTTGATGATTATTGGCTGCCGCAACGCGAACCCTGCGAGGAGGATCTCGTGAGTAAGTATAGAGTCATCGTCCTAGTAGCAGCACTTTTTACGACCACGGGTGTCGGATCGTTGGCAGCCGAACTGCAGTGGTCTGTGGAAACCGGCTTCGGAGCCGGCCTGGGAAGGGCCGCTTACGATCTTGATTATCAAGTCGGCAGCGACACGGTGCTGAGCCGTCTCGAATTTCCTCTTGATGGAATAGAGATCGCTGTTCGAGGATTATGCTCGCTTCGTGATGAGGATGTCGAGCGCTGGTTGTTCGAGGCTGGAGCAGTCGTGGCGCTGTCCGATCCTGTAGGTCTGATGAGGGATTATGACTGGATCGAACCGGCCGGGTATCCGAAGGTTCCTTTCAGCTACACCGAGTCGAACGTGGAATCATTCTCGTTTGGCATCAACCTTAAGGCAGCGCGGCCTGTATTCGCACGTGGATACCTATTGCTCTACCTGTACACCGGCTACCGATTTGGGTATCTGGACCAGGTTGTTCAGGGGTACAAGGGCTGGCAATACAAATTCATTGCCGCACCGAGCACCTTCGATTTGAGTGTCGGCTCGAGCTCCGCCGATGTGATTCAATACACTCTGTATGTGCATGCTCTGCCGGTCGGCGTAGGGGTAGGCCTGGAGCGCTGGGCGCGGATTCGGCTGTCGGCCGAATTAGCCGGGGTGGTTGTGTATGCCGCGGACAGGGATGACCATCTGCTTCGCTACAAGCTTTCCACCGCCTCGGGGCTCGGATTGGGATTGGAGGGCAAAGTGGAGGCGCGTTGGTGCTTTTCCCCCCGCAACGTACGCCGCAGCCCGTACCTGTCGCTGGCCGCGGATGGCAGGATCTGGCAGGTTTCAACGACCCAGACCCAGGAGTGGTACGGTGACGATCCTTCCGGAACGGG
>CAYMGP010000006.1:0-11463 GCA_964390045.1 uncultured Spirochaetaceae bacterium | reverse complement strand
AACGGGAACGGTGGTTACAGGGGTCGGTCATACGATGACCGAGGCTGAGTTGCGGGCTACATTGAGCTTTGGACTCGAACTGTGAGTAGCTCGAGAATAATCATTCTGCTTGGTATTGTCTAGGTGCCGGGTTTTGATGATAATGGCCCGGTGACACCGACAAAAGCTGTAAAAGGAAAAACCAAGAGGAATACCCGCGGGCGAAGTTCGAAGAAAACCACCAAAGGCGGCAAGGCGCCCAAAAAAAGGAACAGCGGCAAGCTGCGCATCGGCGATCATTGGAATGCCATTACCATTATCGCCTTGTCCCAAAACAATCCCCTCAAGGCGATCGCCGAGTTTGTGGAGAACAGCATCGATGCCCGGGCCGGCAGCGTCACCATAATCCGCGGCCGGGAGCGGGGCGAACTGTACCTAAAGGTTATAGATGACGGGGAAGGCATCCCCCTGAACGAAGAGGGACTACCCAATTTCCGCTATGTAGCTACACATATCTGCGATTCACTGAAGAAGCGACTGAAGGAGCAGGGAGCCGAGGGTATTCAGGGAGAGTTCGGCATCGGGCTGTTGAGCTTCTGGACTGTAGGCGAGCGTCTGGTCATGTCCTCGGCGGGGGCAGACGGCAGAACCTATCAGATGGAAATGAAAAAAGGGGAGTCCGGCTACTCGATCAACCAGAGGCGGAGCCTCTTCTCCCATCCAGGCACCGAGCTGATGATCCACCCATTGCTTCCCGGAATCCGCCAGCTCAACGGTGAGCGCATCCAGCATTACCTGGCCTCGGAGCTTCGCGACAGGATCCGTCGATCCGGGATCAAGATCACGATTAAGGATCGATATTCCAGGAAAGAGCTGGAGGTAAAACCTCGCGAATATACCGGTCGTTTGCTGCATGAGCTCGAAGTATTGGAGACGGAGAAGGGAGACATCTACCTGGAGCTTTACCTGAATCCACAGGATCCGGGCAACACCGTCAGTCTTTACCGTTCGGGGACCCGGGTGCTGCCCTCGATAAGTAAGCTGGATTATTTCGACAGGGAGCCTTGGACTTCGGGATTTCTCCAGGGAACGATCGACGTGCCTTTTGTCCATCTCACCCCTGGAACACGGGACGGCATAATCCACGACGAAAACCTGATGCTGTTCTGCGAGGGGATCGAGCCAGTTGCTGAGAAACTCAACGAGATCGTAGAGCGGGAGAGGAAGGCAGAAGAAGAAGAGGCCAGCCGCAAGATTCTCAAGTCCGTGCAGCGAGCCTTGAAAGAGGCGTTTTTGGCTCTGCCGCAGGAGGACTACGATTGGTTCGACGTCTACGCCGAGCTCCGCAAAAAGGGCAGAAAGCGGGGCGGAGGTTTGTTCGGAGGCGAGGAGGATCAGAGGGTAGGGGAGAGCCCATCTGAGGAAACTGTTGAAGCCCTGAAAATTTCCCGGCACCCCGAGCCGGACCGGGTTGAACCGGAAAGCAAAGAGTTCTACGAGTATCCCGGTCCGCTCTACAAAGCGACCATCTCCCCATCATCCTGCATCGTCGCCGTTGGGGAAGAGAAAACGCTACGTTGCTTGGCTCGAGATAAGAAGGGACGTACCGTGGAAGATCGACTGGAGTTCAGCTGGACCGTAAAAGAGGGAGAGGGAAGCCTGAGCAGCGTCGACAAGGAAATCGTTACCTTTACCGCGCCGAGAGAGCCGGGACTGGTTGCAGTGCAGTGCAAGGTGGTTCAGGACGACATCATCTGCAGTGCGGATAGCATCATCACGGTTTCCGACAGTCTGATCGAACGGGAGGAGCAGCCCGGCAGGGAACAGAGCAAGGGTTTGCCGGGCTACACCTATGTTCGGGCTCCCGGGGAGCTCTGGCGATCCAAGTATGATGAAAAGAACAACCTCATTGTCATCAACAACGGACATGCCGACTATGTCTTCGCTTCTCAGAAGCGCGGGCGCAAATTGAAATATATCTGCCGGTTGTTCGCCAAGGAGCTTGTGCTGAATAATTTTCAGGGCTTCGAAAGTGGCGAGCTCCTCGAGCGTATGATCGAGCTTTCCCTCTATACAGAAGAACATCTGCGCTGAGTGTTGCGGGATTGAGGGTAAGGAGCTCATATCCTTACTGTAGGTGTTCCTCGGCAGTATGATTCGTTTGGCAACCTACTTCGCGATTCAGCCGATAAACCAATCCAGATATTTCAGGAGATTCCCGGCCAGGAAATACGGGAGGTTGAGCATCTGGAACTCTTTTCTGCGCTGCGTGCGCGCACTTTCTTTGCGCAAAGGGCCGGCATAGAGTCTGACCGCCCAGCAATGATCGGCTTCATCAATGAACTGATGCAGCGAGCGAAGAGTTCCTGTTTTTCCCGCTTTTACTTCGATTGGAATGAGGAGGTTTTGGTAGGGAAGCACGAAGTCCACCTCAGCGGTCGACGGCGTCTTCTCTCTGACCCAAAAAGCAGGTTTGGATGACGATTCGGCGCCTTGGGCAATCAACTCCTGTCCCACGATGTGTTCCGCTAGTAATCCTTGATACACGCTGTGGAGATCTTGCATCATGAATAATGACTGCTGCAGACCTGCCACGAAGTTCAACAATCCGGTATCCAGATACTGCAGGCGGGGCGATTTTCTCAGGTTGGGCTGAACCGGGAGCTTTGTTGCGGTTGTTGGGTAAATCAGGCGGAGGAGCATTGCCCTTTCCAGGATTCTAAGCGCTTCCCCCTTTTCCCTCGAGCGATAGTTGGAACGGCCGAACCCGTGGAACTTGATCCGCTTTCCCGCCTCCAGAGGCGCTGTTTCGACAGCAAATCGAAGTACCTGGGTCATCGCGCTGCTTCTTGAGTATTTTCCGATATCATCGAGAAAGGACGTAATGAGGCCCTGATAAACCGCTGTTAGAGACAATATCCGCCGGTCATTTCTGAATCTGCTAACGACTTCCGGCATGCCGCCTACCTGCGTGTAGCGGTGAAAAAGCGATAGAAGGGTGTCGTGGGCATACTCAGGATAAGGGATAGTTCGGTAGAGCTGCAAAGCACTTTCCATTTTCAATGCATTTAGATACTCTTCGAAACTCAGTGGGTGCATGAACAGATATTCGACTCGTCCGACGGGAAATCCAATTTCGAACCGCGCGAGCATCACTTCCAACAAAGATCCTGCTGCTATGACGTGAAGATCCGGGGCCATCTCGCAAAAATACCGCAGCGAAGCCACAGCTTCGGGTGAGTTCTGAATTTCGTCAAGGAACATAAGAATCCGGCCTGAGCTGCGACGAGTGTTCCGTGTAAGAAAGAGTGATTCCAGGAGCTCAGCGAAAGGCAGGCCGCGTTCGAAGATCCTGCGATCTTTCTGACTTTCCAGATCGAAATATAGATAGTGGTCGAACTGTTTGGCAAACAAATCTACCGCCGTGGTTTTGCCCACCTGTCGGGCGCCCCTTAGGACGAGAGGTTTGCGCTGCTTGAAAACACTTTACTTGTCAAGGAAACTGGGTAATTTATAACAATAATTGTAACAGTAGATAAGTAATATTAGACAACATAAGGCATAGATTAACGGCACTACACGCCATTCCGATTGTGCCGCACCGACAGGACTTACTTCCGTCTTGTCAGATGGGTTATGATACACAAACGCTGACTGGATAGGCAAATTAGCCAGTGGTAAAGGAGGAAGCCCATGGATGTGATCGACTTAACTCCCGAACACGAGAGTTTGTACTTCCAGTGTCTGGAAGACTGGTCGGAGGAGATGAAAGAGGCGGGGGGCCACAAGCAACGCTGGTACGACCGGATGAAGGATAAAGGACTGCGGGTCAAACTGGCGCGCGACGACAAAGGCGTGATCGGCGGAATGATTCACTATATTCCTAATCGAGCAGTTCTATCTCCAGGGGCGGGGGAATTTCAGAAAATAAGGCATGGGCAGAGCCCTGCTGCGTGCAGCCGAGGAGGACAGTCGGGCCTTGGGAAAGAAAGGGATCGCGGCCTGGGGTGTGGCGCTTCCGTTTTTCATGAAGGCTTCGTGGTTCAAGAAGCAAGGGTACAGGGCGGTGGACAGGGATGGAATACAGGTCCTGCTCTGGAAGCCCTTCAGCAAGGAGGCGGTAGCCCCCAAGTGGGTCCGCAAGAAGAAAAAGCCCGGGAGAAGGGAAGATCGCGAAGTCTTCGAGGAATGGGGAATTCCGACGGCCTGTTGATCGATGGAAAGCAGGTACGCGCCGGACCGCCGCCGTCGTTTGATAAAATCAGAGGACTGATTGGAAAGCGCGTTAAAAACTTGAGATAGCCGCGCGATCGCACCCGGATACCGGGCGTGAAGGCTCAGACCGAAGGGCTCGTTACCTGACTGATGGAATCAATCGTGCTCTCTCTACTTGCAGGTCTGGGCTCCCCGAGTAAGTACCCCTGAGAATAATCGATCTTGAGGCGCTTCACCTCGGACAGAATTTCTTGGGATTCTACGAACTCGGCGATGGTTTCGATCCCCATTTGCCGTGTAAAGGCAACGATTTTTTCCACGATTAGGCGCGAGTTTTTGTCCTTGGTGATACCCCGTACCAGGGAGCCATCGATCTTGAGATAGTCCACTTTCAGGTGCGTTAAGTAGTCGAAGTTGGCGTAGCCGGAGCCGAAATCATCGATGGCGACCTGGCAACCCCATTTCTTCAATTCCTTGATGAACTGTGATACCTGATCGAAGTTTTCAATACCCTCGGATTCGGTGATTTCAAAGCAGATCTGAAGATGTTCGGAACGACGCTCACGCAGCGTTTTGTCAATATAAATCACAACTGTCGGGTCTAGAATATCTTCAACAGACAAGTTGATTGAAACCCCGACCCGATTGTTCTTGGCGAACTCCGCCGCCTTTCGTAGCATCGTTTTCGTAATCCTGGTATAGAGCCTGGATTTCTTAGCTATATTCAAGAAAAAATGAGGGCTTATCACCTGGCCCTCGTCGTCGATGAGCCGGACCAAGCACTCATACTTTTTGATCTCCCCGGTAGAGTTGTCTACAATTGGCTGATAGTAGGGCACAACTCGTCCGTTATCCAAGGCATTGGCAAGAACACCCGCCCATTTGAGGTTTTGTTCATAACGTTTTTTGGTGTCGAGAGCCTTTTTATAGAAGAGAAAGGGTCGGTTGGTTCCTTTTGCGGTCTGAAGCGCCAGGTCTGCACAGGCGAAGAGCTTGTCCCCCCCGACCTCCTCGGATAGGGCTATCCCTATGGTAGTACGAATCCTAATTTCTTCATTCTGATAGCCGTATTTCTCATGCTGGAGAAATCTTGTGATCAGACTGGCGACATGGGAGATCTTCCTGCTGAATCTGACATCTTCCCCCTTGTTCATAAGCACGGCAAACTCATCACCCCCCAATCGATACACGCCGCGAACTGAATCCGGAACAATCTGCAGCAGTTTTGCAGCGGCTCCCTGCAAAATCATGTCACCGGCCCGGTACCCGTAGGTGGCATTGATCTCTTTAAAAGCATCGATGTTCAGCAGTAAAAGCGCCGGGGAGTCGACCTCCGAAATATGCCTGAGAAGCAGAGCCCGGTTGGGGAGATTGGTAAGCGGGTCGTAGTAGATGCGTTTTCTCATCAGGCGCAGGATTTTCTTCTCCCGGTGCTTTTTCAGATAAACCAGGGTAGTGATGACAACCAAGGTGAGAAAGCCTGACAAAAACGGATATGCGGGATATGAGATACGAATGATCCCGGCATAGAATAGCATGATCAGGACTGCGGCCTCCAAAAACAGGACGCCGGCGGCAAAAATACCGAGCCGCTTTCCGAGCATATAAAAGGCCAGCAAAGGATAGGAAAATAGAACAACCGGCTTTGCTGCGTGTAAGAAATCAGAGGGCAGGTCCAAGGCAAGAAGTATGAGCAAGAAAAGAAGAAACAGGGCACCGCTGAGTTCTATGTTCCTGGTTTTTCGAAGAAAAATGATGATTGCCGGGAAATACAGGACTGCCGATATATAAATAGGGATATAAGAGAATCGATAGGTAAAGAGCCGGAAAATTATCAGGACGAAGAAGAAGAAAAACCCCAGAAGAGACAGTGCGTTTATCAATATCAGCTTGGTAACTGTTTCGTAATTCTCGAAATCGGGTGCGGAGGAGGGGAAACCGCTGGTAATGAAATCGCGCCAGAGTATCGAAAACCTGTTTTGACTCACACTGTATCCTTACATGGAGAAGCACCGCGGACTGGATCTATAAATAGTTGTGTGGCGCCTCTAAGAATCTATCTTAGTATAGGGTTTTTTGCAACGCAGTTTGCCGAGGAATGAAGCCGGAAGAACAGTTTTGCCATTACATATTTCAAAAAATAGTCTAAATGTGATATGATTAATATGATATAAAACATGAATTGACAGGGTTCGGAGCCATGAAGTACGCTGTGCAAGTAAAATCGATTTGGGTGCAGATTTGATATATCAGAATGGATACGAGGAACTTCTGAGTATCTGTCAACAGATAACCTCTCATCGGCAGGCGCTGGCCAAGCCCCGTATAGAGGGACAAATAGTCGAGCATATCGGTCCCGAAACCAGCAACGACAGGCTGTTGGCCCATTTGATTGCAGAATCGCTTCTAAAAAGAATCGACAGGCAGCTGCTGGAAAGCAAAAATATCTTTGTCGAGGAATTCGATATACCTCAGACCACCCTTTTCTACAGTATGGCCGAGGCGGTTCCCTTCGTGTACATAGGTCACTATCTGGCAAACCAATACCTGGTAGAAGCAGCGCAGGGCTCAAAGTCTGTTACCGTTTTCGACATAGGCATCGGAAGCGGCAAACAGGTCATCCAGCTGCTGCGACTGTTGGAGGCCGCCGACAGTGGAGTGCAGTCAGTAAATATCATCGGCCTGGATCCGGTGTTACAGAACTTGGAGTCCTCGGGAAAAGCGATCGACGAGATCCGCCCAGAGCTTCCCTTCCGGTTGAAGTTCTACCCATTCTGTAAACTGGTAGAAAATCTCTCCAAGGAAGACTTTGAAACGATAAAAAAGACGGGAGGCGATACTCTTCTCATTAACTCAGCCTTTTCCTTTCATCATACCTCCCATCCTCTTAACGATCAGAACACGAGAACGAACCTCCTAAAGCGTTTGGCGACTTTGGAGCCCAGGCTCCTTACTTTGGTAGAGCCGAGCTCAAATCACGATACCGAAGAGCTACCCAAACGCCTGCATCATTGCTGGCAGCACTTCGGCAATGTTTACGCACTGGTGGATGAGGCAAACATAGACGTTTCTCACAAGTACTTGATAAAGGAGAAGTTCTTTGGACGGGAGATCAGAAACATCTTCGGGGTGAGTGATTATTTTCGCTGCGAGCGGCACGAGGAGTACGAGTCGTGGTTATTGAGACTCCACAGGGCAGGGTTTAAACCATTTGAGTATACCGGCCTATCGGTGGATTTACCATCGTACTGCCAGTATACGGTCTCCAAAGGATTGGTCCGTATGGACTATAATGATATAACGATAGTTGCTGTAATGGCTTATACATTATAAGCTGAATTGCTAGAGGGGGGGCTCATGGCAAAGAAATCAAAAGAAGAGTTAAAGGTTTTTGGGGCTACCCTTCAGGGGTTTGCCCAGGCGTGTATCAATCTGAACATCGTAGCCGGTTCCAAGGCTGGTGACTTGATCAGCGATATCGAGCTCAACACTTGGTACCCTTTCACGCGGTTGCGCGAGATTGAAAGGATTGTCGTCGAATCCTACGAGAACGCAGGCCCGATCCTGGAAAGGGTTGGGATGGAGATGATGCTGGGTTGGTACAACTTTGGACCCGGTAAGGAAATCGTAAAAAAGGGCGTCGATTTTCTGTATTTTCAGACCGGATCGCAGGGTTACGCCAGTGTGGTTGTGGGGCCCGAGAAATTGGTTGGTAGCTTCAATCTGGAAAAGATCGATGAAGCCAATGGCAAGGCTTTGATACACAGCACGACACCTTTCAATAAGGATCTCGAGAGGGGAGTGATCATCGGTGGAATGAGCGCTCCGGGGGATCTAGATTTCATCGATGTGAAAAATGACGAAGATAAGCATTTCTACAAGATCGAGTTTTGTTGATAACCTTGCTTCGAGGACAGGGAACGGAGGACGACGGTGACGTTGGATGAAATTCTGCAATCCAGTACGATTCCTTCACGAGTAGAGCTAAGCGAAGAAGACATGATAAGGCTGGTCAGGAAGCACAAGGGTCTGTTGAAGCAGACGGAAAGGGACCATGCTTTTTGGTCGGCTACCAATGAAAACCTCAGGAAGGCTTATGAGAAGCTGGATGAAAAGGACAAAGAGATTGCCAGGGCTTACGGCATCATCCAAGAGGATCTATCCGTGGCCAGCCAGATTCAGGACGCTTTTCTGCCCGTACTGCTTGATAAGATGAAGAACGATTTGGATCTGGCGGTCTTCCATAAACAGCTGGCTGATGTGGGTGGAGACTATTACGATTTTTTCCGCACGAAAGGCGGGGGCTACGCGATCGGGCTGTTCGACATATCCGGGCATGGAGTTTCGGCTGCTTTGGTAATGACGTACCTGAAAGCCCAGTTCATGACAGTTATGGAGACCTTCGAATCTCCAAAAGAAATAGTGGAACGTATCAATCATATCTCTCATCCTTTCTTGAGAGCTGTGAAAAAGTATGCCACGGTCAACTTTATCGTGTTCAATCGGGACAAGCTGCGTTATGTCAGCGGCGGCGGATTCGGGCTTCTGGTTAGCGGCAAAAAGCACTATCTTTTTCAAAAGAAGGATCCCTTCATCGGTCTGCGTCTCAGAGCTTTCCGTGAATACGAGTTGCCCTTCAGCAGTGGTGATCTCCTGGTGATTTACACCGATGGCATGGTGGAAGCGCAAAATACCACGGGGGAGGATTACTCGGTCAAGAGGTTGAACAAGCTGGTGTTGGACAATTCCAAGGAGCCGGTTCACAAAATATTGAAGCTATGTGTCGAGGATTATAAAAGCTTCAGATGCAAAGACTCCGATGATATCACGCTTATTGTTATCAGGAAAAATTAATAGACGGTGATTACTGAGCGGGATCTGGCCACCACCAATATCTCCATGCGATACGACCTGTCCCCGAGTAAAAACGTTATTGGAGAATTAAGCGGTCTGTTGGGTAATTTCTGTGATGAGTTTATTGGTGCTTTCTATCCCAGGAATATCAGCAAGAAAGCCAACATCGTTATCACTGAATTGTTCAACAATGCAGTGACCAACAACATTGACGGGGACAGCAAGATCGTGCTGGAATTAAAGATCAACAAGCATCGTCTATGGATCAAGGTGATGAATGTTGTCAACAGGTCACAGTACAGGAAGGTCAAGGCTCATGTGAAGAGGATCAACTCGACTGAAGACCTCAAAACGCTGTTGACCGAAACTATTCGGGAGAGACGAAAAGATCGGCGCAAGGGGGGGCTCGGTCTGATTAGATTGGCTGCCGAAAATAAATTTAGGCTCTCCGTACGTTATCGTGCTCCATTTCTTATCGTGGAGTCTCAGTTTTCCTTAGGAGGTTTGCGTTGAAAGTGCTTTCTTACGGCGATATTATGGACGGAGGGGTCAGCGTCTTCACCTCCGTATCCAAAATAGATGATAACAAGTTGATTGTGACCTTCGGCGGGGCGATTCGGATAGATAATCCCTACAAATATTTGGAAGAATATTTAAATGAGTTAGAGAGTATCTTACCAAAACAACGAATCGAGGCAGTAGAGCTCGATTTTCAGGAGTTGAAATTCTGCAATTCCAACGGATTTTACATCATC
This sequence comes from uncultured Spirochaetaceae bacterium, assembly GCA_964390045.1. Lineage (GTDB taxonomy): Bacteria > Spirochaetota > Spirochaetia > SZUA-6 > DRHE01 > CAYMGP01. The sequence goes on along the minus strand of CAYMGP010000006.1, from coordinate 1,660 downwards.
ATGGATATCGCAGAGATGATCATCGACAGGAGTGAGGGTCCTATAGTAGTGAAGCGAATCAAAGACGACGACTGGCAACAGGAAACCCTGCCGATCCTGCTGAATGTGGATGAGCCGGAGATAGAGGAAAGGACCACGTTCGAAGAGCATTCTGCACTGTAATGGGTTCGGATGAACACCTCATATATAAAGATATCGTCCTCAATATACTCCCGGAATACATTGCCGCCGAATTGGTAGCAAAACGAGCGGTTCATCCGAAAGTCTACCGTAACAGCACTATCATGTTTACCGACGTCGTGAACTTTTCCAAGCTGGCTTTTCATCTTGATCCAGTTTCGCTCATACGGAAGCTCAACCATTACTTCTCCATCTACGACAGAGTCATGGAAGAGTTTGGAATCGAGAAGATCAAAACAATCGGAGATTCCTACATGTGTGTATCCGGAATTCCACTGAAAAAACCCTCCCACGCAGTGGACTGCTGTCTGGCGGCGCTAAACATCACATATCTGATGAAGAAAATTAGGAACAAAGAAAGAATCGTGCAGGGGCTGGACTTGAACAACTGGTCGATCCGAATCGGTATTCATACCGGGCCCTGTATATCGGGAGTAGTGGGTTACAAGAAATACACTTTCGATATTTGGGGAGATTCGGTAAATATCGCCGCAGGCATGGAAAAGTCAGGTGCGGCGGGGAAAATCAACATCTCGGAGGCCGCATATGCCGAGGTGAAGAATTTCTTCGACTGTGTTTTTCGGGGAAGGCAGGAAATAAAACATATGGGGTCTGTGGGTATGTTTTTCCTGAATCGATTGAAAGCGAAGTTTGCCGAAGATGAAGAAGGCTTTTTCCCCAACGCAAGCTTTACCGACCTTTACTGCGAAACATTTGAGGTAAGAGAGAAACCTGAGGTTCAAGCGGCGTTGCCGGATTTCATCAAAAACCGACTAGGAGTAGATGACTATGAAAAACAAGAGAGCTTATCCAAGAATCAGATCTGATTGGCAACTATTTTGGTCTACAGGAGACGTACATAAACCGATTGGTTATGTGCGAGATATCTCACTCTCCGGTGCCCTTCTCCACTTTTCAGAGGAGTACGAGCTTGATCCCGAAAGGCATCTATTCACCTTGAAATTGAGGAATCCACAGATAAAACCACCCGAGTTGGTGATAAGCGGTTTGAAGGAATGGGAAAAAAGGCAGAAGAACGAAGTTTTTTTGGGTATCGTCCTGGAAAAGCTTGAGAAAGAGAAAAGAAAAACCCTGCTTCACTTCCTAAGCCGCAGCGATAAGCTCCAAGCTCAGGCCTTCCTGCTCGAGGCCGATTAAGGGTATCGTCACTTACACTGGATCCAAAAAAAGTCGCAATTGATCTCAGAGACAAGTTTTTTCACTCTCTTGAGCTGCAGGATCGAGGCTTGCTGCCTGTAAGAGCCCGTGGTGTAGGAAAGACCACCTTTTTGCTTGAAAAAGCTTCAGCCGATCTGAAGTTCACTATGCGGCGGACTGGTCACAGCATATCAAGGCTGCTTATGACTCCTTTCCCGCCAAGTTGATCTGGACCGGTGGTTTTAGCAGAGGTTGTGGTAATTTGGTATATGGGTTGTGATCCGCCGCCGGGTGCACTACAATTAAATGTTATATGAAAGTT
>CAYMGP010000005.1:46778-84925 GCA_964390045.1 uncultured Spirochaetaceae bacterium | reverse complement strand
TTCAACAACGTGCACAACATCCAGGCCGGTGTGCCCGTGGAAAACGTCCTGGCCATGTTCCGGGCCGGGGCGGAGGCCGGGATCTACAGCCATTGAGAGAGGGGAAGGCACTGCTTTATGTATCTGAGCTTCGACGTAGGAACAACATCGGTAAAAACAGCGTTATTTGACAGTCGGGGCAAGTTGCTTGCTAAATCTATTCAGAACTACACCCTGGAAACGCCCCGGGTGGACTGGTACGAGGTGGAACCGGAGGTATATTGGCGGGCGGTCAAAGAAGGTTTCCTCCAGACCATCTCCGCCAGCGGTGTCGATCCCACATTCATCCGCTCCATCTGCGGTTGCAGCCAAGGGGAAACCATCATTTTTCTGGACAAGCAGGATCGTTCGATTCGGCCAGCCATGGTCTGGATAGACAACCGGGCCAGAGAGGAAACCGAAGAACTGAAAGCCCGTATTTCCAGCACGGAGTTCCATCGCACCACCGGCTGCACGGAGATCGAGCCGACCTGGAGCGTTCTCAAAATCGCCTGGCTCAAGAAACACGAAGCGGATAACTTTCAGAAGATCGACAAGATCATGCTGGTGGAGGATTACATCGTCTACATGTTAACAGGCGTCTTTCTCTCCACCCCAACCCTGATGCACTCCACCGGGTTATTCGACATCCACAATGGAAGCTACTGGTCCAAGACGGTATCGCCCCTGGGTATTGAAGACAGGCTGCCGGCGATAGTCGACGCCGGTAGCATCGTCGGGTCCCTCAAGCCGGAACTTGCGGATGAACTGGGTTTGAAACGGGAAACAGTGGTGGTAAAGGGTGCCATGGACCAGACCCTGAGCGCGGTGGGAGCCGGCAACATCCGGAGCGGGGTGGTTACAGAGACCACCGGCACCGCGCTGGCTATCGGGATAACCACAGATTCCACGGAGGTGATTCACGCCAACACTTTGGTTCATCAACCCCACATAATTCCAGGCAATTATCTGATTCTTCCCTATGCCCAGACCTCGGGAGTACTGTACAAGTGGTTCCGGGATGTGTTCGCTTCTGCGGAGATAGAAGCGGCCGGAGGCCTGGAGCAAGCCTACGAGGAGCTGAACCGTCTGGCCGCATCCGCGCCGGCGGGCTGCGACGGGCTGGTACTGCTGCCCTTCTTCGCCGGAGCCTATATCCCGGAAAACGACATGTACGCCAAAGGGGTCTGGTACGGTATCACGCTGAAGCATGGAAAGGGTCACTTCGCCCGTTCGATCCAGGAATCGGTGGGCTTCATGCTGCGCAGGATCCTGGATCTCATTCTGGCGGCGGGCATCGAGATCGGGGAGGTCCGCAGCATGGGCGGAGCGGCTCGATCCGATCTGTGGCTGCAGATAAAGGCGGATATCTGCGGTCTGCCCATGGTGCGCATGGTGGAGGAAGAGACCTCGGTCCTGGGCTGTGCCATCCTGAGCGCGGTTGCCGTGAAAGACCACGACAACATCGCCGAGGCGGTGGAGGCCATGGTGAAGATGGGGACTGTTTTTATACCCAACAGGAAACACGGCGATCTGTACGATCGACTTTACAAACTATACGGCAGGCTGTACGAAACACTAAAGCCCGTGTTCCGGCAGTAGAGGAGCTACAATATGTCTAAGGACTGGTGGAAAGAAAGCGCTGCAAACATACCGCCGATCACGGTCCAACCCCCCGGGCCGAAATCCAAATCCATGCATGAACGAACGACCCGTTGTTTCCACCCTGTCAATTCGCCGAACAGAGGAGAGGTGTATTGAAGCTGTCATTCGAGCTACTAAACGAAGAGGAAGCAAAACAGATCCACCAGGGGAGCATTGAGATTCTGGAGAAAACGGGGATGCGCTTCGAATCGGAATCCATTCGCCGGGCCTTGAAAGCCCAGGGTGCAGAGGTCGATGAAAGCGGCCAAACCGTCCGTTTCCCGCAACAGTTGGTCGAGGATGCGCTGGAGAGCAACCGCACCCTGCAGAAGGCGGGCAGGAAGCTGCATCTGCTCAACGGGGTCACGTCTCAGATCACAGGGAATGGGGCTATCGCGGCCAAGATCAGCGGCGGCTGCGAGAAATGCCTGGACTGGCCGAGCCAGACCATCCGGGAGGCGACGGCCGCGGAACTGCTGCGCTACATCCGGGTGGGTGAGATGATTCCGGAAGTGGATTTCGTCGGCAACCCGATCGTGCTGCGGGTGGACCTAAACGGTGATCCGATCGAGGAGCGGATGCGGCGGGTCGAAACCGCCTCTCTGATCGCTCGCAACACACGGAAGTTAGGCTCCATGGAGATCTGGGATGCGAAAGAGATCGATCTAATGGTGGAGATCGGCACCATCGCCAGGGGAGGAGCAGAGCAGTTCAGAGAAGAACCCTGTTTCGTGACAGCCAAGGAGACGATCAGTCCCCTGTTCCTGGACGAACATTCCGGCACCATCCTTCTGGAACTGGCCAAGCGGGACCTTCCCTGCACGATCATCCCCATGCCGCTTACCGGTTTAAGCTCTCCGGTGAGCATCGCGGGGAATGCCCTGGTGGGCAACGCCGAGATCCTGGCTGTCATCACCGCGATAAAAGCCGTATTTCCGGAAGCCCTGGTGGGCGGCGGTACGATTTCGGGCATCATCGACATGCGCAGCACCGCCGTGTCCTTCAGCGCACCGGAGGCTATTCTCCAGGACATCATGATTGCCGAGGTTCATGAGAAGATCTACGGTCAGAACTACCTGATCGGCAGCGGCTACACTGATGCCAAGTATCCTAACCACCAATTGGCGGCGGAGAAATCCCTCAAGTTCCTGCTGACCTTTCTTTCCGGGAGGAGCAGCTACCCAGTCGGCTTGATCAATAGCGGCGCTGTTTTCAGTCTGGAGCAAGCATTGGTCGATCTGGAGATCTGCCGCTACATCCACGCCCATTTCGGCAGGGAGCTGCGAGTAGAGGTTGTGAACGAGCTGGTCGATCTGATCAGTACCGTCGGCATCCGGGGCAGTTTCCTGGATCAGGAGCACACCCTGTTGAACTACCGGGACAATTGGATGAGCGACCTGTTCGACATGACTGGCTTTGTCTCTCTGGAAGATACCCAGAGCAAAGATATATACAATCAGGCGCACCGGAAGGCCGAAGAGCTGTTGTCCGGAAATGATTTTTACAGGATCGACGATGATCGGTCCCGGGAGATCGATCGGGTAGTAGAGGTGGCCCGACGGATTCTGTAGTTCACGCCAGATGTCTGGAGCCCCCTGTTTCGAAATCGGGGCGTCAATGATTGTTGAGTAAAGCGTATCTTGGAGGATGTACCTATGTCGAAGGATTGGTGGAAAGAAAGTGCGACAAACATACCGCAGATCACGGTCCCACCCCCGGGGCCGAAATCAAAGGCCATGCATGAAAGTACGATCCGCTACTTCCGCGGATTGAGCAGCCAGGTGAAGCTGTTCCCCGTGTGCTTTTCTGAAGGGCACGGCATCACCCTGACCGATGTGGACGGCAACCGCTATCTGGACTTTTCCTCCGGGATTTATGTCACCTCCCTCGGGCACAGCCATCCTAAGGTTTCGGAAGCTGTAGCTCACTGGGCGAAGCGACTGATGAATTGCCACGACTTTACCACCCCGGTGAAAGAAGCGTTGTTGGTGAAAATGTCGGGAATCCTGCCTGAAGGATTGAACCAGGTGCAGTTTTACAGCGACGGCACTTCTGCTGTGGAAGCGGGAATACGGGCTGCCCGGGCCATCAGCGGAAAACATGAGTTTCTCTCCTGCTTTCGGGACTTTCACGGTAAAACCCTGGCCGCGGTGAGCTGCGGCCGGATGTGGCGCGGGGATGTGCTGAGCTACGGCCCGACCCGGGCTCCCGGATTTTACATGGTACCGCGCCCCGATCCTTACCATCCGCTGTTCACCAAGCCGGACGGATCGATAGACAGCGACGCCTATATAAGCTTCTACGATGAGTTCATCCGGGAGGCGACCGTAGGCAACGTGGCCGCCTTTGTTCTGGAACCGGCGCAGGGTTGGGGCGGCTCGATTTTTCCTCCCCCTGACTTCTTTCCCAAGCTGCGCTCTTACTGCGATCAAAAAGGGATCCTGCTGTTCGCCGACGAGGTGCTTACCGGTATGGGACGCACAGGCGAGTGGCTGTGCATGAACCACTGGAACGTGCAGCCCGATATCGTGACCTTCGGCAAGTCCCTCGGCAACGGCTTTCCCGTCACCGCCATGGTGGTGCGAGAGGAAAATGCCGCGGCGCTGGACAAGATCTCAGCCTCATCAAGCTACGGCGGCAGCCCGATGGCCTGCGCCGCCGCCCTCGCCTGCCTGGAGGTAATCGAAGAGGAGAGCATTCTGGAAAATGTCCGCAGCGTCGGCAAGACGATCATGAAGCGAATGGAGAAGATAAAGCGGGATCATCCCATAGTCGGAGATGTGAAGGGAAAGGGATTCCTGCTGGGAATCGAGCTGGTCAAGGACAAAACCAGCAAGGAACCTTTCGAAGAGGCGGGCAAGCTGGTCTACCAGAAGGCCTTCCGCAAGGGGCTGGCTTGGATCCCGGCGGGGCACATCCTGCGCATGTCCCCTCCCCTGATCATGGACGAGAAGTACGCCTCCCTTGGATTGGATATAATCGAGGAGTCAATCGCCGGGGTGGAGAAAGAGTACAAATACAGCGCTTCCTAAGATCGCAGTCGCTTTCACCGTGCATCATAGGTTTCCGCTTTCACGCGCGCCACTTCCCTGTTGAAATGCTCCGGCTCTGCGAAGCAGGGGGTGTGGGCCGAATCGTGAAACTTCACCAGCTTTTTACCTTCAGGAGCATCGAGGGCGCTGAAGTAGCGTTGCACCAGCTGCAGGGGGGTGTTGTAATCCCTCACTCCGCTGAAAAAATACACGGGAACCTCTAAACGGGGGACATCCCGAAAGGCGTTGAACTTCAACGTGGACTCCCACATCGGACCGCTGCCCCTATTGGCTCCCCTGAGCCACCTGAAATAGTCGGGCAGCCTGTACTCCGGCTGACGGACGGCGATCCGGACCAGCTCCGAGAACGGAACGTCGAAACTGCCCCCGTATTCGTCCACCAGATGAACGAAGTCCACATAATCTTCATGGTCGGGAAAGGGCGCCGGACCCAGTTCTTCGAGTCGCCTGGAATCTCTCCGGTTTCCGGCCGCCGCGATCCTCTCGCTGAGCCAGCGGTGAGCGATTTTGTGGGCGAGCAGCGAATCAACGAGCTGGCCGACGGCAACGTAGGCGTAGTAATCCCGAGGATAGGCGTCTGCCAGCATGAGACCGAGCTGCGCGCCCCACGAATGGCCCAGGAGGTAGATTTGCTCCCGGCCGAACCTCTGCTTTAGATACCCTGTCAGCTGATGGGCATCGCTTAAGAATCGGCTGATGGACATGCTCCCCTCATCGAAGCTGCGGGGATTGGATTTGCCGGCGCCCCTCTGGTCCCAGTGGACCACGACGAAGTGCTCTTCCAGCTGGCCGTTGAAATGCCGGGCTACAGGCATTTGGGCGGCTCCGGGTCCGCCGTGAAGCCAGAGCAAGACGGGGTAGTCTGCACTGTTGCCCCGGATCATGATCCACTGGTCCTGGCCGCCTATTTCAATCTTCTCCAGTGAAGCAATGCTTCCCGGAATCAAGTTGCCTTTCGAGTCCTCGATCGGAGGCGTGTTGGCGCACGAGGCCAAGATCCCCAGTGCAAATGCGATCGAAAGCACTGCCAAGAACAGCGGTCTCCGTTTTTGCTTATCCATATCCAATAGCCCTCCGGATGATACCTGAAGAAATAATAAAGGTCCTTCCCGTACATGGAGGAGGACCTCTGTTTTTTGCTTGTCGTTATCTGCTACTTCTTCCGTCGATCGAAATTGCGCATATTCCTTAGGCGCTTGCGCTGCAAGGATTTCCTCTTCCGATTCTTGGTTGTCGAAGGTTTCTCATAGAACTCTCTCTTCTTCCACTCTCTGACGATACCCTCTTTGTCCTTCATACGCTTAAAACGTCTGATCGCCTTTTCCAAGACCTCGTTCTCGCCAACGATAATTGCAGGAATTGAAATCACCTCCTCTCAATTTTATCGATCCATAATATCATTAAAAAACGCTGATTTGTCAATAATCGGCTCGTTCACGAAGAGGTCGGGATCCACAGCTACCCCGCCGACCCGGATCTCCCAGTGCAGGTGCGGTCCCGTGGCCAGTCCCGTCATGCCTACCGAGCCGATCCGCTGTCCCTGGAAAACCCGCTGCCCTCTCTGCACTGCTATATCGTAGAGGTGAAAGTAGAGGGAAAACACACCGGGCAGGTGCTCGATGACCACGCTGTTTCCGCTCATGATCCGCGGCCCGGCCAGTACAACCCTCCCGGCTCCGCAGCTGACAACCGGCGTTCCTTCCGGCACCGCCAGATCGATGCCGTTGTGAAGCGATCTTGAGCTGCCCCCGTCTGCATAGCTGTACAGCCGCCGATCGGCGAACAGCGATGTGCGCCGCGCGCCCCGCACCGGTACGAGGAATCCCATCTTGTGGTACAAGGATTTCATATGAAACGAGGCAAGAAGCCGGCGGAGATCCTGGTACTCTTCGTTCTTGCGGGGATCGGCAGAGGTCATAAGATCGGAGAGAGACTCGTTGAAGGCAATTCCCTCGCTCCTAAACTTGCGGTACAGCACTGTCAAATCTCCAAGGTAGATAAAAAAGCGCTCCTGTTTCCAACCCTTGATTTCCAGCGCGTACCGCGCTGCAGCCGCCGTGCTCGGAACTCCTATAAGGAAACACCATTTGTCCGCGGTGGAATCCACTGGGAATCCTTTGACCGTTACAGAGTAATCTCCCTCGGCCCGACTCAGCGTTGCTTCGATTCTGTCGATCGTCTCACCGCTTTGAAGATACCCTTTGAGCACCCCTCCCCTCTCTACCTCTTCATCGCAGATAATCTCCGGCCGCAGCGGCCGGCTGTCCTCGAGGTAGTAGGAGAACAGACCCCTGCGGGGTACAAGTTGTCCCTCAACCCAATCATAGAGACTGCCCGCCGATACAGAACAGTAAGGCCTGCCGCCCAACAGCCGCGATTCAATGCAATCAGAGCCGAGTCTGACGGTTTCGGCTCTGCCGATAGAGACAGAGACCAGGAGAAGAAGGGGTAAAAGGAAAACGATCCGTTTTCTCATTTTTTCAGATCGAGAATTGTCAACTGCAGAGTTTCTGTGTTCATGAAGTAGTTTCTGTTCAGGCGAAACAGGATATCAACCGTGTCGTGCAGCTCGAAATCCCTTCCCGCCCGCTCGGCGGCGTTCCAGTATACAGCAGGCCATTTGTAGCGGTCTGCCGCGAGCAGCATCTTTAGGTGGGCCAGCTCTTTCCGGCCCACGACCTCCAGCCTCTCGATACGCACGCCGCGGGTAAGAAAAACGAGCGGCGGAAAGCCTTCGCCGTACGGTTCGAAGGTCTCCACTATCTTTATAAGGTCGGGATTCAGATACGGCGGAGGAACCTCGGCGTCCACTACGATCTTGACTTCCTCCCTGTCCGGGGGTGTATAGCTCTGAGCAACCTGATAGAAACGATCCTCGAAGCTCGCGAACAATTCTGTCGCCAGATTGAATCCGGCGGCCCGATCGTGCCCGCCGTAGTTCTGAAAATAGCTTGCAAATGTATCAAGAAAACCATCCGCCGCGTACGGGCTGCGTAGAGAGCCCACCGCCTTGCTCCGCCCCAGCGCTACAACCACGGCGGGAACTTTGAAAAAGCTCACCAGTCTGGAGGCAATGATGCCTGTGATGCCTCGAGGGATCTGTTCATCAGAGACAAACACGAGCTTTCCACCGGTCCGCTGCAGGCTCTTGCGGGCCAGGGGAAAGCAGGACTCCCAGATTTTGTTGCCCAGCTGCTTGCGCCTGCGGTTCAGCTGTGCGATGGCATCGATCATCCCCTCTATCTGCTCCGAAGTCTCAGCCAGGAAGAGCTCGGCGGCCAGCTCGGGTTTTCCCATCCTTCCTGCAGAATTGAGCAGCGGTGCGATATGCCAGGAGATGTCTTTGGCGGTCAGGCGCCGGCCGTGAAGGTTCTGTCGAACCAATAGTTCCCGAAGCCCGCTACGCCGCAGCTTGTTCATCACCTCCAGTCCCCGCCTTACGATCACCTTGTTTTCGTTGACCAGGGGCATCAGATCGGCCACCGTTCCCAATGCAGCCAGATCCAGTACGCGCTCCAGGGCGGGCAGCAGCTCGAGCTTTCGCCACATCAGGACCGTATACAAGTCCAACAGCACATCCATCTCGCCGCTTCCTTCAAATCGCCGCCGCCCGAAGCTTTCCCTGATTCTCAACAGACTTTTGCCCGAATACTCGGGGAAAAAAGCATTGATATCCGGCTGGATATCCTCGAAATCGAAAATATCCTCTGCGCCCAACTTCTCGAGGTACGGCCGCTGGGCCTCAAGATCGTACACCAGCACTTTGTTGTCTTTCAGCCCGGCGTACACTCGTGTATTTTCGATTCTTGGATCCGCGCTGGGGAGGGTGTCTGCGAAGCGCTCCTCTACAACGAGGTTCACCAGCTTCGCCACCTCGATCGTGAAAGTATCGTTTGCAGGTTGAATATGCAGCAACCAGATCTGTTGCCCGAACATCGGGGTTTCTGCCAACTCCAGGGCTGTGGCCAGTTTGGAAACGACGCCGCAGCCGGCAAGATCACGGAAAGGATACCGCGAATCCCGGCATTTGGGATTGATGATTGCCAGGGCATCGGGCAGGGTTTCCGGGGGAATATGGTGGTCCACGATGATTGTTTCGATACCAAGATCAGCTGCCCGGTTGATCTCCGAATTGTTCGATATACCGCAATCCACAGTAATGAGCAGCTTGCAGCCTGAAGCGACGATCTTCTGCACAACCTCCGGGGTCAATCCGTAGTCATCCTCCCCGACGGGGATCTGCCAGTGGACCTCGGCTCCCAATCCTCGAAGTACTTCGAGCAGAAGAATTGTGGAGGTGATGCCGTCCACATCGCGGTCGCCGAAAATATATATAGCTTCGGAGCGGGAAACAGCCTGCCGAATTCGATTCACCGCCGCTGTCATATCGGCGAACAAGAAGGGATTGTGAAGAAGCAGAAGGTCGTTTTCAAGAATGAAACGTATCGATTCGCTGTCGGTGTAGTTACGGCGGACCAGGATTGCGGCGCTGATCAGATCCAGATGGTAGCGCCTGGCGATATCCCTGACCTCGTCGGGATTGAGATCAGTTTTTTCCCAGATCATCGCTTGTGATTTCTTCTATAACACGTTTCCGTGCCGGCTTTTGCTCTTCAGAGAGTAAGTAGGAGTCCAGCACGAGTCTCCGGGCTGCGGCAACGGATGAGCGATTCCTGGCATGAATCAAACAAAGGGGTTCCCCTTCTGCAACAGGGTCTCCCTGCACTTTGCTCAGCTCGATCCCCACTTCGGGAAACACTTCCGCCTCCTTCCTCTCCCTGCTCGCGCCGAGCTGTCCGGCCGCCACGCCGATCCCGAAGGCGTCGACTTTCTCTACAAATCCCTCTCCCTGTGCAGGCACCACTTCGATCAGATCTGCTTTTGGCCCCCTGCCCGCCTTCTCGACGGCTCCTACATCTCCACCTTGTAGCTCTACGTTCTCAACGAACTTGTCCCAGGCCGACCCGTCGTCCAACCGCTTTCTGCACTCGGCTTCCGCGCCGGCGATATCCGCGCTCAAGCCGGCCAGCACCAGCATGTGCGCTGTAAGCCGGAGCGTGAGGTCAACGAGATCCTTGGGTCCGCCGCCGCGGAGGCAGTCTACGACCTCTCGAACCTCGAGAAAATTCCCAACCATCAACCCGAGGGGTTGATCCATATCGGAAAGCACCGCGCGAATGCGCCTCCCCAATCCGGTTCCAGTCCGGACCAGCGAAAGCGCCAGGGCACGGGCATCTTCAAGGGTTTTCATGAAAGCCCCGGATCCGCACTTGACGTCAAAAACCAAGGAGGCAGCTCCCTCGGCGAATTTCTTGCTCATGATACTGGCCGTGATCAAGGGTATCGACTCAACGGTTCCGGTAACGTCCCGCAGGGCGTAGAGCTTTCTGTCTGCCGGTACCACGGTTTCGCTCTGCCCCGTCATGGCGAAGCCTGTTTTTTTTAGAAGCTCGATGAAGCGGGCAACAGAGAGGTCCGTTCTGTAGCCGGGAATCGACTCCAGCTTATCCAGGGTCCCCCCTGTGTGGCCCAGAGCACGGCCGCTCATCATGGGTACGATACAGCCGCAGGCGGCCGCGAGCGGGGCGAGAACCAAAGAAACCTTGTCACCCACCCCTCCGGTAGAGTGTTTGTCCACAAGAGGTCCTGCAATACCGCTGAGATCGATTGTCTCTCCGGACTCGATCATCGCCCTGGTAAAGAAACCTGTTTCTTCGAAACTCATCTTTTTGAAGAAAACGGCCATGGCGAAGCTGGACAACTGATAGTCCGGGATATCGCCCTTGACGTATCCGTTTATAAGGAAGGAAATTTCCTCCTGGCTGAGATTGTGCCCTTCCCTCTTTTTTACAATCAGATCGACGGTTCGCATATCCTTCCTTATCCAAACGTCACCGTTTTCATGGCCCTGTATTCGGCCCCCTGAGGCTTGAGCAGGGACTGATACAGCACCAGCTTGTCTAAAATAAAGGAGTACTCGAAATCGAAAAGTTCCTCGAAATCGGACAAACGGATTCTTGCCTCCCTGTTTCTGGCCAGCGTTACATGGGGAGTGAAATCCTTCGTTACCTCAATGGCGAAGCTGTCGTTCCTGAGGAGCAGCTCCGTGAAGGAACGGTAGAGGCTGCTCACTTCCGGGGCTCCTTTTCGCAAGGGACAGTAAAGCACCCTCGGTTTACCCTGCGGAGGGAACTGCCCTATACCGCTCATGACCGCTTGAACGGTAGCGATCTTGAGGGTTGAGTTGTCCATGATCCGCATGACTTCCATAACCTGGTCCTGGTCCAGCTCGCCGAAGAACACCATCGTTATATGCATCCCTTGCGGTTTTACTACCCTCAGATCCGGATAGCGTTCTTTTAACTCGACAGTCAGCTTCTGAAGCTTCTCGATCGCTTGTGCCGGAAGCGGCAGGCCCGTAAATACTCTCATAGAATACCCACCCCACTGTTCAGTGCGTTCAATTTCGTCTCGAGGGCGGCCTGAATCAGCCCATAGGCTGCAGCTTTGAGAGCATCCAGTGACCGCTGTTCCAGCCCTACTCTGATTGTCGCCCTCAGGGGAATCCCCAATGTATTGAGCAAATATCGGCGGGCTCCTTCAGGCACAAACAGAGCGCTAGGTCTGGTGCATCCCTGACAAACGAAGGTCCCTTCCTCGCTGCAAAGGTAGAATCCCGATTCGCTTTCAAAAGGCTTTGAGCACAGAGCGCAGTGCTGCAGATCGGGTCTCTGTCCCAAGAGCTCCAAGAAACGCATTAGATACTGTACCGTCAGCCTGGGCACTTCTTTCTCTACCGCTCCGGCGAGGATTTCCAGCGCCTCGAGAAGAAGCCTGTACAACCCGCCGTAACTCTGCCCGGCGGCATAAGACTTGATGGTCACCTCTGCCCACAGGGAGGCTGCGAAGTAGCGGAGGACGTTCCGCCGTATTCCCTCGAGAGGATCAAGACTCTCGATATCGGTGATCTTGTACTGATTGCGCACCGGTTCGTGATACAGATAGGCCCGGATCACGTTGAAGGGCTCGGAAGCAGTGCGCAGTTTGCTTCTGATTTTGAAAGCGCCGTGCGCCATGGCGCTTATCAAACCCTTGCTCGGGCTCAAAAGGGTCAGGGACTTATGGATCTCTCCAACTCGAACCTTGCGCAGCACAATGGCTTCGGTTGTGGAGTTTCTTAACATTGCTCTACACTATATTATTGAGAATGTCGCCGGTTAGCAAGCCCGGCCGCGCAATCCCGAAGCATAGCTTGACATTGACTGCGGTGCTTACTATTTTTTAGCCGACAGAGGAAATAGATGGATGAGAAACAGATAATTCCAACTTCCAAGGTCATGCCGCCCAAGCTCAATATACTGCCTCTAACAGGTACTCCAATTTTTCCGGGTATCTTCACCCCCCTGATGGTGGCTTCGCCACGTGACGTCGAGCTGGTGGAGCACAACATGGCCGAGCACGGCTTTATCGGGCTGGTGCTCAGCTACGGCAAGGATGTCGAAGAACCGTCAGGCGACGATCTTCACAAGGTCGGCACGGCTGCCAAGATCGTGCGCAAGGTCAATCTTCCCGACGGCGGCATCAACATCTTCATTTCTACTCTGAAACGATTCCGGATCAAGAAGTTTATCAGTAAGGAGCATCCTATAACGATCGCCGCCGAGTACCTCGAAGACAAGAACTTCGAGTCCAATGAGGTACGCGCTCTCACCCGCTCCTTGATTACGGAAATGAAACAGATATCTGAAAACAATCCGCTGTTTTCCGAGCAAATGCGTCTCAATATGGTCAATATCGATCATCCCGGCAAGATAGCCGACTTCATCACCTCGATCCTCAATATAGAAAGAGACGAGCAACAGGATATTCTCGAAACCCTGGATGTGCATGAGCGAATGATGAAAGTCCTGGTCTTCATACGCAAAGAGCAGGAGCTGATGTCGATCCAGCAGAGAATCATGAAGCAGATCAATGAGAAAATCTCCAAGAGTCAGAGGGAGTACTTTCTCAAAGAGCAGCTCAAGGCGATCAAGCAGGAGCTGGGCATGCCGGTGGACTCCAAATCGAGCGAATATCAGCGCTTCAAAGAGGCCATCGACAAACTGGATCTGGAAAAGGATGTCGCCGAACAGGTCCAGCAGGAACTGGAAAAGTTCAGTCTGATGGACACGAATTCCTCCGAGTTTATAGTAACCCGCAACTACCTCGACACGATCATCGGCTTGCCCTGGGGCAACCCGGCCCCTACGGACTTGGACATGAAGCGGGCAAGACGCATTCTGGATGAGGATCATTACGGTTTGGAGGACGTCAAAGAGCGAATACTGGAATACCTTGCCGTACGTAAGCTCAAGAAGGACAGCAAAGGTTCGATCCTCTGTTTGGTGGGACCGCCCGGTGTGGGAAAAACCTCGGTAGGCAAATCCATCGCCCGGGCCTTGAACAAGAAGTTCTTTCGCTTTTCGGTCGGCGGGATGCGCGACGAGGCGGAGATAAAGGGACATCGCCGTACATACGTGGGCGCCATGCCCGGTAAGATCATTCAGGGCTTGAAAATCGTGAAGAAAAGGGATCCCGTGTTCATGATTGACGAAATCGACAAGCTCGGAGCGTCCTTTCAGGGTGATCCCTCCTCCGCTCTTCTGGAGGTGCTCGATTCGGAACAGAACATTGCCTTCCGCGACCACTATCTGGACCTGCCCTTCGATATCTCCGATATACTGTTTATTACCACGGCCAATACCCTTGATACGATACCCGCTCCCCTGTTGGACAGGATGGAGGTCATCCGCTTGTCCGGCTACATAAATGATGAGAAGGCAGCGATCGCCAGGAAATACCTGATTCCCAAATCCCTCGGCAGGACCGGCTTGAAGAGAGGCGGTGTCAAGTACCCGAAAACGGCAATCCTGAAGATCGCGGAAGGCTACGCTCGAGAGGCGGGCCTGCGTAATCTGGAGAAAGCCCTCGACAAGATACACAGAAAATTGGCCCGCAAGTCCGTGTTGAACGAGCTCACCCTGCCGATCACGATCGATGCCGACAACTTGGAGGAATACCTCGGCAAACCCATATTTTACGAGGAGGGGATCAAGAAGATTACCCGTCCCGGGATGGCCATCGGTCTGGCCTGGACGCCCCTAGGTGGAGCTATGCTGACCATCGAAGCTGTCGCCAATCCCGGCAAAGAAGGATTCCGCCTTACAGGACAGTTGGGAAATGTGATGCAGGAATCGGCAAACATCGCCTACACCTTTGTTCGTCATATTGCCGGCGGCTATGGAGTAGGAGCCGAGTTCTTCGAAAAAAACCAGATTCACCTGCACGTTCCGGCCGGCGCCACTCCCAAAGACGGTCCTTCGGCCGGCATCACCATGGCTTCCTGCCTTCTGTCGCTGGCCACGGGCAGGAAGATGAAGAGCGCGCTTGCTATGACAGGAGAGCTGTCCCTCGTTGGTCAGGTGCTTCCTATCGGAGGTCTCAAGGAGAAGGTGATCGCCGCCAAACGCAACAAGATCAAAGAGGTGATCATTCCGACTCAAAATGAGAAAGACCTCAACGACATTCCCGATCATGTGAAAAAGGGAATCCAATTCCACACTGCCGAGAATATGGACGGAGTTCTGAAAAGGATCTTCTGATTCGCTTCCCGCCTGCCGCGGCTTTTCAGGATTCGTAGATCTCTCGAGGCAGCTCGACCGCGCCCCGGCGCAGTACTTTATAAGGTTTTTCTGTAATATCAATGATGGTCGAGGGCACGGCCCCCGCCCTGTCTCCGGCGTCTACCACCAGATCGACCTTGTCTTCAAACATTTTTAAAATATCTCGAATACGCCACAAAACCGGCTGGCCGCTGATATTGACGCTGGTAGAAAAAAGGGGCTTAGCGAGCCTTCTCATAAGGCGCAGGAGCAGGGGATCATCCGGAATACGCAGAGCGACACTTTTGTGCTGCTTCACCTTCGCCGGAAAAATGATCGTCAGCGGGCCCGGCCAAAAGCGTTCCAGTTGTGGAGGCAAACTGCAGTCTGTAAACCGGGACAGCCAATCGGAAGATGGAATGAGCCTGAGGAAAGATTTCTCCTCTCTTCCCTTCAGCACTCTGATTCTTTGTTCGCTCTCCGGAGCAATTCCAACGATTCCGTAGATCGTGTCGCAGGGAATGATCGCAATGCCGAGCTTTTCAAGTATGTCGATTAGGGTGTTGAAAAGCGACGGATCAGCGATTGTCAACTTCACTTATTCTTTGCTCTCCTTACCGAAAGACTAACAAAAAACAGGACAAGAGGCAGTCCCACACCGACTGCCTTGAAAGGCCAATCCCTTCGGGATTGTTCCGGGCTTCGTTTCAGCAGCTTACCTACCGTATAGTAGTTTTTTCCCGCATTGAAGCCCTCGATGCGTATTACTCGTTCTCCATCCTGGAAGTATCCAAGTTCTCTCGCCTGAAGCATTATACGTTTCGGATCGGAGCCGAGAACGTCGACCTCTTGCAGAAGATCTTCGTTCGCGCTCTTCAGCTCCTCGATATTGGCCTGCAGCGCGGTACTGTAGTCGCGAAGAGTCCTGTAGTCCAGCATTCCGCCATTGCCTGCAAACAACAGCAATACTGCGGTTACGACAAAACTGAGGGCGATATAAACCACGAAGCGAGGTAACTTCATCCATCTATATCAACGGCTTAAAAAAGCCCCGCCTTAACAGCTCTGTTTCGGGAGCGATCTCAGTTTAGCTATTGAAAAAAGCGTTTAGAAAGGTAATATTAGATTAATAGGGAGGATTATGTTCCGATAATTATATGGAACATCCTTGCCCAGGAGACACGAATGACAAAAACTGAGGGAGAACCGGGACTGCAACCGGAGGGGGGAGATATTTCTTTAGAAGATGAAACGATCGCCCTCTCTGACAGCGAATTGGACAACGTGCTGAAAAGTGCCGATATTGCAGGCGCCGAAGGTCCGGAAGATGAGAGCAACCTAGAGCGGTACGGTGTGTGGGTGAAAGTCGAGCCTCAAAGCGTCGAGACAGAGGCGGAAGGAAATACGGCATTTGAACTGTCTGATTTGGGCTCAAGTGAACAGTCCACGCTTACAGACGAGGAAGAGCAGCTCCTGGGGGAACTCGAAGAAGAAACCGACGTAGATATCGATGACCTGTCCGGCCTGGAGGAAGACCTCGAGGAGCTGGGCAAAGGTACCGGGTTCGCCGAAGAGCAAGAGGAGGAAGAGCTGACTGTTGAGGATCTCGATGTAGAGCTCGACGAGCTTGGCGAAGAAGCTCTTTCTGTTCCCGAAGATGCCGGTATTGTTGAAGGCCTTCCCGAGCTGGAAGGCGAAGCGGGGGCTGAAGGTGGGGATTTCGATCTCAATCTGGACAGGGAAAGCGAAATCGAAGTACCCCTGTCGGACAGCGCCGCGGTGGAGGAACATTATGAGGACCTGGCAGCGATGGAGGGTGTGCCCTCTACTCCGGGACAGATCCCGCCGCAGGCATCAGCGGATATCCTGGAAAAAATAGAACGAGATCTCAATCAAATCAAAGCGGAAATCCAGAGCCTGAAAAGCGAACTGGCGGGAATCGGCAGGGGCGGCCGGCCCACGGAGAAAGTAGATATCAAACCGGCTCAGGCCGCAGCGGATGGATTCTTTCAAAAAGGAGAGGACGAAACCATAGCCCTGACGGGAGACGAGCTGGACAATATTCTCAACACCGCGGATGTTACCGAAGAGGTTGAGGGACCCGAAGAAACTGTAGAAAGCCTCGAGGAACCAGAGCTTGCCGAAGAGGATCTGCTTGCCGAGCAACCCGTGCTCGAGGAAATGCCGGAGGCAGCGGAGCTTACCCCTGAGTCGCCCGATGAGATCATAGAGTTAGGCTCGCTTGACGTAGAGGAGGAGCTGCCTCCCGAGCTTCCCGCCGAAGAGTTGTCCTTAGAAGAGGAAGCTATAGAAATAGACATCGGTGAGAAACAGGCCGAAGAGGAGCTCGTGCTTGAAGAAATCTCGCCCGCAGAAGCTCCTTTGGAGGATCTCGAAGAGTTGTCTCTCGAAACTCCCGAGGAACCGATATCGCTCGAGGCGGAAGATCTGGAAAGCGGCGAAGAGATCGAGACGCTCGAAGTGGAACCTGAAAGCCTCGAAGAGCTAAGCCTGGAAGAGCCTGAGGGGGAGCAGGGGCTCGAGGAGTTGGAAGAAATAGAGGAGCTCAGCCTCGAAGAAGCGGGTGAAGAAGCGCCGGTGCAATCCTTTGCTGCTGAACAAATACCTGAGGAAGACCTCGGGCTGGCCGAGGTGCAGGAGTTGGAAGAGCCTATCCTCGAGGAACTTCCCGAGGTAGAAGCAGCTGGTGTTCCGGAAGAAGAACAGGTACCGGATCTCGAGCTGGAAACCGAGGATCTCGAGGTAGCCGACCTCGAGGCTCCGCAGGTTTCCTTGAGCGAAGCGGATGAAGCGGGCACGGACAACCTATCCGAGGACTTGCAAACGGACATCAAATCCGTGCTTTCCTACTTGGACCAACTGCTGGGCGCTCTTCCGAATGATAAAATCGAAGAGTTCGCGCAATCCGAATATTTCGGTATTTACAAGAGGCTGTTTGAAGAACTTGGTCTGGGGGCTTAATGGGTCTTTTCAAGCGGGCATGCGCGCTTCAGGGCGCGGCTCGCTCGGATCGGCCCCACTCGGGAACCCATTCCGATAGGGGCGCCGGACTCCTCAAACGCAGCCTGCACCTTCTGAAAAATGTCCTTATCGATGGCGCTGCATCAGCGATAGAAGTATCTCCTCGGCAGACATACGGCAGCCCCAAAATCCCAGAAACCGTCCCCCGAACATGGAAGGAAGTTGGCAGTCGAGGCCCCGAATACGGGTGGGGAGCGCAACTGGCGGCCGGTGAGCTGCAGCCGAGCGGCCCGGATGGCGAGTCCGCCGACAAAGACGATCCGTTTTTCTGGCTTTCTCAAATACAGGATGGAATCGAGGCGCCGGGGCAGTTTTTTTCACTGCTGACCGAACACCTCAAGCTGAAACGGGCCGCCCTGCTTCTCTATGATCCTGTCCGTTTGGTCTTTGCCCCCTGGGCCATCACCGGCTTCGACGAAACTACCAGTCATAGGCTCCGCATTCCGCTGTCAGCCAACGAACCTGTGAGTCGCCTGGCCGAGGGTGATATTGTACTGATCTCAGACAACGATGAATTAAAGCTCTTCAGGCAGTTCTTCTCCTTTCGCGAGTATTCGAATTTGAAACAGCTGTTGCTCGTTCCCTTTATTCAAGAGAACAAATTCATGGGCTTACTCCTCGTCTGTGAAACAGATGATGGCATGGACGATTCGATCGAGGTATTTACGAAGCTGTGCGACCGAGCCGCCGGCCTGCTCTATAAGGCCAGGGAGCGACACCTGGAATCGATCAGGCGCGGTCTCCCTGAAAAACTGGAAACACTTGAAAAACGTGGTCACGAACGTGTCCACGAACGTGTGCGCGGCGCCGCACTATCCTGCCGGAAGAAAGATATTCCCCTGATCATGATCCGCGTCTGCCTAAAAAAGATCGCAGACAGGATATTGAAAGGCAATCCATACAGCGATCCATTTCGGCTGCGAGAAGATATCTCCCGCCTTGTTCTTTCCCTTTTTCAATCCGTAGGATCGGTGTTCACTGTTGATCGGCAGCGCATCCTCATTCTGGTAAGCAATATGCAAAGAGGTGACTCGGATCACCTCTTGTACCATCTGAAATGCACTTTGCGCCAACTGTTCCAGGAGATCTCCGATGATGATGAAATCCAACTCGATGAGGAGGTCCGCATCGCCAAGGGAGATGCGGAGGAAGCGGTAACACTTCTTGCCGAGCTCGTCTGATGCTGAAATTTGAGTCCACGCGTACCGGCGGCCAAACAGTTGCCGTTCGGGGAATGTATCTGCACTCCTCCTACGACCCGGAAAAAGAGGCCAGGCGTTTCATCGAGCGGTCCTCCACTACCGAGAATCCGGGAATCATTCTTTTGTTGGGAGCCGGGCTCGGGTACGTGGTCCGGGAGATACAGTCGCGTTACCCGTCGGCGCAGGTGATTGTTCTGTTCTACGACCAGGCACTGTCTGAAGCTTTCAGACCGCTTGAGCCTGTCAAGGCTTCCTGGCATCCGGGGAAATCCGAGTCGCTGATCTCTTTCCTGCGTTCCCAAATTCACGAGATAGAAGCCGAGGCGCTGGCAACAGTGGAGTGGCCTCCAAGTACCCGGATCTATCCCGCCCAATCGCTGCAGGCAAACCAAGCCGTACGGCAGCTTCTCAAAGAGCTGCGCGGCAGCCTGGTGACCACCGCCGGCTTGGGCAGGCGCTGGTTGAAAAACAGCCTCATAAATTTCATCTGCATCGACAAGGTCTCCACGCTCAAGGCTCGGCCCATGAATAAACAGGTTATCATTGCAGCCTCGGGACCGTCTCTGCAGCGTGCCATTCGCTTCATTGCAGATCATCGCGACCGGATCGAGCTGTGGGCTCTGCCCTCTTCGCTTGCCTTTCTGATCGCTCACGAGCTGGTGCCTGACCTGACGATCCTCACAGATCCTAGCTACTTCGCGATCAGCCACCTGCATTGTGCACGAAATCACCCCCTGCATCTGCTCATGCCACTGTCCGCTGCCGGTGGTGCCTGGCAGCCCACCTTCGAAGTCTCCTATGTCAGCCAGGATTTTCCCTTCGAGCTCCCCCTGCTGCAGGCCGCCGGTCTCAGCGCCCCTTCCGTTGCCCCCCAGGGAACCGTAGCCGCCACGGCGATGTTTCTGGCCCTGAGGTCGAGCGACGAGCTCGTGGTTTTTGCGGGGTTGGATTTCTGCTATCGGGATATTTCCTCCCACGTCCGCCCCAACAATTTCGAAAACTGGCTGCTGCCTGGAGAAAGCCGGCTCTCTCCATTGCACCATCTGCTGTTTTCCCGCAGTACCGACCTCGCAGCCCGCGACAAGGCAAAAAACCGCAGCAACCTGGCCCTATCCACCTATGCAGGCTGGTTTTCCGCACTCGATACCGAGACCTCGCGCAGAGTGAGGCGCCTGTACCCATCAGAGGTCGATCTTCCCCGGATAGAGGAGATCACGGAAAGCGAGCTTTCTAGACTCTTTCATAAATCCAACCCCTCTGAAGCGAACAACAGGTTCCGCCCGGCTGCCTCACAGCCAGGCTATCCCAATCGAGAACGACGGGAGAAGATAGTATTCGACCTGCTCGCCCGCTGGAAAAAGCGAGGAAAGGAGATCGAGACCTCGATGACCCGCAGGCGGAATCTCGATTCCTTTTTTGAGGATCCCGAGCAGCTGTCCCTGAGTTACTTTTTCGATGCCGCCGCTGTCGCTGAGATGCGCAGAGCCCTCCGACTTCAGGGCGCACCTCGGGCGGTCGAGCTTTGCGCTGAAATCCTGAGAAGGCAGGTACGTTTCTTAGAGACTCTCGCTGGAAAGCTGAGGGACAGCGGATGAGTGTATCGTCCATCTTGCAGAGGAATCTGTTGGCTCTTTCAGCGAATCATCCGCATTTGGGCGAACTGATCAGCAGGACAGATCCTGATCCTGCCGTAGTCTTTCTGACCGCACGCTCCGGTGCTCTCGTTCCCGCTCTCCACGGCGGAGGCAGGTCGGCGGCGATGCATTCTCTCATTGATCCCATTCGAGAGGGACAGCGCCTGCACGCCAGCTATCAGGGAGCCGGATACCTCGTGTTTCTCGGCTTCGGCGCCGGATATCAGATCCTTCCCTTCCTTGGGCGTTCCGAAGTGTCGCGGATCATCATCATCGAAAAGCGACCGCCTCACTTGCGCGCCCTGCTCGAGCATATCGACCTGCGTGAAATCCTTCTCGATCCCCGGGTATGCTTTCTCGTCGATCGGAATCCCGACCAGATCAAGGAATTCATCCTCTCGGACTACCTTCCCGCTATCTACGGCGACATGAAGGGCGTTCCCCTTCGACCCAGTGTTGAAGCCGAGCAACACTA
Organism: uncultured Spirochaetaceae bacterium; assembly: GCA_964390045.1. Lineage (GTDB taxonomy): Bacteria > Spirochaetota > Spirochaetia > SZUA-6 > DRHE01 > CAYMGP01. Next base: position 64,216 of record CAYMGP010000005.1, on the reverse strand, counting down.
CTACAAACGGCTACTGACAACGATTCACGAGGTCATCGGAATGGTAGCCGATGACTATACCGTACAGGCTCAGTTTGGCAAGAAGTGGTTTGTCAACACCCTCGCCAACTTACCGAAGGTCGAGGAATCTACGGTAACCGTGAAACCTGTTCAAAGAGCCTTTATCACAGGAGCCGGACCTTCCCTCGAGCCACAAATTGAGCAGCTGAGGAAGCTTCGGGACAGTGGTTTTCTGATCGCTTCGGATACCTCTCTGCCTGCGCTCCTCTGCTACGGTTTGAAGCCCGATCTCGTGCTCTCCATCGACTGCCAGCTGGTCAGCTATCATCATTTTCTGAAAGGTTTACCTGGCGGCGTACCCCTGCTTCTCGATTTAGCCTCCCCGCCCGTTCTTACCAGACTGCCCGGCAAAATCTCATTTTTTGCCAGCAACCACCCTCTCTCGTTGTACCTGAGCGCTCACTGGCGCCCTCTTCCGTTCATCGATACCTCCGGAGGCAATGTGTCGCACGCCGCTGTTTCCCTGGCTCAGTACCTCGGTGCCGGGGAAATATATCTTCTCGGTACAGATTTCTCCTACCCTGAAGGAAAAGCGTATGCGCGGGCGACATATCTGTTCCCCTTGTTCCGCTCCTTTGAATCGCGGCTCGATCCTTTGGAAAACCTCTTTCTTTCCTTCATTTTGAAGAACAAGAACATCATCAAGGAAAGAAACCAAGAGCAGCTGCGCTACACCACCAAGCCCCTAATCGGATACAAGCAGAGACTCGAGGTATATCTTAGAGAAACAGAGGCCCGCGTGATCCCTCTTCCCGGAAAGGGCGTACCGCTGAACCTCGAATCCCGGCATGGCAAGAGCGGAATTCGACACGGACGGATTTTTGCAGCCGGTGCGCCGAAGATGAGCTGGAAAAGTTTCTTGAGGCAGTATCGTAAAGGCCTTGAAGCTATACCCGCTCCCTCCTGCCCTGTGAGCAAGTACCTGTTCGACCTACCCTTCGAACAACGTTCTCTCTGGACGACCCTGTACCCGGCCACAGCTGCCTTTCGCGAGCATGATCCGACCGATGAAAGGAGAGAGCACCTGCTCCTGCGCAGAGTCAGGGACTGGTCGCTTTCTGTGATCAGCCGTTTTCTGGATAGATGATTCCCGCATACCCTACAAACGACTGTCCGGGGTACACGTCATAGCTCGTTCTGTATTCCAAGAGCTTTCCCTTGGAACTACCCAGAGCCTGGGCAAAGCGGCAGGCGGCCGCCGCCCCGCCGACAGAACAGGCCGACTGTTCGTTTACAGCCAGCTCGAGCGCTTCTTCTATTTTCATCGTCAATAGAGAATCTATCAATCGCTTGTCGTTCACTTCCTTTACCCAGCGCAGCGCTTCCGGACCGCTGCCGCGCGGGGAAAATCCGTAGCTGCTTCCGTAGTGTGTAAGGTCTGTCGATCCGACAACCGCCAGCGCCCTGTTCATTCGCCGCGCAGCCGCGGCTAAGGCCCCGCCGAGCTGCAGTGCCTCTTCGGAAGGAGAGGCGCGCAGCCCCAGAGCTTTGGCCTGAGGGCAGAAATATTTCAAGAAGGGAAGCTGAACCTCAACCGTGTTGTCGGCATACTGATCGTCTCGTATCGTCAGGTTTTTGCGCAGCTGCTCGAGAAGCTCCAGATCAGCGGTGATCACTCCCAGCGGAGTTTCGTATCCTCCCTCTGATGCGGCTAATATTCCGGAATGGGGCGACAGATGCCCTCCAACAACGACAACGGTCTCTGTCGTTTCAGGGATACTGCCTATTACCTGACAGGCCAGGGAACCTGAAAAAGCCCAACCGGCATGGGGAGCTATTCCTGAACGCGCCGGTGTCCGCTTGCCCTTCCACGTCGCCTTGAATCCTTCTATCTCGCGAATCGTCTGGCTTCTGCCTCCCGGATACCACCCGGGGGGCAGACTCCGGGAACGAACTTTCATCCTCGGTCTCCTCCTCCTAAAAAGAGTATACTTCTGCCCTCGTATTGCCTATAATAAAAATAAGATGAACCGGCGTATTCTCACTTTTTATTATATCATAAGCATCTTTTTTTTCCTGTTTATTCTTATCTTCGCAGGCTACCGTCTCAAGATTACTATCGACGCCAACAGTAATGAATCGAAAAAGACTCTGGAAAGCCTGCGGATCTCCGCTCTTTCGGTATATCTGGCTGAAGGCGGCTTCGATACTCCGTACTTTCAAAACACCATGCGCCGAGAGTTCCGGGCCAGCGAGCGTCTGGCACTGCTGGCAATCTACTCGAGGAGCAGGGGGTTTCTCTACCTCATCGCGCGGGATGAACGCTATCTGCTTGAGCCTCCCTCCAGGGAAGGAGATTCGGCCTGGAAAGGCAAGCCGGAATACACCCTGCGCCCTGTTTATGAAAGCAAGCTCACCCTACCCTTCAGTCCGGGACAAGGTACAGATCTTCATATAGATGGTATCTTTCAGGAATTGAGGAAAGTGGAGGTTTACCCGATCCTGCGCGAGATCTTCTATATACTACTGGTATACCTCTTTATAACCAGTGTCTTCCTGTTGGCCGCTGCTACCAGCGGAGCCCCGAGCGCACGGGTAAACATACAGAAGTCCTCTAGAGCCGTCCAAGGCAGCGCTCGGAACGCCTCCCGCGGTGTCCGGCGCCCGTCCCCGATGATGCACGAGTCAGGACAAGATGAAAAAACCGTGGCGGGCCTGTATTCTCCGCGCACAGGGCTTGGCTGGAAACAACATCTGGTAGCCCGTTTGGGATCCGAGCTGGAACGTGCCGCGGCCTCCGATCAGGATCTCGCCCTGCTGCTCGTTGAAGCCGATTTCGCCGACGCACAGAATGAAAAGTTGTTGGGGGACTACACGCTGAAGGCCTTTCCCTTGAGAGACCTGGCTTTTGAGTACGACTCGAACACCGTGGCCGTTATTCTTCCGGAAAAGGATCTCGACGAAGCGCTTCGGGACGCCTACCGCTTCCGGAGTCAACTGCGAGCGGCTTCCTGGTCCGGAACAACCGCTTTCTACATGGGAGTGAGCGCGCGGAACGGACGGCTGGTCAGTCCGAATCGGGTTCTCACCGAGGCCGAGCACTCTCTAAAACAGTCTGAATCCGCCGGAGCGAATCAGATCGTCGCCTTCCGGGCCGATCCTGAAAAATACAGACAGCAGATTATCAGCGCCGCAAAGAAAAAGATGTAGAAACCCTCGAGAGGCACGCTACTGGTCGGAGGTCTCGATCAGCTCGTCGAGGGGTTTTAAAATCCCCTTCAGCCGCCACTCGGATACCTTGTAAATGAGCTTTCCTCCTTCCAGAGCGGCGTACAGCTGTTTTTCGCCCCCGTATCCTCCTACAAGCAGCCGGAAATCTCGATCGTCTGCTGTGGATATCAGAACCTGCGCTGCCGGATCATCAATTCCCGCCTCCGCAGCACTAACCCCCACGGCAAACTCTATTCCCTCGATGCCCGCAATATTGCTGGCTAAAAGGTCAATCTCCGAGTTGTCGAGGTTGAGCTCGGGCTGCTCTGCCGATTGCCACGCACTCTGCTCTCCGATGCTGAGCAGCAGCGTATAATCGAGATCGCTCTGAGCCCCGTCTTCGAACAGCACCTTGCTTTTTACACTGATGCGCATGAGGTCCTGCCCCTGCAGATCCTTGGGAAATATTCTCAGGTACGACCAGAATTTGGGGTCCACGTTGAGGTAGTAATTAAATAATCTATTTGAAAGCACCACCTCGTTGCTTGTGCCAAGACGTACATAGTTGCTGCTGCCGCCGGTCTCCGCTTTGCCGATGATAAGATCGACAAGGCCGGCTCCCGCTGAATCGAAAAGCTCTATCCGCCGCGCGGCTTCACTCCCCAGATCGAAATCCTCCCAGGCTTCCGGATTCGCCGTCACGATCCGGCTGCGCTTAAGCTCTTTCAAAAAATCGACCAGCGCCTCGATCCTGGATTGAGAAGCGGGCAACTCGACAGTACCCCCGGGAAGAACCCAGGAGGCCCCGGTATATACCAGCTCGACTTCACCTTGCTCGCTTTTCAGCCGTACTTCCGCTACCGAGTCCCAATCGATACGATCGAGCAGCGGAGACTGTGCTTCACGCTTTCCGACTCTGGCGGGAGAAAAAAAGAATCCCAATATATAAGCCCCGGCAAGCAGGGCAATGATGACGGCCAGGATCAGGACTTTTCGTTGAAGTGATAATGCTGCCATGTTCTATCCCTCCTGTTCCCGCAGCGAGCTTTTCCTTCGCCTGTATAGAAAACGCAGGATTCCAAAAACAATTACCGCAAGGGGCACGACGACCAAGTTGAACACCTGAGTGAACAACGCGGTGCGCAGGCGGATCTCCGGATCTTGAATCTTGTTGAGGCGAAGATCCCTGGCAATCCGGGTTTTTATCTCGAGGAGGTCCTCTGAGTTGCTGAGCCACTCAGCCACATTCGCCAGGAACTCCATGTTATAGGCACCACCGCTGTACTGGTACAGCTCGGTGGCGAAATCCGCGTCCCCGATCACCACCAGTCGGGTTTCGCTCTGCCTTTCCACTATCTCATTCCAATCACGTTCCTCACCTTCCCGGGTGGGGATATCCTCGCCTTGAAAGTAGCTGGTAAAAGTACCTCCCAGAGTCACGGCAATAGGATACTGACCCTCGCTTTCATGGCTCATGAGCATCAACATCGCAGCCGATTGGGGATTAGTCTCATAGGGTTCGCTGTCCTGGATCCAGGCATCCGGCGTTGTACTGAGCAGCACTTCGGTTTCGATTTCCTCTATGTCCTTCAATTCCAACGGGCTCGGCCAGAGCAGGTCGAGTCCTTGAAAGCGGGCGCTGATTGGATTGTCGCGGGAAACAAACTGATTGGAAACAGTGATCCAGTGCGGATACTTGTCCATGACCTCCCACATGATCTGTCCGAAAATTTGTCGAGGGATTCTGAAGTTCTTACAGTACTTGTCCAGCACGAGGGCTTCTTTCACCTCGACGCCGTAGTGTGACAGCATCTCCAGCACTTCCCTGTTTTCCAGCTTCGTGGGAATGATGCCCCTCATCAGGTCCATTTTCATTCCCTCGACTGCGAACAGAACCCGTCCCCCCTTTATCAGGTATTGATCTATTGGAAACAGATCGAATGCTTCCAGGTCGCCGCCGCCGAGTACGAAAAGAACATCTATATCCTCTGATATTTCCTGCCCTCTTTGAATCTCACGCACAGAGAAATCCTTCGACAGGCTGGCGAAAAGGGTAGCAAAATCTGTCTGTACCTGCCTCGTCGCATCACCGCTGAGAAGCCCGATGACCCGCTCCTCGTCTGTCACGATCTTCCTGATCCTCGAGGTCAGATCATATTCCAGTGTTTCCACCCGGGATACCACGGGCAGTGTCTCATAGCGATCGAGATACTGAATGACGATCCCGGTATAGACCTGGGCAAAGCTCCTCTCGTCCCGCTCGATCACTTCGATCTGCTGCGGGAACAGGCCCAGGCTTTCAGCCCGAGATTGATCGCCGCTCTTCAGAGGATCGACCACCTCAACCTTGATTGTTCCCCGCGAGTAGGCCGAGTATTCGTAGAGCAGATCTTCTATCTCAGAGGGAAACGCATACAGGGATTTCAATTTATCGGAAACGTAATATGTTAAAAAGACACGATCTGGAATTTCCTGAAACAGCTCGCGAGAAACCCTGGATATCGTAAAGGCCTTGTTTTCGGTTAGGTCTATGCGTGTGAAGAACCTGCTGGCATTCAATCCGAGAAGTAGAATGACCGCCAAACCGAGAATGAAAAGTATGATTTCAGCGCGTTTTCTCATGTTTACACCCTCCTCACCATTTCTTGAAAACCAGGGTCTTGATGTTTAAATACAGGAACAGAGCGCATACTATGATGTAGTAGAGGAGGTCCCGGGTATCGATCAGCCCCTTTTGGAAATTGGAAAAGTGATGCCCCAGAGAAACGAAGTTGAACACTCCGGCCGCCCAGGGCGCCAGGGCAACCACAGTGTTGACCTGCGAAATCAGGGTAAAGGCGAGCAATACGAAAAGGCTGATTAAAAAGGCAGTAATTTGATTTTTCACAAGCGAAGAGATAAATAAACCGACAGACACTCCCGCAGCCCCGAGAAGAAGCATACCGATGTACTGTCCGGCGATTTCGCCCCAGTCAAAATCCCCGAAACGACCGAGGAGCAGAGGAAGGGGAAGCGTCAGCACGGTCATCAGAGCAAGCAGAAAAAGGGCTGCCAGGAACTTGCCCAAGACCACGGTACTCTCCCGCAACGGCAGGGTCAGCAGCACTTCCATCGTGCCCAGCTTTTTCTCCTCCGCCCAGCTCCTCATCGTCAACGCCGGCATCACGATGATAAACACCACGGGTATCACGGCGAAGTACCCTCTCAGAGAAGCTATGTTATTTGCAAAAAACGTCTGTAGATAGAATATCCAAATAGATGAGAACACTAAAAACGTAACAACCACCACATAGGCGATCGGCGAGTTGAAATACGATTTTAGCTCTTTCTTAATAACAGGAAACATATTAGCGAACATCTGTCGATCCCTCCCCTGTCAATTTAATGAACAGCTCTTCCAGACTCAGCCTTTTGGGGATCATGGCCAGGATCTTGTACCCCTGCTTCACGATCCAGTCGAACAGAGCCTCCTCGGCACCGGAATCCGGAAGCAGGGCCAGCTGCAGACGATATCCGCCTTCGGGCAGTTTCTCGCTGCTGAGCAGTTCGTGGACGCCTGAGACCTCGGCGATCTCGCCGGGCGTCCTTTCACCTTTGAGGGTGAGCTCGAGCAGTACTTCCCCTTTCATCTCCCTGTTGATTTCCTCGGGGGTGCCCTTGGCAACGATCTGTCCCTCATTGAGAATGAGGACTCTGCCACAGGTGGCCTCTACCTCCTGGAGGATATGGGTGCAGAGAATGACAGTCTTTTCCTTTCCCAGCCGCTTGATAAGCTGCCGGATCTCGATAATCTGATTCGGATCGAGTCCCGTAGTCGGCTCGTCCAGGATGAGTATCTCGGGATTATGAAGAATCGCCTGAGCAAGTCCGGTGCGCTGACGAAATCCTTTGGAGATCGTGTCGATGCTCCTGTATACAACACTCTGCAAGCCGCATTCCTCGATCGCCCATTCAATCCTCTGATCCTTGGAATTTCCTCTAAGAGAGCGGGATTCGGCCATAAAATCCAGATACTCGTACACATTCAAATCCGTGTACAGAGGAGCATTCTCCGGCAGGTAGCCGACCGCTTTCTTGATTTCCAAGGGCCTTTCGAAGATGTCGTAGCCGTTGATGTTCGCGTTGCCGTAGCTGGGAAACATGAAGCAGGTCAGAATCTTCATGATTGTGGTTTTTCCGGCACCGTTGGGGCCTAGAAGTCCCACTACTTCTCCCGAGCTGATGGAAAAGCTCACTCCCCGTACTGCTTCGATGGGCCCGTACCGCTTGCCCAGGTTAGTCGCCTCGATCATGGATGTGCCTTTCTTTTAGGATTGTTTGTGTGTTATCGAAAAAATAATTCGAAGGAGCTAATATCGTCAAGGTCTTACTCGGTGTAGGGCAGATCGATTACCTGCAGATCCCGGGTCAGGAAGGTTTTCGGAAAGATCTTCCTCGCCTGATTCAACAGATGTCTCAGATCCCGATCCGTGTACCGGGGGCTGTAATGTATCAGGCCCAGGCGCCCGACCTCGCCCCGGCGGGCGATCTCTGCCGCCTGTTGAGCGGTCAGGTGTTTCTTGTCCCCCGCGTCATCTGCCAATTCCTCCGAGAACATTCCTTCGCAGATCAACAGGTCCGAGCCACGCGCGAACTCTCCGACCCCGGGAATCCAGCCGGTATCCGTGATGAAAACAAACTTGCGACCCGGGCGTTTCGGTCCCATAACCTGTTCCGGTTTCACCTCGAGCCCGCAGTCCAGCACAACGGAAGATCCGGATTGAAGAACCGACCAAAGGGGGCCCCGCGGCACTCCGAGGGCCGTGGCATTTTCAGGGCTGAACATGCCGGGACGCGCCTCTTCTTCGAGGCTGTAGGCCAGGCAGGGTTTTGTATGTTGCAGGGGGTAGGAACGTACCTTGTAGCCGTCTCCTTCGAACACTACCTTTTCTCCATAAACCTCTTTGACAACGATCTTATAATTGATGTACATGTCCAGGATCCGCCTGCTCTCCTCCACGTATTCTTTGATCCGGGGCGGTCCGATGATGTACAGCGGCTCGTCGCGTTCCACCTGTGAAGAAAGCATGAGAATTCCGGGGATACCCGTTACATGATCGGCGTGGGTATGGGACACAAAAATCACGGAGATCTTCTTCCACCGTAAAGCGAGACGGCGCAGGGAAACCTGCGTCCCTTCGCCGCAGTCAAAGAGAAAAAGCTCCCCCTCCCTGCGCAGCAGCACGGAGGTTAATCCCCTCGAGGGCAGGGGCATCATACCCCCCGTTCCGAGTACAAAAAGTTCCATATTCATAGGCGTCGATAGATAGAATTCCTGTCATTAGTAACACAAAGGCTCATTTTTAGGAAGCGTTTTTTATCTTTTCAATCTTTCCCGATCTTACAGATTCGCTCTGTCGATGACAGATTAGAAGCGCGTCTCGAGCCAAACCTCCATCGAGCAAAAGTGAAGGCTCCCCGCGTTGCACTGCACGGGCAACCTCCTGCAGTTCAGCCACAAAGGCGTCGAGCGGATCCCCCGGTCCCAGTTCCGGCTGCTCTACCGAGCCTTCTGGTCTCAGCACTGTAAGAGGGATCGCCTCGTTCGGTTCGTCGGCCAGATTGGAAAAATCATAAAACAGGGTAGCATCCTCGAAATACACTTCGAAAGCCTGGTTGAAGGTTCGCCCCGCTTGAGCAATGACACCGCTTGTGGCCGCAACCAGGGGAGGCCTTTCAGCCGGGAAGATGAACTGCGTGGTGGCGAACTCGACAACATCTCCCCGCATCCTGCCGCGGCTGTACACCCTGTCGGGCATTCCGCACAACAGGCGAATGAAATGGACGTCGTGGATGTGCAGGTCTATCAAGGGACCGCCTGTGGTCTGTGGATTGTAGTAGTCGCTGAGCCAGGTGGGATCCGAGATAATCCTTTTGAAAAAACCTCCCCTCAAGCCGCCGTACGCTCTCTCGGTTAGCCGCTTTCTGACAAATTCGTACTCCGGAAAGAACGGCAGTACCTGCCCGATCATCAACAACCTGTTTGTCTGCTTCGCTGTTTCTACCATGCGGTCGGCATCGGCAATCGTAAGGGAGATCGGTTTTTCACAGAGCACGTGCTTGCCCGCCCGCAGCGCACGGATGCAAGCTTCGGCATGCAGTGAAGGAGGAAGACAGATATCGACAAGATCGATATCGCTATCCTGTACGAGCTGCTCCAGCGCTTTATAGCGGCTAATCGATCCCAGCTCCATCAAGCCTCCCTCGGGACCGAAATTGCCCTTGATACCCCGCCAGTCTCCGGCCAGCTTTTTCTCGCTGCGAGATACAATCGCTGATACCTGCAGGCCGCTGACCTGCCGATAGGCGAGATAGTGAATCATACCCATGAAACCGATACCGGCAATTCCAACACGAATCATACGCTACTATCTCAGCTCGTGTAGATTTTTTCTAATTTTCACAACGGCGTTTACAATATCTTGCATATCCTCTCTTTCAGCCAAAAGGAGCGCATGGGGCAGCCATACAGCCTCCCTGCACAACCTCTCTGCGGACGGACAGCTCAGCGCTGCGTAGTCTATTTCCTTTCCGTAGTACGGACAGGAAAGCGGACAGCCTTCCGCACCCTGACGTCGTTTGAGAAACAGCGGATTCCTGTACAAAGGATATGGATAGCCCAAGCTGCAGGGAATACCCTCTGCCGTCAAAGCCTCAACGAACTTGGCCCTTTGCATCCCTTCCCACTCCTCCTCGATATATCGAAATAAAAACAAGTGATAGGCGCGCCTGTCGACCTTCGCCTCCTTTCTTCTCAGGCGTATCCCCCGAACTTCCTTCAACCGGTCTTCCAGAAACGAGGCATTCTCCTGGCGCCGCTCTGTTTGCTCTTCCACCCGGGTCAATTGACCCAAGAGCAGCGCCGCCTGCAGCTCGGTCATCCTCAGGTTCGTTCCCAAGCTGTGATGCTCGTACCAGGGTCTGCCTTCTACCCTGCCGCAGTTCGTAAAACTTTTAATACGTTCGGCCAGCTCTTGATCGCCGGTCAGGACGATCCCGCCCTCTCCGCTGGTCATGTTCTTCGACATCTGAAAGCTGAATACGCCGCATTCGCCTATGGAGCCGGTCCCCCGTCCGTCCCACTTGCTGCCCCACGAGTGACAGGCATCCTCGAGAAGTTTTACCCCGTGTGAGCGGGCGATCTCTCCAAGGATATCCAGCGGGCAGGGAAGCCCCGCAAAGTGTACGGGAATTATTGCCTTTGTACGGGATGTTATCGTTCTTTCCACAGAACGGGGATCGATATTTGCAGTTTCCAGATCGACATCTGCAAAGATGGGAACGGCGTTTACTTCCAGTACGGCTGAAGCGGTTGCGATGAAGCTGTACGGAGGCACGATGACTTCATCGCCCGCTCCTACACCCAGAGCCGTCAATGCAGCCCGAAGTCCGGCGGTACCGCTGCTGCAGCTAATCCCGAACTTGGCATCCTGGAAAGCGGCAAATTTCCTCTCGAACTCAGAAACCCTCTCTCCATACCACCACTTACCGCTTTCAAATACCTCCAAGAGGGCTTTTCTTTCCTCGTCACCGAACACAGGCCAGGTAGGAAAAGGTTTTCCCCTGATCGGTCTGCCGGATTGTAGAGCCAGCTTAGCCATGTAAATACTCCTTCTATGCCGATTTGCTCAAACCGAAGCGACCGGCAGGCGGACTTCGGCGGTGGTTCCTTTGCCGGGCTGGGAACGGAAAGCGAGCGTCCCCCCGTGGTTCTTCACGATGCGCTCCGACACGGAAAGCCCTAAGCCTGTTCCCCCGGATTCGCGTTTCGTTGTGAAAAACGGAGCGCTGATGCGGGCAAGATCCACCTCTGGGATTCCGATGCCTTCATCCCTGACCTTCACGATTATCGACCGATCGTCTGCATCAAAGCGCGTGGATATTTCCAAGCCCTCGTTTTTGTCGGTAAGCGCCTGGCAGGCGTTCTGAACGAGGTTGAGAACGACCTGTTCGATTTTTATTCTATCGACCATCACGCAGGGAAGCTCCTCGCCGAGATTCAGGCGAAAGCGGTTTGTTGCTTGGCGGATCAGATGCCGCGACATGTCTACGACAACCCGGACGACTTCATTGATGTCTATGGATACGATGTTGCTGGCAGCCTGATCGCGAACGAAGCCTTTGAGCTCGCCCACGATATAGTCCACACGCTTGGCGCTCCCTTCAATCTCGGTCAAAGACGATTCGACAGATGTTTTAAACTCGCTGTAGGGAAGGCCCGCGATGCGCAGGCTCTCGTCGGCCCCTTCCCCGGATTCGACCAGTTTGAACAGTGTGGGCAGCCCCTCAGCCAGGAAACGGGCGTTGAGGGTCACCACCTGGTTGGGATTGTTCACCTCGTGAGCCACGCCGGACACGAGCATACCGATGGAGGCCAGCTTGTCCGCCTGCATGAGGCGCTGCTGTTGAACGCGCAGCAGCTCTTCCGTGGCTTTTCTCTCCGAGATGTCCCGCAGCACCACAACATTGGCCGGCTCGTTGTGCCAGGTCGTTCTGGCTCCGGATACCTCGACAGGAAGCGGACGGTCGGGTTTCACCACGATCTCTGTTTCATAGCAGGGAGCAGCGGGCCGGCCGTTCATCCTGGCGGAGAAACGCTCTTCCACCTTGGCCAGCTCGTGGGCAGGAACAAATTCCCTGATGTGCTTGCCTCTGAGAGCCGCTTCACTGTATCCGGACATCTGCGCCGCCCTGCTGTTCGCGTACACGATCCGGCCCTCCTTGGAGAGAAGCAGAATGGCGTCATTGGCGTTCTCCGCGAGGGCCTTGAAATTGCCCTCCGCATCTCGCAACGAAGCTACCATGCTGTTGTAACCCAGCGCCAGCTTTCCGATCTCATCTTCAGAGGCAACGGGAAGGACCAACCTATAGTTTCCCGTCTCCACCTGATGCACAGCTGAAAGAAGGGCCCGCAGCGGTCTGAGCAGGCTGCTCTCGAAAACGATCGGGAACAAAATCAGCACGAAAAACGTAATCAAAAAAAGGAAGATCATCAGCTCGGCCCAGAAACGATGAATCGACAAACGGTATTCCGTGTAGCGGAATCCGACCTGATACAACGCTCCCTCTGCCTCCGTCTCTATGTAAAAGAAAAAGGAATCCGGGTCGTACAGATCGAGATAGAGAAAACCTGCTTGCCCCCCCTCGAAAAGAAGCCCCTGATCTACCGTCTCGATATCAGTGATGGGAAACGAGTCGATGCTGTACGCTGGATCGAGATACAGCAGATCTTCGGGTTCGGAGGCCACGTAAACCACGTTTTTCGGGATAATCCGGTAATCGGCCGCTTCAACTGCGGAAACGGCCAGCTCCGCTTCGCGGCTGTAACGGCGGGAGAGGGAATCGCTCAAAACAGGAGAAAGGGCATTGGCCACGATTCCGAAGGTTACCAGGATAGCGGCCATGGGGATTCCGACAAGCTTAGTGAGAAAACTGACAGGCTGAGCCGCATTACTCACATAAACTATGAAAATCAGCAGGCATATCAGCAGCGCACCTGTGTTGAATACGAAGGAATAGGTGTATCGGGAGATGATTTCCGTTTGGAAAAGCAGGTAGAGCAGAGACAACACGGTCGTGGCGAGAGTGAGGAGGGCAAAGCTGCGGGTTGAGCGGGCTTTACGCCCCACAGGCCTGATCAGAGAGGCGAAAATCGCTCCCCCAGAAAACAGCACGGTCTTCCGAACCATTACGGAGATCGCCCAGAGGTAGCCTATCAGGGTTACCGCCCCGATGCGGGGACCATACTCAAAGCTGAAGTACTCGGCCTCGAAGTCGTACACCGCCGGAACAACAGAACGGAAAAATAGACTCCCCCATGAAACGAGGGCCGCAGTCAGGGATAGATAGAGCAGAATCCGGGACTCCCGCACGTAGATATTCCCTCCGAAATGATAGGCGAACTGTATCAGGCACACCACACCGAACACGATGAGGTTGGAGAACTGCCCCGTATACAGACCCGCAGCGGAGAACAGGGAGTAGCGGACCGCATAGGACAGGAGCAGTACGAACAGCACGCCCAAATAGCCGCTGAGATACCAGGTGTCGGGAGTTTTACGCCTCAAGGTCAGCAGATACCCGCTGATCAATCCCAAGAGGATCGTGGTAGACATGGAGCCCACAGACAGACTGCTGAGCCTGAACCAACTCATGATGGTCCTCCTTGTGCTCCGCCCCTTGCGAAGGAAGTTATTTTTTTTCAGTGCTCCGTTTGCGGCTGAGTCTTTTGCTCAGTGCCTGCGGAGTGACGCCGAGAAGACCGGCAGCGATGGCCTGGTTTCCCTTGGATCTGGACAGCGCTTCTTCGACGAGCAGGTCTGTTGCCTGCTTCAGCGTGGGCAAACGGGATGGAAAGGAGAGGGGTTCGCCGGCAACAGGTACGCGGGGCTTTTCACCGACGATCCCCATGGCTTCCCGGAAAGGCTGAAGGGAAAGCATTTTCTCCTTCTGCCTGCTAACAGCACTGAAAACCATCGAACGCAGCTCTCGCACGTTGCCCGGGAACTCGTACGTCTCGAGCAGGGTCAGCAGCTCGGCCGGTACGGCCAGCTTCTTTTTGCTCAGCGCTGTGGAGGCTTCCTCGAGAAATTGGTCGAGTAGCAGGGGGAGATCCTCCTTATGATCTCTCAGGGCGGGTACTCTGATTTCATGCGTCTGCAGCCTGTAATACAGATCCTTGCGGAAGTGTCCATTTTCTACGAGCTCGACGAGATCGCAGTAGGTGGCAACAACAAAGCGGGCCGTAGTCATGCGCACGATATCCGAGCCCAGCGGATAGTATTCATGAGTTTCGAGCAGACGCAGAAGCTTGATCTGGCTGGCCGGGGAAAGATCCCCGATCTCGTCGAGAAACAGTGTACCCTCCTCGGCCTGCTGTACGAGACCTTTTCGCTCCCCCTCCGCCCCGGTGTATGCTCCTTTTATATGCCCGAACAGGGTATCGGAGAACATGGTGTCGTCGAGACCGGCGACATTGACCTTCACCAGAGCGCCCGTCCGGCGGCTGACGGCGTGGACCGCCTCGGCCACCAACTCTTTACCCGTTCCGGTTTCTCCGGTCAGCAGCACGGTCTCTGCCGAGGGGGCGACGGCTTCTACAAAAGCAAATATGCCTTGCAGCCGGCGGCTGCGCGTCACGATCCGGGAGAAAGCTTCAGGATTCTGAATCTCATCGGCCAGGAAACGCTCGCGTAGATTGCTGTAATTGCGGTTGAGCCTGCGTATTTCTATAGCTCTTCTGACGCCGCTGATCAGCCTGTTTGGCTCCACCGTCTTGACCATGTAGTCGAAAGCTCCCGCTTTCATACAGCGGACCGCTACGTCGATGTCACCGGAAGCCGTGACAACAATGATCGGGATTTGGGGATGGACCTCGTGGATCTTGTGCAGGAGCACATCTCCGGAGATGTGGGGCATAGCTATGTCGACAAGAACAGCCTCCACCCCTTTCGTGTCGAGCAGAGGCATGACCTCCCGCGGATCGGAGCAGGTAATTATATTCGTGATTCCGGCGCTGCGCAGCACTTTAGCTTCACTCGAGAGAACCGCTTCCTCGTCATCGACGAGCAGCACGGGCAGCTGCGGATAATCCTGTCCCTCCAACGGTGGACCCCCTACACTGATACTATATCCGGTGCTCAATGGCGGCGTCAACAGAAATTGGCAGGCACAGGGACAGCGGCCGGTCAATCCGGCAGGTGAAGGGAGAGAGGCTTTAGATCCAGCAGCCGCCGGCCCTCTTTTTCGGCAGCGTCCTTGTGGGTCAGAATGGCTGTGGTTCCTTCGTCAAAGCCGGATAGCAAGCGCTCGGCGGCGACGCGAAGCTCCTGCGGCGTGCAGGCGATCAAGGCGTCCCTTCTGCTCTGCCGTTGCGCATCGCTGATTCCCAGCAGCTGCCGCTTCAAGGCTACAAACCCTTTCTCTCCCGGAGCCATAGGCCGTTCCTCTTTGCCCGCCGCCCCGAGCACCACCTTTTCGAATGCTCCGTCTTCGATTTCACGACCCGCGGCGAAACTGAGGGCCTGCCGAAAAGCATCGAGAGTAGCCACCGTGTTTGGATCCCTGTATGAGTAGAACCCGAACAGAGACTCCAAGCCGTTGCTCGAAGCTCCCGCTCCGTAGGCTCCCCCCTTCATCCGTACCCGCTCCCAGAGAAATCCGGTGTACAGATAGTGGGATAACACGGCCTCGTGAGCGTTCTCCCTGCTTCCGAAGGTGCTTGCGGGAATCGCATGGGCCACAAAACTGACGTTCATCGAGCCGATTAGAGTCTCTACGCTGCCCGCCCCTCGGCTGCCCCCGTTTCCACCGACTGTTTCGGCGGGCTCGGCAGGAGAAAGCGCATTGTTCGAAGCAGCGGAGATCGAGGATACCAGCTCCCGTAAAACAGGCGCGATTTTCTCTACTGCTTTCTGCTCGCAGGTCAGATTCAATGTTGGTGCCGAAGAGGCGAGCAAGGCCGCCCGCGTGCTCTCCAGGGAGGATGCCAGCCGGGATGCATTGCCGTCCAGGTCCTTGCACAGCTGCGAAACGAAGAGGTATTGGGAGATCCCCTTCCAGCGCTCCTCGAAAGCCAAAGCCGGTCTGAGACGACTTCCAGCTCGCAGCGAGGCATAGTGACTGCCCCCCGGTACGAGCGAGGCCTTCATGTCATTGCGTATCTCCAGGACAATCGTCTGCAGCCTGTCCAGATCCCGGAAATCAGAGCGCAGCAGCAAGTCCCGAACCAGGGACACCGCTTCTTCCAGGTTCTGTTCGAGCATTTTTACCCGGAAAATAAGCTTCTGATGGATATGATTGGGAGAAGCTACCGACGTGTCCGCGCTCAACGCGGAGCCGAACCCACCGGTCAGCAGTGACAGTCTGCGGGCTACGTCGTAGTACGGTATTCCCGGTAATCCGCTTCCCCGTACCGCCCAGCTGAAAAGGGGCAGTAGATCGAAAAAGTGCGCTGCGATCTTCGACGTGTCGAACACGAGATCGAGATAAACAATCCCGTTGGTAAACAGATCGTGAAACAACACCGGAGTTCCGAGATCGGGAAGGACCGTTTCCGTGGATATCGTTTCCACTTCAGACTTGAGGTCCTCGAGGTGGAGAGCGGGAATCCCCGCTACGATCTCGGGACTCTCCTCCTGCTCCTGAAAGCTCCGCAACCTCTTCCCATCGTTCTCGATCTTTCGTATTCCAACTGCGTCCAACGATTCTCTCAGCGCGCGGAGCTCGGTTCGCTCCTCCTCCGCCTCCCTGCTCTGCTGCTTCGGATCCGGGCGGACCACAACGGTGGACCTGTGATTGTTCGCCAGAAGATACCCTTCTATCAAATCCTCGAAATACCTGCCCCCGCCAACCAATCCTTTCAAGACATCGAACCAACGTTGGAACTCCAGGGTGATCTCAGGGTCGCTTCCATGCAGCCAACCCCGAAGTGTGCGCCGCATCAATGTGAGCGAATACGGTCTGCCCCCTCTGACGATCTCCCGGTTGCGGAACTCGATCCTTTGAAGTGCGGCCTGCACCGATTCATCCGGAACGCCACCGTCGCTGAGCCTGGAAAGAGTGGCCAGCACAAGCTCCTCGATGTCCCCCGCCCGCTCCGGATCCGTGCCGCGCAGTCCGGCTGTAAAAACCAGCTCGCCGAGCTCGGTATCCAAACCGGTAGCCGGCGAAAGATCGTCTCCCAAACGGGATTCAAGAAGCGCTTTGTGCAGCGGGGCGCCCTCATTTCCGACCAGCAGCTCGCTCAGCACCTCGAAGGAAAGCAGCTTGACCGGATCCGTCACGGGAATCGCAAGCCAATTCAGGGTGACAGAGCTCTTGCCCCGTAGATCCCGAGCGTTTCCTGCGGCGGCTGGAAAGGTCCTTTCCAAGGTGCGCGGCTGCTTCCAGCGCGGTTGGACGGCGATCGCTGAATTGCTCTCGGCGTGCCGGGAACTTTTCAGAAAATTCTCCTCGAGAAATTTCAACGTTCGGGGCGTGGGGATGTTCCCGTAGAGAAAGATCTTGCAGTTGCTGGGGTGATAGAAACGCCCATGATACTCCCGAAGCTGTCTGTGGGTCAGCTTTGGGATATCCCGCGGATGGCCGCCGGACTCGAACCCGTACGGCGTGTCGGGGAACAGACTGCGCAGCGAAGCGAGGGCGACAATGGTTTCCGGGCTGGAGAACGCTCCCTTCATTTCGTTGAA
>CAYMGP010000005.1:35439-46678 GCA_964390045.1 uncultured Spirochaetaceae bacterium | reverse complement strand
AAGCGAGGGCGACAATGGTTTCCGGGCTGGAGAACGCTCCCTTCATTTCGTTGAACACCACTCCGGATCGTTTGAGCCGGATGGCCGGGCCCCCGCCCTCTACAAGCTCCAGATGATGCGCCTCCTGCATAAAGGTTTCCGGCAGAAGCAGGGGGAAAAAAACAGCGTCTCCCGCCACCAGCATGAGGTTGTAGAAAT
This sequence comes from uncultured Spirochaetaceae bacterium, assembly GCA_964390045.1. Lineage (GTDB taxonomy): Bacteria > Spirochaetota > Spirochaetia > SZUA-6 > DRHE01 > CAYMGP01. The sequence continues at coordinate 46,480 of CAYMGP010000005.1, read as the reverse complement.
CTTTTTCAACAATACTGCTCGCCGGGTACACAGTTTTATCGGGGAAGGTAAAGGCGTTGAGAAAGGTGTGCAGGCTGCTTTTCAGAAGAACGACAAAGGGGTCTTTCAGGGGGAAGCGTTTCGATCCGCAGAGGACCGAATGCTCCAGTATGTGGGTCGCTCCCGTGTTGTCTTGCGGTGGAGTTCGAAAGGTAAAGGCGAATAGATTCTCCGGATCCTCGTTCCAGAGATGAAAAACCTCGCAGCCCGTGACTATATGACGGTAGCGCAGCGCCCACGAGCTGTATTCCGCCATCTCTCGATTCGAGATGGTTTCAAAACCGGCTGTGCGGTATCCCGGCTGAAGTGATGCTGGATTCAATTCATTCTCCTCGATGTTCTCTCAAATATATTCATCGAAATGCGTACTGTCCAATGCGCGTTGGCCCCTGGTATAATCCCACCGAAACGCCATGGAACGAAGTTTTCAGGAAACTCTACAAAAACGGGCGGCAATCATTGGGTCGATCCGTTCCTTCTTTGCAGCGCAGGGATACCTCGAGGTTGACACGCCCCTGCTGGCTCCCTCCCTGATCCCTGAAAGTACACTGGATATCTTCAGCACCCGCTATCGGGCCGCCGAAAGTTCCTCCCGCCAGTTGTACCTGATTCCCTCGCCGGAGCTGTGGATGAAACGCCTCCTGGCCGAGAACAGCGGCAGCATTTTCCAAATCTGCAAATCTTTCCGCAACGCCGAGCCCGCCTCGCCGCTGCACAATCCCGAGTTCACCATGCTGGAGTGGTACACGGTCGGAGCGGACTACATACAGTCCATGGAAATCCTCGAAGCCATGGTTGCCTCCCTCTTCCAATGCCTCGGATTGAAACCGGAGCTGGAATATCAGGAAAAGCGCATAGACTGTTCGACGCCTTTTCTACGCCTGTCCATGTCGGAAGCGTTCCGCGCCGCGCTGCAAGTGGAGCTCTGCGATTTGATGGAAGAGCAAGCCATGCGGGCTTTTGCGCATCGGCGCGGTGTTGCGCCGGGCATCCACGACAGCTGGGAGGATCTGTTCCACAAGCTGTTTCTCGCCTTTGTCGAGCCGCTACTGCCCCAAAACAGGGCTGTCATCCTCTACGACTATCCGGCGCTCCTGCCCACCCTGGCGCGAAGCAAGGAGGGAACACCTTGGGCCGAACGTTGGGAGCTTTACCTTTGCGGTGTGGAGATCGCCAATTGCTATTCCGAAGAGGCAGATCCCGACAGGATAGAAGCCTTCTTTCGTGACCAGGAGAGGAAAAAAAGGAGGGCCGGTACATCCCATCCCAGCGATTGGGAGCTCGTGCGTCTCATCCGCCGTTTTGGTTTTCCCGAGTGCTCGGGAGTGGCCCTGGGTGTGGATCGCCTGCTGCTCTTCTTTCTCGGACACGGTTCGCTGCGGGCCATCATCCCCTATTCCGAGGACCTTCTTCGCTAATCGGCCGGAAGCACTCGACGTATCATATAATTGCCTTGAAACAAGCGGGGGAAGTTATTAGGATACACTCTCGAAACGAAACAAAGGAGAGAGGGAACGAATGATTCGTGCAGGTGCCATCTCCAAAGGGACATTTCTTCTCGTCAAGGACGAACCGTATCTGGTGGTGGAGCGGGAGTTCGTAAACCCGGGTAAAGGTTCCGCTTTTGTCCGCTTGAAGCTGAAAAATCTGGTGAGCGGTCAGGTGCTCAAGCAGGTAAACAAGAGCCAGGAGATGCTCGAGGACATCAACGTAGAAAACAGGACAGCCCAGTACCTGTACTCGGACAGTGAATCGTATCATTTTATGGATCTGGAGACCTACGAACAGTTCGCCATGCCGATCTCGGGGCAGGAAGACAAGAAGCTTTTTGTCCGCGAGGGAGACACCTTGCAGCTTTCCTTCTGGGATGAGCGGCCGATAGATATTCTCCTTCCCTACAAAATCGTTCTTCAGGTAACAGAAGCTCAGGCGGGATTGAAGGGAGACACGGTTTCCGGAGCAACAAAACCAGTTACCACGGAAACAGGGCTTGTGGTGAAAGTCCCACTGTTTATAAAATCGGGAGATAAAATCCTCGTCAATACGGAAACCCGGGAATACGTCGAACGGGTCAACGAATAGCCCTCACTCGAACCAAAGCTCTTCTCCGTCGATATAGAATTCCTCGGCAGGCGTGCGGCGGCGGTGAGCCTCCAGATTGTTCACTGCCTCGACGTAGGCCATCAAACTGGCCTCTATTACATCTGTGCTTCCTGAATGCCCGTGGAAACGTCTGCCCATGTAAGCCAGGCTCACCGTTATCTCCGCACGGGCGTCTTTACCCTCCGTCAGGTGATCTACGGAATACAGTACCAGGCGAGGATTCACCCCCACCGCTTTGTCCACGGCGCGGCAGAGGGCATCTACAGGACCGGTACCGACGGCCGACTGAACCGAGAGAGTATCTTCTTTCTTCAATTCCACGCTTCCTACAGGCAGGGCATGGGAGCCCGTCATCACATCAAAGCCAACCAGCTCGAATATCGGCTTTTCCTCTTCCAGCCGCGCCTGTTCGACCATCGCCTGGACTTCGCTGAGAGACACTATTTTCTTGCGGCGCACATGGGATTGGTACAAACCGTAAGCTTTGTCCACATTGACTCCCTCTGTAGGCAGGCCGAAGCTCTCCAGTTGCTGCTGGAACCCGGCCCTGCTCATTTCCTGGTCTCCAAATAGAATGTCCACCGATCTTCCGATCGTCTGCCCACGCATCAGCTTCTGCAAATGCTGTGGCAGGGCGTTTCTGGCCTCGGAGCCGCGAATCTCCTGAAAAGCACATTTGCCGAGAACAGGCTTGTTCGGATGCGGTGTTACACCGGTCAGCCTGGCGAGCAGGGTCGCTGTTCTATGTATCTGCTCGAGCTGTATGCCGTGGCTGAGATTAAAACGATCGGGAAAGGCTTCGATGGCAAAAACAACCTCTTCGAGGGGGGTATTGCCCGAGCGGCCGCCGATCCCGCTGACGGTACACTCTACATGTCTCGCCCCCGCCTCCAGGCCGGCCAGTGTATTGGCCGTAGCCAGACCAAGATCATTATGAAAATGTACCCCCAGGCGTAGATCGGCAGCAGCTTTCAAATTCTCTCTGATACCGGCTATCAAGGCCCCGGCATCTGTCGGGTAAAGGCAGCCATTGGTATCGGCGTAATTCAAGACCTGCGCACCCCCCTCGGCCGCCACCCGGGACGCATCGATCAAAAAATCTCTGTCTGCTTCGCAGATCTCACCTAAAGAGAACTGAATGGGAAAGCCGAAGCCGGCAGCCGCTTCGAGACAGCGCTTGATGAGCTCAAGACACTGCAGTGGCTTCAGTTTGAGAACCCCTGAGAGAAAGGAAGGTGAGGCGTGAAGAAAAATATGCAGGTAGGGATTATCGCTTTTCCTTAGAAGCTCGCAGGTTTCCTCGACATCCTTGAGCACGGCACGGCACAATGCAGAGATCCGTGGCCCCTTGACCTCCGAGGCGATTGCAGCCACGATCTCCCTCTCCTCCCTCGAGGCGGCAGGATAACCCGCATCGATAATATCGACACCCATCGTCGCCAGCTGCCTGGCGATCACAAGACGATCGCTCCTGTCCAGGACTACAAAGGGCAGCTTGTTGCCGTCCCGAAGGGTCGTGTCAAGAAACTCTACGGAGTCTTTCATCTTCTTCTATCACTCCAATATATTGTGTTTAATGCAAATAATTTACTGCAATAATTACGGGACAGCTTCAATTAATCCTCGGGAATCTTCTCCAACCAGGGGCTGTCCGGATACTCGGCACGCATTTTTGAGAAAAGCTGTTCTGCCTTGTCAGTTTTTCTCTGCTCCCAATACAATCTGCCTGCATGATACAACCCTTCCGCGGCCAGCTCTGTCTGGTCGGGATAGAGGAAATGCACTTTTAGGTACTCCTCGGCGGCTTTTTGAATGTGTCCCTGCACCTCGAGGATTGCGGCGATCGCAAGCTGGGACGCCGCGCCGGCTCTACCCATGGTGCTCGCCGTGATCCCCATGAAAATATCGTAGGCTCTGTCCAGCTCTCCGTTTGCTTTATAGTACTCACCCACAAGATAGTTGACTTCCGCCCGCAACGGCTCCTGCAACTCGCCGCTTCGGAGAATCTGGAGTACCGCCATGGCCGCATCGGGGCGATCGGCGAAGATCGTCCGGGCGTACTCGAAGCGCACCTGGTTTTTGAAATCCTGGGCGAGCGAGGGGCTGCTCTCGACCCTTCTATAGAAATCCTCGAACTGGCTCAGCTGCCCGCCGGATTCGCTCATTTCCGTGAGGATTTGGCGAATTTCGGCGATCGCCACCTCGGCAAAACCCCCCTGGTCGCTCTCTCGATCCGTACCTGCAAGCTCCAAAAAACGGAACAGATAATCGAGAGCAGCGGCTCGCTCTCCCGTCCGTGCTGCACTCTTTCCCGCCCAGTAGAGGGCGGTCCCTGCCGCGGCACTTTCGGGATAGCTTTCCATCACGGCATTGAAACCTTCGAGGGCTTGCCTGTAATTACCGGATCGAAAATCCTCCTCCGCCATTTTAAATATCCCTTCCGATGCCAGGGAGGTGTCCGGAAACTGCCGCCCCAGGGTCTTGAATGTATCGAGAGCCTGCTGCCGATTGCCCGCCTTGAAGTTACTGATTCCCTTCTCGAAAAGTATTTCTGCTACTAGTCTATCGGAGTACTCCCCACCCTGAGAGCGGGAGACCTGCAGCGCCTTGTCGAAATACTCGACACTCCCGGCGTACTCTTCGGACAATACCGCACACATTCCGGCACGGTAGTAACTTTCGGCGGTCCGGCGGCCGTTCGGATACCTAGAAGTCAGGGAGGAAAAGGTTGCCTTGGCCAGGGAAAGATCGTTTAGCCTGAATTGGCAGAGCCCCTGCCAAAAAAGGGATTCCTCCCCCTGTGAAGTTCCCTCGAGGGCCAGCGCAGCCCGGCCGAAGCCTGCTTCCGCTTCCTCGAGACGACTCAATTTGTAGTAGGTTCTGCCTATATAAAAGAGACTCTCGCCGACCCAGGTCCCCCCCGTCTGAGATTCAATATTTCTGTCGAACCACTCCAGGGCCTGCTCGTATTCTCCCGCGTTGAAGCTGCAAACCCCTGCGGCTAGCGTAGCACGCCCGGCGAGTTCCTCCGTCGCTTCGTCGTCGAGCACGGCCTCGAAGTAGGGAAGCGCCCTTTTGTACTCACCGCGCTGGGAGTAGATATACCCGACATTGTAGCGGCTTTCCGGGCTGTAGGCAGAATCAGGCCAACTTTCCAAAATCGAAAAAAAGTCATTCAAGGCGGCGGCCGTGCTTCCCATCGTGGCCCGGACGGCGGCCCTGTTAAAAAAATATTCGTCTCTTTTTTCAGAAAATGGATAGCGGGTTATCAAATCCGTATATGCGACCAGCGCAGCGTCGAAACGACCGCCTTCCCGATAAAGCGTGGCGAGGAAGCGGATCGCCTCCTCCCGCTGGTCAGAACCCGGGAACGTGCCTCGAAACTCCTCGAAGCGTCTTGTTGCCTGTTCCACCGCTCCGATTTCCGACAGGGCAACGGCTAGACGAAAAAGGCTCTTCTCGGCAATTTCAGCATCGCCCGCACCGCTGCCTGCGCCGGCCTCTTCAAAGGCCCTCTGCAGGGGTTGTATCGAACCCCGAATGTCGCCGCTCAAGTACGCCGAGAGGCCCAGATTGTAATAAATTACCTGCCTCTGCCGGGAGCTTTCAGCCGGCTGCAGAGCTTTCTCATAGAAACGGGCCGCTTCCCGGTACCGCCCGAGGTCGAACAGTAGATCCGCTTTCAGACGATCGAGGACGATCCGATACCGTCCCTTCGGGAAACGCAGCTCCAACTCGTTGCAGATCTCCAAAGCCTCGGTTTGTCGGCCCTGCTCGCCGAGGATGCTCGCCAGCCTGTACATGCTGGTCTCCCGCTGCTCTATCCCCGGCTCCCCGGCCAGAACCGTGCGGTAGCTGCGTTCGGCTGCGGCGTAGCGCCCTAGAAAATAGGCACATTCCGCGGAAAAAAACACAGCGTCCTCGGAAAAGGTAGAGTTTGGGAACTCTACCAGGATCCGGGTAAAGGCCGTCAACGCTTCTCTGTACCGCCCCTCGTGCAGGTAAATTCCCCCGCTGCGGTACAGAGCCTGGGGTAGAAAGCTCCCGTCCGCCGTGCTGTCTATAAGAGCACGGTAGCTTTCCTGCGCCGCCGTCCAGTCGGCCAGGTTCTCCTCGACCATACCCCTCAACAGGAGGGAGTGGTCGAAGTAAGGCTGCTCGTCAGGATAGCGCTGCAGCTGCTCATCAAGATATTTCAACGCCTCCCGATACGCTTCGATCTGAAAACAGGCGCTTGCCAGCCAATAGGACACCCGGCTGTTGCTCAGTGAACGGGGATATTTGCGGGAGTACTCTTTCAAGGTTGCGATGCAGCTGCGGAACTCACCGAGGTAGAAATCCGCAACGGCACTGAGGTAATCCGCATCATCGGCCAGATTGCTGTCGGGGAATTGATCGACGAGCTGTCTGAAATTTCTACCGGCCATGACGTACATTCCGTCTTCGAAGGCTTTCCTGCCCGCCTCGAAAAGATTGGCCGCGCTCTGCGCGTTCGAAGGAGTCGGAAATCCTACAAGTAAAAAGAGGACAAGAAAAAACAGGGAGGCGAGGCTCCCTGTTCCATGCTTCCCTGTTTCGCTGGATCTGTTCAGCAACCCTTCCTCCGCAAAGCGTGGATACTTAGCGAACGGCCAATTCCTGGGGTAGCTCGGAAGCGTCCTCGGTCGAGGAATTTGGGGCCGCTGCGCCCTTTCCCCGCTTGGATCCGCTCTGTTTTCCCGCCTGCTTTCGTTCTCGTTTAGCCCGAAAAGCGATCTTATTCTCCTTCAGGTCCACCACGATCGTGCTGCCCTGCTTGAAGCGTCCTTTTAGAATATCTATGGAAAGGGGATCTTCAACAAGCTTCTGAAGGGTGCGGCGCAACGGTCTGGCGCCGTACTTTGCGTCATAGCCCTCTTCGATCAGGAAATTACGAACTGCTTTGGTAAGCTGCAGCGTGATGTTCTGCTCGGTCAGTTGCTCCTGGACCTCTCCGACCATGAGCTCGAGAATGTCCCAAAGATGATCGCGGGTGAGGCTGTGAAATACCACGGTCTCATCTACCCGGTTTATAAACTCAGGATTGAACAGACGCTTCATCTCGCTCAGGGCACTGGTGCGGATTTCCTCGTAGCGCATCGTACCCTCCTCCACGTGGAAACCAAGCGAGGCATCTTTGCTGATTTCGCGGGCACCGGCGTTGGAGGTCATGATCAGTACCGTATTACGAAAACTCACGGTATGTCCGAGATTATCCTGAAGCTGTCCCTCTTCCAACACTTGAAGCAGAAGGTTGAACACATCGGGATGAGCTTTTTCGATTTCATCGAGCAGGATCACACTGTAGGGCCGCCTGCGGATTTTCTCTGTGAGCATTCCGCCTTCCTCATAGCCTATATATCCGGGAGGAGCTCCCACCAGACGGGAGACATTGTGCTTCTCCATAAAGTCGGACATATCGATGCGTACCAGCGCATCCTCATTTCCGAACAGAAAACCCGCCAAAGTCTTGGCCAACAAAGTCTTGCCCACTCCCGTCGGACCGAGAAAGATAAACGACCCCAGGGGGCGTTTAGGAGAGCTGAGACCCGTTCTGGAGCGCCTTATCGCCGCGGCTATCGAGTTTATTGCTGAATCCTGACCGATCACCCGCTTGTGCAACTCCTCTTCGATATGCAGCAGCTTCTCCGACTCGCTCTGAGCTATCCTGTTGAGGGGGATCCCTGTTATTTCCGAAATCACAGTCTGGATATCTTCGATATCCACCAGGTTCTCCTCGACCCGGAGATTCGATTCCCAGTCCCGCTTAATGTCGTCCATCTTACCGCGCAGGGTTTTGACCTCGTCTCGAATGGCGGCGGCCCGTTCGTAGTTCTGCTGGGCGACCAAATTGCTTTTCTCGTTTGTCAGCTTTTCGATCTCCATTTCGATCTTGGCCAGCTCCTTGGGCCGCACGCTGTTGTCTATCTTTTTTCGACTCCCCGCCTCGTCGATCAGGTCGATCGCCTTGTCCGGCAGGAATCTGTCGCTTATGTAGCGATGAGACAGAGAGGCCGATGCCTCCAGCGCCTCGTACGTATATGTTACATGGTGAAACTTGCCGTAATGTTCTTTCAAGCCCTTGAGGATCTTGATCGTCTCTTCGAGATTCGGTTCCTCCACGTAGATCGGCTGGAAACGCCGCTCCAGCGCTGCGTCCTTTTCAACATACTTGCGGTATTCGTTGAGCGTGGTCGCTCCGATGCACTGCAGCTCGCCCCGGGACAGCGCCGGTTTGAGCATGTTCGAAGCATCGATCGCTCCCTCGGCTCCCCCGGCACCGATCAAAGTATGAAGCTCATCGATGAACAGGATTACGTTGCTCGCCGTCACGATTTCCTTCATCACTCGCTTCAAGCGCTCTTCGAACTCCCCTCTATATTTCGTGCCTGCCACCAGGGAGGCCAGGTCGAGTGTCAGCACCCTGCGCCCGGCCAGGGCTTCGGGAACATCACCTGTAACGATGCGCTGGGCCAGACCTTCAACGATCGCGGTCTTGCCTACCCCGGGCTCGCCTATCAGAACAGGATTGTTTTTCGTACGCCGGGCCAAGATCTGGATAACTCTTTGAATTTCACGCAGCCGGCCGATGACAGGATCCAGCTTGTCGTCCCGTGCCAGCTTGGTGAGATCCCTACTGAACTCATCGACGGTCGGCGTTGCTTTACGCGTTACAGGTTGAGTTTTCTTTTTATGCTGAACCTGCTGATTCAAATCCCCAAGCCCGTTGATCTGGATTATCAGCTCGCGCAGCTTGTTCGCCGTGATGCTGTGTCTGTTCAGGTAGCGCGTAGTCGAGCTACCCTCCTCCTGCGAGGCGGCGAGCAAAAGGTGCTCGGTTCCAATATATTCATGCCCCATGTTTCGGGCTTCGGCTGCGGAATCTTCCAGGATTTTTTTGCCCCGCTTCGAAGGGGGTACATCTCCTAGGATCAATCCTCCCTTGCCCATGGGAAGAGAACGCTCGATTTCCAGCTGCATTTCGCCGAGATCTACCTTGGCCTTCTGCAGCGCCTTAACCGCTACACCCTCTCCATCTTTGAGAAGGGCAATTATTATATGCTCAGGCAGAAGTTGATCGGAGTGAAAACGCTTGGCTTCTTCCTGGGCTAGTACTGTCAGAATCTTCTGTGCACGCTGGGTCAAACCCTTAAACATCGTTGTCCTCCTGGGCGTTCTCTCCCTGGTTGGTTTCCCCGCTGCTCTGCCGGCCGCACCCCGGGTGGCCGTTCCCCGGTTGGCCGTACCCCTCCAAGGTACGCCGTATCAATCTCGCTCGCGTATAATCTACTAATTTATTATCTGTTTCGTCATCCATTCTGTCGAGCATTTTTTGAATATGAGCCTTCTGAACTCTGATCATCAGGGATGTTACCGCTTCGATGGGGGGACCGCTCAGCACTCCGAGGCTGATTCCGAGGCGCAGAGCAGACAACAGGTCGATCGCCTCTTTTGAAGAAATCAAGCGGCAGCTTCCGAGCACCCCATAGGCTCTGAAAATCTGATCCTCCAGCTCCATTCGACGACTGCTCAAACTTTCCTCCCGAGCTTTTCGCTCATAGCCGAGCATCTCGACGGCCGCCTTGCCCACGGAACGCAGTATTTCCTTCTCTTTGTACCCTATAGAAAGAGGGTTGGAGATCTGGTACATATCCCCGAGAGAGTTGTCCCCCTCGCCCCAGTACCCCATGATCTGAAGTCCCATCTGGTTTATGCGCTTCAATACCCAACCGATCGTCCCATCCATCACCAGGGCAGGCAGATGAAGCATTACCGAGGCGCGCAGCCCGGTACCTACATTTTCAAGGGTCGAGGCCAGATATCCCCACTCAATCGAGGCGGCGTAATGGAGGGTATCCTCCAATTGGTTGTCCAGCTCGTCAAGCTCGCTGAATACCTCTTCCAAACAGAGGCCCGTATGTATACAGGCCAGTCTAAGGTGATCTTCCTCGTTGACCATGGCACTGCGTTCGCCGTCCTTGGCCAGAACGACGAGCTTGTTGGGAGATATGCAGAAATCCTGAGATATGATATTACGTTCCAAAAGGATCTTGCGTTCCAAGGGCGCCAGACGATCAAGGTAGATCTTCTCGAACTCGCCGCTTGCACTGTCAAAGGCTTTCGCCACCTCGAGCTGGACCTGCTCCTCCTGCTCCTTGCTCAGGGCCGGGGGGAAGGGTATGCCCAACAGGTTGCGCGCTAAACGCACGCGGCTGGACACTGCAACGTCTGCCTCAGAACCGGGAGCGTCAAACCAGCCTTCCATTGTTTGCATCAACCATCCTCCGAGGGTTGTTCCAGCTCACGTATACGATCCCGCAGGCGGGCCGCTTTTTCATAGTCTTCGTTCTTCAAGGCCTCTTTGAGTCCATCCTTCAGCTTCACGACATCCACGAGATATTTCTTGTATGTGTTGAGGCGCCTCGGCAATTTCCCTCTGTGACTGCCGCGGGCTCCAATCTTTTCCAGCATGAAGCGGATCTCCTCGCTGAATGTGGTGTAGCATTCAGCACAACCTATTTTATCACGCTTGCGGATCGACTCCCAGCTCGATCCGCACTGCGAACAAATCCTGTCCTTGGCACGCTTCATCTTGCCTATGTCGACCAGCCCATTGAGAAGATTTGATATGGACAGCTCGAATCGCTGGTCCGAATCGACTTCGCCGCCGATGCCTCGTGCCAAAGCACATTCCTCGCACAGGTGCAGATCGATTCGTTCCTTGCCCTTCACCTGTTGAATATGTATTACAGCTTTTCGTACCCCGCAAATTTCACACTTCATCGCTTTGCCAATTCACCTAGGTTGATCACGTTCATCATCACTACGTTCATCATCACTACGTTCATCATCACTACGTTCATCATCACTACGTTCATCA
>CAYMGP010000005.1:0-35339 GCA_964390045.1 uncultured Spirochaetaceae bacterium | reverse complement strand
CTACGTTCATCATCACTACGTTCATCATCACTACGTTCATCATCACTACGTTCATAATAACGAAAAAATCGGGAAAATCAAATCTTTCTCAGCACATCGAGCGGTCTGATCCGAGCCGCCGAGCGGGCCGGCAGGAAAGCGGCGACTGTGGAAAGCAGCATAGTCAGGCAAGCCACAACCCACAACTCCGACCCCTTTATCTGGATCGGTATCTGTTCCAGGTAGAACTCTGTGTTGAAAACCCGCACCTGAGTGGAAGCTTCAAAACCGCCGAACGGTGCAACCATAGTCATGAACACCTTGACAATCTGGTTGACCAGCCCCTCTATACCCCGCAACACATGGTTGATGTTCACGGCCACGGTCAAACCTAAACCCAGGCCAAGCAGCGCACCGACAATCCCGGCAAGCAGGCCTGTAAAAAGAAAAGCCAGGCTGATATCCCGGGGACGGGCACCCATGGCTTTCAGAATCCCGATCTCCTCCCGCTTCTCCAGCACGATCATGATAAGAGCCGACGAAATATTTATCGTGGCCACAATAACGATCAAGGCCATGATGAACAACAACAGCGCCTTCGTCGTCTGAAAAGACTTGTAGTTGGCTCGTTCGAGCTGAAACCAGCTGGCGATCTGCACCTCCCCCGGCAGGTCGGCCCGAAGGCTTGCGACTTGCCGATTGATCTTGTCGAACGGATCGTCGAGCTTGACACCGACAAACTGGGCCGATCTATCTGCAGGCAGCACCCTCACCCCCGAGCGCAGTGGGATGTAGGTCCACAGCTTGTCCAGCTCCTGGTACCCCGTGGAAAAGATGCCTTGTACTGTGAAGGAGCTGACTTTGGGAAGGCTGCGACTGCCCGACAGCGACACAAGCGAAAGAAGCTTCACCCGCTCACCCACTCCGGCGCCGATCCGCGCGGCAACCTCCTGTCCGAGAAGAACATCATCGGCCTGCTCGAGATCGAACGAGCCCTCGACGATCGTGAAGAATTTGCGGAAGCCCTCGTCATCGGCGTACATCGACGGCGGCACGGCCCGCACGGTAACGGCGCTTCGTCCCCGCTGGGTGTACAACATGCCCATACCCTGTCTCTCGATGAACGCCTGCTTCACCCCGGGTTTAGACAAGATCTGTTCTCTCAGGGTTTGATAGCTGCCCAGGTCCGCCTCCCCGGCCAGGCTTATCTGCAGATGATACGTGCCGACCTCCAGATACCTGCGCGTAATACCCTCGATCATACCGTCGGCTACTTCTAAAACCACGATCAGCGGAATCAGGCTCAAACCGATTGCCAGAATCGAGCCGAGCAGATGCGAAGAAACCCCGGCTCCCCGGCCCAAAAAAGAGCGCAATCCCAGATAGATAAAAATCGGGGTACCTCGCCGCCTTTTCCGGACTCGTCGCTCGTGCACTGTACCTCAAAGTCTCCTCAATCTGCCGTGTTGCAGCAGATACCGTTCCCGACCGGCGCTGGCGAGCTCCGCGCCGTGGGTAACGAGAATCATCGTCTTGCTGTAGGCGGCGACCAGCTCGAAGAGCAGCTCCTGGATCGCCCGTGAGTTCCTCTCGTCGAGATTCCCCGTAGGTTCATCGGCCAGTATCAGTTGTGGATCGTTCATCAGGGCCCTGGCGACCGCCACCCGCTGACGCTCACCGCCGGAGAGCTGCAGCGGATAATGATGAAGCCGCCCCCCGAGGCCTACCCGTTCGAGGAGCTCGGTGGCCCTCCGCCGCGCCTGGGACCTCTGGATACCCACGATAAGGGCGGGCATGAGCACATTTTCGATAGCTGTAAGGTCTTTGAGAAGGTAATGAAACTGAAAGATGAAGCCGACACTGCGGCTGCGGTAGTCGATCAGCTCCGCCTCCGCTTTGTCGGTGATCTGTTCGTTGCGGTAGAGGATCTTCCCTCCGCTGACCGTATCGAGGGCTCCAATCAGATTGAGGAGGGTCGTTTTTCCGGATCCGCTTTCTCCTGTAATCACAACGATAGTGCCCTCCGTGACCGAAAGGTTGACCCCTTCGAACACGACCAGCTCCTCCTGGCCGCTGCGGAATACCTTTTTCAGGTCGACGACCTCCAAGATCCTCATCGGCTGCTCACTCATAGTGCAACACCTCGGCGGGCTTCACGATTCGCACGCGAGAGGCGGCGGAAACCGCGGCCAGGATGGGAGAAAACAGGGCAAACAGTACGATCAGCACCGCTTCCTGCGGAAGGACCCTGCTCGGTACTTCTGTTATATAAAAATAAGCGGGAGAAAACAGGGAGAAGCGATCTCCAGGCAGATGAAGAAGAGGAGAGAGAACCCGCGTCAGTACCCAGAGCAAGCCGTTGACGATCATCTCCGCCGCGGCAAAGACCGCATTGATGTTCGCCGAGATCAACAGCCCAACGAGCAGCCCGAACAAGCTGCCTATCGCCCCTATCAGCAGGCCTTCGACTACAAAGATGCCCCGGACGGCATTCTCTGATGCGCCGAGAGCCTTGAGCACCCCGATTTCCTCGTACCTTTCCATCACGGCCCTGCGCAGCCCGTGATGGATGTTGAAACCCACGACAACGAAAATCAATCCCACCACCACCATCATCATGATCTTCTCCATGCGCAGGGCGCCGAAGAAAGCCCTGTTGAACTCACGCCAGGTTCCCACCCGGTACTCATCGCTGCCAAGGGAGGCACGGATCCTCTGCGCGGCCTGCTGATCCCGAAAACGGTTGCCGATCTTGACCCCCACGGTGATCGGAGGACCGGCGCCTGAGCTCAGACTCAGCCCTTGCTCGAAGGAGAAGAATGCCCACCCTAAATCGAATTCGTAGTAGCCGCTGCGGAAAAATCCTTGTACTTCGTAGTACCTGCGCAGCGGCCGCAGCTCGCCGAAAGAGGCGCCCTCGAGGGCAAGCACCGACACCATGTCCCCCACCGATAAGCCAAGGGCACGGCCGAGCTCGGCTCCCAGGACGATACCACCGGGCCGATCTAGATCGAGCTTTCCGGCCACGATCTTCAGGCGTTCGGCAAATCCGAAATCCAGATTTTTTACATCGGAGGGCAGGCCGCGGATCAGACAGCCCCTCTGCTCTCCGTATCTGCCTTCTATGAGCACCTGGTGTTCACTGAACGGGACGGCGGCCAGGACCGCAGGTTCGGCCCGCAAGGTGCTCAGGTCATCCGGTTCGATCATTTGGCCGTCGATCCTGCGCACCTGCAGATGATACGAGCTTATCTCGAGGATACTCTCGATGAATCCAAGCTGAAAACCGTTCATTACCCCCAGGACAGCGGTCAAGGTCATTACCCCGACAGCGACACCGATCACGGAAAGCACGGTGGAGGCCGCCCCCGTGGAGCGCCGCCTGGCACGGAAGTAGCGCAGCCCCATAAAGGTAATGAATCTGTACCTCATTGGAATGTCCTCACGCGTACTACCTCGCCGTTGCGGATGAACTCCTCCTTTACCTTCTCCGAGCTCTGGTAGTGAATCTTCATAAACAGCTCGCCGTCCCTGTACAACTCTTCGACACGTGATTTCTTGCTCCCCTGCCCCGCTCCCTGTCCAGCGGACTCCAAGGTTGCATAACGGGTGATTCTCTGCAAAGATCCTCGGACGCTGTACCTCTCTGTTTTCAACGAACCGTCCTCTTCGTACTCATACAGCCAATTCTCTATTCCATGCTGCCCTCTACGCGTGGTCTCGACGATTCTTCCTTCCTGATCACGGACATGGCGGGTCTCCTCGATTGTCTTTTCCCCCTGCTGGACTCGCTCGAGGATCAAGTGGCCCTGCTCGTCGTAGCTGCCGACGGTGATTCTGTCTTCCAAAAGGTGCTCGAGCTCGGAGCTCTCCAGCACGCTGAGCTCCCCGCGGTAGCGGTAGCGCTCCCGCTCTACGGCGAGGCCCTCCTTCCAGAGTTCCCTTACTACCAGCCGTCCCTGTCGATCGAAACGATTGACATTCCGCTGCTCCGTCGATCCGTAGCGCTCTTCAAGGATGAGTCCCTCTGTCCCGCTCAACGCCAAATCCTGAGTGGATTCGCTTTCTGCAGCCGGCCTGCGTCGAACACGCCTCACCTCCCCATCGGCAGCGAGAGAAAAAAGATCCGTGTACAGGAGCCTGCCCTGCCCGTCGTAGGTCTCCTTGTAGGAGAGATCCTCCCCGCTGTAGTAATAGACGATGCGCAGTTCCGCCGCACCCTCGCGATACAGACTCTCCTGGCTGAGCCTCCCCTTCCCGTCATACAGTCGTACCTCGGCAAGCTCTCCCTGCTTGTAGAGCTTCTCCTCGGAAGCCGAGATCTCCCAGCGGCGGATCTCCCCGCCCTGGTACAGCAGTCTCCGCACCTCCCGATCGTCCATGGGCTCCACGACCAGAACATAGGAGAACTCCTCGCTTCGATACCACCCGATCTCCTGCAGGGGCATTCCGAGATCGTTCGAGGAGTAGTAGCGAGCAGCAGGTCGGTCCTGCGCCCATGCAGCGGTACACACCATGATCGAGGCAAGCGTGAAAACCAGGAAGAGGTTGAGCCGGGAATGCTTGGCTGCGTTCATCTTCCCCCTATAAGGCTGTCGAGAAACTCCTCTTTGTTGAAGGGTACCAGATCATCCACCTTTTCCCCGATTCCCATAAAGGAGAAAGGAATGCCGAGATCTCTCGAGATTGATACCACGATGCCGCCCTTCGCCGTGGAATCATATTTGGCCACGACTACGGAATCGATTCCCACGGCCTCCTGGAAGACCTCCGCCTGGCGCAGGGCATTCTGTCCCGTTGTAGCATCGATCACCAGAATCCTTTTGTATGCTTGAGCGGCAACACGATTGCGGATGATACGATCGATCTTGCCGAGCTCTTTAACAAGATGGGCCTTGTTGTGCATGCGTCCAGCCGTGTCGGCGATCAACAGGTCGATGTTGCGGGCCTGAGCCCTGGAGATGGCGTCAAAGACCACCGCGCCCGGATCGGAGCCCGAATCCTGACGTACCACCTGCACCCCGAGACGCTCTGCCCACAGGCATATCTGGTCGATGGCCGCAGCTCGAAACGTATCCCCTGCCGCCAGCAGGACGGTTTTGTCTTTCTTCATGAAATGCCCGGCCAGCTTGGCGATCGTGGTTGTCTTGCCCACACCGTTGACACCCAGCACGAGAAAAACATTCGGGCAGCTGTCCACGAGATCTAGAGGCGCGACCTTCAGAGCCTCTCCCAGCGTGCCGCGCAGGGTTTTGAGAAACCGCTCCTCATCCCGCTTTGCGCCGCCAAGCTCCTCTCTGAGGGAGGCAACGATTCTGCCGGCGGCAACAGGTCCGATATCTCCTTCAACGAGGATATCCTCCAGGTCTTCAAAAAACTCTTCGTTGCCGTCTCCCCGGCCGAAAAGGCGACGAAGCTTGGCTCCCAAGGTTAGCATTTTCATGAATACCGCTCCCCGCCCTCAGGCCTTTCGGTCCGCCGTACGGATGAAACGAACCAGACGGTACATCATGTACGCGAACAGGGTGACGCTTACAGCCGTGGTACCGAGGTATCCGTAGTAGCAGCCCTTTCCGATCTCGATATATCTGTTCGCCTCGCTGATGTTTGCCTCATCCAGGGCGGCCTGGGCTCCCACCAAACAATCATTCGTGTAGCCCCAAAGGAAAATGGGCAGAGGCAGGGAAAGGGCGAAGATTCCGAAGGAGGTATAGAACTCATCCCGCCTCCTCTTCTGAACCTCGGCTGGATCCTGAGCTTCGGGAACTAGAGATACGGATACCGACGATTGTGTTTTTGCATCTGTGTACAGAGGAAAATCCAGATAGCCGTCTTTGCGCAGGAGGATACGGGCGGCCTCGTCGGACTTGTCCAGCTTCAAGGGTGTGGTCCCTAGCCACTGCGAACCGGAGTACACGGGCACCCCGCTCGGTTCGCTCTCGAGATCTATCGTTTGGGCAGCCGCAGGAATCAATACGACTGTCTCTTTGCCCGCTTCATACGGAGACAGAAATACTGAGAGGAGGCTCGACTGATACCCCGGTGAATCCACCCTCAGCTTCCTCTCGCCCGGCAGGAGATAGGGCAGCTGCAGTGGCGCCCTGCCCCTGAACGAGCCGTCGATCCAGACCAGCGCGCCGGGGGGAACGGTTTCAATGCTCAGCGAAGCCCAATCTCTTCCCCAGAGCACGGTAGCAAGCTCCGCGACAATATCGTCAACAATCTCATAGATCCCGTCGAAAGAGGCGGCGTCCCTGTAGGAAAAAAGCTCCCGTGTCAAAACGGCATCGAGAGCCCTCACCTCCAGGTACAGATACCCCTGTATCTCTTCGAAGCTGCCCCAAAGCAGAAGCTCCACCTGCTGCTCTCTCGCCAGCTGCAGGGGACTGCGGATCGATTTGTCGAAGAGCAGTTCGCCCTCCGGTCCGGACTTGAAGCGCAAGGGTTTACTCTCCGGCATTTCTATACTTACGGGATCGAGATCGCGGAGGTAGGAAAGGCGGGCAAGGCCTTGCTCTATTTTCTCGTCCCAGTCCGAGACTGCCTCTTGGCTGAACTCCTCCGTGAAAAACAGTTCGTCGCGCTGTTCTCTGTACGTTTGTATCTGTTTTGCCAGCAGCCGCTGTTCCTTCCGAATGATTGCCCTCCGATATCCGGCAGCTTGCGATTCGCTGAAATAATGAGCAGGAATGGCTTCCAGGCGTTCACGAAGAATGAGTGGAAAGCTATTGGCCAGGTAACGATTCTCCTGACTCAGGTCGACACCTTCGAAAGCGGTGATCCCTACGGTCCAGTATTCGTTTTCATCGACAGGCGGCGCGTTGTCGGCGAATCCGATCAGCTGTACGAGGAATAAGAATGCCAGGACACCGGGGCAGAGCTTCATTCGATATCAAGGATCTTTTTTATAGAGGCGATCACCCTTTCGGGGCGGAAGGGTTTTACAACGAAATCCTTAGCGCCCATCTGCAATGCCTGGACAATCAGGGTCTGCTGTCCCAAAGCCGAACACATGATCACCTTGGCTTCAGAATCGAGCTCGAGGATTTTCTTAAGAGCCGAAAGACCGTCCAGCTTGGGCATGGTGATATCCATCAGCACAACGTCTGGACGTTTTTCCTGATACATCTCCACCGCTTCTTCGCCGTTAGAAGCTTCCCCGACGACGCGGAATCCGGCCTTCTCCACGAGATCCCGGAGTACGAGTTTGATAAACGTCAGATCATCAGCAATTAGGATGTCTATACCCACTGTTTTTTGCCCTCGCTCGCTGTGACAAGATAGCTTTCTATAAACGAATCGATGTCTCCGTCCATTACGGCCTGGACGTTTCCTGTCTCCACTTTCGTTCGGTGATCCTTTACCATTGAATAAGGTTGGAACACGTACGAGCGGATCTGATTGCCCCAGGCTATTTCTTTTTTTTCGTTCTCGATCTTTTCCCTCTCTTCTACCTGCTGCTGTTTGTAGTGTTCGTACAACCGAGAGCGCAGCACCTTCATGGCCAGGGCTTTGTTTTTGTGCTGGCTGCGCTCGTTCTGGCACTGTACCACGATCCCCGTGGAAAGATGGGTTATTCGTACGGCCGAATCCGTCTTGTTGACGTGCTGCCCTCCGGCACCGCCGGACCTGTACGTATCGACCCGCAGGTCCTCTGTCCTGATCTCCACCTCGATGGTATCGTCGATCACAGGTGAGGCGAATACCGAGGCGAAGGAAGTATGGCGTCTGCGGGAAGCATCGAAAGGCGAAATGCGTACCAACCTGTGGATTCCCGATTCGGACTTCAAGAATCCGAAAGCGTACTCCCCCGTGATTTCCACGGTTACCGATTTGATCCCGCCTTCGACCTCTAAAATATCGATGATCTCGACGCTGAAGCCGTGATTCTCAGCCCAGCGGGTATACATACGCAGCAGCATGCTGGCCCAATCGCAGGCCTCTGTACCTCCGGCCCCGGAATGAATCGTAACAAAAGCGGAAAGAGAGTCGCTTTCCTCGCCGAGAAGCTGAAGGGTTTTCAACTTTTCGTAGCGCTCCTGAAGACGATCCAGAGTATCCTTTATCTCCCCTTCCAGGGATTCATCGCCCTCCTCGAGGGCCAGGGCGAAAAGCTCTTTCGCATCATGAAATCTCTCTTTGAGCTGCTGCCAGGGGTCATACATTGCTTTGAGCCGCTTGAGCAGGCTCAGGGTTCGTTCCGCCGTTTCCCGGTTCAACCAGAAATCCTGAGCGGCGGTCTGCCCCTCGAGTGACTCAATCTTTGCTCTTAAAACGTCAGGGTCAAAGATGCCTCCAGGAAATTTCAATATTTCGATCAAGACGCTCAACGATCGTCTGTAGCTCTTCCAACATATCTGTCTTCCTTTCGTTGCATCTAAGTAATAATAATTCTGGAATGCTTGATCAAGGCCCCTACAGCGGCCTGTTCATAAGCCGCCGCCCTTGAGGGTATTAACGACCGTCTTCCGCCATTTCTTCTCTTTCAGCGAGGAGATAACCAGCGTGTTCTCCATGGGATACTGGTAGAAGCGCAAGGCGTCGTAGGAGTCCAATAGCCTGTCCAGGTCTCTTTTGAGACGCAGGAGCCCTTTATCATTTATCGTAAGGGACTCGTATAGACTCCCATGGACTCTCTGAAAACCATACTGGACAAGGGTCGCGTGTACTCTGTCGCGGTGCTCCTCGCTACCCAAATCGCAGTTTACAGCCACGAACATCTTGATTAAGTGTAAAGTTTCTCCTATTTTGTGTCAAACGATGAAAAAACTGCGCCGATGAGTAAGTTGTATGAAGAAAGCTGTCCTGCTCGTGCTCTTTATTAGCGCTTGCGCGCTGGCTTTCTCCCAGGAAACGGGAAGGGAAGTCTTTGCTCGTTTTGTTTCCAAGTTGAAGGCCGAAGCTTCCGGATCAAGCGTTCTCTTGTCCTGGCGCAATCCAAAAGACGTGCAAGCCTCTCCCGTGCTCTACCGACACACGAGCCAGATCGGTGCCGACAACCTGAATCAGGCTGAGCTCATCGCCCGCCTTGCTGCGGATACTTCAAGCTACGAAGACAAACCCACAGACGCCCGTCCCTACTACTATGCGGTGTTACTCGAGGATGCCGACGGATCGCTCCACAGTATATTTGTACCCTTCAGAAACAGAACTTCAGAGCCTGTCAGCATAGCTGTTCTTCCTTCCGAGGAGAGTCTTGCCGCCCGTGTTTCGGAGATCGAAGCAGAGGTAGCGGCCGATGCTATGCGCGTGTCCTTTCAATCCTCCAACCCGGACAGGGACCTTCTTCTGTTCCGAAGCGATTCTGCAATTCTCACAGCCGACGATCTTCTGTCGGCCTTTGCTCCTGTACAGCTCGATGCCGGCACAACCCGCTACTTCGATTATCCCATTCCCGGTGTCGAGTATTACTATGCAGTCATCGATGCGGGGCTGTTCAAGCTGGGGAAACAGCAGCTGATGGCCGGAGAAAACAGCACGGTGCAGCCCGTAGCCCTTCCTCTCGAAGTAGGGCGCGTCGGTTTGCCGCCGGTGGCGGCAGCAGAGCAGGCGGCTCCGACGGAGAAGACCGCCGCAGCACCGATCACGCCGGCCGCCGCACCGCTGCCTGCTCCCATTACCGGTGAACCCGAACAGACAACCGCCCCTGCCCCGCTCAGAATACAGGCAGAGAAAGCCCGCTCGTTCCCCCTGCCCTTTTTACAGCTTCCATCGAGCCTTGAACAGGGAAGAACCGTAACGGCGCTGCGAAGACCCGGTCTGCCCACGAAAACAGAAGAGCTCGGCCTGGAAACCCGGCAGTCAGTGGACAGAATCCTGGCAGCCACCCCACCTCTGCTGCCTGAAACTAGAAGTGTGGAAATCCTGCCCGTAGACCGCGGCGATCCCTCCAATGGTGAATCGGCAGGTCTGCAAAAAATAATCCGGGATCAGCTGTTGACCGGCAATTTCCGGAGCGCCGAAGCAAAACTGCAGGGCTTCCTCAACCTGCGGCGCACCGCCTATACGGAAGCTCGGGTGCGCTTCTACCTGGCGCAGGCTTATTACTTTCAGGGGCTTTACCAGGAAGCCCTGCTGGAGTTCGTGCTGGCCCAGGACCAGCTCTACGCTTCGGTCCAGCCGTGGCTTAGCTCCTGTTTCCGTCAGCTCAAAAGTAAAAAGAGTTTATAAAGCTTCAGGATTATCTCTTGCGCAGATCGAGGCTGAGCTTCAGCTCTTCGTATCGGCTCGGTTCGATCTCTAGGTTCCACCGACAGAGGAAACACGAGCTCTGGTAGGTCGTCTCCTTTTTCTTGCGAATGTAGCACACCGTCTGTACGGGAAGGCTCCACAGGGCGAACTGCTTGTCCGCCGCCAGGGTGATCTGAACACTGTTGGATTTGTCTTCTATACAAACTCTGCTGATCGCTTCGACGGCAGCGGATTGTGGTGCGAGATGGATTTCTCTCTCCCCGGAAACGGCACTGAAGCTTGCCGACTGCTCTCCGAACTCCGAAAAGGAAAGATTTAGCTCGGAGCCGTATATAAGCCGCAGGGGCACCGTCGCTTGATTTGTCAATCGTACAGAAAGCTCGATCCCGTACTCCTTGAAGCGATAGCTTTTTCGCAGGCTGAGAGGATATTTCTTTCTTCCTATTCTCACAGTGCCGTTTCGCACCATGATCAGCCGGCGCTGCTCCCGTCGGAGCTCCTCCAGCTCGAAGGGCTGATCGAGGAACTCCCCGAGCTCCTGGTAGTTCATTCTGTCGAACTTTTCCAATGTCGTGTTCGGAGAGAAGAAATGATCGAGAAACGCTTTACGCAGGTACCAATCGCAGCCCTCGTACTTGTATTTATGATACGGCTCCGGCCAGCGGGCAATGGTATCGAGGTAATTCCAGCGCTTGGGAATATAATCCAGCTCAAACAGGGAGGCGCCCACCCTGTGCACAAAAGCGTTCAGCACTTTTCCCTGATACAGATACTCGCTGTGACCGTCCATGTCGAAATCCGCGGCAATGATCGAAGGCATGAACATGCCGACGCGGCGGGTGACTCGTTCTGCCTCGATAAAGGCTCGATAGGCTGCCTTGCGAAGAGCGCTTTCATAGGTCCGTCCCCGTTCGCCGTTCCAATACACCGCTCCGGTTTCCCCCTTCCACAGCTCGTTCAAGGCCGCCTTTTTCTTGTATTTGTCACCACGTATTTGACTTACCAGCAGATGGGTGTACATCAGGCGAGAATACAGCAGGCTGATCTCCGGATACTTCGTCAAAAACTGCCTGAAATATCCTCCCTGCAGATACGCTTCGGATTCAGGTTTACGCAGCTTCTTCGCCAATTCCTGAAACACCTTCTGCCGCTTTGCCGAAAGTGCACTTTTCATGGATTCCGACGAAGACAAACAAGGGAAATAGAGCCTGCCTCGGGGAGCAAGCCTTTCGCGGGCAAAGCGCGGATTTACAGCATGAAGCCAGTCCCTGTTCTTGTTAATGAGGTCGAGAAAGCGTGGCAGCCAGCCCTCTTCTCCGTATATTTGCTCCGTCTCGTTGGAATCGACGAGCCTCTCTGCAGGAAGCACTATGCAGGCAATTTTGCTCGCATCAAAATCGGCGCTTTCGTTTAACTCAATAATGAGATCTTCGGGACTGCTGTGAGGAATCATGTTCTGCAGCTCCGTCTGAAGCGGCACTACGGTGACCGTTTTGCCCTGATCCTCGGTAAGGTAGGGATGATAGCAGCGCTCGGCTTCCAAACCGGCGATACGAAAGTAGTGATCGTCCAGGAAGGTATATTCTATGCCGCTGTTGCTCAGGATCCTCGCCAAGCCAGGTTCCCATACTCTTTCCATGATCCAGCTGCCGCGAGGCCTTGTACCGAAGGTTGTACGGATGAACGTGTTCATCATTTCGATCTGTCCCAACTTGTCCCCGTCGGGCAGCAGGCAGAGAACCGGGGCATAGTAGCCGCCCCCCAACAATTCCACCTGCTCACGCTTGATCATCTCTTTGAGCAGCATGATGAACTCGGGGTGTGCGGCCTCCAGCCATTCAAACAGCGAGCCGCAGTAGTGCAGTACCACAGGAATACGTGGGTAGTTGTACAGCAGGCTCAAGAAGGGTTTATAGGTATTCTGATAGGCCTCTTCGAATTGCTCCGATGGCGTACCGTCGGGTTGATGGTTGTGGGTGCCAAAAATTAGGCTGATAGACCTCATTGCTTAGGGTGTACTTCATTCGCAATGATGCACTTCGTCGGGCAGGCCTTGACCCCTTCCTCCTTGTCCCCCGCTGCTGTGTAGTCGATTCGGGATAGATTGTCTTCGACTTTGAACCCCCCTTCGGGGGATTTTTTCTCACATATCTTGCAGGCGATACAGCCCACCTTGCAATACTTGCGGACCGCGCCGCCCTTGTCACGGGAATTACAGGCGACAATATAGTCGGCATCGTAGGGAACCCACTGCAACACCCCGGTCGGGCAGACCTTCACACACTGCCCGCAGGAGATGCAGATCTCCTTGTTCACCCAGACCAATCCATCCGAGTCGTAATAGATCGCATCCACCGGACAGACCTGCATGCAGCTCCCCAGACCTAGGCAGCCGTACTTGCAAATTTTGTTTCCACCGTACAGGGCAAAAAGAGCGTTGCAGTCCTCGACACCCGAATACTCGAAGGAATACTGGGAGCTGGCCTGACCGCCGCGGCAATGCACCTGGGGAACCATCTTTTGTTCTGCCGAGCTTTCGTACTCCGCCCCCATGATCTCTGCCATCCGTTTGGCGGCCTCAGCTCCACCTACCGTGCAGAGATCGAGAGCCACGTCTCCACCAACGATCGCAGCCGCATAGGCTGCACAGCCTGCGAAACCGCAGGCTCCGCAGTTTGCTCCCGGAAGGATCTGCTCCAGGGCTTCCACTCTCTTATCCTTCTTCACGGCGAGCAGACGTGAGGCAAAGGCCAACCCCAAGCCAAGGATGATTCCCAGACCGGCGACCGAAGCAAGAGCGTATATTATGCGTATCATTACCACCGGGGATCCTCCTATCCGAGCAGGTTTTTCAGCAGTGCCTTGTCGAAAGCCATGAAAGCCAGGGCCATCAGTCCGGCCGTCACGAAAGCGATGGGCACACCGCGGAAGGGTTTGGGAACCCGTTCCGTGTCGAGCTTTTCACGAATCGTCGACATCACCACGATCGCCAGCAGAAAACCAAGACCTGCCGAGATCCCGGCAACAAAGCTCTCCATGGCGTTGTAATCACTGCGGACGGCGATCAAAGCGATTCCCAATACTGCACAGTTGGTAGTAATCAGGGGCAGATAGATTCCGAGAGCCTTGTACAGAGGCGGGGATATTTTAATGATTACCATTTCAACCAACTGAACCAAGGCAGCGATGATCAAGATAAAGCTGATAGTCTGCAGGTATTCGATATTCAGGGGCACCAGAATCAAACGGTAGACAGCCCAGGTCGCCAGGGCGGCCATAGACATGACAAAAATGACAGCGAAGCCCATTCCTATTGCGGAATCCGTTTTTCTGGAAACTCCTATAAACGGACAGAGACCGAGGAACTGGGTCAGGATGAAGTTGTTTATAAATACGAAGGTGATAATGATTCCAATATAGCTCACGAGGCACCCCCTGCGCCGGTTGGCACTTCAGCGGCCGGTTCCCTCACGAGCGCCCAGGCCTCGCTGGCCTGCCTGCGCATCTGCATCCAGTTGAAGAAAGCCTTTAAAAAACCGATCACCAGCAGGGCGCCCGGAGCCAAGGCTAAAACCCTGGCGGGCTGGCTGGCCAGGCCCGGAATACGGATCACCCCATCGAAATTTCCTGCGGCGAATAGAGTGATCGTTCCCGCCCCCAGTATCTCGCGGATGGCGGAAATCAGGAGCAGCCCCAATGTAAAGCCCACACCCATTCCGAGGGCATCGAGAATCGACTCTCCGAGAGGCCGCTTGCTTGCGAAGGCCTCGGCGCGCCCCAGGATAATACAATTCACTACGATCAACTGGACGAACACACCGAGATTTTTAGAAAGAGACGGTGTATAAGCCTGCATAACCAGATCCACAATCGTGACAAACGAAGCGATAATCACGATAAATGAAGGGATGCGTATTCTCTCGGGAATGAAATCTTTGAGAAGGGACACAAAGATTTCGGACCCCAAGAGCACAAAGATGACTCCCGCGCCCATGCCAAGAGCGTTCACGACCTGGGTCGATACGGCCAGGGTCGGGCACAGCCCCAACAGGATGATGAATATCGGGTTCTCTTTGAACAATCCTTTAGTGAATTCGTTGGACATCTTCACTCTCCTCCACCGAGCGAACGCACATAATCGGCACCTTCGGCCAAAGCTCTGGAAACGCCGAGAAATGTAATCGTGGCTCCTGTCACGGCATCGGCCTCGGGTCCGCTGAGCATGTCTTTGCGCACGGGTATCTTTTTCTCCCGGCTCCCTGATCCTATGAACTTCTCCATATAGGCTGGATTCTCCGCCTTCTTGCCGAGACCGGGAGTCTCCGAGTTGTCCATAAGCTTCACAGCGCTGATTGCTCCATCACTTTCGAAGCGGGCCAGAATCTTCATCTCGCCCCCATATCCAGAACCCCTGAGCTCGAGGAGCATTCCGGAAGCCTCGCCTCCCTTGCTTACCGGATAACGCTTCACAATCGTTGGACTGTCGGTCATCGCGACGGCTTCCTGAGTTTCCGCATCGGGAGTCAACTCTTTCAAAGCCTGCTCGAGCTCCATTACTCTGCGCTGAATGATTACCGGTTCTGTAATAGCGTTGATCCCCCCCAGAGTCAAAGCCGCCACGGCACAAATAGCAAACAACTTCACCCCGGTGAGTGCTATTGTTTTCATTCCTTGCCTTCCTTCACGTAGCCGAAGACCACGGGTTTGGTCACCCGATTAATCAGCGGTACGAACATATTCATGATGATGATGGCCAGGGAAACCCCTTCCGGAAAGGATCCGTAGATTCGGATCAGGAAGGTGAGGAAACCCGCACCGACACCGTAGATGATCATTCCTCTTCGTGTCAGGGGGGAGGTCACCATATCGGTGGCCATATACAAAGCTCCCAGCATCAAGCCCCCCGCCATGAGATGAAAAAGAACATCTCCCGTGAATACTCCACCTCCGAAGGGTCTGCCACCAAGAAACCAAATAAAAAGGGAGAAGCTGCCGATGTAGGCCACCGGGATTTCCCAGGTGATTATTTTTTTTACGAAGAGGTAGATGCTGCCGAGAACCAGCAGGATAACCGAGACCTCACCGATGCAGCCCGGTATGTTGCCAATAAACAGATCGCCGTAGCCCTCCGGGAAAAGCTTGCCCAGCGGTTCCAGGAGAGCGGGAAGTCCGCCGCGGCCCGAGCTTCCCAGACCGCTGGTCGGATAACCCTTCGAAGCGAGAAACTGAACAGGTCCCCGAACCGCGCCTTCAAAATCCAGCATGCCCGCCTTTACGAACCCGAGCACGGATGCACTGGTAACAGCATCGGCACCCCAGTTCAGCGGGGCCTTCCAGGTCGTCATAAGGCCCGTCCAGGAAAAGGTACAGAAGACCCTGCCGGCCAGGGCGGGATTCATCCAATTACGGCCCAAGCCTCCGAAGGCCATCTTCACCACAGCCATGGCAAAAACGGAGGCGATCACAGGGATGTAGATCGGTACCGAGGGCGGCATGTTGTAGCCGATCAGCAGCCCCGTCAGCACGGCGCTCCAATCGTTGAGAGTGAAGCGTCCCTGGAGTCTGGCGATGATATACTCGGTAAGCACACTGGCCGCGATTGAAGCCAGAATCACATAGAGAGAATAAATGCCGAAGATCGCTATCCCCCAAATGCCGGCAGGCAGCAGGCAAACGATCACGCTGATCATGATCTTTGCCGTGGTGCTGCCCTCATGCAGATGGGGAGAAACCGCGATCCGAGCATTCCACGTCTTGTCGGTATCTGCCATTTGTTAAGCCTTTTTCTTTCGTGCCATGAGTTTTCCCAGCTTCATTCCCTGAATGAGCGGGATCCGAGCCGGGCAAACATAACCGCAGCAGCCGCATTCCTTGCAGTCCATAAGACCGGCCGCCATGGCCTCGTCGTACTCCTGGTGATCGACCCATTTGTACAGCGTGGTTGGACTGAGCCCGAAGGGGCAGGCCGCGATACAGCGGCCGCAGCCGATGCAGCTCGTCTCCGGCCGGGCCCGGGATTGTTTTTCAGTTAGAGCCAAAAGCCCCGAGGTTCCTTTGAGCACGGGAACCGTCAGGTCGACCAGGGCAAAGCCCATCATCGGTCCGCCGGCAACGATCTTTCCCGCGTTCTCGCTCAAGCCACCGCACTCTTCCAGCAGGTTGCCTACGGGTGTGCCGATGCGAACCTTGAAATTCCCAGGATTGGCAATTGCCGGGCCGGTAACCGTCACGATGCGTTCGGTCAGGGGCTTGCCCAGGACCACCGCCTCATAGATGGCGAATACCGTCCCAGTATTGGAAACCACCGCTCCGATATCGAGAGGCAGTCCTCCGGACGGCACCTCACGCCCTATCGCGGCTTTGAGAAGCTGCTTCTCGTCTCCCTGGGGGTACTTCGTCTTCAGGACTACCACCTCGATGTCCAGGTCCTTGGCCGCAATCACTCGCCTCAGCGCTTCGATGGCGTCGGGTTTGTTCTCCTCCACTCCAATCAGTACCTTTTTTGGCGATAGGATCCTGCTTATCACGGCGATACCTGTCAGAAGCCCCTCTGTCTTCTCGAGCATGAGCCGATGATCGGCGGTCAGAAAGGGTTCGCACTCCACTCCGTTCATCACGAAATATTCAACCGAGCTGCTCTCGCGGATCGTGAATTTTATAGGGGTGGGAAAGGTCGCCCCTCCCAGCCCCACGATCCCCTGCTCCCGAATCACCTCGAGCAGCTCTTGTGAACTTTTACTCTGCCACTGCTCATCCACTCTGCCGCTGTGATCGAATTCGCCCTCGAATTCGATCACCACGGCTTTGCTACGGATGCCTGTGGGAAGGTATATCTCGCGGATTTCAACCACTTTGCCGGGTATGGAGGAATGTACATTCGCGGAAAACACCCCTTGGGCTTTCCCTATAAGCATGCCTTCTCGGACTTCATCGCCGGGCTCCACCAGACACTCCGCCGGCGCCCCCATATGCTGGTGCATGGGGATCACAGCTTGCGGTGGAACGGGAGCGTTGCGAATCGGGATCTCGTTGCTTAAGCTTTTAAAATCGTGAGGATGTATTCCTCCCCCGGGAAAGCTGAGTTTTTTAACGGCCATATGATGTGTTAACGCCTCCTGAGCGTAAGACTCCTAGTAGCATACAATACAGATGCTGTCAAATCCAAACAGCCCTTAAAGAACAAAGACATAAGGAATAAGAGAGCGAGGAAGGTTCCAATCCCGGCCGACACCGCGCCGACCGCTACCAAATCCCCTACAGGCGCCACAACAAGCGGGGCTGCAACCTGCTGGTCGATCAACAGGGCCGCTACGCTTCCCGGAGCGGCATCGAGAAGCGACTGCTCGAGCCATGAGGCCTTGAACTGTTTGACCACGCGATAGGTTTTCAGAATCCGACGATTGTCTTCCCCGTCACGAAAATCCTGATACTCGGAGATCGTAATCCGCTCCCCCAGGGCGGGGAAACCGTAGGGACGCCCGAATATCAGGGCTTCCTGATACGCTCGATGGCTGAGATAGTCCGCCAGATCGGGAAGCTCACTGTCACCGGAAGCAACAGAGAGGGCGCTCAGAGAGCTCCACGACAGTCCATCGGCTTCATGCCCTTCACCATTCATCCGGATCATCTGCTCGGGTTTGGAGCTCGAACTTTCGGCCAAACGCAGCATGGGATAAGAGGCGAGCACCAACGCGATCAAAACAATTTGAGCGCCGTGGTTTCGCGAGAGTGTCCTTCTGCTCCTGTCGAGGCGAAAGCGCTTCAGTATTTCAAGGCGTTGAAACGGGGGATGGGCCCGACGTGAGAGATTGTGCACAAGCGTACAGTAAATAAAAGGCACGATCAGCAGACCGCAGGCCAACGACACAGCAACTCCCGGCAGTGCTTGCGCAGACATCAATGCCAGAGCAATGCCTGTTCCTAGAAAAACGGCGATCCGTAAAAATCCTGATCTTGAATGGATTTTCTCGCGGATTCTCTTGCGGATACTCCCGGCGGCAAACACCCTGCGGGCGGTTTCACGAGGGAAAAACAGCCTGTCTTTCCAGGTGTCGTGCAGATATCCAATCACAGCGAGCCAGAGAGGATAGAGGGCAAAGAAACAGAGGAGGGAGAAAAAACCGCCGAGCAGGACCACAAACAGCCAGGGAAGGGCACCCAGGCAGGCTGCACACCGTACAAGCGCCGACCGCTGCAGCACCACAAGCACCAGCAAATACAATAGGAACAGTCCCAGGCTGACGCTCTTGGCGGGGAAATCGACTTCCAAAAGCCTCCAACGGAGACTCTGCCGCTGCAGTGCTCTGTGCAGCCGCAGCGCTGCAAACAGCAGGTTTGTCTCCGAGCGCAGGTAGAGCACCTCCCACACCGTATCTCCTTCACGGACGGCGAACAGTCGTTCTACCTTCTTCATGTACGGATCGAGCCGGGGATCGAGAGGATCGAGACGTTCGGGGATCTTATCAATCGATACCGTATCGAATCCGGCGAAGGTATTGAAGGAAACCGAAGAGGTGTAGCGCGAGACAACCGCATCGATACCTCGGGTTGCGGCAATACGCCGCACCAGATCTTCCGTCTCGTCTGTTTTTTGAATGTACAAGGTGTAGTATCCCTTCCACGAGCGTGGAAAGATCCGATCGGGTGATATCGCCAGTACGGAGACCGCCGCTGCGATTGCCGCCGCAAGGACAACAGATGAAAGCACGAGCATTATCGGCATGTTCGCTAAGGAGCGTGGTTCAGGCATAAGCTATACGACTAGAATGTCAGTTTCACTTCCCGCCCTGGATTTGTCAAGAACATTGACATCTGAGGGACATCTCAATACACTCTCCGGGGGAAGCGAACGAAGCGAGCAAGGCGAGCGTTGTGTCTTTATTGAAGAATCTTTACTATTACCTGGTCTATGCCTTTCGAGGTGTTCGAGTATTGGCCCTGGTCGGAGGCAGTGGAACCGGGAAAAGCTTTCGAGCGAAGCTGGTGGCTGAGAAACACGGCATCGATCTCATCGTTGACGACGGTTTGTTGATCCGGGACCAGAAAATACTGGCGGGACGCTCGGCAAAGAAGGAAAAGGGAATACTCGCCGCCATAGGCACGGCGCTTTTTGCAGATGATAAGCATGCCAATACCGTCAGAGAGGTGCTGAGCAGACAGCAGTTCAAGAGGATCCTCATTATCGGTACTTCCGAGAAGATGGTACGCAAGATAGCCAGAAGGCTCCGGCTTCCTCACCCGACCAAATTGCTGCAGATCGAGGACATAGCCTCGCGCGAGGAGATCGCCACAGCGATCCGTTCCCGCAACTCCGAGGGCAAGCACATCATCCCTGTACCGGCCTTGGAGGTCAAACGCAGCTATCCTCACATATTTCTCGATTCGATGAAGATCTTCTTCAAAAGGCGCTTTCACCCCGTCAAGTCGGGAAACATTATAGAAAAGACGGTGGTGCGGCCGGAATACACCAGCCGGGGCAGCGTCAGCATCTCCGAGGCGGCCCTCACGCAGATGGTGATTCATTGCGTGCAGGAGTTCGACAGCACGATGAGCGTCGAAAAGGTAATAGTGGATCGGCAACCCTCCGATTACAGCCTAGAAGTGGTTCTGGCACTTCCCCTGCGCGGACAGGCAGCCGCTCCCCTGTACGAGCTCCAGGAGTACATCGCAAGAAACATAGAAAGTTTCACGGGCATGTTTCTCAAAGAGGTAAATGTAACTATTGGCAGAGTTTCAAAAAGGCCAAGACCGGCGAGTAACGAGTAATATTCTACTCACCATCATCACACTCTTTATATCAGGAGTCATTCTCCGTCTGGCCCGCTCCGTGATTATTCCGCTCCTCATCGCCGTGTTTCTATCCTACCTTATGGATCCGCTGGTAACTGTCCTGCGCAAG
Organism: uncultured Spirochaetaceae bacterium; assembly: GCA_964390045.1. GTDB lineage: Bacteria > Spirochaetota > Spirochaetia > SZUA-6 > DRHE01 > CAYMGP01. Next base: position 15,271 of record CAYMGP010000005.1, on the reverse strand, counting down.
ATCCGAATGCCCGTGATCCTGGCCGCTCTCATCTCCGGAGCCATCTTCCTGGGCGCCTTCTTCGGCTTTGGGTACATCCTGTACGACAATACCCTCGATTTTGCCAAGGAAATACCAACATATCAAAGCGCCCTCGTGGAGATGCTCCAGGATCTTGTCGATCGCGTGCAAATCGCCACAGACAACTTGTTTGGACTGCAGATTCTCGATGAGCTCAAAAAGATCCCCATAGGATCTGTCGTTCTTACCACCGTCGGCTCGATCGCCAACTTTCTGGCGGAGTTCCTGCTCATTTTTCTCTTCTCCCTGCTCATACTGACAGGGAAATATGGGGCAACCCGCAAGTTACTGCGCAGCTTTCCCCACAAAGAAGCAAAAAAAATCGCCATGGTTCTCCTGCACATCGACAGAGATCTCCGCAAGTACGTCGGTATAAAAGGGTTCGTCAGCGCCGTCATAGGGCTCTCCAGCGGAGTGGCTCTGGCTTTATTTCACGTGGAGTTTGCCATCGTGCTGGGATTTCTTACCTTCCTGCTCAACTTCATTCCCTACTTGGGATCGATTTTCTCGGTCATCCTGCCCGTCATTATAGTGCTCGTTCAGTTCGCCTCACTCTCCAAGACTTTCTGGATCCTGGTCGTCTTGATTGTAATGCAAAACCTCGTTGCCCAATTGCTCGAGCCCAAGCTGGTTGGATCGAGGCTAAGAATCACGATCTTCGTCGTATTCTTCGCTTTCTTCTTCTGGGGATGGCTGTGGGGAGCAGCCGGGGTGCTGTTGGCCATTCCAATGACAACTTCCATAAAAATCGTGATGGAGGACATTCCGGGACTGCGTTCCTTTGCCCTGTTGCTCGAAAAGCCTCCCGCTAGACGTTTTCGCAGGTTAAAGAAGAAAAGATAATGATTTGACATCTCCCCGATGACGGAATAAGATGAACTGCCTGGGGGCCATATGAAGAGAGTTCAACTTTGTGGAGTCCTTCTCGGGTTGGTGTATCTACTGTCAACAAGCCCGATAAGAGCAGAAGAACAAAATTTCTTCAGCTGGTCGAGCGAGCACTACCAGGTGCTCAGCGATTCCAGCGTGACTGCTTCTATGGAAATCGCCCGCAAGCTCGAAGCAGCTCTAATTTTATTCAACGACTACCTGCACTACGACCTTACGCTGCGTACAGATCCTCTTCGAGTTCGTATCTTCTCAGAAAAACAAAGCTACGATGAGTATCTAAGTCGCTTGATTTCCGAAACCCGCACAGATTTCGTATTCATCTCCTACAGCGATCCGGGCCGAAGCGAGTTGGTTGGTTTTCAACGAGAGGAAGAGGATTTCGGCGCATCGCTGCTGCACTATGGATTCATCCAGTTTCTATCTGCGTTCGTGCCCAACGCGCCTCTATGGATCGAAGAGGGCATGGCCACATATTTGGAGTATTCGGCGTACGATCCCGTTGCAGAAAGTTATCGCTGGCGATCCAACTACGCCTGGCTCGAATCTTTGAAATCTATTCTGCAAAGCGAAGAGAGCCCCTCAGCCATTGCCCTCGAAGAGCTCCTGTTCATGGACAAAGAACAGGCCCAGAATAGCATAGAGGTATTCTACCCGACTGCCTGGGGACTGGTTCACTTCCTGCTCCAGAGTACGGACAAGCGTCACAATAGGATCATTTGGGAAGCGCTCGCTTCCCTAGATGGCAGCCTGAATCTGCGGCAGAATTCCTTGCAGGTCAGGGATCGTGCTTTCAGCTGGATCGACTTGGAAGAGCTGCAGAGGGATTTCCATACCTACAGCTTGTCCCTGATGACATTCAACGATTTTATCCGGCAGGGGGTTGACCTCTACAGTGCTGAGGAGCTTGCAGCTGCGCGCGAAAGCTTCGAAAATGCCGTGGCCCAAAGAACAGACAACTATATACCCTACTATTACCTTGGTCTGATCTACTACCAGCAAAAAGACTACGATACCGCCCAACAATACTACAGCAAAGCTTCCGAGCTGGATATCGAGCCCGGCTTAATTAACTACGCCTTGGGGGTGAACGCTTTCGCCGACAAGCGCTTCGACCTTGCTGTGGAGTATCTGCTCAAGGCCAAGGAGCTCGATTCCGCCGCCTATGGAGAAAAAGTAGACTCCCTGCTGCAGCGAATAGAGGTCATGCGCTGAACGCGTTATAGTTTACCGTTCTTGTACCAGCGCAGGATCAAGCGAGCGGCACGTTCGCACTCTTTTCGGGAGGGCAGCAGGGGATTTACAGTATTCCGGACCTGTTCTGCCGCGCTTTCAACGAGCTCTTTCCCTTGTCCTTTCAATGCCCAGTTTCCAGCACATCCTTTGAGCAGGTAGGCAAGCATTGTGCCTCTGCTCAAGGCAGCGGAAGGCTCGCTGCGAAGGCGCTGATCGAGCACACCGAGGCTGCCTCGCAGCATCTCCGCCAGCTGACGTCGTGCGAGCGAGCGCCAATGTTTGTGCAGCTCGGGAGCTACCACCTCGAGAAGCCTGAGACGAAAGCTTTGCAGAAGTATGCCGGCCGAATAACCGCTGGCCAGAATCTTGTAAAGCTCCTCGGTAAGTCGAGCCGGTGAACACTCTCTGAGCTTCCCGCGATGGCGCTTGATGGCTGAGGTCGCTGCCGTGGGCAGAGGGAAGCCTGTGAGCTCGGCGTATTTTATCCCTCTGATCATCCGCACCGGATCCTCTGTGAAAGAGATGTCGGTACGAACGAGAGTGCGGATCTTTGCCGCCCTGATATCCTTGAAGCCGCCGACGAAGTCTACAATGATCTGCCGCACGGGACAGTAGTACAGGGCATTGAGAGTGAAATCCCTGCGCCAAACGTCTTCTTCCATAGAGCCAAACGTGTTTTTGGTACTCCGGCCCGAGCGGAATGTACTGACTTCAAATATTTTTCGCTTTCCTGTCCGATGTGCGTAGATATGGACAATCTGAAATCTCCTGCCGATGACCCGGGAATGGCGAAAGATTTTGCGAATCCTGCGGGGGAATGCGTCGGTGGATATGTCAAAATCTTTGGGCTCAAAGCCTGTCAAAAGATCTCGTACAGCCCCACCCACGATGAAGGCCTTGAAACCCTCACTTTGAAGACGGCTAATTATACTTTTCGCGTCAGGATCGATCAGGGCTGGATCGATATGATGATCTTCTGCGGTATATACTTCTGCCTTTTTTACAGGCTTTCCTTCCGCAGTTGTAGTATAACGAACGAGCAATGCTTTACAGTCCAGATTGTCCTTATGGCGTGATCCCTATTCTTCATCATCGCACCGATTGCGTCAAGGTCTCCTCGTTGAAGCTTTAGACCCGGCTTGACATTCGACAGGGTGAAGGATACGTTTTTTGAAATAGATGGCGGAAATCATTAAACCAAAAACACTGCGGGGATTCAGGGATTCGCTGCCGGAAACGGAAACCGTAAAGCTTGAAATTCAGGAGAAGCTTACCCGGGTTTTCCGTTCCTGCGGCTTTGTGCCCATCGATACGCCGGCTTTGGAGTATTCGGAGATACTGCTTGGCAAGGGTGGTGGAGAAACGGACAAACAGGTCTATCGATTCCTGGATCACGGCCGCAGGGACATCGCGTTGCGTTTCGACCTGACAGTCCCCTTTGCTCGTTTCATGGCCGCCCATACAAACGAGCTCTATCTGCCTTTCAAGCGCTACCACATGGCCAAGGTATGGCGCGGCGAGAATACCCAGCGGGGCCGTTATCGAGAGTTCATCCAGATCGATTTCGACATCGTGGGTGTTGATTCCCCGTCTGCCGATTTCGAAATCCTCACCGTTATGGCCAAGAGCATGCGAACTGTGGGAATTAAGGATTTTCGGATTCGCTTTTCCCACAGACAGCTGTTCGGCGAGTTTCTCGAGCAACTCGATCTGGCGGACCACTACCTGCCCGTGCTCCGCATTATAGACAAATTAAAAAAAATAGGAGAAGAGCAGGTGCGGGAACAGCTGGCCGAGGCGAGCGACGCCGAGCGGGCCCGGAGCATCCTACGCTTTATAACCATGGAGCAAACCAACGAGCTGACACTCGACAAGCTGAGCGCCGCAGCGGGACAGAAAAGCACCGCGGTAAAGAGACTGGGGACAATCCTCCGCTGCATCGAGGAATCCAACCTCGATTCCGGATTCCTCCTCGATCCTTCGATCACCAGAGGTCTCGACTACTATACGGGAATAGTTTTTGAGACATATCTCGATAAAATACCCGCCATCGGTTCTGTCTGCTCCGGCGGCCGCTACAACGATCTCGCTTCCCTGTACACCAGCGAAAGGTTGCCCGGTGTAGGGGCTTCCATCGGTCTCGATCGTCTCCTGTCCGCCATGGAAGATCTCAAGATAAGCGGCGCGACAAAAACCGCTCCGGACATCCTGATTCTCTTCCTCGATGAGCCCATGCTCGGCGCATACCACGCTTTGGCCGAGGATCTCCGTGTAGAGGGAATCTCCGCCGAAACCTATCCCACTGGAAAGAAACTCAGCGCCCAACTCAAATATGCAGAGAAAAAAGGGATCCCGCTGGCCATTTTCTACGGGGAGAGCGAGCGAGCTCGCAAATTGTACAACCTGAGGGATTTACGCACCCGCAAGAGCCACGACGGGCTCAACTTCGAAGCTCTCGTAGGTACCGTCTCAAGACTTCTGCAACCATAAATAGAGAGCTCCCCGACATTGCTGCAGGCAAATCCGCCTGGGTGTGCCAGCTCGGATAGTCCAGATCTATAAGAAGACAGCTGGCAATTCCCAGATTCAGAAAGGGCAGATGATCGCACGTTATCAGCTTGAGCTTGCAGCCGGTAAATGCAGGAAAACCGAGATTTCTGCCTATTCCGAAGACCCTGTTTAACAACTGCCGGCTGGGAGGATGCTCCAGGACATGGGCGTCTACATCGAGAAGCAGGTTCTTGCCTCCGATCATATCCAAAATCAACACCTCAGAGGGAAGAGGAACGGGTGGATTGTCTGCAAACCGCCGGGCCCCGAAAGAGAAAGGCAATCCCGCGATGTCTCCGACATCTTCTGCATCGAAGAAAACTACAAAAACATCCCTTGCCAGGATTTCCTTTTTCAACCACGGCAGGGCGGCAAGCAGAACTGCCGTCCCGGAGCCGCCGTCATTTGCTCCCGGAATGGGCCGCTCTCTTAGAACCGGGTCCTGTTCCCTGTCCGCCCGCAGCCTGGTATCGAAATGAGTCCCGATCAGCACAGGACCGGGATCGGATCGAGCGACAGGCAGGCCGCGCCTGAACACACCGATCAGATTCGAGCAGCGAGCCGCTCCAGCCGGAAGACTCACTTCAAAGTTCTGCTCGAGGGTTTCATCGGCAAAACACTTCAATTTACCGCGTATTGCAGCCCTCAGCCTGTCGTGCCCTGGAAAACCTGGAACGCGCGGGCCCAGAGAAACCTGCCAGGCAACGGAACGCAGAAGTGCGTGTCCATTCGATTCAGGATATCTCAAAGGCCACCTCGCCCTGGCTGGCGTAAACCAGCACACGGCTTACCCCGGGATGCGAGTAGGTTTCGAATGCCGCGTCCTCCAGATACTGGATGAAGGCGGAATCTATGCCTCTAGCTCCGGTTTCCATCCTCAGGCTGCGCTTGACGATCGTGTCCAGTACTTTCTCTTCAACCTCGAGAGTGATGCCTTCGAGCTTGAACTCGTTTTTATACGCCTCGAGCACACTGCCCTTCAAAATCGATTTCAACTCGCCTGCGCTCAGGGCTTGGAAGGGAACAATGCGCTGGAAACGTCCTATCAGCTCGGGAAGGAATCCGTAATTTTGAAAATTGCGCACCATGTCCATCTCGTCGCTGGTGTAGGAAACAGCGATCCTGTCCTTGGCACCGGCGAGAGGCCGGCGACCGAAGCCTATGCGTTCGGAACCTGAGCTTTCTATCAGACCCTTCAAACCGCTGAACGCGCCGGAAGCAACGAACACGATGTCCCTCGTGCAGAACATCATCCTCGGAGCGTACTCCGAGTGGCTAAGCTCGGTCGGCACGGCTATTTCGGCAGACTCCAACAGTTTCAACAACTCTCTCTGCACACCCAAACCGGATACGTCCTTGGTGGTGCCCGCGCCGGCGAATACGGCATTGTTCTGCCCCGAGGCAATTTTGTCGAACTCGTCGAGACAAACCACGCCCACCGAGGCCAGCTCGGGGCTGAAGCGGGCTGCATAAAGAAGGCGAGTAAGGATCGAGGATACGTCTTGGCCTATATAACCGGTTTCCGAATACCCCGTGATATCAACGATGGCCGTGGGCAGAGAGAGAATATCCCTGAACAGAAGCTCTATAAGATAGGTTTTCCCGCAGCCGGTGGGGCCCACGAAGAGCATATTCGTCTTTGCAGGCAGATCCTCGCGCGAAACCCCTTGAAGCTGTACTTTCTTCAGCCGCGAGGTGTGCCGATAGGCCCACAGACACACTGCCTTGACGGCTTGATCCTGGCCGATATAGCCCCGGCTGCGGATACTGTCGAAGGTCTCCCGGGGTGTTTGCTGAGGGATCGCGGCAATGAAATCCTTGAGCTCCTCCGGTCGATCTTGAGGCCTGGGCAACAATGGCCGGGAAGCGTAGGGATAGGCCATATCCATATTATATTATGATGGCGCAGAGGTTCGCAATCATCCTATAACGAAACTCCATTGCCCCCAGTGTGTTTTTCTTTTACTATAGGGCGTGGATCCCTTCAAGCTTCCCGTTTATCTACAGAAACAGCGCATCCTCAAAGCTCTCGAGGACCACCAGGTAATCGTCGTAGAGAGCCCCACAGGATCCGGAAAGACGACCCAGATACCTCAAATCCTGCTCGAGTCCGGGTTCGGTGAGCGAGCCATCATAGGGGTTACTCAACCCCGCAGAATCGCCGCCGTATCGGTAGCGGAGTTTATTGCCGGCCAGCTGGGCACAAGCATCCCCGACACCATCGGATACAAGATGCGCTTCGAAGATAGGACAGACGGGAGCACGCGCATCAAAATCATGACAGATGGGATCCTTCTGCAGGAGATCAAGGCCGACTATTCGCTGTCCCGTTACAGCGTAATCATGGTCGACGAAGCCCACGAACGGAGCCTGAACATCGACTTCATCCTTGGACTTCTTAAACGCGTGCTCGAGCAGCGTCCCGAATTCAAAGTGATTGTCTCCTCGGCCACGATCAACGCTGAGGTTTTCAGCGAATATTTTGACCAATGTCCGATCGTGAATATCGAAACACCTATGTATCCCGTGAAAACGTTTTACGAGGAGATGAAGCCCCGCAGCGGCCAGGACGCGATGATCGGGAAGGTCGCTCAGATTGTCGGCGATTTAACGATGCAGCGAACGGAGAGCAAGAAGCACAAAACCAAACGAACATCGGGCGGTGTTCCGGGGGACTGGCAGGGAGACATCCTGATCTTTCTTCCCGGTGAAGCGGCGATCAAGAACTGTATGAGCGAAATCCTATCCCTGCCGGCACACCGGCGCCTTGAAGTGCTGCCCCTGTACGCTCGTTTGTCCGCCGAAGAGCAGGAGAGAGTATTTGCCGAGTATTCCGGCAAAATCAAGGTGATCGTTGCCACCAATATAGCCGAGACCAGTGTCACCATCGATGGAGTAACAACGGTGATAGACAGCGGTCTGGCAAAAATGAACTTCTACAATCAGCGCAACTTCACCTCGTCTCTGATAGAAGTGCCTGTTTCCCGGGCTTCGGCAAACCAGCGCAGAGGAAGGGCCGGCCGTACTCGTCCCGGTGTGTGCTACCGGCTCTACTCCCGCAGAGACTACGAGCAGCGGTCCCTGTTCTCCACGGAGGAAATTCTGAGGACGGATCTATCGGAAGTCGTGCTGCGCATGGCGGAGCTGGGAATACGAAATTTCGAGCGTTTCGATTTTGTGTCTCCACCGGCGCGGGAGGGAGTGCGGAGCGCCATCGAGACGTTGAGGCTGCTCGATGCCCTGGACGAACACAGGGAGGTAACCCCGATCGGCCGCCGCATGCTCGAGTTTCCCATACTACCCAGACTTTCCCGGGCGATCGTAGAAGCGATCAATAACTACCCGAGCGTCGTCGAAGAGGTTTTGATCGGTGTTACCTTTCTTTCCACACGGAACCCTTTTTTCCTTCCTCCCGGTGAAGAGCTGGAGGCGCGTAAAGCCCACCATACATTTCGCGATCCCATGGGAGATTTCGTATCCTACATAAAGCTGTTCCGGGCTTTCCAAAAGAGCCGCAGTCCGGAGCCATTCTGCCGGCGTTTCTATCTCGATCTGCGCACCATGAAGGAAATCGTGAATATCAAGCTGCAGCTCGAAGAGATTGTTTCGGATCTGGGTATACCGATCTCCTCAGGCGGAAGCGTGGCGGACTACCTCTGCACCCTGGCTCGGGGTATGATTCAATTCGTCTGCGTCCGCTCGGGACGAGGGATTTACAAAACGCTGACCGCCGGCCGAATCCAAATTCATCCCGGTTCCGTGATGTTCCGAGAAGATCCCCAATACATCGTGGCCGGAGAAATCGTGCGTACCTCCCGCACGTGGGCACACTCGGTCTCACCTCTCAAGCGCGCCTGGCTCGAGCGTATTTCGCCCATCCTGGCCCGGCAGCTTTCACAGGAGCGCCGAATGCCGCTTGGCGCGAAAGAGGGCAAACGGAAAAAGAGAGATTTCACCAATTATGTGAAGATCGAGAACCAGCTGTTTGAAATTCGGATCGATAAGGGCAAGCGAAAAACCGTGCTGCTGCCGTGGGAGAAAATCCGTCCACTGGCCGAGGGCACCGACATCTCCTTTCTTCCCAACTATCACAAACTGCGCGGCAGGGTCCTCTATAAAAACTTCGAAATATTCAATGGAACGCGGCTGGCAACAATCTTGAAGCTCCTTCCTCGAATAAATCCCGAGGAAGGTATTTCGCAGGGAGTCCCGGATCGCAGCTACAGGATACCTGAAGACCGCGATCCCCTGATCCAAGCCCTTCCAAGCGTGCTGAAGCTGTGCAAGCTGAAGAAGCACAAAAAACGTCTCGGATTCATCACCCTGCACTCCGACGGCCAGGGAACCTACTGGTTTCGCGCAACCCGAAACTACATAACCGCTCTCAACGAAAGCCTGTACAGCCTGGAAACGCTGGCCGACGTGCAGGAAACGAAAACACCCTACTCTGAGGAAGTCAACCGCCTCTACAGGCAGCTCTCCTTCGAGTTGGAGGCGCTGTAGAGCGGTTCGCTGCCCCTCAGGCGGCTCAGTACACCTGCCTGTTGAGGTTTACGATGATTTCCTCTTTTCCCAAAGCCGATTGGGCTACTATTTTCCGCTTGAGGAAATCCTGCAGCGCCTGGGAAATCTCCTTCTCGTGGATGCCGAGGCGATCGCGGGCCCAGGCTAGAAACTCGGCCAGCTTTACCCGGTGACCCTTGAAGGTCGAGGTTCCCTTTTCCTGGGCATACTGCTTGAGACCGTTGAAGATCTGATTCTGCCGGTTGGTGCTGGTTATATTCTGGATGATTGCATTAGCCTTGCGGATGCGCTCGGAAAGTATACGGATCATCTTCTTCGCGAAATCCGGGTTGTTCTCCAGCATCGTATCGAGAAGCGCTTCGTTCATCACCAGCATGCGGCAGGCCTTGAGCGTGACGGCGGTGGCGGAGCGGGGTTTCTTTTCGATCAGGGCCATCTCTCCGAAGATGTCCCCCTCGTCAAAGGCGATCAGGGTTTTAGAGGTCTTGGCCGAGGTACGTTTCCGGATCTCCACTTCACCCTGGATTATGATGAACATCTCGTCCCCGGGTTCGCCCTCTTTGAAGATGACCTGTCCGGGCTCAAAGGTTTTTACATATTTCTGGTAGATATTTTTTGTGATCCTCATTCGGATATCCTCGAAGAATCCTGCAGGGCTTCTACTATAAGTTGCTCTTCTACCTCTCTGACAACAGTATCTCCGATTCGTCTTTGAAGCACAAGGCGAAGCTTGCCCTTCCTCTTTTTTTTGTCAGCCTGCATGGCTGAAACCACTGCCTCCGCTTTTACTGATTTTTCCGCTTCCAGGGGCAAGTGGTACGTTTCGAGGATCTTTTGTACCCGGCTTTCGTAGACCGCGTCGGCCAGTCCGAGCTTGCGGGACAGCTTGGCCGCACGGAGCAGTCCCCAGGCGATCGCCTCGCCGTGGCTGTAGCCCTCGAGTTCCGTGACCGCTTCCAGGGCATGGCCGAAGCTATGTCCGAGATTGAGAACTTCCCTTTTCCCCTGTTCCCTGAGGTCCTTTTCTACGATGACCCCCTTGACAGCGATACAGCGGCGTACCATCTCCTCCATAAAAGCGGGATCACGCGCAAGCACTCTATCGCTTTCCCGGGCAAGGATCTCGAACAACCTCTCGTCTCCCAGAAGGGCTGTTTTTATGGTTTCCGCCAGTCCGGACCTGAACTCCCGCTCGGGCAGGCTCTTGAGCAGCTCCGTGCAGATGTAGATCTCCCCTGCCGGATAGAAAGTCCCGGCCATATTCTTGTATCCACCCAGGTTGATCGCGGTTTTTCCCCCGATCGCTGCATCGACCATCGCCAGAAGGCTGGTCGGGACGAGGGCCAGGCGGCATCCCCTCATATATATCGAGGCGCTGAAAGCCGCCAGGTCGCAGACCATCCCGCCGCCGACGGCAATGAACATCCCGTCCCGCCCGAGGCCGGCTTCGATCGCCCGAAGAAGTACCTTTTCCGCTCCCCGCCAGTTCTTGCTCTTCTCCCCGGACGCAAGCACAACCGAGGTCTTCTCGCAGTGATGTCGAGTCATCTGGTCTGCAAACAGCCGGTAGGTGTTGCCGTCGAATATGAAAATACAGTTCGAAGCCTCTGAAAAACTGCCCAGCTCGATCGAAGGAGGAAACAGGATATGCGAGTCTGTTTCAGCAAAGCGGAAACAAAGCTCTCTTGCTTCAGTCACCGGACCTCTCCCCCAAGAGACGTGAAAAGCTCGACGAAGTTCGGAAAAGAAACCTGCGCTGCCTCGAATCCTTCGACTCTGACAGCTTCCCCGATCCCGGCGCTCAATACCGCTGCCGCCATGGCGATGCGATGGTCGCCGCGTGGATCGACCGTACCGCCGCGCAATCTTTGCGGTCCTTCCACGACAAAGCCGTCCTCCCGCAACTCTACGGTTCCTCCAACCGCTGCAAGCAGGCGCTGTACAGCCTGCAGTCGATCGCTCTCCTTGTGGCGCAGTTCCCCCGCTCCAGATACCCGGGTCGTGCCCTCGGCGAATGCGCCCAGGACCGCCAGCAGGGGGATCTCATCGATGAGCAACGGGATCTCATCGTCCTGCACTTCGATGGCCCGCAGGGTTTTGCTTGCTACCCGCACCGTTCCCCAAGATTCCTCTCTGCCGCCCTCCTGTTGTATCTCGATACCTGCCCCCATGCGCTTGAGGATCTCTAGAAATCCGAGTCGGCTCGGGTTCAATCCGCACTGTTTGATCTCCAGGCAGCGGCCCGACATGAGCGCAGCGGCAATGAAGAAAGCTGCAGAGGAGATATCTCCCGGAACAAGGTACTCGAAGGCGGGGATGCGATCGCTGGGATCGACGATCAACCACTCTCCTTCCTGCCGCAACGGCAGACCGAGAAAACGAAACAAGCGCTCCGTGTGATCGCGGGATTTGACTACCCCCCCGATCCGTGAGCGCCCGCGAGCCCGCAGCGCCGCCAGCAGCAGGCAGCTCTTCACCTGCGCGCTGGCAATGGGAAGCCTGTACTCCAGCGCCTCGAGCTTTCCCGATCCCGGCAGGAAGGTCAATGGGGGAAAGCGGCCCTGCTCCCGACCCCTGATATCGGCTCCCATCGTGCGCAGAGGCTCTACGATTCGCAGCATCGGGCGGGCGTTCAACGATGCATCGCCGCTCAGGACAGTGTACATGGGAGATCCGGCTAAAACTCCCGCCAGAAGACGCATCGTGGTTCCCGAATTCCCCGCATCGAGAACCCTATCGGGCTCGAGAAATCCCTTTGCACCGATCCCCTCGACGGTCAGGGTGATCGGATATTCGCCTCCCTGCTCTTCGTGAACGGCAACGCCGAGAGCCTCCAGACAGCGCCTCGTTGAAATACAATCCCCCGTATTCAGGGGGTTGTACAGGCGGCAGGATCCGTCGGCCAACGCGGCTATAATCAGGGCCCTATGGGTGATGGACTTATCGGGAGGGGGAACGAGCGCCCCCTGCAAACCTTTGGGTGCCTGGAAGCTCAGGGTCATTTGAGCTGCCAGGAATCCCGTAGCTCGACAATAGGCTTGAAATTCTTTAACTTGGAGATGGCTTTTTCCTGGATCTGTCGGACCCGCTCCCTGGTAATTCCGAGCATTTTTCCGGTTTCCTCGAGGGAATGAGGTCCGTCACTGTCCAAACCGAAGCGCAGCTTGATGATCTTCATCTCTCTCTTGCTCAACCTGTGCAGAACCTCTTCTAGGGTATCCTGCAATGCAAGGGTGAACACGGTCTCGAAGGGCTCGTCGGTTCCGCGGTCCTTGATCAAATCTGCCAGTTTTGTGAGATGATTGGAGTCCACAGGCATGTCGAGAGAGGCGGTTTCCTGCATGAGCTTGCGGACCAGATTGATTTTCACGATATCCGTTTGCATATAACGGGCCAACTCTTCTTCAGAAGGGTTCCGTCCAAGCTCCTGAGTGAGATGCTTGGCAACCATATAACATTTCTTGATCGTATTGAGCATGTGAATCGGAATGCGAATGAGCCTGCCTTTGTCCGCCAGCGCTTTGATGATCGCCTGGCGGATCCACCAGATTCCGTAGGTTGTGAAGCGGCAGCCTCTCCTGTAATCAAAGCGTTCCACAGCCTCGATAAGCCCAATGTTGCCTTCATCTATAAGATCGAGTAGTGTTAGACCCCGATACTGGTACTTCTTGGCAATCGCCACGACCAGACGAAGATTCGCGTTGATCATCCTATACTTCAGCTGAACGAACCTGCGCTCCAGCGTTGCACTCTTTTGCCTGACTTCGTGCGCTCGCATTCTTTTACGCAGCGAGCTCTGTTTGAGCCTCTCCAACGCGATTCGGGTTTTCTCTATCTGCTTGCCCAGCGCCCTCTCCTCTTCCGCACTCAACAGTGGATAGCGGGAGATTTGCTTCAGATACAGGGCAAGGGGATCAAGCTCCAAATCCCGGTCTTGGTTGGTGGAAATTTTGTTCTGTATCGCGGGAGTGTCCTCTTCCTCAGAGTTCCCTCCCCTGTCGCACCTGAGAATAGCAACTTCCTCCACAAATTACGTTCGTGGAGCCAGCGAGGGATCTACAGGTTTGCCGTCACGATACACTAAGAAGTACAGCTGGGGTATTCCCTGGTGAACGTTTTTGCCCAAACGCCCTATTTCGGCTCCAGGCTGGACCGCATCCCCCACAGTAACCAGGGTCTCTTCGTTACCCGCGTAAACATAAGTATATCCGTTTTTCCCTGCAATGAGTATTACCCGACTGAACCCCCTATACGGACCTGCCCAGACCACCCGGCCTGTGGAAACGGACACCACCGTGTCGCCGGTACTTCCGTAGATTACGGTACCTGTAATTCGACCGCTGAGGTTTTCGCGTTTTCCCGGGAGGGGCCAAAGCGTATCTGTCGAGGTTATCCAGTGTTGGGATGGCTGTGTTGGAGCTATCGGGTTGCCGGAATCAGGGCTGCCCGCTTCGTCGCTTGCCCCGCCGTCCTTTCTTGGAACGAACAGGATGCGACCAACGGCTAGGCTGGTGGAATCTCCGATCCCGTTGAAGCTCATCAGCTCATCGAGGTCGACGCTGTACTTCCTGGAAATGCTGTAGAGGGTATCTCCTTTTTCTACAGCATAGCGGGTGGGGATCAGAATCCGAGCTCCCTCCGGTAGGCTTTGCGGGTTGGCTATCCCATTGTATTGCTGAAGGACCCGAACGGGAACGTCGAACTTCTTGGATATCCTGTACAGTGTCTCTCCTTTTTTCAGGACGTAGCTCTCGTTCGCCGAGAGGTCGGAGGGCAGCAGGAGAAGGACAAACGCAAGAAGCACAACCCAGCGCAGATCGGCAGCCGGGAACTTCAGCCGACAGAAGGGTTTAAACGATGTAGTCCTTGTTAGAATCGAACTCATAGCGCAGAGAAAGCCCAAAACTAATCTTCGGCCTCCCCCTGTATAAACTAAACGGAGGAAAAAATCGGGCTGGGCGGATTTGAACTCACCGGCTCGTGTACTGAGAGCCCCACAGAAGACGCAACAATCCCACCTGGCCGGAATTATAAGCCCAGTGCCAGGCGAGGTGGTTGAGCACTCCGCGGACGGTGGCCTCCGTTTCCCCTATATCCACAGCACTATCTATATTCTCGACCTGTTTCAAAGCCGGTACGCTGAACTGTTCCTGGACCTGCCTGCAAAGTGTGATAAGCTGCTCTGCGGTACCGAATGAGTCGGGCGGCTCAAAATAGTGCTCAAGCTTGCCCGGTTCGAGTTTTTCTTTCAGTTGCTCGGGGATTGGAGCACCGGTGATTTGGCTGACCGAGAAGGCTTCGGTCCAGGCCATGTGGAGCGCCAGCCAGGCAATGGACAACCCGGTGTTCTCAGGACAGAAATCCACTGCCTCCTGGGGAAGATCCTGAATCTGATCGTAGACTCTATCAGCAAGTTCCCTGAGAACAGCTACACTCATGGACAGCTCCCGGTCGCGAAAACCGTTTAGCTGCTCCAAATTATAGCGCCATCCACGTCCTTCCTTGGACTTCTTGATAGCCATGATAATATCAGGCTGGGCGGATTTGAACTCACCGGCCTCTCGGTCCCGAATGTAGACCTCCTGTTCTCCGGCCTTTTCGTATTATTTCTTTTCTGATCATAATTTACAATCAAATAAGGAATTATGTCAATGTATATTCATCCTCACTACTGTCCGGTTATAAATCAAATAATAGCAATTGATTATCCGAATCGCTGTTTAACAACTTGTAATCGAAATTCTTAAGTGCTTGTACTATAGGCACTTGCTCAAAAGCTGTCACGCTCAAGATTTGGAGAATAGTGTAGAGACTGAGGTCCAAATCCAACCGCTTCTTAATGATGGCGACAAGCACATACACCGAAATAGCGACCCAAATCTGGGTCTTCACTGCATTCTTCGAAGTCCCATAAAAGGCTTTGATTCTCAAATGTTGTTTGATCCACCGGAAAAACAGTTCCACCTGCCAGCGACATTTGTACAGCTGGGCGATGGTCAAGGCCGGAATGATG
>CAYMGP010000004.1:0-85690 GCA_964390045.1 uncultured Spirochaetaceae bacterium | reverse complement strand
TCTCCCTTCGTGTAATTTAATTGTGGCAAACGAATTATATCAGATGCGCCAGTTCGGCTAGAGACCAAGGGCGGGCTGAAAATCAGCGCCGTACCCCTATTTAGAATTGCTGCGTCAGGGGCCTTCGCCTTGACAATGCAAGTCAATCCCACGTATTCAATGGTATGAACATCGCCATTCTCGGCTGCGGGAGTCTCGGCGGAGTCATGGCGGGTCGTCTGGCCGGTCTGCCGGAGATCCGTCTTACTGTTCTCAACAGGAATCCAGCAATCGCCGCAGCCGTAGAAAAAAACGGCTTGATCCTGAAAGAGGGCAGAAAAAGGCAGACGGCTGCAGTTACGATTACAAATGAGCCTGAGACGAAAGACCGCTTCGATGCATTGATTCTCGCCACCAAGAGCAACGGCCTGCTCGAGGCTGTGCAAAGGCTCGAGCCGCACCTGGCCGGGGATGCAGCGGTCATTACAACCCAGAACGGGCTGGTCGCTTTAGACCTGGAGGAGGTGGTCGGAGCCGGCAGACTGATTCCGGGGGTTGTACTCTGGGGAGCGTCGATGGACGGCCCGGGTGAATACAGGATCACGGCCCATGGACCGTTCATTATCGGAGATCTGACAGGAAGCATCTCGAATCCGGCCGTCGAACGGGCCGCCCGGCTTCTGAGCCCCATCTTTCCCGTGATTCATTCACAGAATATCAGAGGAGTTCTCTGGTCCAAGCTGGCCGTTACAGCCACCTTGACAACTCTGGGTGCCGTAACGGGCCTGCGCTTCGGCAAGCTGGTCGCCGAGCGCCGCCTTCGCCGTCTGGTACTGGCCGTCGGCGGGGAGGTCCTCGAGGTGTCTCGATCGAAGGGAATAACCCTCGAACAGCTCGGCAGGGCGGTGGATATCGAACGCCTTTTTTCAGAAGACGGCTACGCCGGCTGGATGAAGCACCTGTTGATACAAATCGTCGGTTGGAAGCATCGTAAAACGGAATCCTCCCTGCTCGATTCCCTGCGGCGGGGGAAAAAAACAGAGATAGAGTTCCTGAACGGCAGGGTGGTTACCCTGGCAGCAAGCCTCGGGGTCGACGTACCGTACAACCGACTGCTTCTCGACATGGTCGGGGAAATGGAACGGGGTGAACGCAGACCCGGTGTGGACAATCTCACGCTTTTTGGGAAACTGAGGGGGAACGGCCATGGGCGGTGACAAGCGGAGGCTTTTTCTGAAGGTAGGTGAAGAACTGTTCAGCCGCTACGGCTACAAAGACGTCAACATAGAGGACATCACCAAAGAGGCCGGCGTCGGCACGGGTAGCTTCTATACCTACTTTACCAGCAAAGAAGGCTTCTACGAAGAGATCCTCGACAATCTCGAGCGGCAGGGGATCCACGCCGTGAACCATCTGATCGACGGGTTCACCTCACCCCTGAATAAACTGAAAGCGCTGTACCGCTTCACCACACTGGGGATAAAAAACAATCCTATCCTGCTCGGCATACTCACGCGGAATAAAAAATATATCTACCCCGGACAGCAGCACCGCCTGAACAGAAAAAACACTTTGCGAACTCATGTAGAGCAGGTTACAGGCAACATCATTCGGGAGGGGAGCCGAAAAGGGGTCCTGCGTTCGCGACCGTATAAAAATACAAAGAGAATGCTGCTGGCCGTCTACGATGCGGTCCTGATGAATATGGACTCCCCGGGAGCCGAGGATCTGATGGATGATATTCTCATGCTGCTGGAACGGGGTCTGAAGCGCAGGGTCCGTCTGCCCGGGACCGGGACTCTGCGGGACCGTCGAAAGATCAGCAAAGAGAGCAGGTAACGGACTCTATCGATTCCTCGACGAGGGCTTCTGGGAAAGATCGAGATTCAGCCTGTCCCGCATTTTCTTGAACGCCTCTACAGTGATATCCACATCTTCATCCGAATGGGAAGCCGTCGGGATCATTCGAAAAAGGAGGACCTCCCTCGGAACAACCGGATAGGCTACTCCTGAAACGAACACACCGTAGTCTTCCCGCAGCATCTTGATCATGGCCGTACCCGTCTCCTGGCTGCCGGCCGGCACATAAACAGGTGTGATCGGAGATTCCGTGTCTCCGATGTCGAAGCCCAGATCTTTCAGCCCCTGCTGCAGCCTCCTGGCAACCTGCCACATGCGCTGGCGCAGCCCGCTGTGGTTCTCGATGAGGGTCAGAGACGCGTCGATGGCGTCGACGAAAACCATGGGCAGGCTCTTTGCAAAAACATTGGTTCTGGCATTGTACTTTATGTAGCGGACAACCTCCTCATCCCCGGCGCTTACTCCGCCGATGGCTGCAAATGCTTTGGCAAAGGTCCCAAAGTACAGATCGATCTTGTCCTGAACTCCGAAGTGCTCTCCCGTGCCGCGGCCATTGGGCCCCATGACACCGAAGCCGTGGGCATCGTCTACGAAAAGCCGTGCTCCGTAGCGGTCCTTCAGCTCGCAGATACCCGGTAGATCCGCCAGGTCACCGCGCATGCCGTACACCCCTTCGATCACTATGAGCATGCCTCCCTTCTGGTCCTTTTGAGCCGCTTTGAGGTGATACTCGAGATGATCTAGATCGTTGTGCTTGAACGGTCGAAAACGACGTCCCGCCGAAGCCAGGATGGTGCCGTCAACAATGCTGGCGTGGCTCAGCCTGTCCATGAGCACAACGTCTTCGGGGCCGACCAGAGCACTGATCGTGCCCATCACACCGAGATACCCGTAATTGAACAGGGCGGCTGCAGGTTTCTGTAAAAAGCCCGCCAGTCTCTTCTCCAGTGCGATGTGCTTTTCCGTGTTTCCCGTAAGCATGCGGGAACCCATCGGCGAAAAGGTGCCCCAGGTCTCCAGGGATTGGCGCGCCCTCTGCTTGACCTCTTCGTTGCCTGCCAGTCCCATATAGTTGTTGATCGCCCACATCACCACTTCTTTGCCGTCGTATTTCATGCGCGGCCCGGGCTCGCCGCCCAGAACGGGGCGAGAAAAAAACATATCGTTCCGGGCTCGAAAATAACCAAAGTACCCACCCTCCCCTTTACACTTGTCGAATAAATCCATTGCTGTCACTCCTAACACAGTTTAGACGGATATTTTTTCGGAAGATTGAACGAGCCTTTTCTCCAGCTCATCGAGAGTCTGATCAGAGGAGGTGAAAACAATCTCCGGCTGAACCTGCCTGATCGTCTTCTCCATCTCCAGAAGCTTTCTCCCTCCCCCTGTAAGATTTAAAAGCACCACATCCGACTTTTCGAGCTTTCCCTGACGCACGCCCTGCACCAGGCCTGCCACGGCAACTTCGGCTGCCGGATCGAGATCGCAGCCTTCCAAAGACTCGAACAGCCAGCCTGCCAGGAGAGCTTCTTCGCCTGTTACGGAGTACATCTGTCCGTCAGTTGCTCTCAGGGCGTCGAATACTCCTCCAACAATCGCGTAGGGAGGCTTGCGGTTGCTGAGAACCATTGCGTGAAGGGCGGCGATGCGCTGTTTGGCGCTCGCCTCTTCGATTGCCGCCAGGTCTCTACTCCCGGCGTTCCAGGCTTCACTCATAGGGACAAAGGGTTTGTTTTGTACAAGGTGAAGCTTCATCTTCTTGTTTCCGTAGCGCCCGTCTTCAAGCAGTCTCGTGCTCATTTCCCACGCGGCGATAGCGCCGGTCCCGCTGCCGACAGCCTGAAAATAATGATCGGGAACTCTGCCGATTTTCTCCGCGGCGGCCAGCACCACGGTACCCATACCATCTCTTCGAGCGATGTTCCTGGCTCCGCCCTCCGGGTAGTATCCGTCCAGCGAGGCGATCTTGCCGGCCAGTTGGATCGCGTCGAGATAGTCCGCATCTCCCTTGACCACGGCCAGCTTTGCTTTAGGATGCTTTTCAACGGTGATCCAGATCTCGGGCAACGAGACTTCCGGTACCACCATCAGCAGCGGAATTTCGTACTGCGAGCAGATCTGCAAAAAGGCTCTGCCCGTGTTGCCCGCCGAGGACACCACCATGGTGCCTTTCGATCCTTCAGGAATTCTTGCACAGACCGGGTATGCTTCCAGCTCTTTAAAGCTGCAGGTCTCCATGAATCCGCCGCGCTGCGGCCAATAGCCGCTGAACACGTACCAGAGATTATCCATCCCCAACCGAGCCGCCAGGCTTTCGCTGCGAAAGGCCACCGGGGTCACGGGCGTTTCGAGCCTGCGGCGAACGGGAAGCCACTGCCTGTAGCGGAAAAGCCCCGAATCTGCAGAGTCGATCTCGAGCTGCCTCCGGTCGTATTCCGCCCGCAGCAATGACGGGCCATGCCCGCTATTGTCACATTGCAGCAAAAACTCCCCTTCGGAATCTGAGAATTTCCTCCCACAAGCCGTGCAGGCCAATCTATAGTGAACATCTCCCATCGGTTCGCTCCCCGTTACCTATTTCCAAAGTGAGCCGGTGTGTCACTGCCGGACATCAATATAACAGAAAAAGCAGAAAGAGCAAACCCTTGATTAATCTTAATCTCGAATATTTGAACCAAATATTCAATAATTCGTTTTTCTATAATTATTTTTTAATTAATCCTTTCTTTTCACCCTCTTTCGGGTTGACAGCACTTCCCGTGGCCTATCATACTTCTCTGTGTAATTACCCCACTTCCCTCTTTGAGCAGATGAGAGAAAGGATTAGATCCAGTGATTTCCGCTCAAGAAAAAACTCCCGTTTCTTATCTTGTTGAAAGTCTGACCTTCAAGCAGAAAGTAGAACGATCGCTTGAGTTAATAGAAGATGCTTTTCGGCAGTTCGGCGAGGCCCTCGTTGTCGCCAACAGCCTCGGCAAGGATTCGGTAGCGGTCTGGCACCTAGCTAAACAAGTAGACCAGAAGATACGAGGCTTCATAGTGACGACCCGCTTCAAGCCGAAAGAGACTGTGGCCTTCATGGAGCGCCAGGTGAACAGGTATCCTGAACTCAAGGTGTACAGCAACGATGAACCGATCCCGGAAAAGCTGTACGAGACCGATCCCGACCGCTGCTGCGAGCTGTTGAAGGTGCGGCCCACGCGCAGGGCGATCGAGGAGATGGGTGTGCGCTGCTGGGTAACGGGCCTCCGCTGCACGGAAGGAAGAACCCGCACCGATTTCCAGGAAATCGAGGAAAGGGATCGCGACTTGATCAAGCTGAATCCGATCCTGCTTTGGAAGGAACGTGAGGTCTGGCAGTACCTCGCTCTCTACGACGTGGAGGTGAATCCTCTGTACGCCAAGGGATACCGCTCCCTCGGCTGCGCGCCTTGTACGAAAATCACCACCGATGACAATGAACGGGCCGGCCGCTGGGTCGGCACGAGCAAGTGTGGAGGTGAATGCGGTATCCACACCCGGCCTTTGAAAAACGCCTGATCAGTCTTTGACTCTTCCGAAGGCGAGGCTCTTCAGCATCCAGCGGGGAAGCTGCTTCTCCGGCCTGCGTTTGCTCATATCGAGATACCAGCCCCACTTCTTCATGATTGCCAGCTTGTAGCTCTCAATGAACTCGATCAACGTTCCGTCCGGGTCTTCGGTGTAGCTGAATCGTCCCGCCGCCTCTCCCATCTTGAAATCGACGGGGCTTTCCACGGTAAAGGTAAATCCGGCCCGGGCGCAGCGCTGTTTGAGGCTTTCCATTTCTCTCACATCGAAGCAGAGGTGGATGAAACCGAGGTCTCCCCATTGGCGTCCCTCGAAAATCTTCCTTGGGCGTCGATCGAGGCACTGCACCAGCTCGATGCGCGTCGGCCCCAGCAGGGGGCTGAACGCGCCTTTTCGCGGGCGGCTGTGGGCCAGCAGCGTTCGCCTGACTTTCGCCTGACCTCCGGGCAGAGGCTGGAAATCCTCGAAAACTCCCTGCTCATCGTACACCACCCGATTGTAGCCAAGAATCTCAGAATACAGCTTCCCCGCCTTCTCCACATCGGTTGTTCCTATCAGGCAGCCGGCCACTCCCCCTGTGGGGTGTTTTCCCTTTGAAAACCAACCGTTTGTCTCTATCACCTGGAAGATGAGCCCGTAGGGATCTTTCACGAAAAAGTGCCGGGAACCGGAAGGATCCGCGGCTATGTCACCAAGGATCTCTGCTCCCTGACCTTTCATGTGCCGAAAAGCATTCTGAACATCCCTCGCTTTGATACGGGCAGAGAAGATGCCGAGATCCCCCAGCTGGACCTCGAAATCCGGCGGAACCGTCTCGCGCCCCTTGGACTGCCAGATCTCCAGCCCCCCCCCGCCCTGGAGGTTCGCCGCCAGAATGGCATGCCTGGGCCGGGGCTTGCCGCCCGTGTAGGGCAGCATGAAGGCTGCCTCACTGTCATCCTCGAATACACGGATATCCGTGCCGAAGTTTTTCCGGTACCAGCGAAAGGCACCGTCCAGATCGGGAACGCCCGCGCCTACCTGCTGGATCCCGCTGATTATATACTCATCCATAACTGCAGAGCATATCGGGAAGCACCCCACCGGTCAAGGAAAGAACAAGGGCGCGCTGTGGACGAATCCATTCTTAAACCGCTATCATGACAGATATGAACGAACACTTTCACAAATCCACAGGAGCCAAAATCGATGAAATGAAGAAAACGGGAACCCTCAAACATCTCCGCCACATCGAAACGCCCATGGACGCCAGGGTGCGTATGGAACACCACGGCGAGGTGACTATCCTTTCGTCGAACAACTACCTCGGTCTCGCCAATCATCCGGAGGTGGTCGAGGCCGGATCAGCCGCCCTGCGGCGCTACGGCGCCGGCACCGCTTCCGTGCGTTTCATCTGCGGTACCTTCTCGATTCACAGGGACCTCGAGCGGAAAATCGCCTCTTTCAGCGGAACACAAGCCGCCCTGAGCTATGTCTCCTGCTGGAATGCCAACACAGGGGCACTTCCCGTTCTGGCCGGCGAGGGGGACGTAGTCATTTCCGATGAGCTCAATCACGCCAGCATCATCGACGGCGTCCGTCTCTGCAAAGCAAAACGACTGATCTACAAACACGCCGACATGAAGGAGCTGGAAGCCAGGCTCGAGGAAGCACGGGAGGCGAATGTGCGCCTTATCGTCAGTGACGGCGTTTTCAGTATGGAGGGAGACCTGGCTCCGCTCCCCGATATCGTGGACCTCGCCGAAAAGCACGATGCCGTGACGGTAATCGACGACTCGCACGGAACGGGCGTGATGGGAAAGCACGGACGCGGCGTGGCCGAGCACTTCGGGCTTCTTGGCCAGATCGACGTGATCACAGGTACTCTGGGGAAAGCCCTCGGCGGAGCCGCCGGCGGCTACGTCGCTTCCAGCCGGGATGTTATCGAACTGCTCACCCAGGTCTCAAGACCTCAGATCTTCTCCAATGCTCTTCCCGCCACAACCGCAGCCAGCGCTCTGAAAGCGATCGCAGTCCTGGAAAACGATCCTTCTCTGGTGAAAAAACTGCATGAAAACGCCTCCTATCTGCGAAAAGGCTTGTTAGCCCACGGCTTCAAGCCCCTCGAGGCGCCTTCGGCGATCATCCCCATCATCGTGGGGGAAACCTCCTTCGCTATCCGTATGAGCGAGCGTCTTCTCGAGGAGGGGATTTTCGTGACAGGGTTCGGATTCCCCGTAGTACCGGAAGGAACGGCCCGCCTCAGGGTCCAGTCCAGCGCCGCCCTGGAGAGAGAGGACATGGAGCGCGCCCTCGAGGCATTCGAAAAGGTGGGTAAAGAGATAGGCTTGATCTGAAACACTCTACAATTCTTTATGTTCACATTGGGCTCCCACGCCGATAGTTTTGACCAGAGACACTTTTAAGGAGAGGGCGGATGGCCAAAGAGCCGGAGATACAGAAAGCCTGGGTGGTTACCGTAGACATGGGTTTGGGGCACCAACGGGCTATCTATCCACTGCGGCATTTGTCGGAAGGGCAGATCATCACGGTGGGAAGCTCCACAGCCGGTGACCCGGAGGAGAAGAAACTTTGGGAGCGTTTGCGGGGTATGTATGAGTTCCTATCCCGGGTGCGCAGCACGCCCGTAATAGGCAAGCCCCTGTTCAGTATGCTCGACACTCTGCAGAGCATTCCTTCCTTCTACCCCATACGGGATATGTCCAATCCTTCCTATCAGGTGAAGCTGCTCAGCCGGTTTATAGAACGCGGCTTGTGCAGGGGTATGGTGGAAAAGATACGAACAAAACCTCTGCCCCTGATCACTTCGTACCTGGCTCCCGCTATTGCCGCCGACAAAGCCGGCTACAGCCGCATCTACTGCATAATCTGTGACGCAGAGATCAGCCGGGCCTGGGTGGCGGAAAATCCCAAGACAAGCCGCATCCATTACCTGGCACCCTGTGGCAGGGCGGTAATGCGGCTGAAAAGCTACGGCGTTCCCGACGAAAGGATCTTCCTGACAGGTTTTCCCTTTCCCCTCGATATCCTGGGGGCGGCCAATTTGAATGTGCTGCGCTACGACATGGCACAGAGGCTGTTCTACCTCGACCCGAGCGACCGCTTCTGGCCCCTGCACAGACGCAACGTCGTGCACTTTCTGGGCAAGGGCACCTGCCGTTTCAGCAAGGAACGCATTCTTGCGATCACCTATGCCGTCGGTGGCGCCGGGGCTCAGGCTGATATCGGTTCCCAGATCGCCGAGAGCCTGAGGGAGAAAATCCATTCCGGCCAAATCGCCCTCAACCTGGTGGCCGGCGTGCGCGAGGAGGTCAAAAACTATTTCGAACAGCTAAAAAAAGAGCTCCTACCCGGCTGCCCCCATCTGCGCATCATATACAGCCCGATCAAGGAAGAGTACTTCCGCTTGTTCGCCCAGACCATCCGTGGTACCGATATTCTCTGGACCAAACCGAGTGAGCTGTCCTTCTACTGCGGACTGGGCATCCCCATCATCATGTCGCCCACGATTGGAGCCCAGGAACAGTTCAACCGCCGCTGGTTGCTGGAGATCCAGGCGGGCATCCCGCAGGAAGACCCTGAATACACGGATGAATGGCTTCTCGATCTCTGGATGGAAGGCAGGCTGGCCGAAAGTGCCTGGGACGGCTTCCTCAAAGCTCGCAAGTACGGGACGTACAAGACCGAGGAAATCCTGGAAACAGGCACCATGGCCCGGGAGACGAATCCCCTCAAGCGCTGATTTCTCTTAGAAAACACAAATTGCCGCATTGCCTGGCCCTGTTGCTGATCTCCCTTGGACAATGCGAACATATCCGCTAAGATGGGTCTCGCATGCACGGGCAGGTAGAAGTAAGATTGGGAAAAAGCGGTCTCCACGTCACAAAAATAGGGTTTGGGGGGATTCCCATTCAACGGCTCAGCGAAGAGGAAACGGTTCGCCTTGTCCGACACGCGCTGAGCGGCGGGCTCAACTGGATCGATACGGCCAATGCCTACGGTACCTCGGAGCAGCGCCTCGGCAAGGCGATCAAAGCATTCGATCGCTCCTCGCTGTTTCTGTTTACAAAGGGCACGGCGAGAGATCCGGACGGACTTCGACGGCAGATAGAGCTCTCCCTCAAACGCCTGCAGACGGAAACCATCGATCTCTATCAGTTCCACTTGGTACCGAGCCGGGAAATGTGGAACACGATGATGGAAAATGGCACCTTCGAGGTGGTCAGGGAGTACCGCGACCAAGGTGTTATCCGCCACATCGGCGCTTCGGCCCACGCCCGGGATGCCGCGTTGAGCGTGATCGAGCATCCGGAGATCGAAGTGCTGCAGTACCCCTTCAACTTCATCGTGGAAGCAGAAGGCCTGGAGATAATCGAGGCCTGCCGCCGGCGCGATGTCGGATTCATCGCCATGAAGCCTTTCGGCGGAGGTGCTCTGCACGACGCCTCCGCCTGCATCCGTTTTTTGCTGGGCATTGCCGATATTGCCGCCGATCCGGGCTTCGAAAAAATCGAAGAGGTGGACGAGGTGCTCGATCTTTGGAAGGAGGGGCTTTCACTTTCATCAGCGGATAGGCGAACGATCGAACGCCTGCGCAGCGAGCTCGGAACACGATTCTGCCGCCGCTGCGGCTACTGCTCCCCGTGCCCCCAAGGTGTGAATATCATTCAGTTGATGACCATGGATACCCTGGTCCGCCGCTTCCCAAAGGAAAGCCTCCCCGCCGGTTGGATTGCCGAAGCGGCGAGGTCAGTGGACAACTGCATAGAGTGCGGCGAGTGCGAACCCAAGTGCCCGTACGAGCTGCCCATTATCGAAGGAATTCGCCGGGGCGCCGAGGTGTATCGAGAGGCGCTCCAGGCAGCTATCTGAGAGAAGCTCTGTTATGGGTTTGAAAACCGACGATCGTCCGGAAATCAGCTTACACAACGTTTCCTTTTACTATCCAAAAACCAGTCATCTGGTGTTCAACGAGCTGTCCCTCGTGCTGCCCAGGGGAGTCCTCACCCTGGTCGGGCAGAACGGCACCGGCAAATCGACCCTGCTTCTGCTGGCTTCGGGGATTCTCCTTCCTGTAGAAGGGTTTGTAACCCTTCACGACATCGATACTCGCAACCTCCGGGAGGAAAGCGAGCGGCAGCGCTACGTTTCCTTCGTCTACCAGAACATGGAATTCGAGACGGAGCAGCCCATCGGCGATCTGCTCGAGTACGTCTACCAGAACGGGTTCCATGAGGACAAGAACCGCCCGCTCATCCCCGAGCTGGTCGAGGTTTGCCAGCTCTCAACAGTTTTGAACAAGAAGACCCAGGAGGTGAGCAAGGGTGAGCTGCAGAGGACGATTATCGCCTTCAGCCTGCTCTACGGATCGAGAATCATAATGATGGATGAGCCGATATTCACCCTCGAAGAGTATCAGAAGCAGCGAATCATGGCCTACCTTTTGCAGTACGCCCACAAGGAGCAGATCAGCCTCTACTACTCCGTCCACGAGCTCGATATCTCCGAGAAATTCTCAGATCATTTGCTTCTATTCTACAAGGACGGCAAGGTCGAGCTCGGCCCGACCGGCGAGCTGTTTAAGAGGCAGAAAATCGAAGAGGCCTACCAGGTTCCCTTCGTGATGCTCAAACGCAAAGAAGCTCTGTTTCGGGAAACCCTCCAAAAGATTTCCCCCGAGCCGGAAGCTTCAAATTCGTGATAGAGCTTATCTTCGACTGCGACATCACCATGGGGATCGGCGGAAAAGACGTGGACGACGGACTGGCCCTTCTCCACCTCTTGGGATCTCCGCAGATCCGCCTGCGCGGTGCAACCAGTACCTTCGGAAACAGCTCGGTCGAAGAAGTTCACCCCTGCCTGGTTTCCATGCTCCAAGACTTCGGTAAAAGCGATATACCCACCCCGCGCGGAGCGCCCCGGCCACAGGAGTCCGAGGATCGAGCAACGAAGCAAAGAGAGAGTCCGGCGGCCCGTTTTCTCGCCGAGGCGGCGCGAAACAATCCCGGGAGGATAACGGTTCTGGCCACAGGATCGCCCACCAACCTTCTTGGTGCCTACCGGATCGACCCGCTGCTGTTCGCCAACCTCAAGGAGATCGTTCTCATGGGCGGGATCGTTGAGCCTTTGATAATAAACGGCCGCCCGATGCCGGAATTAAACTTCTCCAGCGATCCGCAGGCAGCCTTCTATACCCTGTACGCCGGTGCTCCCCCGCCATCTCACGCCGCGGGAAAGGAAGGCAAATCCACGGGAGCGGAGAATCGCTGCCGGATAACGGTGATCAACGCCAATATCTGTCTTCAAGCTCTCTTGACGCGCGAGCGCTTCATAGCCTTTCTCGGCGAGCTTTCTGAAAAACAGCTATCCCCGCGTCAATCCACCGCCCGAGGTGAAGCCGCCCTGGCTCGCTACCTTCGCAAGAAGGTTTTGCCCTGGTTCACCTGGATCGAAAGGGAATACGGAACCGGGGGATTCTATGCCTGGGACGCCACCGCGGCCCTCTACCTGACCCATCCACAGTACTTCGAGCCCAGGACCGTGGACCTGCGCTCCAGTCTCGCTGATCTGGGAACAGGACTCCTGCGAGTCGAAGAGCCGAAAGATAAACGGAGACGAATCAACCTTCCTGCAAGCATACTCGATACAGAGAATTACTGGCGTGCCCTCTTCGATTCCTGGCGCAGAGCGGCAGCGATATTGCAGGCCTGAAAACGGCACCCACTCGCAACGACACGGGTGGATTGATACGACCACCGTTACATGGTACCAATGGCCTGGTTGGATACAGGAGGAGTAAGATGAGTTATGGATTTGGAATCGTAGGTCTCGGACTGATCGCCGATTTTCATGCCCGGGCGATCCAAGCTTTGTCGGGGGGCGGGCTGGTCGCCTGCTGCAGCCGCAGCCGAGAAAAGGCCCGGGCTTTTGCCGAGAAGTTCGGCTGCACGGATTATACAGACGTAAATGAGTTCCTCGCCCATCCGGGTCTCGACATCGTCAGCCTCAGCACTCCTTCCGGAGCACATCTGGAGCCCTCTCTGGCCGCCGCCCGCGCGGGGAAACACCTCGTCATTGAAAAGCCGCTGGAGATCACACCCGAGCGCTGCGACAAGATCATCGAAGCCTGCAGAGCAGCCGGCGTAACCCTGGCCGGGATCTTTCAGTCACGCTTCTCCGAGGTGGTTGAAATCGTGAAACGAGCCCTGGAACAGGGCCGCTTCGGTACCCTGGTGCTGGGTGATGCCTACGTGAAGTGGTACCGCAGTCAGCAGTACTACGATGAGGGCGGCTGGCATGGAACTAAGAAACTGGACGGCGGGGGCGCCTTGATCAATCAGTCCATCCACGCCATCGATCTGCTGCAGTGGTTCATGGGGCCGGTGGAGTCTGTACAAGCGTTTGCTGAGACCATAGGCCATGAAGGCATAGAGGTCGAGGACAACGCAGTAGCGGCCTTGCGTTTCAGCAATGGCGCCCTCGGTGTGATCGAAGGCTCCACGGCCGTGTATCCGGGCTTCCTCAAACGGATCGAGATATCCGGAACCAAGGGCAGCATGATTCTCGAAGAGCAGACCCTCAAGGCGTGGGATTTTTCAGAGAGCCGCCCCGAGGACGAGCAGATCCGAAAAGATTTCAGCGCCTCGGCGCAGACCGGCGGCGGAGCCGCCGACCCGGGAGCGCTCAGCTTCGAAGGCCACCGTCGCCAGTTCGCAGAGCTCCTCGATGCTCTGGAAAACGGCCGCGCGCCTCTCGTGGACGGAACCGAGGCCAAGAAGTCTGTGCAGATCGTTGCCGCGATATACAGAAGCGCCGTTTCAGGCCGGTCCGTGCACCTCTAATCCGCACGCTGGCGATATTATGATGATATCCGAATATCTCGTTTTTTTGTCAAGATTTTCGGGTGTAAGAAGACATCGCAATCTTCATTTCAGTTGCGAAGCGAAGATTGCGATATGAAATACGACTTTGAAGAATACATAGACAGGCGGGGAAACGCATCTCTGAAGTGGGATTTTTCAAAACGCTTCACGGGACTGGAGGAGGTACTGCCTCTTTGGGTGGCCGATATGGACTTTGCCTGTCCCGTAGAAGTCAAAGATGCACTGAAAACGCGAACCGAGCACGGCATCTACGGCTACACCCTGGAACCGGATTCCTACTACGAAGCGGTCATTGACTGGATGAAACGCCGTCACAACTGGGAGATCCGCCGGGGCTGGATGACTGCCTGCCACGGAGTCGTTCCCTCAATAAATCTCGCCCTCCTGGCCTTCAGCCGTCCCGGGGACAAGGTGGTACTGCAGCCTCCCGTTTACTATCCCTTCATGGAATCGATAGCAAACAATGGACGCCGCATCGCCGAAAATCCCTTGCGGATCGATCGGGGAAAGTACAGCATTGACTTCGAACATCTGGAAAAGCTGATCGATGAGCGCACCCGTATCCTGCTCCTCTGCAGCCCGCACAACCCCGTGGGCAGGGTATGGCGGGCCGAAGAGCTCGAGCGTCTGGTCGAAATCTGCAGCCGTCGCAATGTTGTGATCCTCTCCGACGAGATCCACCATGACCTGATTCTCGACGGCTTCAGACATCTGCCCACAGCCGCGCTGTCCAAGGAGGCGGCCAGGATTACCGTGACCTTCACGGCGGCAACCAAGACCTTCAACCTGGCGGGAGTGGGCTGTTCCATGACCATCATCGCCGACGATCGGCTGCGCCGGCTCTTTCAGTCTGTCCGCCGCAGCCTGTGGACCGAGCTGGCCAACGCCTTCAGCATCACAGCCGCCGAGGCTGCCTATCGCTGCGGCGAGCCCTGGCTCGAGCAGATTCTGGGCTACATAGAAAAAAACTACGAATTCCTGAAAAACTTTTTCGCCGAGCGGCTGCCCGAAGCCGTTGTCTTTCCGCTCGAAGGAACCTACTTGGCCTGGATCGATCTGAGATCTCTGGGCTACAGCGATGATCAGCTTAAAGAACGTATACTCAAACGTGCAGGGGTCTGGCTCGATGACGGACCTATGTTCGGCACCGGAGGCGAAGGTTTTCAGCGCATCAACATTGCCTGCCCCCGGAGTATCCTGGAAAAAGCGCTCGAGAAGATAGTCAAGGCACTGGTGTAAAGAGCCTCATGACATGTTCCAGGAAATCATTCCTCCTTCCAGCACGACAACATCTTGGAATCCTGCTTGGCCGAGGATCTGGGCCGCCGTATAGGCTCGAGCACCCGAACGGCACACGGTGACAATGCTCTGTTTTGTTCTTCCCGTGAGTCTTTCCATCTCATCGAGACGGTGAGCAAGATACTCTATAGGTATATTGATTATCCCCTCGATATGCCCCAGCTCTCCTGAAAGCTCATACTCTTCCCGTACATCAAGAAGAAGCGGTGGATTGCCCGAGCTCATCATGTCGCGCAGCTCGGCTGCCAGGATTGATGAAACCTCCACCTCGTTCACACCGACAGCGAGAGTGCCCTTGACCTCGCAGGCCGGCGCATCCAAGGGGATCCAGGCGGCCTTGGGATTTTGGGCACAGGCATAGTTCGCTTTGAGAACGTCTTTCATCCAGTCCGCAGCGCCGAGGCGCAGATCCTCCAAATAGCTGACAAATTCCTCGCGGGAGCGGGGTTTGAGATGAGGATTTGTACGTTTCTGCTGCCCCAGGCTCGACGGCTGCCGGTTCCTGTAGTCGTGTGCCGGATATACGATCAGGTTTTCAGGCAACCTCTCCAGGCGTCTCAGGCTTTCCCAGTGCTGGCCGGGATCTCCTCCGGGAAGATCGTCCCGGCCCGCCCCTCCGTCATCGAGAAAAAGGGTGTCGCCTGTGAAAATCCAATCGCCGAACACGAGGCAGATCGAATCTTGCGTGTGTCCCGGTGTATGCATGATTTTCACCGTGGCTCCCAGACAGTCCCATTCGAAACCGTCGTGCACCCGGAAATTGGCGCAGCGTGCCGGGGCGTCCTCGTGCATCATATACAAGCATCCGAACACTCCCTTGAGCGCCGCCGATCCTGAGATGTGGTCGGCGTGGGTATGTGTGTCCACAACCTGCACAAGCTCCAACTCCTGCCCCTCGATCAGCTTTCTGTAATCCTCGAGGTGATCGAGCACGGGATCTATTAAAATCACCTCTTTACCGTCGTCCCTGCCGACGAGGTAGCTCCGACAGGCGTGGGGATTGAGCTGCTTGCAGTACAATCTCATGCTTGCTGACTCCTTTCTCTTCTGATTGAGCTCAAGGGTAACCAGATCGCCCTATGCTCTGCAAGACCGTGCTGCGCCTTGCTGGAATACCAAATCGCAAGTGGTTGATCGACGACAGATTCTGTTTGTGCTGCCTGCTTGCTAGGCTCCCCGTTTCCCGGCTATGCTGTGGGCAACAAGGAGACTTAGGATGCGCATCGCCCACATCTCTGATTTTCACCTGCCCACGAAAAAGGACAGCAGAGCCAATGGAGTTCTCCCCCACGCCAATCTAGACCTGGCCGTGGAAACCCTGAAAGCCCTAAATCCGAAGCCAAACCTGATCATGCTCGGCGGCGATCTGCTGGAGGACGGCGAAAAGGGCAGCTACCAGGTGGTGGCCGAGAAGTTCAAGGACTTTGAAGCTCCGGTCCACACGGTTCTGGGCAATCACGATCATCTTAAAAGTTTCAAAAAAAGCTCGCTGGCGCGGAACAAAGACCACGATCGGGCGTACTACTCTTTCGATCACAACAAGATCCATGTTGTTGTGCTCTGTTCCGTCTGCCCCAAAAAACAACACGGCAGGCTCGATGAGGAGCAGCTACTCTGGCTGAGTGTGGATTTGTATGAAAACCGCGGCAAACCTGTTGTGATCTTCCTGCATCACCCCCCGTTCGACAGCGGAGTCGCCTGGTTGGATAAAATCAAGCTGATCAACGACGAGGAGTTTTGGAACATCGTGCCGCCGTACTCCAAGAATATTCTCGGGGTCTTTGCCTCCCATTTCCATATACAGCTCTTCTGTAAAGTCAGGGGTGTACTTTCGGCAACCAACCCGGCTGTATGCTGGCAGTTTTCAGGGAACAGTTCAGCGGCCAAGGATGAGTTGTCCGACGAGCAGCCGGGCTTCAATCTGATAGACATCGCCGATACTGAGATCCGTGTTCGCACGGTGCGTTTTTCCGCTACCCAAAGCGCCGCTTCAGCAGAGAAATCCTGAGCCCCAATTGCCTGCGAGGAAAAGAAAATGAGAATCCTGAGCGCCGAAACAGCCGCGGTAATCGTCGACGTGCAGCAGCGGCTGTTTCCCCATATGCACGAAAAAGAATCGCTGGAAACGAAGCTCAACACTTTGATCCGGGGCTTGAAGCTGCTGGCCGTGCCTCTGATCGTCACCCAGCAGTACAGCAAAGGACTCGGGCCTGCGATTTCCTCACTGCAAGAAGCGTTGGGCTGGGCGCCGGCTCACGATCGGGAAAACTTTATAGAAAAGATTGCCTTCAGCTGTTGGGACGAGCCGGTCTTCAGGCAGGCTCTGGAGGCTACAGAGAGAAAACGGATACTGTTGGCCGGTATCGAGGCCCACGTCTGCATGCTGCAAACGGCAGTGGATCTGCAGGCGGCGGGATACACGCCCGTCGTACTGGAAGACTGCACATCCTCACGGAGGGCCGGCGACAAGCTCATCGCCTTCCAGCGGCTGGCTCGAGAGGGCATTCTCGTCTCCACCTGCGAGTCGATTCTCTTCGAGCTCACCAGAAGCGCCGGCACGGACACCTTCAAGGCGATCTCCCGCCTGGTTAAATAAATCGAGGAACGGATCCGGAAAGCCGCTGTGGTGCTGAATTCGCTGAAGAAAAACTGGTTTCTTTTCGGAATTCTGACAGCCTTGCTCTTGGGTTTCTTCTTTCCAAACCTGGGG
Organism: uncultured Spirochaetaceae bacterium; assembly: GCA_964390045.1. Lineage (GTDB taxonomy): Bacteria > Spirochaetota > Spirochaetia > SZUA-6 > DRHE01 > CAYMGP01. The sequence continues at coordinate 68,410 of CAYMGP010000004.1, read as the reverse complement.
ATAGCCTTGAACCCGGCATCGATTACCAGAACTATCCTGCTCGTGCTTCTGTTCCTCATATCCGGCTTTACCCTGCCCACAGAAACAATCCGCAGGGGCTTGAGCGACTGGCCTCTTCACCTCTACATCCAGAGCTTCGTTTTCGTTGTACTGCCCGCGTTTTTTGTGCTGACAACCCTGCCCTTTAAAAATGTTTGGCCCGAAGAGCTGCGCATCGGTATCTTTGCCCTGGCCTGCATCCCCACCACGATTTCCAGTTGTATCGTATTTACCCAGATTTCCGGGGGCAACGTGATGGGTACCATGTTCAACGCTTCTCTGGCTAATATCATGGGGATCATCGTCTCGCCCCTGCTGCTGTCACTGCTGCTGCGAGGCACGGGTCAACCTCTGCCGGCCTCCGAGGTGCTGAAGGTTTTGAGGAACCTGGGGCTTATTATGTCGGTTCCGATCGCCTGCGGTCAGCTGTTGCGGCATTTCTTTAAAGAAATCGCACTGAGGCACAAAACGCGCCTGGGGATTCTCAGCAACCTCTTCATCCTGATCATTGTTTTTTTCAGCTTTTCGAGGACCGCCTCTAATCCGGATTTTTTGCACACCGTACGGAGGATGATTTCTCCGTTTGCCTATCTGGCTGTTTCGCACCTCGTCCTCCTGCTCGCTGCCTTTTCAGGAGCACGGTTGCTTCGCTTTTCGAGGGAGAACACGATCTCGGCTGTCTACGCTGCTCCTCAAAAAACACTGGCTGTAGGTATACCGCTGATCAGCACCTATTTCAGCTCGCGTCCCGAGATTCTGGGTTTATCCCTGCTGCCTTTGCTGTTCTACCATGCCTGGCAGCTGTTCTGCGCCGGAATCGTGAAAAATATCTTGGCCACTTCTCTGAAGAACAGATCGATGCGCTGAGCGATCAGACCGCCGAGCCTACCAGGTCTTTCTTTGCCGTCAACTCCCGGTACCGGTGGAGCAGCTCCTTGAAAAGCGTGGGTACTTTCTTCATTTTTTCAGGCGGGGCAACGTAGGCGATCCTCATCTGCGTCCTGCCCGGGTTCTCCGCCTTGGGAAGATCGTAGAAACCGGACATGGGAGCGACGAGCAAGGTGTAGGGCTTGCCCTCTATCGGAACGCTTCCCTTCTTTGCGCAGAAGAGGACGAACTCCATGGCATCGAAATCGGGCCCCACGATCTGCCGTACATCTACCACAGAGTAGATCGCAGCATCGGGGGAGGAAACCACGACGCCGGGTAGGACTCTTTTCAGCTCCTCTACCTGCCATACCATCAGGGACTTATAATACTCCCGCTGCTTCCCGTACCACCTGCGCAGGCTCTCATGGCTTTCTTGAAGGAGGCTGGCGAAGATATACTGGCCGATGGCGTTGGCGCAGAGATTGGCCGTGCCCTCGGCCACGGAGTGTTTGTGAAAATCCTCGTTGTCGGTCACCAGGGCACCGATGCGCAGCCCACAGGCGTTCCAGACCTTGGATACAGTTTCGATGCCGATCCGCCGGCCCTCGATTCCCGCTACCTCCCTGTCCGTGATGCCCCAGACACTGACAGTTTCGTCTCCCGAATAGTACAGCTGTCTGTACGCCTCGTCGCTGATCATCCACATGTTGTATTTCACACAGAGATCGGCAAGGTCGATCATCTGCCTCCGGTTGTACAGTTGACCCGTGGGATTGTCGTAGGGAATCACCAGCAGAGCCCCCGGCCTATGCTTCACGATCAACTGCTCTATCCGTGCGCTGTCGGGCAGGGTGAAGCGACCATCAGGCTGAAGTCTGCGCTGAAGCGAAACAGTGCTGCGCCCCAACCGGGAAGCCATGGCCGTGTAGTTCGTATAGGTAGGATCTATGGTCAGCAGGGGCCTGTCCGCGCCCTCACCACATACGCCCAGAATCACCAGCTCCATTGCCTGGGATCCGCCGTCGGTGATCTGCACGCTCAGCTCCTCCGTCTTGAAACCGCAGGAAGCGATGACGTGCAGGAAAGCTTGACGGGCCTCTTCCATACCGGCCGTGGGAGTATACATAACCGCGCCGCCAGCAAAGGGGCTGCCCTCGGCCCGCAGGTCGGCCAGACGCCGCACCATGGCGGGATGCATAGGCAGCGAAACATTACCGATAGCCACGTTGACGGCCTCAGTGGAATCTTTGCGCTTCAGGTACTCGATCTGGGCGATACGAATAACAGAGGGAGATCGCTTTTCAAAATGTCGGGAAAGCTTCGGTTTCATGAATTTACCCTGGCTACGACAATATCATAATTACGAACCATTAACAATTTCGAAAAGCTCGGGAAACCCTCGAATTACAAAATCAGGCTGACTGTCAGCCGGCGGGTCGAGCCTGTAGAAAGGCTTGTTGTGCTCCGGAAAATAGAGGACGGTAGCCACTCCTGCCCCTCTTCCGGCTTCGATATCAACGCTGGAGTCTCCCACCAGGAGAGCCTCGTCCCTGGCCACAGAAAGCACAGACAGAGCCTTCTCCACGATCTCAGGGTGAGGTTTATAATTCCCTACATCTTCAATTGTCAGCAGAATGTCCACGATTCGATCGAGTCGGTGCCTGTGCAACACGGGTTGCACGAAGTTTCTCCTCGAGGTCGTTAGGATGCCTACAGTCAAACCCAGGCTTTTTAATTTTTTCAGGGTATCAGCGGCCCCCTCATTGAGCTCTGTCCTGCCTGCCACAGCCTCCAGACCGCGCCGGATCTCCTCGCTGAACGCATCGCCGTCCTCGACCCCGAAGCAGGAAGGACCGGCCCAACGGGTGAACAGTTCCCTGCAGATCTCCGCTTGATCCGCCTCGATCCCGCGCCTGGCCAGAGCCTGTCGGTATTCAGCTGTCCACAAGCCCAGAGTGTCGGCCAGACAGCCGTCCCAATCGAAGAATATGCATTTCACGCTCCTGCCCATCATCTCTGCAAACCAATGTTTCTCAGCTGCTCAACTCCACCCCAGGTCAGAGCGATGAGTTTTTCGCCGTGCCTTTCAACAAACGGAGTTTTTCCCCAAAGCTCGAGGAGAATCCCGCGCAGGCGCTCCCCGTCGATACGGCGCGGGACCGCGGCGCCGGGCGCGGTGCCGGGCGCGACACCGGCAGCCGAGCCGGAGCTTTCCCCGCTCTTGAGCAGGGCGATCACTCCCGCTGCAGCGCCGAGGGCCAGATTCCGGGGCTCGATTCCCTGTTCGAGGGCGATCACCATCGTACCGTAGAGCCGATCTTCGATTGCCAGCTTGCGGGCAGGATCCCTGCCGACTCTTTCGACCAGGTCGTTGAGGTTCGGATTGATCATGCGCTCGAGCAGATCCTCGGCATACGCTCGATACCCGGTTTCTGTGAATAGAGGATCGCCTAGGGCCCTATGCCTGCGGATCAAAGCGGCCCCCGATTCCTCTATAAACGCCCGCCGGGCCGTTTCCATGATCCAGGAGTCCCTGCCCGCCTCAGATATCAGGCGGTAGCCCTTGAAATCCGCCAGATAGGCGATCAGAGCATGAATGGCGTTGTGCCCGTAGAGCTTGGCTTCTTCGAAAGGCAGCAGATCCTCTTTTTCCTGGAATACTGAGATTCCCCGCCTGCAGCCCGGCAGAGAAACCTTGGAAACAAGGATTCGATTGAACTCTTCGACCAGGACGGCCCTCGGAATCCGCGGCGTGATGATGGCCAGGCCCAGCTTCTCCACGGTCTGCCTGTCCGTGATGACACCACTCATTTTGCCGATCACAGTGTTCAAAATTTGAACATTTCTATGGATAGAGGCGGATATGTGAGGCTGCAAATGATCCGCCAGGATCTGCGCGGCCCGGTTGTTGTTCTCCGCCGTGTAGATGATCGTGGGCAGCTTTTCCCTGGTCGCTGCGGCCCGCTCGCCCAACCCGCGAGCGAGAAGCTGCACTACACTCGCCTCCCCTCCGGCAGAATAGACATCCACACTGGGAAGGGCGGTGCACATCTCATCAGAGCTTGCCACCGCCTCGATCAGTCGCCGGGAGTCCTCCGGTTCACGAGAGTTGTACAGCTCCACCCCCTCGACAACGGCCCTGTCGATCCGATCCGATCGGGCGATGTTCACCGTGTATCTGCCGCCGTTGCCCCGAACAGCCTCGATCAACTCGCCGTCTACGTCCGCCACCACGAAGCGCCCGAAGTTGCCGCTTTGCGCGGCTTCGTAGAGAAACAGAGCGCTCTGAATGGGCCCAAATCCGAAGCCTACGAATGTCCTCTTGGATTTCATACAGGCCGCCTTTCATGGTACTATAGCTCGAAAATCGCCTCAGGAGGAATGCTCTTGTCAGGTTTGAAGGCCAAAACCGATATCCCCGCTTTGAGGGATCGCATCAGGAAGATACTGCCGGAAATCGTGCAGATCCGCCGCGACTTGCATCGTATTCCCGAGACAAAGCTCGAGGAACGTGAGACCTCGGCGCGAATCCGCGAGCTGGCCGCCGGCACGGGGATCGAGCTCCTGCCTCCCTACATCGGCACAGATGTGGTGGGGCTTCTTCGTGGCAAAGGTTGCAAGGACGGCGGCGCGGGTGGTGCGCGGAGCGGCGGCAACTCAAGAGAAACAAACGTCACCCTGCGCGCCGACATGGACGCCCTTCCCATAGAAGAGAAAAGCGGTAAGAAGTGGTGTTCCGCAAAACCGGGCCGGTCCCACGCCTGCGGGCACGACGGCCACATGGCCGTTCTGCTCGGGACATTGAAGGTCCTCGACGAGCTGGCCGAAAGCTTCTGCGGCAGTGTTCGTTTCGTATTCCAGCCGGCAGAGGAAGAGGCCGGGGGAGGCGCGATGATGGTCGAAAAAGGCCTGCTCGATACAGAGCCCAGGCCTTCCGCCGTCTTTGCCCTGCACGGCTGGCCCGGAACGCCTGTCGGCTCGATCGCCGCCGCATCGGGGCCGGCCATGGCCGCTCAGGACCGTTTCCGCATCGCGGTCAAGGGCCGGGGCGGTCACGGTGCGGTTCCCCACAAGACCGTCGACTCGATCGTGACAGCCGCCCAGATCGTTACCGGTCTGCAGACGGTAGTCTCACGAACAATCAATCCTGTGGCAGCCGCCGTTCTCTCCATTTGTACAATTCACGGAGGGCAGGCGAGCAATGTGATCCCCGACGAGGTGGTGATGGAAGGAACGACCCGCTACTTCGACAGGAAAATCCAGACTTTGATTCGCTCGCGTATGGAGGAGGTGATCCGCGGCATCTGCGCTTCCGCTGGAGCGCACTGCAGCCTCGACTACAGAGAGGGATATATTTCCCTGGTCAATGACCCGGACAAGGTGCGCTTCGTCGCCGAGGTGACAAAAGCCTATCTGGGCCCGAAAGCCTGGATTCCCGATCTTGCTCCTTCCATGGGAGCCGAAGACTTCGCCTTCTATCTAGACAAGGTGCCCGGGGTATTTCTGCGTCTCGGCCTTGGTGAGGACTCTGCCAGCCTGCACAGCCCGGAGTTCGACTTCAACGACAAAGCCATAGAGGCGGGGATCACAGTGATGTGCGCTCTGGCCCTGGAGACCCTAGCCGGCGGCGCCGCTTCGCAGCTCAAGCCGACCGTGGGGAAAGGCGGTTGATCGACCATGAAACGGAACGCCATCGTCGCCCAATCCGGAGGGCCCTCTCCGGTGATCAACTCTTCGCTTCTCGGTGTGATCGACGGCTGCCGTGATTACCCCGAATCAATCGACAACCTCTACGCGGCCAGGCACGGCGTGGAGGGCATCCTCCAGGAGGAGCTGATCGACCTCTCCCGGGAGGACCCCAAGGAGCTACAGCTGCTGAGCACCACCACGTCGGCAGGGGCTGTAGGTACCTGCCGCTACAAGCTCAGAGAGGAACAGGAGGAAGACTTCGAGCGCATTCTCGATGTGATGCGGGCCCACAACATCGGCTACTTCTTCTACATAGGCGGCAATGACTCGATGGACACGGCCCACAAAGTGACCGGCCTGGCCCGGCAGAAAGGTTTGGAGCTGGTGGCCACCGGTGTACCCAAGACTATAGACAACGACGTCGGTGATCCCGAGTTCAAGCTCATCGACCACACTCCCGGCTACGGCAGTGCGGCACGCTACTGGAGCTGTATCGTTCAGAATGTGAACGAGGAAAACCGAGGAATGAGTGTTTCCGAATCCGTTGCCGTGCTCCAGGCCATGGGCAGGAAATCGGGCTGGATCCCAGCCGCCGCCCGGCTGGCCGATCCCGAGCGGCAGATACCCCTGCAGATGTATTTCGCCGAAAGCCACCACAACCTCGAGAGCCTGGCGGAAAACGTGAACCGGCAGCTCGCCAGAAGCGGCCGCTGTATCGTGGTGGTCAGCGAGGGATTCAACGTGGGCGGTCTCGGAGAGATGCACGACGGCTTCGGGCACATAGAGTACGGAGCCAGTCGAAGCACGGTGGCCCAGACCGTGGTCAACTACCTCAACGAGGCTGGTTTGGCGGGCAGGGGCTATGCCACGGGCCAGCTTCCCGGGGTTTTGCAGCGCTCAACCTCGATCTATGCCTCGACCGTGGATATCGAAGAGGCCTATCAGGTCGGCCGCCGTGCCGTGAGAATCGGGATCGAGGAGGGAAGTGGATGGATGGCCACGATCCTTCGGGATTCCGACTCTCCATACAGAGTACGCTACGATAAGGTGCACCTCGACAAGGTGGCCGCCTCCTCCCGGCAGCTGCCGCCGGAGTGGATCACTTCCGACGGCTTGGATGTGACAGACGAATTCATTCGCTATGCCCGGCCCCTGATCGGTGAAGCGTGGCCCCGCATCCCCCTGGAAGCGGGTCTGCAGCGCTTCGCCCGCCTCGAGATGCACCTAATCGAAAAACAGCTTCCAGACTACGTGCCTGTCAGGTTTCGAAAGGATTAGCTATACAGGTATCCCGAAGTAGCGCACCGCGTTGTTCCAGCAGATATCTTGAACGATCCGGCCCAGATGGGGGATGTCTTCCGGCAGCAGGCCCGCCTCCACATCCCTGCCGAGAAGGTCGCAGAGCAGGCGGCGGAAGTACTCGTGGCGGGGATAGGAGAGGAAGCTCCGCGAGTCGGTCAACATGCCTACGAACTGTGACAGGAGCCCTATGTTGGACAGCGCCTCGATCTGCCTGGTCATGCCGTCGATCTGGTCGTTGAACCACCAGGCCGAGCCGAGCTGCATCTTGCCGGCGACCGAGCCGTCCTGGAAACTGCCCAGGATCGAGGCCAGCACCTCGTTGTACTGCGGATTGACCGAGTAGAGGATGGTTCGAGCCAGCTTTCCCTCGTTGTCCAGGCGGTCGAACAACCTTACCAAGGCCCGGGCCACGGGGAAGTCCCCGATCGAATCGAAGCCGCTGTCCGGTCCGAGAGCGGCGTACATCCGGCTCGAATTGTTACGCAAAGCCCCGAAGTGCAACTGCTGGGTCCAGCCGGCCTCGCCGTCCATCACGGCCAGCTCGAAGAGAACGGCGGATTTGAACTTCAACACTTCATCAGCCTCCAGCACCCCGCCGGCTTCCGTCTGAGCCCCGGCAAGAAGCTTCCTGAAGATTCCCTCGATCTCCTTCTCCGTGTAGTCGGCGGCATAGGGCTGCTCGAGACCGTGATCGGACAGACGGCAGCCCGCCTGGTGAAACGAGGCGTGACGCTCCCGTAAAGCTTCTAGAAAAGACCGGTAATTTCCGACAGTCATCTCCGCCGCCTTCTCCAGCTTGGCTACCCAGGCGGCGAAATCCTTCGGATTCTCTACAGCCATAGCCCTGTCCGGACGAAAGGCGGGAAGCACCTTGATCGCGAAATCACCTTTTTTGTGCTCCTTTGCCAAGAGTCGGTGATGCGCCAGATCGTCGGTCGGGTCGTCGGTCGTACAGACGACCCTGACATTGAAGTGCGACATCAGCGCCCTGGCTCGAAACTCCTCCGTAGCCAAAAGAGCATTACAGCGCTCATAGATCTCCCGTGCTGTCTCGGGACAGAGAAGCTTTCCTTCAATGCCGAATGGGTTTTTCAGCTCCATGTGGGTCCAGTGATAGAGGGGATTGCGCACCGTGAAGGGTACCGTCCGGGCCCAGGCCTCGAACTTTTCCCAGTCCGAGCCATCCCCCGTGACCAGGCGTTCCTCGATCCCGAAGGCCCGCATGGCCCGCCACTTGTAGTGGTCTCCGGCCAGCCAGGTGCGGCTCAGGTTTTCGAACTGCTTGTTTTCCGCCACCTCGGCGACGGGCAGATGGCAGTGATAGTCGAAGATCGGCATTCCGGCGGCATACTCGTGAAAAAGCCTGCGCGCCGCCTCGCTACCGAGCAGAAAATCCCCGTCCAAAAACCTTCTTTTCACATTATCCTCCGCTTCCTGTCGCGCATGCGGGTAGGGTTAGTGATGGACTATACCATTCTAAGTTCAGGAAGAAAATCCTCCGCTGAGCTAAGCCCTGGCAACGGAAAGCTCTTCGAGGTGCCGCCCGATGTGCCTTTCCAGAGCCTGCCAATACCTTTCTATATGCTTGTCCAAAGCTGTAAAGAATTGACGACCGAGATCCTTGTCGCTGAGAAGCTCCCCGTAGGTGATGTGAATAAGCTGCCGGGCGTCACGGTTGTCGAACAAGCCGGGCAGCTCGGAATCGGCGAGACCGTCCAGACCGGGGACATTGTCCAGATCCGTGGTGACCACGTAGTACACTGTAGCCTTACTGAAGCGCTCCAGGGCGGCTGAGTGCAGACGCCGATACAGCTCGGGCTCCTGTTCGGCGATGACCTTGACTGCCTCCAGCCAGCTGGTGCCGGCTGTCTTGAGGTGAAAATGCTGCTCGGTGCGTTTACCCACTATAGGAAACACGGAAAACTTGTCGCTGCCCGAATGAACCGAGATGCGGTAGCCGAGCTTGCGGGCCAGGGCCGCATGGGTGGTCAAGGTGCGTTCGAACTCACCCGTATCACCTATGTAATCGATGCCCTTCTGAAACTCGCCGACAAAGCGGGGAGCCAGAGAGGAGATTTTGATTCCCATCTCCGCCGCTTCCAGAGCGACGAAAGCATGCGCCTGGGCTGTGGTCGGCGTTTCGGTTTCATCAACGGAGAGCTCGAAATCAAAGCGCCCTTCACCTGCCTCCTCGACGCCGGCCTTGTACAACCTTTCTGCCTGCTCCAACGCCCGGCGGTAAACCAGCGACACGCGGGCCAGGGTCTCCCTGGAAAAGCGGATCTGTTCGCCTGTGTCCAGATCGATAACCCGGGACAGGTAGAGCGTCTCGATGCGCTGCCTGTAGCTTTCCGGCAACTGTTCGTAGGCCTTCAGAACCTCGACGGCGCTCTTATCCGCGTACTCCTTGTCTATGAAGTCGGAAACATCGGCGGTGATCATCGTGAAACCGACGCTCAGAGCGGTCCGCACCCAATCCTCCGTCTTGAGGTGATCTCCGTCGGCACCCCAGAGTCTTCCGTAGCCTTCCTGAAAAACAGCCCAGGTCGCCGCATCCAGGACCTGTTCGTAATCCCTGCCCGTCAACTCCAACTCCCTCACCGACTGCTGGGCCAGAACGGGACAGGCGCTGAAGCTCCGCATCACCCGGAGGTGACCGGCGCTCGCTACGCCCAGGCGATCCCCTACGCCGATGGTGACCTCCTGATCGCCGAGCGGAGAAGGCGCCGTATATGGCAATGCTCGACGGAGGGCGACGGCGTTTCTGTGGCTGAGGGGCCCGAACAAAGCCTCTACCCCTTCCTCTGCCGCCTCACCTAAAAGATCCAGCACTTCGCCTTCAAATCCGTTCATAGCCCCGGAGTCGGCGAAGCCGGCGGGTCGGAAAACCGCCAGAGCTCTGTTCCACGAGAAGGGAGGACCGTCCAAAGAGAATCCGGCTACCTTGAGGAGGGCAAACACGCTCCCATCTTTGCTCTTCAGCGAGCTTCTGTAAATCAGCGTCTCCGCCTCGGCACTTTCCTTCACCCTCGCAATATCCATTCCCCGCTCGTCTATCAGACCCGCAGCGCGGGCCCGTTCGATCCACGGCTTCATTATTTCTGTTATGTTCGATATGTTGCTATCACCGTTCATGTGCCTCCCCTAATCATCTGATTCCAGTCTGTGCAGCACCTCGCCGGCGTGATCCACAAACAGGATTCCTTCATTTTCCCGATCCCTGTACTCCTCGATGCGTATCGAGGCAGGATCCATATATCCCAGGTTGAGGCGCCGGCACATTTGCTCGGAGATTGCCGTTGCCAGGATCACTTCGATCCGGGGTTTCTCCTCCCCATTCTCGAACGTGCCGAGACCCTTTACATGAGCCGAATGAGCCATCACCCCTCTTGGTATATCCTTGAAGCGATCCGGCTGTTTCAAAAAATAGTCGCGAACATGATAACCGATGCGCTCGAGATAGTGTCCCCACGTGGAGGAGATCTCTTTGAGGTGGGGCGCATAAATGATCAACTTTCCACCCTCGGCCACCACCGGTTCGAGCTTGTACATCACTTTGCCGGCGACCCAGAGCTCGTCGTACATCTCCGGAGCCTTCCCTAAAACAGTATGAAAGGATTGGGGCTTGCGGCGGATGTGCATCTTTGTGGAAAGATCCGCGGCCTGGGACCAGGCTTCCTCGCAGTCGCCTACGTACAATCCCGCCAGGGCACCAGAGGGTGAGTCAGCAGAATCTCGACCGTGTCCTACCACCATGCAGATGCCGTGCCGGGGCACCGATACCATTTCGGTCGCGCGATTGACCACTTCCCGAACAGGTGTGTTCTTCTTGCCGATTATCTCCCAGCAGCTTATCACCGCACCGAGCCAATGAAAGAAGTGGACGAACTCTCCCCCCGATATCCCGGGGAAGAGGTACTTGTTGCCGCCGGAAATGCCTACCACCTCATGAGGGAAAACGGGGCCCAGAATGACGATCAGATCGTAGTCAAAGATCGCACGGTTGATATCCACAGGCAACGATTCCCTGAACAGCCCGCCGCTGATCGTTTCGATCTCCTGCTCCGAGATCGTCCCGATCTTCACAAGCGTATCCTGCAAATCCCAGCGGTGGTTCAAAAAACTGCTGCCGGTGAACTCTTTCTTCCTCCGCTCGGCTGTGATCCCGTAGAGCTTCATGATCTGTTCATCCTCGAGGGGATGATGCGTGCCCAGCGCCACCATGAAATCCAGTCGCTCGACCCGAGGACCCAGCACATCGTTTACAGCCCGGATCATCCGGTGCAGCGGGCAGGTACGGGTGGCATCCGGGGTGAGCACCAGCACCTTCTTGCCGGCTACTACTTCGGCAGGCGTACCTTCTGCGATGATCCGCCTCGCCTCCTCCAGAGTGATATCCAGATCAGGGCTTCCCTTTCCACAGACCATGTGTCGACCTCCTCAAGGCGCATGTAATCAATTGCGCGTAATTTTTCTATACCCGCTTCAGGTCTTCTCTTTTTCTCGTTCTTAGATGTTGTCCACCAGGTAGCCTCCGTCAACGGGCAGGGAGATCCCTGTAACGAAACCCGCAGCTTTGGGGCTGGCCAAAAACAGCAGGGCCCCGGCCAACTCCGAGGTATCTCCGAAACGGCCGTAAGGGGTATGGGCGATGATGGCCTTTCCCCGCTCGGTGAGCTCCCCCGTGTTTTCATCGATCAGCAGGGCTTTGTTCTGCTTGCCCACAAAAAAACCGGGCGCTATGGCATTGACCCTGATGCCCTGCGGGGCAAACTCCTTGGCAGCCGCCTGGGTGAGATTGATCACCCCCGCCTTGGCTGCATCGTACGCCCACACGCCGGAAAGGGGAATGTAGGAGGCCATGGAGGTCATATTGATGATTGCTCCTCGTACCTTGTGTTCAATCCAGTAGGCTGCAAAAGCCTTGGTGGGAACCATCAAACCGGCTACCAAATTCAATTTGAGGACGAATTCGAAGGTCTCCATGTCCTGATCCACGAAAGCACTCTTGCCTCGGTTCCCACCGACTCCGTTGATGAGCAGATTCGGGCGACCGCACACCTTCTCCGTGGCCGCAATGGCTTTTTTCACGGCTGATTCATCTCCCGTGTCTACCTCGTAACCAAACAGCTTTGCCTCGGCGACCTGCAGGGAACCACGCAGCCGCTTGATCGCACCGTCGATCGTGCTCTGGTGGTGTCCCCAAAACGCCACGGTAGCTCCCGCCTTGAGCAGAGCTTCGGCCAGTGCTCCGGCGATGGCCCCGGCTCCGCCTGTGATGACGGCCACCGTCTCAGAGAGGCCGAACATTTCCTCAATATAGTCGTTTTGCTTGCTCACTCTGTCCCTCCCTAAATCTTTGTCCACTCTGTGTGAAAGATTCCTTCTCTGTCCACCCGCTCGTACGTGTGCGCTCCAAAATAATCCCTCTGAGCCTGGATCATGTTGGCCCAAAGACGTTCATTTCTGAAGGCGTCGTAGTAGGCGATGGCCGAAGCGAACCCCGGGATCGGCACACCCATCCGTATCGCCTCAGAGACCACCTCGCGCCAGCGGGTTTGGTTGTTCTGCACGATCTCGCTGAAGTAAGAATCCAGCAGGAGATTCGCCAGGTTCGGATTTCTGTCGTAGGCTTCCTTGATCTTGTTTAGAAACCTCGCCCTGATGATGCAGCCGCCCCGCCAGATCATGGCGATCTCGCCGGGCTTCAGCTCCCATTTGTACTCCTGCCCAGCGGACTGCATGAGAGCAAATCCTTGAGCGTACGAGCAGATCTTGGAAGCGTAGAGAGCCTGGCGAATCGACTCGACAAACTCTTCCCTGTCGCCGGAAAACGCGACCTTCGGTCCTGACAATACAGAGGAGGCCCGTACCCGTTGCTCCTTCACGGCCGAAATGCAGCGGGCGAAAACAGCCTCTGCGATAGTCGGCGTGCAGATCCCCAGATCCAAGGCGGATTGGCTGGTCCATTTGCCTGTGCCCTTTTGGCCCGCCTTGTCGAGGATCACCTCCACCATAGGCTTTCCTGTTTCCGGATCCGACTTGGAAAGAATGTCCGCCGTGATTTCTATGAGATAGGACTCCAGCTCTCCTTTGTTCCAATCGGCGAATGTCTCGTGCATTTCCCCGTGGCTCATGCCCAGGGCATTGCTCATCAACATATAAGCTTCCCCGATGAGCTGCATGTCTCCATACTCGATGCCGTTATGAACCATCTTCACATAGTGTCCGGCTCCGTCGGCTCCGATGTAGGTACAACAGGGCTCCCCCTCGACCTTAGCCGAAATATCCACCAGGACCTTCCCCGCCTGGTCGTAGGCTTCTTTGGGTCCCCCCGGCATAATGCTCGGGCCGTGCAGGGCGCCCTCCTCTCCTCCAGAAATCCCTGTGCCTATGTAGCGCAGGCCCTCCGCCTCCAGCTCCGCGGTGCGGCGGATCGTGTCCTGGAAAAAGGAATTCCCACCGTCGATGAGGATATCGCCCGGCTCCAGGTGAGGAAGGATCTGAGAGATCATGTCATCCACGGGAGGACCCGCTTTGACCATGATCATGATCGTACGCGGCTTTTTGAGGGCGGCGACAAATTCCTCGATGCTGCTACCGGCGATGATTTTCTTTCCCTTCGCCTTCCGATCCATGAACTCCCGGGTACGCTCGGTCGTACGATTGTACACGGCCACCGTATAGCCCCTGCTCTCCATGTTGAGCACCAAGTTCTGACCCATGACTGCCAGGCCAATCAATCCTATGTCTGCCTGCATGGTAGCTCCTCCGTTTCAGGCTCGAATAGTAATGAAACCTCGATATGGAGTCAATCGCCAGCGCCGCTCGAGTTGACCCGCTGGACCTTAGTCTGTTAAATAATAGCATGACTGAACTTCTCTCGCAAAAAGATTCTTATCTACAGAGTTTCGAAGCAAAGGTTGTGGCCGTCGATCGGGACGGCGGAGCGGTCGCCCTGGACAAAACCGCCTTTTTCCCCGGCGGCGGAGGGCAGCCCCACGACCGCGGCTGGTTGAACGAACTGCCTGTAGTACGGGTGAAAAGGCAAGGCGACCTGGTCTGGCACTGGCTGGCTCCCGCCGCTGAAGCCGTAGACGATGCAAAAATCAAGGCGGAAAACCTTCCCGAAGAGGGTACCGCCGTGAACGGCCGCATCGACTGGGAGCGCCGCTATCGACTGATGCGCACTCACACGGCCTTTCACATTCTCTGCGGAGTGGTATGGCGGGACTATGAAGCTCAGGTAACAGGCGGCAATATGGAGGAGCTGCGCGGTCGAATGGACTTCGAGTTCGAGACCCTGCGGGCGGAGCTTGTCCACGAAATCGAGGAAAAGATCAACAGAGAGGTCGCCGCGGCTCGGCCCGTTCATGTCCGCACCCTGCCCAGGCAAGAGGCTTTCAAAATCCCGGATCTTATACGCACCAAGATCAACCTCCTCCCGCCGCAGATTCAGGTGGTACGAATCGTAGAGATCGAGGGATTGGACCTTCAGGCGGACGGTGGGACCCACGTGGCCAATACGGAGGAAGTGGGTCGCATCCGGGTGTCCGGATACAAGAGTAAGGGCCGCATCAACAAGCGAATCGAGCTCGTGCTCGACAGCTAAGCGCCGCAGATCGACAACAAGGAGAAAGCCATGGCCTACAGCGAGCCCAAAATCGTAGTCCCGCCGCCCGGACCCAAAGCCCGGGAATGGATCAGGAAGGACGAGACCATGCTCTCCCCCTCCCTGACCCGAAGCTCCCAACTGGTGGGATTGCGGGCCGAGGGCGTGTTCGTGGAAGACGTGGACGGTAATGTCTACCTCGATTTCGGTTCGGGAATCGCCGTGGCCGGTCTCGGGCACCGTCATCCGCAGGTGATCGAGGCTGTAAAACGGCAGCTGGACAAGCTGATTTTCCTGAACAGCCTCGACTATTACACGGTTCCCCAGGTGGAATACGCCCGGGCGCTCTTTGCAGCCACACCGGGGAGCTACAAAAAACGCGTGTTTTTCACGAACAGCGGCAGCGAGGCCATAGACACCGCCATCAAAATGGCTAAATGGCATACCCGCAGGGCCTACGGGATAGGCTACATCAATGGCTTTCATGGCCGCACTGTCGGAGCGGTCAGCTTCACGACCACCGGATCTTCGGCCCGCCGGGGATTCTCGCCCATGTACCCGATCGGACACTTCGTGCCCTTCCCCTACTGCTATCGCTGCCTGTTCAACAGGCGGTATCCCGAATGCGATCTGTACTGTATGAGCTACCTTTCCGACATCATGCTCGAAAAGATCACTCCCGCCGATGAAGTGGCCTTTGTTTTGGTGGAACCGATACAGGGCGCCGGGGGATACATCGTGCCTCCCAAGGAGTTCCTGCCCCGTTTGGCCGAATTGTGTAAGGACCGGGGCATCCTCTTGATCGTCGATGAGGTGCAGACCGGTTTCGGCAGAACAGGAAAGATGTTTGCCTGCCAGCATTTCGGCGTGGAGCCGGATATCATTACAGTTTCCAAGGCTCTGGCCCACGGTCTGCCCGCCGGAGCCGCGGTGGCCCGGGCGGAAATCATGAACTGGGAAGCCGGCGCCCACGAAGGGACCCTAAATGGAGGCCCGGTGATCATGGAGGCGGCCAAAGCCGTGCTGCGGGTCATCGAGACAGAGAAGCTCCTTGCCAACGCCGAGGAGCAAGGACGGTATCTAAAAGGTGAGCTCCTCCGGCTGCAGGAGCGCTATGCTCTGATCGGAGATGTCCGGGGGCTGGGCTTGATGGTGGGCATAGAGCTGATCGAAGACAGCAGAAAAACCCCGGCGCGGGAGAAGCGCAACCGGATGCTCGAGGAAGCCTTCAAGCGGGGTTTGTTGCTGCTGGCAGCCGGCGAGTCCTCGATCCGCATCGCGCCCCCCTTAATCATCACGCGGGAACAGATAGACGCAGGACTTTCGATCATCGAGGATTGCCTCAAGATACTGTGAAGCGCCTAGCGCTACGTTTTCCTTACATAGAGGACTTTCTTTTTCTTCATTTGCTCGAGCAGGACGGAAGGCTCATTCTCGATCACCAGAGCTTCCCTGTGTGCCGCTTTCAAGAATCCCTCCTGCACCATGGCATCGATAAAGCCTATAAGCTGGGCAAAATAACCCTCGACGTTCAGTAAACCGATGGGTTTGAGATGAATCCCGAGCTGATACCAGGTATAGATCTCGAAGAACTCTTCGGCGGTTCCGATACCTCCGGGAAGGATGATGAAACCGTCGGCGAGGCTGTACATCTTGGCTTTGCGCGCATGCATATCCTCGACTACATGAAGCTCGGTCAGCTCGAAGGAATCTACGCTCTCATGGATTCGTTTGGGAATCACGCCGACAACCTTGCCTCCACGACAAAGAACGGTACTCGCCAGCTCGCCCATCAGACCGATGCCTCCGCCTCCGTACACCAGAGTAATTCCGAGTGAAGCGAGCTGCGATCCAAGCTCGCGGGCCTTGTCGGCGTAGAACGCCCGCGCGCCCAGGCTCGAACCACAGAAAATGCAGAGACTGTTCAACGGCGTGCTCATACTTCCAGATTAGCGTCTAGACGGCGCTGCGTCGAGACAACGGGCGAGCAAAAGGGTTACATTATGGGCAAATGAAGCTCTTGCCATCCCGGGGAATGTTGGTAGAATAGCGGCAAGGAAGGAATCAATGGAACGCTACGAAAAGCTCTTCGACGCTGTCGGCTGGCTCGGCTTCGCTCTGCTAACCCCGGTCGCGCTGTGGGTCTTCAACTACCGCCCCGCGATTCAGTTCATGGAGAGCAAGCTCGGGTTTGCCGGTCAACCGATGTTTTGGACCCTGCTTGCCTTCGCTTTGATCGTGCTGCGGATATTTTTCGGGGGAGAGCAAATCATCCTGCCCCTGTTCATCGGCTTTGCCGGCGGATTTCTACTGCTGTCCCTGGTGGCGGAGATCGGCTTCATGCGCTGGTTCTGGGGACCCGCCAAAAAGCTTTTCTTTTTCAAGAACAACCGCCTCACCTTCGTCGTGGGCGCGAGTGTACTTCTCTTGGGACTGATATTCAGCTATTTTCGTAGAATCAGCGTGCTCGTGCAGATCCTTCTGCTGCTTTTGGTCCCGATGCTCGTGCTGCTGGCGGTGAATGCAATCTCCCTGATGTAGCCGCCATCCTATCCATGGATATCGCGATCAGTGCCGACCTTCACCTCAGCGAATCCCATCCGGAACGTCTCGAGAGTTTCAAAGTCCTCCTCGAACAGCTTTGCTCGCTTGACATCAACATCTTGATCGTTGCAGGCGACCTCTTCGACAAAGAGTATCACGGCTATGCCGAGGTGGACAAACTGGCCGCTGCCTTCCCGCAGCTGCATCTTCTCCTGATTCCGGGAAACCACGATCCCGGCTTGAAACAGGCCCTGTTCGCCTCGCCAAACATCCAGGTCTTCTCCCAACCAACCTTGAAAAGCATCGACGGCAGGACCGTGCTTTTCCTCCCATACAGGGAGAATGCGACCATGGGCCAGGTAATTGCCTCCGCAGGGGTTTCAAAGCGTCTCGAGAGGCGCGAATGGCTGCTCGTTTCTCACGGCGATTTCGGCGCGCCGCGCAGAGATGAAAACGGTCTGGAAATCGGCTACTATCCCCTTACCTGGGAGGATCTGCAGCGCTTCCAACCGGCCGCCGTGGTACTGGGACACATACACGCCCCCAGCAAATTGGAAAGCCCTGTGGTCACACCGGGTTCTCCCTATCCGGTCGGGGTCGATGAAACGGGCCAGCGACGGGTGCTTCTCCTCGATACCGCCACCGCCGCGCTTCGAGAACTGCCCCTGGAGCATCCACCCCTCAACCTGCGGGCCGAGCTTTTCATCGTTCCTGACGGAAAAGAAGCTGCGCAGATCGAGAGCCAACTCGACCTGTTTTTGCAGAACGCAGAGCAGAGCTATAGTGGAACCGACTTCTCGGGCAGGCTCAGCCTGAGAGTCATTCTCAAGGGCTGCACAGTTTCCCGCCAAAAAATTGGCAGCCGGATCGACAGCTACCTGAAGAAAAAGGGTGTCCGTTCAAGCGGTATAGAGATGGACAGCCTGAAGATCGCCGACGACGAGAGCCTGGCCGGCCTGGCCCGCCAAGCCGAGGAGCGGATTTCCGGATTCCAGCTCGCTTACGAGGAACCGGAGAGACTGAGATCGGTGGTGTTAGAAAAAGCCATGCAGATGATATACAGCGCCTGAGGGTCAGAACATGGGAATCCAAATCAAGAAGGTGGAAATCAACTCCTCGGGACCGATCTCCAGCTTCAGGCAGGAGATGGCACCCCTTACGTTGGTCTATGCGCGCAATGAACGGGGAAAAACCACCATCGTGGAGAATATCATTGCTTCTCTGTTCCGAAATCGTAAGGGCGGCCTGGTACCCACCCTTCGCCAGAGCCTCCTCGGCCCCTCCCGCGTCACCCTGCAGGGCATCACGGACAAACAGGAGCACTTCAGCCCGGGCAAGAACAAAAAGAAACTCGATGATCTCATCGAATCGGCAGGATTGTCGCCAAGTCTTTTCAACCTCCTCGTTGTCAAGGGAGCCGAGCTGGAAATACTCGGGCAGAAGGGTGCTTTCGGCAGAGGCGACCTGAAGGAGCTCTTCTCGAGGCAGCAGATCTATGACAGCGTACAAAACAACATTCCCAGCGAGGTCGGCTACACGGAACTGAGAGAAGGTTTGCTCGTGCCCCAACGCCGTACGGGCCGCTACAAGACCTACGAGGAAACCGAGAAGCAGCTCAAACACCTCGAAACAGTTGCGGAAACGTTCTATAAAACTCTTTCCGGCAGCGAGCTGACCGGCCTGCTGACCCGAAAAAGCCTGCTCGAAAAACGGGCAGCACAACAGCAAACTGCAAAACGGCATACAGCCTTCGAGCTTCGGGCGAGGATCGACAAGATAAAACATGAGCTTTTGAACCTGAAGAGCGCCGATCTAGAAGGAATGCTGGAAAGGATCAAGGAGTTTCTCCGAGTCAAAGAGCAGCTGGCCGGCCTTGAAGAAAAAACCAAGATATTTCAAGAAATCGAGGAGAACCTCCACTGGCTCGAAAACGCCCGCGAGCGCTACGAATACTGCCAGCGCCGCTCGACAAACCCGGCTCAAAGGATTTCCATGCTGGCCGCTGCTGCTCTGTTTCTCGGTACCCTCGGCGCCTACTTTCTCTTTCCTTCCCTTCTTCCTCTTGGTCTACTTCTAAGCCTGTGTGCGCTTGTCCTCGTTCTGCTTTTTAGTTTTGCTTTTAAAAACGTGAAAACTCCCGCATCCGCTGAAGCCGAGCTGGATGAGATTCGTAAGAGTTTTGAAATACGCTTCGGCGTGATCCTGCGCACAGCTGCAGATTTCGCAGTGCAGAAGAGTGAATTGGACAGGAAGTTGGGCAAGGCACAGGCTCTGGAAACGGATCGCAATGCGCAAGCTTCCCGTCTGCAGATGCTTCACCAGAGCATCAAAAACGGCCTGCCCCTGTTCGGCTTCCAGGATATTGAGGAGACCCGCTGGGGGCAAGCGCTGCAGGAGCTCGGCAGCAGAGCGGGCGAGCTCGAGATCAGCTGCAACCGCTACGAAGAAAGGCTGGAGGGGCTCGGTGTGGATGAAAGTGATTTCATCGAGCAGGATCCGGGGATTCAATACTCCAGAGAGGAGCAAAGGAGAACTGAGGAAGAGCTCGCCGACATCGAGCGGAAGATACGAGCGGTGCAGCAGAAGAGCGAGGAGATACTGGAGAGCCTGATCGAGCACATCGGGCGGGAAGCGGCCCGCTCTCAGAGTATCGGGGCGGTGGCTTTTGCGATCGAAGACAAGCGGCGGGAATACAAGAAGCGGATCTTCAACCTTCTAGGGGAAATGATCGCCGGGCACGTGGTTAACTCCGTGCTCAAGCAGTTCCGTAAACAGGAGGACGAGCAGCTCGAGGCTGCGCTCAACGATCCCCGTATCTGCGGCCTTGTCAAAAGATTCACGGGCCGCTACGACAGGATTGCTTTCCAGGATGAAAGGCTGACCATCGGCAACGCCGAGGAAAGCTACAACCTTTCCGAAATGAGCAGCGGCGCCCGGGAGCAGATTCTCCTGGCCTTGCGTATGGGAATCGCCCTGACCCTGTGCGGCCGCCGCAGCCTTTTCCTCATCCTGGACGATGCCTTCCAGCACTCCGACTGGCAGCGACGAACCGAGCTGGTGCAGCAGGCTGTGGATGTCGTGGGAGGCGGCTGGCAGGTGATCTATTTCACCATGGATGACGACATCCGGGAGCGCTTCCTCGAAGCGTCAAAAAAATTGAAAGGGGGAACATTCAAGCTCATCGAGCTTTAAGGTATGAAAACTGAAATTTCTGCACTGCTGCCGTTTGAATCTCAAGGATTGATTACCCTGCTCGGCATTCTCGCCGCCCTGGTGGCCACCACCTGCTACAATCTCGGTCCGGCGATACAGAAGGAGGGGCTCAATGAGCTGCCTCCACTGGGCTCGCACAAACTGGGTGCTCAGCTCAAGCTCCTGTTCGGTAATCGCAAGTGGTTCATTGGATTCGTCGTCGGCGCCCTGGCAATCATTCCGAACCTCACGGCCATAGCCCTGGTCGGCATGGCCGTAGTTCAACCTCTGATGGGATTCGGGCTGGTTGCGCTGGTCTGGTACGGTAAGCGGCGTCTCGGCGAACGACTTCCCCTGCGGGCAGCCCTGGGAATCGGCTGCCTGATCGCTCTGCCGGCGTTTATCTCCCTGGCGGAGGTAGCACGCCCCGCCCGCACGGTGTATCAGGCTGACACCGTGGCGGTGCTTATCCTGACCCTGGCTGTGATCACGGCGACCTGCCTGGTTCTGTATCTGCTCTCGCGACGGACCGCCCTGCTTCTGGCTCCACTGGTGGGCATTTTATTCACGATCACCCCGCTGGCCATGCAGAGCATGGTCCAGGTCTTGGAATCAACGAACCTGCCCGTCCACAGCGCGCTGCGCCTGGCGTTTCGTCGATTCGGCAGCAGGCCCGAGGGAGCTCTCCTCGTGGGGATTACCGCTGTGGGTTTCCTGATCAGCCTGGTTCGCTACTATCTCATGCAGCTCGGCCTGCAGCGTACTCAGGCCACCCACTTCAGCCCGATCATGCAATCCGTGAACGTGGCCACAGGAGTAGGTTTGGGTATTGCCGTGTTCAGACAGAGCCTTGGGCGGCCTTTTCTCTATCTTCTCGCCCTGGGCCTGGCGTTGATCGGAATCATTATTTTGTCAGCCGTGGCTGAAATACAAATGGGAGAGGTCGCGGGATCTACTCCCGCTGTTGCAGAAAAGACGGAGGATGGCCGTTCCCCCCGATAATATGTTTGATCTCCAGGGTAAGCTTGAGCCTCTCTATAAGCTTCTCCAGAGCGGGAACCGCCTTGCTGATACGTTCCCTGGTCGAGGTCATCTCCAAAAAGGCCTGTTTTTCCTCAAGGGAGAAGCCGGGGCTTCCCGCCAACACGAAGGAGATCTCTTCGAGCTCAACGGCTTCCGCTCCCTCATCTGCCCGCTCGCTCTGTGCGCTTTCCAACAGACGGAGCAGCTCTTCGCGCAGGATCAAGCCCCGAAGAGCCATCTCTCTGTCGGAATCTTCGAGCTGCTGCTCCTCGTCATCGAAAAAGCGAACCCGGCCTTGAAGATAAGCCTTGCTCTGATCCTGCTCCTCGATTCGAAACCGCCGCTGCCCTAAGGTCATGATATCGAGTCGTCCGTCCTCGTAGCGTTTGAGCACATCCGCGATGCGGGCCGTACAACCTGCGGTTTTGATCTCCGCTCCACTATAGGCAACCACACCAAAGACCCTGTCGTTTTCAAGACAATCTCCAATCATCTGCTTGTAGCGCTGCTCGAAGATATGCAGCGGCAGGGATAATCCGGGAAGCAGTACGACTCCGAGAGGAAATAGAGGGATCATAAGCCTATCCGGACTAGCCGGTATCCTCGGCGGACCGGCGGTGCATTTCGGTCTCACAGACGATGCGGTTTCTGCCCAGCTGCTTGGCCTGGTACATCAGAGAATCGGCTCGCTGCAGCAGCTGCTCCGAGCTGCCGCCGCTGTACTCGGCCACTCCGCCGCTGATCGTCACGTGCAGGGCGGTATCGGACCAGGTCTGATCCTCTATATCCAGTCGGATGCGCTCGGCGACCATGGCGGCTTCCGTGCAGTCCGTTTCAGGTAGAACTATGAGAAACTCCTCGCCTCCGTATCTTCCGATCAGATCGGAATCGCGCAAGGTATAGCGAAAGATGTGAGAGACCCGCTGCAGCACGGTATCGCCCACCTGGTGACCGAAGAAATCATTGACCCGCTTGAAATGGTCGAGGTCGAACATGATAACAGAGAGTTTCTTTCTGTAGCGTTTTGCGGCCCCGACTTCCTGCTCGAAGCGCTCCAGGGCATAGGTTCTATTATACATACCGGTCAGCCCGTCGGTGATAGAGGTGATCTGAAGGGTCACCTTCTCCTCCCGCAGCCGGCGGTTTGCCAGCTCGAGCTGTCGGGTTCTTTCCGCCACCTTTTCCTCGAGGCTTTGATTCAGAGCTTTGAGCTGTCCTGATTGACTCTCCAGCTTGTCGCCGTATTCCTCGAAACGACGGCGAAAGAGCAATAGGCGGCGGATCAGGATCACGGCCAGACCGAGGGAGAACTGGAAAAGCAGAAGGAAGTTGATCTCATCCGTCCATGGGAATATGCCGTTGGTGACAAGAATGCTGTACAGCGCAAGGATCGCGAAGATGATGAAATTCATACATACCAGACGAGCCTCGGTGTTGCCCGCCACTGCTGCCTTGACGCTCAAGATCCCCAAAAAGATCATGGTGGCCACGGCCACGAAGTCGAACAGCAGATAGGTGTCGCACAGTCGTACCCAGCCGAAGATGCAGCCTGCGAAAGTGAAGGCAATCAGAGTCAGGACAACGCTGTAGGCAATCCTCGTCAGCAGCCGATACCGTTCTCCAAGTATCTCCTGCAGGAAGAGGATGACAAAAACGGGCAGGATGAAGTAGCTCACCGCCTTCAGATATTCGAAGAAAACGGGTGCCTCGAGAATGAACTGCTTGAGATGGGTTTCGCCGAAAACCCGGGCGACCAGCGCCAGGGTGATAAGGGCCAGGAAGAGAAAAGAACGCTCTTTGCGACGAAAGAAGAACAGCAGGAAAAAAATGATGCTGAGGGCCAGGGAAACGATGGCCACGATTACCCTCACACCGTCACGCCTCATGATGCGGCGCATTTGGTCCATACCCGATCCCAGGATGATCTCGCCCCAAAGCCCTATGTCCTTGTAGTTGGAATACACCCGTACATACAGCCACTCAGCGGCCGAATCCTCTGGAATGGATATCAAGTGCCAGGGCCAGCCGAGGAAACGCCCCTGCCCTTCTCCGTCTACCTCTCCCCACGAATAAATCAGCCTGCCGCCAAGATAGAATTCAGCTGCGATATCTATGCTGTACACAAAGATGCGGGGATCCCGCTCCGAAAACTCGGGGATTTTCGTTCTGAACCAAACGTGCCTGCGGTTTTGCCGGTCCGGCGGGTTGCTGGGAAACTCTATGGGCAGCCAGTCTTCCCCCTCTTGCGGCTCGAGGCTCCAAACAGGCACTCCCTCGGAGTCGATCGGCCCGTCACCCCAGCGATACTCCCAGTCCCTGTCAAGCGGAATCAGGGTCTGGCGCAGGCGCTGGAACCCCACTTCCGGTACGGCAAGCCATACAGGTGCCAGAGCGAGATAGATGAGGATAGCTATGCGCGAATACAGTTTCACCGCTGCGTCCACCTATGATAATGCATTTCCCCTGTTTCTGTCATCGACAGGTAGGCTCCTACTTTGAAGGACTGTTTCGCCTGCTCTGCCCATTCGCCGGTTATCGTCACATCGACATGGTTGGTTGTTGGTGAGCCGGCAATCAGCCGTAGGTTCCCTGTAGATGAAAGATCTTCAGGTTGGTGGAGAAACTTGCGAGCGGAACCTCGGTCGGTGGATTCCCGGGCTGCGGACCCACCGCCGCCGACTCCTCGGTCGCTCCGACGGGTCGCGGCGCGAAGCGCACCGTTTTTTTCTCTCCGGGCAGCAGGGTGAAAAGATTGTCCCCGAAAATTCCAGGCAGGTCGTCGACATCGAGACTCACATAGAAAGCGGGGCGCTCTGTCTGCAGCTCGACGGCGAAAGCACCGTCTGTCAGACGAACCTTTGCGGTGATCCCGGGATCTTGCAGGCAGCAGCGTTTGGGAGGGCAGAGGAACAGCTCGTTTTCTATCGTCGGGCGGCCAATACCGCCTCTGCGACCCCGCTGGCTGAACAGTACGTGGACGAAAACCTGCTCCGCTTCAGCCGGCAGCTTTTCGAGGCCGTAGACCAACAACTGCGTTGCCGATTCCGGGGCCAGATCGACATCCATGCTCTGCTCCTGCAGAACCCGACCAGAGAAATCGATAAGCCGGAACTCGAGGGTACCAGGAACCCGATCGAAGGTGTCATTGATGCCAACTATGTCGATACTCTTGTCGCCGGACAAATAGACCGCCACGTGCACCGGGGCGTAGAACTTTCGAGCCGCGTAGTGCAGCAGCTTCCATTTCCCCGAGTATTCGATCGACGACCACGAGGCCACGGGCCAAAGATCGTCGAGCTGCCAGTATAAGATTCCCATACAAACGGGCCTGCGACTGCGCCAGTACTCCACAGCCATTTTCATGGCCAGGGCCTGCTGTACCTGACTGAGATATAGAAAACCTTCGAAGCTCGAAGGCATACGGAAGTATCGTGTCATGGTTTCTATTATCACCGTGTTTCCCCGAGGGTGGCGCTGATGATGCTCCATTATCGGAGAGGTGAGGTTCCACTGGTCCTCCGGTGCGAATCCGCGCACGGTCCCGAGAGAGGGGAAGGACTGAAATCCGAACTCCGAGCAGAAGCGCGGGGTCACATCGTAGTAAGCCTTGAAGTCCTTGCCCTCGTGCCAGACACTCCAGTAGTGCATGTCTCCTTTGCTGTCGTCGTGCCAGTTGTCAGAGTAGTCCCCCTGCCCGGCCGAGGGCGAACTCGGCCACCAGGGCCTGCCCGGATCAAGCCGCCGCACAATCCGTCCCACTACTCCTTCATAGAGACGGTCGTAGTCCACCAGATAGCGGGCAAGGTTGGCTCTGGATTCCGGGTACCACTGCAGGGCTCCGAGATTCTCGTTGTTCCCGCACCAGAGCGCTATGCAGGGATGATCCTTGAGCCGTTTTATCTGATGTTCCACCTCCTCCGACGCCTCTTTTAAAAACCACTCGCTTGAAGGATAGGTAGAGCAGGAGAACATGAAATCGTGCCAGACCAGAATCCCTTTTCCATCGCAGAGTTTGTAGAAGATTTCCCTTTCGTACTGGCCGCCGCCCCAGAGCCGGAGCATATTCATGTTGGCCGCCACCGCATCCGCCAACAGGCGCTCGTAGCGATCGGGAGTCTGGCGGGCGGGCAGCGCGTCCACGGGAATCCAGTTCGCTCCCTTGCAGAAGATCTTCCTGCCATTCACGACGAAGATCATGCTGCGTCCGGCATCGTCGTCCTCAAGAACTACGCTGACCGTGCGAAATCCCACATTTTTGTTTGTCTGCTGCCCTCCGACTCTCACAGACAGGAGGTACAGTGTCTGCTCGCCATACCCTGCGGGCCACCAGAGATCGGGATTTCTGATTTCGAGGGTGTGACGGAGCATGTTCGTGCCCGTTTGTACAGCGACATCCATAGAAAGATTTACCCCGGCAATGGAAATCTCAAAAGGAATTTTTGCCTTCTTATAGGAGTAGTATTCCACAGTCACGCGTAACTCCCAGACATCTCCCTTGCATAACTGGTCTGTGGTCACATAATCGATTCTGCCGATCTCGCAGGATCCTATGTAGGCCTCGCCGTACAGACCGCTCACCATCAGGCAGGGTCCCCAATCCCAACCGCTGTGGCACTGGACCTTGCGCACCAAATTCCGATGAGGGGACTGTACCGGGTAGATGGAGTAGGGCACGGGATAGGGCAGCGTCTTACTCAGCTCCAAGGCCCGCCGCTCGGCAGAGCGAATCACTACCTCTATAAGGTTTTCACCGGGCTCGAGATGATCGCCGATTTCGCATCTCAGGGCTTTGAACATGTTGCTGCTCTCAGCCACCGGGCTGCCATTGACGCGAACCTCGGCACAGGTGTCTAGGCTGCCGATATGTAAAAAAACGTGTTTGTGCGCCAGGAAATCCTCTTCGATTGTGACACTGCGGGAGATCAGCCAGTCAGCACGCCCGACCCAGAGGGTTTCGAGCTCGTTCAAACCGTAGTATGGATCGGGTATGATCCCGGCGTCGTTCAACGCCGTGAATGTATCCCC
The DNA here is from genome assembly GCA_964390045.1 of uncultured Spirochaetaceae bacterium. Lineage (GTDB taxonomy): Bacteria > Spirochaetota > Spirochaetia > SZUA-6 > DRHE01 > CAYMGP01. Next base: position 42,114 of record CAYMGP010000004.1, on the reverse strand, counting down.
CGGAACCTGTATTGGAACGGTCCGCCCCACGGTTTTCTCCCCTTCTGCCCGCTGAGACAAACTCCACTGTCCTGAGAGATCGATTCTCTTCATGGCTCTCCACTCCTATATCGTGATTTTCCCAGTTTTTCACATAGTAGGGGTATGCTCAACTCCGCGCTTCCACAGGGGTGTTGGTTTTAAAATCAACAAACTTATTGTTGCATAGTAACATTCGGACGTCAACTTCCTCTTCATGGCCAAACTTGTTGAATTTTTCAGGAAATTTTTAGGTTTTTGTTGACAAACCACACCACCCATGGTAAAAATAAGTTAGTTGGTTTTTAATCCAACTAACTTGGCGATACGTTTATGGCACAGATCAAGCGCAGCAGATTAACGAACACCTCAAGAGTGATGCGGGAGATCTGGATCAAGAAAGAGATCAGCCGCATCCAGATCGCCAAGAACCTGGGGCTGGATAAATCCACGATCAGCAGCATCGTGACCGAGCTCATCGATACAGGTATCATCAAGGAGCACTCCGAAGGAGAAGCCGGTCCTCAGGGAGGGCGCAAGCCCGTGTATCTTACCTTGAACAACTCCTTCGGCTGCGTTCTCGGCATCGAGTTCCGCCCCGAGTCCTACACCGCCGTTGCCGTGGATCTGATGGGAAACATCGTCTACTCCAAGTTCGAGCTTATTCGCCTGTCCGGAGCCAACTTCAAAGAGGTCTTCCTCGATGTTACCGAGCGTATGAGGACCGAGATCGGCAGAACCGACATTCCTCTTCTGGGAATCGGTGTCGGTGTCTCGGGCGTGGTAGATCCGCAGCGAGGCATCATCCGCTATTCGATTGCCCTACAGATGGAGGGGGAATTCGACGTACGCGGCCAGCTCGCCGAGGGCTACGATCTGCCCCTGTTTCTGGAAAACGACGCCAATGCCTGCGCCTGGGGGGAGCTCGCCTTTCACAGGGTGAAGAACCTGCAGAATTTCCTCTTTCTGCTCATCGAGTTCAGGAACATCAATGACAGAAATCGCTTTCACGAGAAAATCGGCGTGGGGATCGGGATCGTGATCAACGGCCGCGTCCACTACGGTCACCATTACTCCGCCGGGGAGTTCCGCAGTGTTCTCTGTACAGACAGCAGCAAGGGCCAGTTTTCCCTCGGTGATAAGGAGGTCTTCCGAATAGAAGAAGATCCGGAGATATTACACCGCTTCATAAGGGAGCTCTCTAAAAATATTGCAATGATGATCAATACCTTCAACCTGAGCCACGTTTTCCTGGGAGGCGATATAGAGCGCTACAAGAAGGAAGTCCAGAGCGTTCTTTCAGAAGAAGTCGAAAAGAACTGGCCGTATCCGGACGAAGTCGGCTGCAAGATCCGTTTCTCCTCCCTGGGAGACAAGTCGGTCGCCTATGGAGCGGCGGGTAGGGTGCTGCACCGCCTGTTCACAGATATCCGCATCACGGACAGCGCCAGGCGTTATCATCCCGGAGGACCTACGGGAGTCGAGTTGATAAGACGGAAATCCCTCGATGGGGGATAGAAATACGACGCTCCTCTGTTAGAGGAGCTTCCCCGCACGGGGAAAAAATACAAGGAGGCTTTTTATGAAAAAAGCTATCTTCTTTCTGGCAGTGCTGCTGCTGACGGCAACCGTAGTGTTCGCCGGAGGCCAGCAGGAAGGCGCGGGAGCCGAAGTGATCACCCTGAGCCTGTACGAGTACAGTGATCTGGTCGATGAGACGGACGTAAAAAACACAAAAATTCTTTTCGACACCTTCTACGCCGGTCATCCCAACATCAAGCTGGATATCGAGTACGGCTTTGACGAACCCTACCACGACAAGCTCCAAGCCATGCTGGTTGCCGATCAGCTGGCGGATGTCATGTTCCTGTGGCCCGGCAAGCGCACCGGAACAATCACAGGAAGCGGCAAGATCAAGGATCTACGCCCGTGGCTCAAGGGACACGAGGATGAGTTCGCCCCCATTGCCGTGGCGGCTCAGGGATCAAACGGAGAGATCTACGAGCTGCCCGAGCAAGTCACGGCCACGCACGTAATGTACACCAACGAAAAACTGATGAAGGAGTTGGGTCTGTCCTTCCCCAAGACTCATGCCGATCTCCTCGCTCAAGGAAACAAGATCCGCGGTCAGAAGCTGATCCCGGTCGCCATGAGTTTCAAGAGCGATTGGACGATGCAATCCTGCTTGCTCAGCGCCCTGACCGAAAGAGCAGGTGGCATGGACTGGTACGATAGGGTAATCGTAGGCGACAATGCATCCTTCGCCGATCCGGAGTTTGTGAACGCCTTGAAGGTGATCGATGATCTGGCCAGGAAGGATATGTTTTCCCCTGGTCTTCTCCAGCTGGATTACGGTCAGGATATGACCCAGTTCGAAACCGAAGAAGCCGTGTACTGGATCGACGGCGGATGGCGCGCCAATAACCTGACCTCCGAGCTGACAGACGACCAAAAGTCCTACGTTGTGTACAAAACCTATCCCGACATCCCCAATCAGAAGGGAACCTCCGGTTCCACTGCCGCTGTGGCAGGAACCGGATACGGTATGCATGCCAAACTGGAAGGCGCCGAAGCGGAGGCTGCCTGGGACTGGATCTGGTTCTACTCTGGACCTGAAGGCTCCAAGCTTCGCCAGGGATTCGGTGCCAACCCGGCCTACAATCTGCCCGTACCTGAAGACATGGACGTCATGGTCAAAAAGCTCGTCAATTTCGTAGCCCAGACACCGGCTGGATACGTTATCGATGCCAAGATGGATGCTGAGGGGATGAATGTGCTTCAACCGGCCCTCCAAGAGATGGTGCTGGGAAAGAAGACACCCCAGCAGGTGGCTGAGGAGTACGAAGCCTGGGTGAGTGCCAACGACTCCAACCGCTAACCGGCAGCACAGACTATCTTTAGCGCCTGGGGCGGAAGACAACTCCCGCTCCAGGTGTTATTATTTAATTTCAGCAGCCGACGGGGAGTAACCCATGACCGAGAAAAGCCTGAAGCGCGCAAGCTATACTATGCTTACCGGACCGGCGATCCTGATCTACGCGTTCGTCATCATATTTCCTATCTTTTACAGTCTCAGCTTAAGCTTCAACGAATGGTCAGGACTGGATAAACCAATCTTCGTCGGGCTCGCACAGTACCTGCGGATATTCAAGGATCCGGTGTTTCACCACGGCTTGCGGAACAATCTGCTGGTGGTGGCTGTTTCGGTCTTTGGGCAGATCCCACTGGGTTTCGTTTTGGCTTATATTATTTATCGCAAGCTGGTTGCCGGGGGTAGGTTCTTCGAAACGATGATCTTTCTGCCCATTACGATCTCCGCCGTAGTCGTTGCCATCCTCTGGGCTCAAATCTTCTCTCCGGCGGGCATTTTTACCGCACTAATAAGGATCATCAAGGACGACCCCCGCTACGTTCTGGGAATCTTCGAGAGCAAGACCTACGCCATAGTTCCGGTTTTGTTCGTCATTCTCTGGATGTATACGGGAATCTACATGGTGATATATATCGCCAATCTGCAGAAGATATCGCCATCTGTAATCGAAGCGGCGATCATCGACGGAGCCACGGAAGGACAGATACTGGGACGGGTGATCCTGCCTACCATGGTGAATATTGTCTTTACCACCGCGGTATTCGCCATATCGGGGAGCTTGAAGAGCTTCGACTTGATCTACGCCATGACCGGTGGAGGCCCGGCTCACTACACAGAAGTGATCGCCATATACATGTACGTAAATACCTTCAAATACTACAATTACGGCTTCGGAGCTGCCGTATCCGTGGTGATTATTATCCTGAGCTTGGGTCTGATCACTCTGATCCAGACTATCTTTCGGCGTTTCGAGCGCCGCTACGGTGTCTGAGGGGGGCGGGGATGTCAAGTGAAATCAAAGGCAAAAACACAGGCTGGAAGGCAGTCGCCTACATCATCATGCTCGCCTTCGCCATACTGACCATCGGCCCACTGCTGTGGCTGCTGTACAGCTCCTTCAAACCCCACAACGAAATCATACGCCACATTTTCGCCCTGCCCAGGACCTTGTACGTTCAGAACTACCTGGAGGCCTGGGATCGAGCGAATCTGGGCATCCTTATGATCAACAGCATCATCTACTCCACCGTGGGTACCGTCTTCACCACGCTGCTGGCTCTGGCTGCGGGGTACGGATTCGCCAAGTTCAAATACAGAATTTCAGGATTCTTCTATTTCTTCTTCATCATGGGGCTGCTGATCACGGTTCACTCGGTGTTGGTGCCTCTGTTTATCATGGAAACCAAGATGCACATCGACGACACCCGCCTCGGCGTTCTTCTACCCTACATCGCCTTCGGGCTTCCCTTCGCGGTCTATCTGGCCACCTCCTACATTCGTGGGATTCCCGATTCATTGGAAGAGGCGGCGGTGATCGACGGAGCAAGCTACCTGCAGATTTTCAGGCAAATTATCATACCGGTGGCCACACCTGTAGCAGCCACAATGCTGATCTTTTCCTTCCTGTCCAACTGGAACGAATTGATTTTCGTCCTGACTCTGACCAGTAAGGAAACCCTGCGCAGCCTACCGGTAGGTGTTCTGGCCTTTGCCGCCGGGCGGTCCCGTAACTACGGCCTGCAATTCGCGGTTCTGGTCGTGGCTACTCTGCCGATGATCCTGTTTTACTTATTCTTCCACAACCAGCTTGCCAAAGGGTTCGCCGCCGGGGCTCTGAAGGAATAACGACCCCCGTTTAATAAACGCCCAGGATAAACCTATGAAATACGGCTTCTTCGATGATGCAGCCAAAGAGTATGTAATACAAACACCTCGAACCCCCTACCCCTGGATCAACTATCTGGGCTGCGAGGACTTCTTCTCCCTTATCTCCAACACCGCCGGTGGATATTGCTTCTACCGAGACGCACTGCTGCGAAGAATCACCCGCTACCGCTACAACAGCGTTCCCCTGGACTCGGGAGGCCGCTACTTCTACATCCGGGAGGCGGACACCATCTGGTCTCCAGGCTGGAAACCGGTTCGCACGGAACTGGACTCCTACCAGTGCCGCCACGGGCTGGGCTACAGCCGGATTCAGGGCAGTAAGGACGGACTGGCGGTGGAAGTACTGTTCTTCGTTCCCCTTGGAGTAAACGCGGAGGTTCACAAAATCGTCCTGGAGAACCACAGTGACCGAGAGCGGACTTTCTCGCTGTTCTCCCTGGTCGAGTTCTGCCTGTGGAACGCCCTGGACGATATGACCAACTTCCAGCGGAACCTGTCCCTGGGCGAGGTGGAGATCGAGGGATCGGTAATCTACCATAAAACCGAGTATCGTGAACGAAGAAACCACTTCTCCTTCTACTCGGTCAACGAACGGATCGCCGGCTTCGACAGCGATCGGGACAGCTTTCTGGGGCTGTACAATGCGTTCGACGCTCCCCAGGTGGTTCTGAAGGGCGAAAGCGCGAACTCGATCGCAGCAGGCTGGGCTCCGATCGCCTCCCATCATCTAAACCTACGCCTGGTTCCCGGGGAAAGGAAGACCCTGATCTTCCTTCTAGGATACGCGGAAAACGATCCCGAGGATAAGTGGGAAACCCCTGGAGTGATCCGCAAGGATCAGGCCAGGCGGATGATCCGCCGCTTCGAAACGGAGGAGGCGGTGAATGACGCTTTTAACGAACTTGGCTGCTACTGGCGTGAGCACCTGTCCCGCTTCCAGCTGCAGAGCCGTGATGAAAAGCTGGACCGCATGGCCAACATCTGGAACCAGTACCAGTGCCTGGTCACCTTCAACCTGGGCCGCAGTGCCTCATTCTTCGAATCGGGCATCGGCCGGGGTCTTGGCTTTCGGGACACCAACCAAGACCTGCTGGGCTGCGTGCATCAGCTTCCCGCGCGAGCCAGACAGAGGATCCTCGACGTGGCCGCCATCCAGAAGGAGGACGGCAGCGCCTATCACCAGTATCAGCCGTTAACCAAGAGGGGGAACGCGGCAATCGGCGGTGACTTCAACGACGATCCGCTCTGGCTGATCCTCGCTGTCAGCGCTTATCTCAAGGAGAGCGGCGATTGGACGATCCTCGAGGAAGATGTCCCCTTCGACAACGATCTTCGCCGGCCGGGGAATCTCTTCGAACACCTGCATCGTTCCTTTCGTCACGTGGTCGACAACCTGGGACCTCACGGATTGCCGTTGATCGGCAGGGCGGACTGGAACGACTGCCTGAATCTTAACTGCTACTCCACCAATCCGGACGAATCCTTCCAGACCACGGAGTACAAAGAAGGCCGGGTCGCCGAGAGCGTGCTGATCGCCGGCATGTTCATCTATATCGGCCGGGAGTTTGCTGCGATCTGCCGACGCGTCGGCCGCACCCACCTGGCGGAGGAAGTGCGGAAAAAGCTCGAAGCTATGGAGAAGGCTGTGCTCGACCATGGCTGGGACGGAAACTGGTACCTCAGGGCTTATGACGATACCGGGGCCAAGATCGGAAGCCATGAAAACGGAGAAGGAAGGATCTACATAGAAACTCAAGGGTTCTGCGCGATGGCCGCGATTGGTACGGAGAAGGATTATCCCCGCCAGGCGCTGGATGCGGTGCGGGAGCATCTTGACAGCGAGTACGGGATCGTGCTGCTCTGGCCCGCCTATTCCCGCTACTACCTGAATCTCGGGGAAATTTCCAGCTATCCTCCCGGTTATAAAGAAAACGGCGGCATATTCTGCCACAACAATCCCTGGATCATGATAGCCGAAACCATCCTCGGACGGGGAGATCGGGCTTTCGAATACTACCGCAAGATCTGCCCCGCTTATCTGCAGGATGCAAGCGCCCTCCACAAGACCGAACCCTACGTGTACGCTCAGATGATCGCCGGCAAGGAGTCAGCACGTCCCGGAGAAGGGAAAAATTCCTGGCTGACCGGAACCGCGGCCTGGAATTTTATCGCCGTCTCGCAGTGGATACTCGGTATCCGGCCGGAATACGACGGCCTGCGGATCGATCCCTGCATACCTCCCGGGTGGGACGGTTTCAGCGTGGAGCGCACTTTCAGGGACGCTCGCTACCGCATCGAGATAAAAAACCCTGGGCACGTTGCCGGGGGTGTGAAATCTGTGCATCTTGATGGAGTCAAGCTCGAAAACAACCTGATTCCCGTGGCGGCTGATACCGGCGAGCATAGAGTTAGGGTCGTGATGGGAAAACAGGACAGCGAAACGTAGAGGTTCTATTTTATGGAAGAGATAGTTTTGGTGCCGTGTCCAAGGAAACTGCTGCGGGATGAAGGGGTATACTGTGTGCCTCCGGAGCTGGAGAATACTCTGGCAGGCTACACGATAGGTGCTGAGATTCCGGAAGGAATCAAGGCGCACATCGACCGCGGCCTGATCGGCCATCGGCAGGGTTACCGGCTGACGCTCAGACCGGGAGAAGTGACAGCGATCGGCGGTGATCAGCCGGGACTGTTCTACGGGATGATGACCCTGCGCCAGCTGCTCAGACAGAAAAACGAAGCGGGGGAAATCCCATGCGTCCAAATCGAAGACCATCCCGAATATCGGGTGCGCGGAGTGATGCTCGATATCAGCAGGGACAGGGTTCCTACCATGGACACCCTCAAGAGGCTGATCGACCTCTGGGCCGAGCTCAAGCTCAATCAGCTTCAGCTGTATACCGAGCACACCTTCGCCTACGCCTCGCATCAAATCGTCTGGCAGGACGCATCCCCCGTCACACCGGCGCAGGCGGAAGAGCTAGACAGGTACTGCAGCGAAAGGGCGATCGAGCTGGTGCCCAATCAGAACTCCTTCGGTCATATGGAGCGTTGGCTCAAACACGAGACCTACAGCCATCTGGCCGACGCTGTTGACGGCGTCATGGACCCCTGGGGCGGTTTTCGCCCCCAGGCCACGACCCTGAATCCCCTGCACCCGGGTTCCATAGAGCTGGTCTCCGGACTGTACGACGAGCTTTTGTCTCATTTTACAAGTGACATGATCAATGTAGGTGCCGATGAACCATTCGACCTTGGTCAGGGTCGCAGCAAGCAGGCCTGCCGAGAGAAAGGAATCGGCCGGGTGTACCTCGATTTCATGCTCGAGATCTACAAGCAGCTCTCCGCGCGCGGCCAGACGATGCAGTTTTACGGCGATATTGTGCTCCATTATCCCGAGCTGATAGCAGAGCTTCCCCGCGATGTGATCACCCTCGACTGGGGATACGAGGCCGAACATCCTTTTAAAAAAGAGAGCCGGAAGTTTGCCGACGCGGGGCTGCCGTTCTATGTCTGTCCGGGAACCTCCTCCTGGAATTCCCTGGCCGGCCGCTGGAAAATCGCCCGTCAGAACATTGCAGCTGCCGTCCTGGAAGGTCGCTCCTCCGGGGCGGCGGGAATGCTCCTCACCGACTGGGGCGACAATGGGCACTGGCAGCAGCTGCCCGTATCGTATCCCGGCTACCTGTACGGTGCAGCTGTGAGTTGGAATCCCGATTCAGGGCAAGAGATCGATATGGAAGCTTGTCTCTCCCACCATATATTCCACGACTGCACGGGAAACGCGGCCCGGGCCTTGATGATTCTCCAAAATCTACACGACGACGGCATCGCTCGCATTCATAACGCTGCGGTTCTCGCCGTGCTGCTCCTGCTCGAGCTCCAGGGATACCACGAAAAGGAGATGCAGCGCTTCCGGGGCTACGATTTCTCTCGCGAGCACAATCTCATCGACGAGGCAGTTTCACTGCTCAGCCAAGCCAGGATGCAATCCCCGGATGCGGAGCTTCTATCAGACGAGTTGATATTCACAGCGGATCTCTTGAAGCATGCCGCCCGTCTCGGCAGGCAACGCTTCGCCACAGCGAATCTGACCACAGAAGAGATCCCGACCGAAAAGCGAAGGGACTTGGCCTCGGAGTTGGAACCGCTCATCCAGCGCTTCCAACAACTCTGGCTGGCCCGCTCTCGTCCCGGGGGCTTGAAGGACAGCGCCGCTCGGATGAGGGCACTGCTCGACAGCTACCGGTCCGGGTAGCCTGTCGTGAACAGAGCAATGCAGATCCTTGTCAACCAGGTCGGATACGAAACAGGCTCGGCAAAGAGGGCGGTGCTCAAGAACCTTAAAACCGGTGAAGCTCCGCGGAAAACTGTCGAGTTCGTCGTTAGAGAAGAAAATTCGGGAAAAACCGTGTTCAAGGGGAAGGGGCTATACGTAGGCCCCGTGGACAGCTGGAAGGACTGGATCTTCTGGACGCTGGATTTCTCCGACCTGAGGAAAAATGGACGCTATTCAATCGAACTTCCGCCAGACGGAGGAAGTACTGAAGCAGCGATTCGCTCCGAGGTCTTCGAGATCGGGAAGAACCTACTGCTGACCCGGACTGTCCCGGCGGTTCTCCGTTATTTCCGCTCCCAGCGCTGCAGAGGATTTCTGGATGAGGCGGACCGCAGCCTATCCTTCGTGGGCAAGCGCAACGATTGCGTGGATGTGCACGGCGGCTGGTACGATGCTTCGGGCGACAAGAGCAAATACCTCAGCCACCTCTCTTACGCCAACTACTTCAATCCCCAGCAGTCACAGATGGCGGTTTGGAACTTCGTTGTTGCACGGGATCTGCTCGAAGAACATAAGTCGGCTGAGCCCTCCGCTGAGTCAATGGCCCTCGATACTTTGCGCTCAGAATTACTGGCCGAGGCATTGTACGGGGCGGATTTTCTCGTCCGTATGCAAGATGCAGAGGGGTATTTTTATATAGGCGTTTTCGACAAATGGTCCAAAGATCCCCTGCAGCGCGAAATCTGCTCATTTCAAGGCCAGGAAGGACATAAATCCGACGATTACCAAGCCGGGTATCGCCAGGGAGGCGGGGTGGCCATAGCGGCTCTGTCCCGGATCAGCACCTTGGACGCGGCCGGGGGCTTCATGCCGGAACAATACCTGCAAGCGGCGATCCGCGGATTTCAGCACCTCGAAAGGTACAATAAGATCTACCTCGATGACGGCCGGGAAAATATTATCGACGATTACTGCGCTCTCCTCGCCGCTTCCGAGCTGTACGCAGCTGCTAAAATGCAAGATCTTGTTGAGGGACCTGTTTTCCTCGAAGCGGCGCGCCGCCGAGCCAACCGGTTGATTTCCCGCTTGAGCCGCGACGAGCGCTTCCAGGACTGGTGGGGGGCCGATGAGGACGGCAGACGTCCCTACTTTCACGCCGTCGAGGCTGGACTTCCCGTGCTTTCCCTGCTTCGCTACTCGGAGATCGAGCCGCTGACTTCCCGGGTCACTGAGGCCCTTACCGCCGCTCGTGCCGCTCTGAGCTTTGAGCTAAGAATCACTGAAGAAGTGGCAAATCCCTTTGGCTACGCCCGCCAGTACGTGAAAGCGGTGAACGGAGAGAAGCGATCGTCGTTTTTTATACCCCACAACAATGAAACAGGGTACTGGTGGCAGGGAGAGGACGCCCGCTTAGCCTCTCTATCCGCCGCCGCTGCACTCGTTTCGCAGGCTTTGCGCACCTGCCTGGACTTACCAGGGGACAAAGAGTTTTTCGAGCGGTTGCGTAACTACGGCTCGGATCAGCTGAACTGGATCTTGGGCCTCAATCCCTACGACACATGCATGCTGCACGGCTTCGGCCGTAACAATCCGGAGTACGAGAGCGCCTTTCCCAATGCCTTTGGAGGGATCTGCAATGGAATTACGGCCGGTTTCAGCAACGAGCTGGATATCGATTTTCTTCCTCTTCCCCTTGCCGAGCGGGGAGATCACCGCTGGCGCTGGAGCGAACAGTGGATCCCCCACGGGGCCTGGTACCTGTTGGCGGTCTGCGCAAATTTCGCACACTCGGGTCAAGGGCCCGACGGATCCCAACACAAACAAGGAGCAGCGCTTTGAATCTTTTTACCCGCGAGTTTGGGGGATCCGGAACACCGGTGCTGATTCTTCACGGTCTGTTCGGCTCTTCGAAGAACTGGATCGGGACCGGCAGGTATCTGTCCGGATTCAGCCGCTGCTTCGCCGTGGATCAGCGAAACCACGGCGACTCACCCCACTGCGAGTCTCACACATTGACGGACATGGTCGAAGATCTGGCACAGTGGCTCGAACAGTGGGGTATCGAACAGCCCGTGCTTGTCGGTCATTCCATGGGGGGGCTGGTTGCCATGGCTTTCTCCCTGGCCTATCCCGAACGGGTGCGCGGCCTGCTCGTCGTGGACATCCTGCCTAGAGCCTACAAACCGGATTTCAGCAGGGAGTTCGCGGCCCTGTCCCTCGATCTTTCACCCTACACCAGCCGGCGGCAGATCGATGAGGCCATGGAAAAGATAATCCCGGACCCCGAGGTGCGCCAATTTCTGCAGATGAACGTGGAACGCTCCGACAACGGATTCCGCTGGAAGTTGAACGTGCCGGCGTTGAAAAACAGCCCCCTGCTGCAGGGTACCGATCTTTCCGTGCACAAATCCGGGTATCACGGTCCGGCCCTGCTTGTAGCCGGAGGGCGATCCCCTTTCTCCCCGAAAAAGGATAGACCGCTGTTCAATCGTCTGTTTCCCGCCGGCCGCATCGAGGTATTGGAGGAGTGCGGCCACTGGCTGCACTATGTCTGTTCGCATGACTTCCAGGCTCTGCTTAAGGGATTCATCGAGAAGATCGAAGGGTAAGCTATCGCACCCCGGAGGCAACAATAGAGACTGGAGAGGACGCCTTGTCCGCTGCCCTCGCTTCGGCCAGGTACGGAACGATCTTGTCGTTCTTGAAGCTTCCCGTGCCGTCGTAGGTCAGGGTCACCACGGGCACACCTGTTATCTCCTCGATTCGCCGGGTCATGGCCTCCGTGACCAGAGAGGGACAGCAGAACACGGGATTCGTCTGTACGAACAGCCTCAGGTCCGGGTACTCCTTAACCAGGTGGCAGATCTTGAGCAGATTGTCCCACGATTCGCCTTGATGCTCGAGCCTGACATTGAAACGGCCCAGGGATTCTTCAGCCCGAGGATTACGAAAGGAAGCGGCAGAGCTTAAATAGTCTCCGTAGTAGCTGAAGAACTTTTTTTCTGCAAGTTTCACGAGGGCGAGAATCGTCCGGTACTTGGCAAGAACGAAATAGCGGTTCTCCTTTCTCCACTTCTTGAAGGTGGCGTCGGCCACGATGCGCAGATACTCGCTGTAAGGAGTGGTCACAACCTCGCCGCCGATCTGCTCGATGAAAGCAATCAGCCCCTGATTCATCATATCATTGTCTCGAACATAGAGGTCCCCGAATATCGCAACTTTGGGCCTGTGGTCCTCCGTTTTCGGAATTGCCTCAAAGATCTCGATCGCCTCGGCAAGGGCATCTTCCCGGGAGCGCTGCCCCAGAAAAGCCTGCTCAAAGATTTTCAGTACCGCTACCACGGCAGCGTCCGTCTGGCCGCCGATCAGCTCGTAGGGGCGGATCCGGCATCCCAGCTTACGCAGCAAGCCTCCGAAAAGATAGGCGAAGTAGGCACCGATTGCCAGCAGGGGAGATATATCCGAATGGGAGAGATCGCCCACGTATACACCGGCCTTCTCCATACCGCCTCCATAGGCATCGAGAAGGCTTTTTATGTGCTGAGGAAAGAGATGGATATTGCAGGACCAGATCGAAGCGACCATCCATAAAAGTGTGCGGGAAGGGTCGAGGTCGTATTTCTTTATATAGTCCACCATACTCTGGGTGATGGCGTTGATCGGAAGGCACTGACCCGAGTTCAAGCGGGTGCTCTTCTGTATGGAAAGCTCGTCCTCTTCCAGGACCCGGGCATCCACACCGGCGCTGCGCAGGTTGGCCACAACCAGGGGGATTGTCAGACGATCCCAGTTGGGAAAAAGCAGTGTCCTGCCTTCGAGCTCGAAATCCAACTTGGGATGGAACGTGTTGACAACAGGCACCTCTTTAACTCCGCTCGTTATGCCTGGCTTACTGCTCGCATGGTTCGCGAAAGAACGGATGCCGGCCTCGATGCGGGTCTCGTAGCCGACACTGGAATCGTGATCGTCGATCTGCAGGATGAGGTACGGTTTTTTATGTGCATCGAGAATCTTCTTGAAATATTCGATCACGAAGGAATCCGGCGAGCACTTGAAGGCTGTAATCAGCACGGGATAAAGCCCTCTGCTGGCAACACAGAAAGCGGCGGTTTCCAGTATCCGGGCGGCGTAGTGCCAATGCACGGCATCAAGCAGAGGCCGAACTTCCTGCTCGATCTCTCCAATTATCTCCCGGGCTGAAATCGGGGGCGATCGGCCGTCCAACTCGGTGAAACGGGGCAGCATGTCCTGATAGAAGGTCTTGATACCGAGAGAGGCGAAGATATCAGGGATTCCTTTGTTCATATCAGGACAGAGGATCTGATACGGCCGTCCTGTCAGCACCACCTCTATATTTGCGTTTCGCGAGCGTTCTCTCAGGTACACCTGCTGCAATCGATCACGTCCGACACGGTAGGCTTCGAGAGCCCGATCGTAGGCTCGAGAAACTTCTTCCAGAGAAATCGTGCAATCCTTCAAATTCTGAAGCGCCCGGAAAAGCTCTCTCTTGCTGCGATGTCTTGCTTTCCTGGCCAGCGCCGAAGCGGGATGCTTCACGCTGCCATGGTCCACGAGGGGCAGGAGGCACTTGCCCTCCAGTCCGTCTTCCTTGAGAAGCGAAATCAACGAGGGTGCAAACTGGGTATAGTAGCAGTAGTAGCGCAGCTTTCCGCTCCGGCGCTCATCACTGGCGGCCTCCAGGTATATGGGGAGAAATAGAAAATCGCAGCGCTGGGCGAGGTGACGGGCGTGACCGTGAAGAGCTGTGATCGGTGCGCAGAACTCGGCTCCCGTTACCTCCTTACCGCTCTTTAGGGCTTCCCGATACCCTTCGCTGGTCAGCACGTCGATGCCCAACTCGGCGAAAAATCGCTTCCATAAGGGAAGCTCCTCGAGAAGATGTAGGGCGGCCGGGATTCCCACTTTGACATGGCGGCGGGGACCGGCTTTCCCATCGTGAGCAGATTCCTTGAAGGCGGCGCGGTAGGCCTTGATCATGTCGAAGCCCGAGCTGTTGCGGTTGACGTAGCGTTTCACATCGTAGTCCCGGCCGCAGAGAAATCCGTAGGCCACGGTTTGCCCCTGGACCTCGGCGATGCGCAGACGGCAGTGATTGGTGCAGAGCTCGCAGGTCTCAGCCCGAACAGGAATCCTCTGCGTGTACAGCTCTATCCCCCGGAAGGTCGAAGAGGCGGGAGGATCGCCCTGAAGCGCCAGGGCCACTCCGAGCGCCCCTGTGAGATGGCAGTACCGGGACACGAATATCGGCTTGCCCAGTTTCTGCTCGAAGGCTGCCACCAGAGCCCTGTTTTTTGCCGTCGCCCCCTGAAAGCAGATCCGCTCGCCGATCAACGCTTCGGAAGCCACCTTGAGCAGATAATTCTCCCTGACAGAGAACAACGCAGCCGCCAGAATCTCATCAACAGTGTATTTCTTGTTGAGATAGTGATTGATATCCCTCTCCATGAACACCGTGCAGCGATCGCTGGCCAGGGGAGCCCGAACACCCTCGGCGCGTTTCGAGTATTCATCCAGACCTACGCCGAGCTTGGCAGCCTGCTCCTCTATAAAGCTTCCCGTGCCGGCCGCGCAGACCGTGTTCATCTGGCTGAAGTTGACTCGGCCGTCGCGCATGGTTGTAAACTTCGAATCCTGGCCGCCGATCTCTATTATCGTGTCGATCTGCGCGTCGATCTCGTAGGCGGCGCGTGCGTGGGCTGTTATCTCGTTGAGAATCAGATCCGCTCCGATGACCTTTCCTATAAACTTCCTTCCCGCTCCCGTTGTACCCACGGCTTTGATTGTGAAATGAGCCTGATTCTGAGAAAGCAGGTCAGCGAACGCCTCGAAAATCGCCTGCACGGCGGGCAAAGGGCGTCCTGCCGTACGGGTGTAGAAACCTGCCAGAACCCGCTTCGAGGCATCGATCACAATGGCCTTGGTGCTGGTCGAACCAATGTCTATACCGAGGATGACTTCGCCTTTTGACTTCTTCGCCACTGTGGCATACAGATCCACTTCCACCGGGATAGCCCATGGGCTCTTCGAAGGGTAAAACAGGCTGCGTCCGCGACCGCTGAAATCCGGATACTCGGAGAGCTTCAGCTCAAGCGGCTCGTAAAAATAGCTCTTCTGCTCGGGCTGAACATCGATCAGGTCTTCGGCACGGCTGAAGACCGTTGCCCCGGAAACGCTACCTGCAGCAGTGCGCTCCTTGAGTTGGTTCAAGGCGGCGCCTATCGCCCCGTAGAGGTGAGACCATCTCCCGACCTCGAAGCGACAGCCGAGAAGCTCCTCCAAGTGCCTCACCACCGCTGCGTTTCTCGATACACCGCCGGCGAACACGGCCGGGGCGGCAATCTCCTGACCGGAGGAAATTGTATCTGCAATATTTCGTGCCAAACCCAGGCAGAGACCGTCACAGATCTCCTCCAGGCTGTAGCCGGCCTGCTGAGCGTGACAGAGATCTGTCTTGGCGAAGACCGCGCAGCGTGAGGCAATTTTCGGAACCGTACCCCGGTTGCTCTGAGCCATCTCACTGAGCTCGGCACTTCCCGAAAGGCCGAGCCTGCCGGCCTGCTGATCGAGGAAACTCCCCGTACCGGCTGCGCAGGATGTACTGGACTTGAGATCCTTGAATTTCCCGTCGGGATCGAAGCGCAGCAGAAAAAATCTCTCCCCGCCGACGGCGAGCAGGGATCCCAACCTGCCGTGAAAAAATCGGGCTGCTTCGATCATGCATATCTGGGAATCGCACGCGTGGAATGTTTTGAGAATCCGTGGGGTGGAGGAGGTGCAGGCGACAGCCGACAGTTTGCACGGGCAGAGGGGCTCGAGCATTGTCTTCAGGGTTTCGGCGATCATGCCCCGGTGGAAACGATAATCGCCGTACTCCAGGCTGCGCTGCGCAGAGAGCAGAATCAATGAGATGCTGACAGAGCCGATATCGAGTCCCAGAACGAAAGAGCCCGTCATCGTTTCTTACCAAGTGCTATTCTATAAATATTGTACCAAGGTTCACGAGGTAAAAACAATACCCTCTTCGCCAAGCATTGCCCCTATTTGTATCGCCGACCCACCTGGGCGTTTTTTGCACTAATGAAGAAAAAAAAACTGCCGAACCTTCAAACAGGAACCATGAAAAGAAGAAAAAAAGAGCTTATACGGCAGGCAAGGGCTCGATACGGCAGAATCCTGCCCTGTGTAGGCAAAACATTTCCCCAATGCTTTCTCAATCAGAATGGGAAACTACAGTTCTGGTTCAACGATACGAGAGGAAACACCCACCTTCTCTACGGCGAGCAGCAGACGCTGAATTAAAACTACTATCCTGTTCTTTTCTGCCCCAGATAATCCTTGATCGCCTTATCGTTTATAAAGCCCTTCTCGATTGCGATCTCCCCAAACAGACGACCCTCTCCATTCTTCTGCAGCTCGAGCACCTTGTCGACCTGCTCAAGTGTCATCGCCCCGATCCGCACCAATGCTTCTCCGATTCTCTCTTCCATGACTTGCGATTTCTCCGTGGTATTCGTATCCTAACCAAAAACCGGCCAACATGCTACCAAAAAATCCTTTTATTTCTAACTCCTTCGATCGGATCTCACAGTGAACGGTTGCTGCAATCCTCCTGTCCTGTTATGATTTCCACGGGACAGTTCGCGATCCACTTCCATGATCCGTTGTACGCTGTAGCGTGACAGCGGAAAAAAAGAAATCTTGGAGGATGAAAAAATGGCCGCTGAAAAAGGAAAGTACCCAGTCCATCTGAAAGGGGAGCTCAAGGAGCCGCTGAAGAAAGGCCTATGGTTGGTCAAATGGCTGCTGATCGTTCCCCACATCATCGTTCTTTGTTTTCTGTGGATTGCCGCCGCCTTCGTGACTCTGATTGCCTTCTTTGCCATTCTGTTCAGCGGACGCTATCCGCGCGGACTTTTCGACTTCAATGTGGGCGTGCTGCGCTGGACCTGGCGCGTCGAGTTTTACTCTTATGGGGCGCTGGGCACGGATCTCTATCCTCCTTTCACCCTGCAGTCCACCGACTATCCGGCGGACCTCGAGATCGACTATCCTGAGAAGCTGAAAAACTGGCTGGTGCTGGTAAAATGGTTTCTGGCGATTCCCCACTACGCGATCCTGGGCGCTCTTGTCGGATGGGGAACCAACTACGCAGCACATGAGCCTTATCCCATCGCAGGGCTGCTCTGGGTCCTGGTTGTTATCGTTGCCGTGGTTCTTCTTTTCACAGGCAAGTACCACAAGGATATCTTCAAGCTGATCATGGGAATCAACCGCTGGGGTTACAGGGTCACAGCGTATATCGGACTGATGACCGACGAGTACCCTCACTTCAGGCTCTGGGAGTAGTCCGGCCGCCGAGCTGAAGCCGAACAGGAAAAGACAAAAAGTCTCTACCGTTGAAATTCCGCTACGTAAGCCAACAACAGAAATACATCCGTGCCCTTTCTGCCGGCATCGGGAAGACAGCGGTCATTCTTCCCGCCGCCTTCATCACCGAGACGGGCTTGGGAATGCTCACCCTGGGAATGATCTTCTTCATGAGGGAAGTATTCCAGCTCTCACCGGGAATGGTAGGCTGGATCGCGGCAACCTGGCAGGGATGCTACGTCGTAGGTTGCCTGACCATGCGGCCGGCTTTCGAAACCCTGCGGCCGCGCTACTTAATGATTTTGTCCAGCGCGGGAATGAGTCTATCCGTCCTCGCTATCCTGATCTCCCGCAGCGTGAGCGCTGCCTTTCTGTTCTACGGTCTGTTCGGCTTCTGCATGTCCTTCTTCTGGCCACCGCTGCTGACCTGGCTGTCTTTCGGAAGTGAAGGCGGACGTCTCAGCCGGGCCATGGCCCGGCTGACCATTACCGGCAGCGTCGGGATCGTTATCAGCCCCTTCCTGGCCGGAGCTTTGAGCACAATTTCTCCCCGATACCCCCTCTACGGTGCGACCGCCCTTTTTGCAATCAATTGTATCTTCCTCGTCGGGGCCGCCGTGTCTCTGCCCCGAATCCGGGCGGACAAACACAGAGACGGCGGCAAAGCGGAGACCGGCAAGCGTCAGGATCAGAGCACCTTTCTGCGTTACCCGGCCTGGATCGGTCTGCTTGTCACCTACACAGTTCTAGGGATCATCATCACCGTGTTTCCCATGTATGCTCGCGATGAACTGAGCTTGAGCAAGAGCGCCATCGGAACCCTCCTTCTCGTCAGAGCGCTGATCAGCGCTCTGACCTACGTCGTGATCGGCCGCACGAAATTCTGGCACTTCCGGGCCCTGCCGATGAGCAGCGGATTGGCCCTGCTCGGCTTGTTCGTCTTTTCTTTATCTCGAGTCCATTCCCCTTTTTTTATTGGCCTTAGTTTGGCTCTGATAGGCCCTCTGATTTCTCTCGGCTTCTCCTACAGCTTTTTCCACGGCGCGTCGGGGGCTTCCCGAAGGGCGATACGTATGGCCATACACGAGGCCCTGCTGGCCTCCGGTCTTATAACCGGTTCCGCCGTTGGCGGGCAGCTGTACCAGAGATTCGACATGTCTGCGGTCGGACTGTTCTGTGTCGCTCTGGTGACGGTAGCCGTCCTAGCTCAGATCCTGCTCGTCCGGGCTTGGAAGGCAAAAGAGTCAGCAGAGATCTCCACAGATGGCGGTGCCGCCTCAATCGCCAAAGATTGACAGCCTCTGCTCTTTTCTCTACTTTCTAAGTAAGGATTGTTATGGACGAGGATGCCCGATCCCCGGACGCACAAAAACTCTCCCGGCGCCGGGGTGCCCTGTCAATACGAGCGGTGGCCGAGAACATATCGCGTGTGTTTGTAGGCAAGGAATCCCAAATCCACACTTTGCTCATCGCCTTCAGCGCCGGACTCCACGTGTTGATTGAGGATATCCCCGGGGTTGGAAAGACAACACTGGCCCGCTGTCTGGCCGCCAGTGTGGGCCTCGATTTCGGCAGGATCCAGTTCACTCCCGATCTACTGCCGGGCGACATTACGGGTATGACGGTCTGGAGCCCGGAGAAAAGAGAGTTCCTCTACAAAGAGGGTGCGGTGATGCACCAGTTCGTTTTGGTCGACGAGATCAACCGGGCCAGTCCTCGAACTCAATCGAGCCTTCTCGAAGTTATGCAGGAGGGCTCCGTCACCGTGGACGGAAAGACCCACTACCTTCCTCAACCCTTCTTCGTGATCGCGACCCAAAACCCGGTTAGCTTCCTCGGCGCCTTTCCCCTTCCCGAAGGCGAGCTCGATCGCTTCGGGGTTTCCCTGTCCCTCGGATATCCCGGTGAAGATGAAGAAATCGAGATCCTTAGCCGTTTTCAAAAGGAAAATCCTCTCGAGCAGCTGACTGCTGTGAGCTCGCCGCAAGAGATCCTGGAGATACACGAGCTCATTCGCAGGGTCCACGTTTCTCAAGGGATGAAACGCTTCATCACGAGCATCTCTTCTGAGTCGCGCTCCAATGCTCATCTGAAGCTGGGACTCAGCCCAAGGGCTTCCCAACATTTGATGCTGGCCGCCCAAGCTCAAGCGTTTGTAAACGAACGCGATTTCGTGATTCCTGAGGATGTATTGGAAATGGCACCACCTGTTCTTGCGCACCGTCTGATTGTTTCCGCAGAGGCAAGGATGGAGAATATGCAACCCCGGCAGATAGTAGCCAGAGTTCTCGGCAACGTCGATATTCCCACCGGTTTGCATGAATCCTGATTTTCCGATAATCGTTCGTACCCGTCCACTCGGAGTCTATCTTCTCGCCGTGTTTATCACCTTTCTGGCGGGAAGTTACGTAGCCCCGTTCTTTCTGTTTCTCTTCGTACTGCTGCTTTTAATCCCTGTGATTTCTCTTCTCTATATGCTCATTCCCTTCCTGTCCCTGAAATACTATCAGGATTTCAGCAGCGAACATCCAGTAAAAGGTGAATCCGTCCGCTACCGTCTGAGCCTCGCCAATGAAACACCGTTGCCACTGCATCACCTCGAAACTTGCTTCAAAACGGTACACCCCTTCATGGAAGAAGTCCTTCGCGGATTTACGACCTACATTCGAGCGGGCAGCCGGTCCGACAAAGAATATGAGATACGTTGCCCATTCCGAGGCATCTACACCGTGGGACTTGAAGCCCTTGCAGCAGAAGATCCCCTTCACTTTTTTGTTCTCCGCCGCCGGGTCTGGTACAGAACGTTCTATGTCTATCCCCGAGTCCTGGCCCTGAGGATTTTCGCCACGGGAAGCGAAAAAAGCGAACGCCCGGTCCAGGGCAGCTCTACGGGCTCCGTAGCCGACTACACCCTATTCAGCGCCCTGAGCTCCTACCGCTCGGGCGAACCCCTGCGCCACGTGGCCTGGAAAAAATTCGCCGCCACGGGCACCCCTTTTATAAAAAAATACGAAACCTCGGCCGAGCCCGGCGTCACCATTTACTTCGATCTCAGACCGACCCCCCTAACAGGGTTGAGGGCCCTTGAAACAGAGGATGTCTCTGTGGATGTGCTGGTCGCCCTGGTTAAGTACTACCTCGATCTGAACGTACCCATAACGGTGCGTGCCCCGGGCAGGAGTTTGTACACCTTTCGAGGCAACAGCGCCTCGAGTTTTCAGCGCTTCTATGCCTCCACCACGGAGCTGATCTTTCAACCCACGATTTCTCCTGCCGAGTTGTATCGAATGGACAAGCAGGGCGGAGCCTACGAAGCGAGATCGGCGATCATTGTCTCCCATCTCTTTGATCCGGAAATATTCTCGCTAGTCGATGAATCATTGAGCTGGGATACACCGGTGGCTCTTGTCGTCAATCGCAACTGCTACGACGAAGCCGAGCGGGCACAGGTTCTCCCCTATCTGTACAACCTCGGTGAGCGAGGAGCCAATATCCATTTTGTCGATGGACCCCAGAGCATCGCGCAAGACCTCGAAGGAGGAGTTCTCGAATCATGAACTCCGGTTCGAGGTTGCTATCAACAGGTGCGGCTGACCGCACTGATTTCAATCGAGGCAGCTGGCCGAAAATCGCGATCGCCTTTCTCGGGGCGGCGCTCCTGCCGGCCGTGCTCAAAGTTCTCGTACATGCAGAGCTTTCCTGGTTTCTACTCGGCGGGGTTGTTGCGGTAAAGGTTGTTTTATCCGTGTTGGCCATAGTCCTGTCCAACCATCCCGGCCGAGTCTTCCGTTTTGTTTCTTCGCTTTACACGATTTCCCTGGGCGTCGTTGTCCTGACCGGTATACTCATCACCCCCTACTCGGCCTACGGCTTCTGGTTTGAAAGCGTACTGGATGGCGATCCCCACGGCGTTGTTTCCACCCTGATCGTACTGTTGGCTGTCCTCCTCTGCTCGTCGATCGCCCGGTTCATCCTTTCCTCGCCTCCTCTGTTACCGGTTTACGGCGAGCTGCTTGTTGCCGTGAGCCTGCTCGCTCTGATCTATCAGGCACGCTTTCTCTACATCGCTGTTATTGGTCTGCTTGCAGCGGGTCCTGCGGTTCTTTCCCTGCGCTTCGTTGCACGGGGTAACCGTCTGAGGAATACCGCCGTGTTTTTGTTGCTGTACTTTGTGCTGGTCGGCGGGGCTTGGCTGCTTCTGCACAGTGCCGAACCTCGCGGGAGCCGGATCGTAAACAACCAACTGCACCCGGGCCTGCGCCAGATCGTTATTACCCTCTTTCCCCGCTTTCCCCTTGTTTACGGGATACCCGGATTCGGCTACGGTTTCTCCGAGAAACGCCTGGGCGGAACACCGCTCCTTTCTGAAGCGCCGATCTTCGAAACCGAAGGTCGACCCGCAGAGCGGCTTTACCTACGCACCGAGGTATTCGACAGGTACAACGGAAGTTCCTGGAGTAGGAGCGAACAATTCTCGCCGGCAGTCGTGGATTCCCTCGTGCTACAACCCCTGGAAGCGACAGACAGCTTCGACGCGCTCATCCGCATCGCCGTTCTCGTCGAATACTATAACCTCGTGCCCCACACGCTGAACACGAGAGCCGTGCTGATACCGGCCGAACGGTTGGAGGACATGTCTGGAAGCAGTAGCACAAGCTTCGAGCTCTCCAACCCCCTGCGTCGCGGCGACACGATATATCTTCAGAACGAGCAAGATCTACCCGCTACCGGCAATAGTTTACGGCAGCCGCTGCGGGCGCCGCCCGCGGACGTAGAACCTTATCTCCAGCTTCCGGAAAGGATACCTGACAGGATAGGAGAGCTGGCCCGATCGCTGGCGGATGCGGGAGGCGGAACCAGGCAGACCCTGCGGAATATAGAGCGCTATCTAGCGGCCAACTACTCCTACAACCTCAAGGCCAAACAGTCCCGGTCTTCGGAAGATTTTGTGGAAGGGTTTCTCTTCTACAGTCGAGAGGGTTACTGCGTTCATTTCACCTCGGCCTTTATCCTGCTCGCCCGTCTCAACGGCATCCCCGCCCGTTATGCTACCGGGTTTCTAGTCCCCCTGCCCACCGACACCCGGGTCTCCGGGAAAACGATTGTCACGGGGCTTAACTCCCACGCCTGGCCTGAGATTTGGATCGAGGACAGCGGTTGGGTTACCTGGGAGGCAACCACGGCCGTCAACCCCTCCTACTATAATGTCTACGGGGACAGCTGGATGTATAATCTCGGATGGGAGCGAAACAGGCTGACCAGGCGCCAGCTGCGGACCATTCTGGGAAAAGAACCGATTTCTGCAAGCACAGGGAGGCCTGCAACCCGGTCGTTTCCCAGGCAATTGATCGTACCGCTCGCCGCTATCATAGCTGCGATTATCCTGCTTATTTTTCTATCGCGGCGCTACGGATTTCTACTCTTTGCTGCCCTGTATCCCAACAGGCTCTCCGCTTTGAAGCTGCTATCCAGGATCCTCAACAGCCGGCTTGGCAAGGGAATCGATTCCCCGCAGCGAGTCGGTTGGGTTTGCTGGATAGGGGAAGTGGAACGCATTCTTCCCCGGGCTTCGAAAACACTGCGTCGGCTGCTGCTTATAATACAACGGCTGGTTTACAGCGACGATGCTCTCCGGATCCGTGACCTGCGCTATCTCCAGGCTTTTTACCTCAGGTACTGCCGCGGCCGGATCTGATAAACCCACCCCTTCCCGCTGATATTCATACTCTTGTGCTCTGTCCTGGTATAGCCTACAATTTCGATTCAAACCTTATGGAGCGGGTATGAGCGCCCTAAATATGCCCAGGCGTGTTGTCGTTGTTTCCGTGGACGGCCTCTCCTCGATCGATCTGCCCCGCCTCCGGGAGCTGCCCCACTTCCGCCAGCTGATGGAGACCGGTTCGCGCTGCCGGGAGATGCGTGGGATCTATCCGACCCAAACCTATCCACTGCACGCCAGCATGATCACGGGCACGTTTTCCCTGCGGCACGGGATCACCTCCAACACCCTGTTTCAACCGGGTAGGACCTCCCCTGACTGGCACTGGTACCGCAAGTTCATCAAGGTTCCCACTCTGTACGACATCGCCCGCAAAGCGGGCTGGAGAACCGCCACCCTACTCTGGCCCAGCGCCGGTCGATCCAAAAACCACTACGTGATCCCGGAAATCAAGCGAACCCGCCCCGGACAGAGCTTTCTCTGGCTGATCGCCTCCGGCGGAACTCCCCTGTTCATCCTGCACATGGCGCTTCGCTACCGGTCCCTGCTCAAGGGATTGAGCTACTATCATCTGGACAACCTGACGTCGGCTGTCGCCTCCTACCTGATCGGCAAGAGACGAACCGAGCTGCTCCTGCTCCACCTGCTCGATCTGGACGGGACCCGCCACGTGCACGGGTTCCGCAGCGATGAAGCTCAGAAAGTTTTAGAAGAACAGGATCGGCGTCTCGGAAAAATCCTGGCCGCTTCTCATCAATCCGGAACCTACCCTGAAACAGTATTCGTAGTATTCGGTGATCACGCCTACATCGACATTCATACGCGTATCCGCATCAATGCCGCCTTCCGTCAGGCAGGACTGCTTCGCTTCGACAGTCGAGGAAAGCTGACAGACTGGCGGGCTTGGGCCGTCTGCTGCGAAGGTTCCGCCCAGGTGGTGCTGAAATCACCCGCCGACAGCGATGCCCGCCGGAAAGTCGAAGAGGTATTCCACGAGCTGCAGAACGGGCCGGCCTCTGTCATTGAGACGGTTTATGATAAAGAGCAGGTACTGGCCATGAAGGTCTCCGATCACATCGACTACATCCTCGAGGCCAGGGCGGGTTTTTATTTCGTTCCCAATACAGAGGGGGAGGTATGCGCAGCAGCTGAAGCGGGATTTCGAGCCGTACACGGCTATCATCCCGATCGACAGGGATACAGCTCCGTGTTTCTTGCAGCCGGTCCGGGAATACGTAAAGGCCTGCAGATCGAAGCGATGCGTATCCTGGACATAGGTCCCACCCTGGCAGCCCTGATGGGGTTGAACATGCCCGGAGTGGACGGGCGGGTGCTCAATGAGATGCTGACTAAACACTGATCGCCGCTACGCATCGCCGGGTGAGGTCTCAAACCTCTTCGAGGAGGATTGCCATGAACGAAAACGAAAAGCTTTACAGGAAGCGTATCCGGGCCTGGACCATGTACGACTGGGCCAACTCCGCTTTCGTCACCACTGTAGCGGCAGCGGTTCTGCCTGTGTACTACAGCCAGGTGGCTGCCTCTACCCTGCCCAGCCCGGCAGTGGCCACAGCCTTCTGGAGCACCGGTTTGAGTATATCGCTGTTCGTCGTTGCGCTGATCGCTCCGCTGCTCGGCACCGTGTCCGACATCATGCGGGGGAAAAAGACCTTTCTCTCGATTTTTATTGGAATCGGTGTTCTGGCCACGGGTCTGCTGGTACTGGTGAAAAGCGGAGACTGGCTGCTCGCTTCCCTGCTTTTTGTTTTCGGGCGAATCGGCTTCGCCGGGGCCAACGTTTTCTACGATGCCCTGCTTCCCCATGTGGCTCGAGTCGAAGACCAGGACAAGGTATCAACCCGTGGGTACGCAATGGGGTATCTGGGCGGCGGTCTGCTTCTGGCTGTAAACGTTCTTATGATCCAGGTCCTGCCCGGGACTTGGGGTCCCCGGCTTTCCTTCGCAAGTGTCGCCCTCTGGTGGGTCCTGTTTTCCATCCCATTATTGAAAAATATTCCCGAACCTCACACCCTGACCGCACGCCTGAAAGCGAACGAGACTGTGTTTTCCGTCAGCTTCAAGAGGATTGTTTCCACCGTCAGGGATATCCGCCGGTATAAGGAGTTATTCAAGCTGCTCCTGGCCGCCCTGATTTACATCGACGGGATCGGTACGATCATCGGGGTAGCCGCCATCTACGGAGCCGAGCTGGGCTTCGGCTCTCTGGAGTTGATCTTGGCCCTACTCCTGGTACAGTTTGTCGGCGTTCCCTTCAGCCTGATCTTCGGGCGCCTGCCCAGCGCTCAGACTCGCGGCCGTCCCCTGGTAATGGCTTTTATCGTATTCAACCTCGTGCTTCTTCCCATCGTGGGACTCACAGGCAAGGTCATGCTTCCTGAAAACGTCAGCGGCGCGCCTCAGCCTGCCTTCAGCTCTTCTGCAGACGCTGCCGGAGAGGGACAGCATGCAGCGGCAAGTGATCTATTCGATTATCGCGGCAGCTGGGAATCGGAGACCGTTGCAGCAGAAACCATTCGAGCCAAACAGGACAGGATCTACAGGGTGACGAGACAAGCGGGGGCGCGGGTCGACTTCGCCTTCAATGGCCAGAAGTTCGCGATCCTCTACAGCGTCGGTCCGGACCACGGTATCTGGCGGGTCGAGACCGACGGACGGCCTCTGCTGGACGAAGACGGAGAGCCGGTAACCATCAACACCTACAATTCCAACCGCCGCTATGAGAGCAAGGTCACCCTGAAAACGGATACTGCGGGCAGGCATGTGCTCGGATTGATCAATACGGGAGAAAAGGATCCGGCCAGCTCGGGAATCCGGCTCACCGTGGCCGCGATCGAGGTGCTTCCGGCGCTGCGACGAAGCAATCTGGGGATTATCATAGCCATGATCGTGGCCCTCGAAGCGTTCTGCCTGCTGCTGGCCCTGGCCCTGGGCAAGCTTGTTTTCTCAAGAGCAGCCGAAAGGATGGACACCAAGCGCAGCCTGTTTCTCGCCCTGATCGTTTATACGGTTATTGCTATCTGGGGTTTCTTCCTCGACTCCGTGGTTGAGTTCTGGTGCCTGGCCTGGTTGGTAGCCTGCGTACAGGGAGGCAGTCAAGCCCTGAGCCGCAGTTTGTTCTCCACCATGGTCCCGGCCCCAAAAAGCGGCGAGTTTTTCGGCCTGTTCGGAATCATGGAAAAGGTGGCCACGATTTTCGGGCCGCTTGTGTTTGCAGGCACCGCGGCGCTGTTCGGATCCAGCCGGCCTGCAGTTCTCAGCCTGGTCGTGTTCTTCATCGTGGGCATGATCCTGCTCGGGCGGGTCGATGTCGACAAGGGCCGCGAGATGGCGCGGAGCGAGGAACACGAGCTGGAGGATCGCATCGACTGATTCGTGCTTGAGCCCGAATTTGGGCCCGAATCATCGCTAGCAGTAGTATCTCCTTACGCAAGCGAATGCCGGGACTCTATACGGGGATTTCCTGGTGATTCAGGTCCACGGATATGCGCTCATCTGCAATGAGACGATGGACTTTTGTATCAAAGGTAAGCCATAGCCCTCCCATTTCCTGGGCCAGAGCCGCGTACGCCGCATCGTATTCTGTTAGTCCTTTTCCTATGAAAAAGGGAATCCGCTCTACAATTCCCGGTGTCAGTGGGTATCGCAGCACCCCGGAGCGCACGATTCTGCCGACGTGCCGCCTATAAATTTCATGCGCCCGGGGATGATGCCTGTACAGAACGGCAAGCACCTCGTAGAGAAACAACTCGGGAACAGTGAATTGTCCCGGACTCTGAAGCAAGGCCCGCAAAACCCGATCGGCCCGCTCCGTACCGCGGCCGGGGAGGTACCATTTGAGCGCTACTGAAGCATCGAGAACGTAGGTCATTCCCCGTAGCCCCGCAGGGTTCGCAGGGTTTCCACCGGGTCCGCTGATTCGCCGCCGGCCTGGTCTCTCCACGTTTGCGCCTGTTTAAGAAAGGCTTCTTTCTCCTCTTCAGCCTGCTTGTCGATGAAGCGGCGAGTGAAGTCTTCATAGGATATCAGGACAGCCCTCAATTTCTTGCCTTTGCTGATCAAGATCGGCTCGTGATCGGCATCGAGTGTATCCAACACTTCGCCGAATCGGTTGCGCACGGTCAGCGCGTTGATTCTTCTCATACAAGAAAACTATACACATATAGTGTATATGTCAAGTGTAGATACTCGACTCCTTGACCACAGTGTTTCAAATACCGTAGCATTACGTGTGATCGAACTGACCGACACCCAAAACAGAGAGCTCGATAAAATCCGAGGAAAGTACAACCTTCGGTTGATTCTGGCTTTCGGCTCTCGGGTCAAGGGGATCGTGCACGGCGCGAGCGATCTCGACATCGGCGTTCTCTACGATGGTGAGCAGAAGCAATTGGATGTCGCTGTAGATCTCCAGAAAATATTGGCCGACTGTGAAGTCGACATCGTGAATTTGAATAGAGCGGATCCTCTGCTTCTCAATGAAGTAAACAAGGGGTGCCAGCTCCTGTCGGGCAAGACCTCCGATTTCCAGAACTTCAGGATTCTCGCGTTTCACCGCTACCAGGATTTCAAGCCGTATCTCAAGTTGGAAGCTGAAATCAACACACGGCATCTGGCCGAAGTGAAGAAATGCCTGTAAACAGAGAGATAGTCGAACGCAAAATAAGCCTTATTCTCAAAGACCTGGACCGGCTTCGTGAGACAGCCGATCTGGAACTGTCGGATTACCTTGCAGATGAAATAAACGAGATCGTTGCTGAACGTTATCTCGAGAGGATCATCGGTCGAATGACTGACATAAACTTCCACATCGTCAGTGAGGAAACGCTGTCAGCCCCATCCGACTACTTCAGCTCCTTCACCCGACTTCCGGAGATAGGTATTCTCGATGCGGATTCTGCTGCCCGCTATGCGAAATTAGCCGGACTGCGCAATCGGCTTGCCCACGAATACAACGGTATCGACGCAAAGATTATCTACCGATCGATCAAGGATCTGGTTGCGCAACTTCCGAGCTACATCGAGGCGATCAAAAAGCACATCGGTTGACGAACAGTCATACCTCAAAAATAGAAAGACACCCCCACGTAGATTTTCGCGTATCCGGTCTTGAAAATGCTTTCGTCGATCTCGCGCCCGTCTGTTGTCAGGAAGGGATCGAGCAAGAAAGCTTCGTACGAGAAATCATCTCGATTGTAATAGTATTCCCCGCTGGTCAGACAGCGCGCTTCCCGCTCGCTCTGGGGAAGAAGGCGGGCGTATAGGAAGCTTGCCCCTACATTGAGGGCCAGGCGGGGCAGAAAGAAATACTCAACGTCGACATTACCCTGAGCCCCGAGGCCCGTGAACCACATCGTGATTTCCTTTCGTCGAACCGCCACCGCGTCGCCCACGAGAACCGGGATCGAATCATAGTTCTGCTGTACGTTCATGAACTGGAGAGTGGGGCCCAGCCCGAAGGAAACACTGAGGCGGTGCCCGGGCGTCCACACGTAGGAGAAGGGAAGGGAAATGCTGATCGGCCGCTGGCTTGCCGAATAGGAGACCGAGATATTGGCGATCTCGTACGCTGTCGTCCCGGGTGTAGATGGGTCTGGTGGTGGTGGAGGATCGGCAGCTGCAATCGTGCCGTCATCTTGAATATAGGCAAGACCATACGCATAGGTCTTGCCCTCGGTGGGCACATTCTGCAGGTCCTGGAATTTACGCCTGTCGTAAAAAACATCGTGAAACTCACCCTCCACCTCGAGCCCCACTTTCCAGTTTCTGGACAAACGGTAGCTGAGCCTTGCGTTGAAGGCACCTCCGTGGAAGCGCTTGTCGCCATGGCGAACCTGCTCCTGGAGAGGATAAACGAGGAAAAAAGCCGGGGAAGCGGTCAGAGAGATTCCTATGCCGTTGGCCATAACATAGGCAAAGGCGTACTGGGAACCGGCCTCGATCAGCTGGGCTTTGGGAAGAGTGATCTTGGAAACCGCCGCCACGGTGGTTGTCTCGACGTCGACAAGCTGAAGCGTGACCAGGAAATCTTCACCCTGTTCGAGAACGCTGCCGGTTAGAAGCAGCTCCACCTCCTCGATCCTGCCCACCTCGACCGAAGCCCCCTCTGTGATGTCGGAGAGCGAGAGCTCGATCTCCTCGAGGGCTTCTTCGAGCAGCTCCCTGTCTACGTAGGTAAAAACCAGGCTGTCCTGGATCGCCGCCTTGATCCGCTCTGCCACTGCTTGGCCGACGTAGTTCTTTTCCGCCAGAGGCGAAACGTTCTTGACCTGCACCAGGGTCACCGATTTTTTGGAAACCAGGGATTCCTCGGTAAGCATGTATTTCTTAGCCAGATCGTCCGCAAGGGCGCGTATCCGCCGCTCCACCGAGTTCGCTTGGGCTGAAAAGGCAACAGCTAATAGTTTCAGGGCTAACAGCACACGTTTCATGCACGAAACCTCCTAACCCATGTGTGGAATGAAAAAGAATAGGTAGACAGTTTACAGGAAGAGATCGATTTGTAAAGTATGTTTAGCGGATCGAAACCTGCCGGCTCAGGTCCTCCCGATCGAGCACCAGGATCTGCCTGTCGGTTGAGTTGATGTAGAGCTTGTCACCGAAAAGATAAAAGGCACTGTCCCTGTCCACGCTCTCCTCCGACTGACTGATCAGCTGCAGCTCCTCATCGAAGCGTCCCAATAAGTAGTCGCCGCCGCTTTTATACACGGCATAGATCGAGCTGGCCTGCAGCAAGACGTAGGTGTCCGGATACATCTCCTCCCAGCTGCGCTTTGTCTCTTTGAGGGTCAGAGGATCGAGGCGCATCAGCCGGGCCGCAGAGGCGGCGCTGCTCTCGTGGCCGACCACCAGAATCGAATCTTTGAAAAAATAGAAAGCCCGGCCGCGAATATGGCTCACGGGAGAGGTTACCTCAACCTCCCCGGCTACCGAATCCAGAATCGAAAGGGTGCCGGTGATCGATCCGGAGGGTTCTCGAGCCCGTACCTTGAGGTAGTACAGCTGGTCTGAGAAAACGAAGGTGCCCGCCTCCGGTTGGCGCGGCTTGCGATCCTGAGCGAGCTCATCCTCTATAATCTGCTCCCGCTCCTCTGCGATCTCCTCTTCCTTGGCCCGGACCTCGCGCTCTGTTTCAGCCACGGCCGCTTCTTTTTCCCGAACCTCTCGCTCCTTTGCAGCCGCCTCCTTCTGAAGACGCTCCCTTTCCTCTTCTACTCGAGCTTCTGCCAGCTCCTCCTGCTTCTCCTCCAGCTCGTCCTCGGCTTCTTCCAGCTCCTGTTTCTCTTCCTCCAGCTGGTCGAGTTTTTCCTCAACCTCCCGCTCTTTCAGCTCAACCATGTCCTTGCGGTCTTCCAGCCCCATGTCCGGCTGACCGCGCATCTCCTCGATGACTTCTTCCTCTGTCAGCTCGGTTGTGCTGAGAGAGCCCAGCACCCCCTCCCCAGCTTCGGGCGTCAGAGGTATCAGCATCTTTGTCGAGCCGGGCCATTCGAAATACTTGGTAGAGAGCCCGGCGTTCTGCTGGTTCAGATACGAGAGAACAAGGGCTTTGTATTTTTCCGAAAAATAATCGATGTTCCCCCTGAATACGGCGTTGTAGATCGTGGTAAAGCGGGCCAGGGTTCGGGCGTCTTCAGCGGAGTATCCGAAAGCCCCCTCAAGATAACCGGCGAGGATGCGCCGCACATTGTCGATATGGTCGACCTTGGCATCCGGATCTATAGAAAAGATATCGGAATCGAACTTTCCCCGCTCCTCAGGATCCACGGCTCGGATCACCGAATATTTCAGGAGAAAAGAGGCCCGCCGCCTGTCGGCTTTAAGAACATTGGCAAGGTACCAGCCGAGCCCCTTAATCTCATCCGCCGTGTCGATACGATCGTACGGGCCTTCATAGTTAATAAATACGATTTCCCTGTCGACGCTGCGCAGTTCCTGCTCAGCCACTTCCTGGGCGTACACGCCCAAAGCGAAGAGAAAAAAGAAAAAAACGATAAAAGCCTTTTTCATGCTCAGCTCCTTTTACCTCCGCCAGCGTTGAGAAAGCACGCTTAGATAACCGGAAGCGCGCTCCCGAACCTTGGCGGACACACCGCTTTGGGCAAGTGTGCCCAGGGCGCGATAGTTGTCCGGGTGAACGGTTTGCCCGGATTCCACGATGATCCGATATAAGGCTCTGGCGCAGGCCAGCAGGACCCGCTCCCCCGCCATGGACTCGATTCTATACATTATAGCACGGGCCAACTCTCCGTCCGGATCGTAGCCGATTTTTCCCAGCGCATCGACGGCGGCCGTTCTGATTATACTATCTTCATCGGCTGACATCACCTGATTCAGTACCGCCCTGGCGCCTTCGGAAGCCAATTCACCGAGAAGCCTGCAGGCCTCCAGTCGGATCTCGGGATAACCTGTATGCAGCGTATCGCTCTGGCTGATCCTGTAAAGCACACCTTCTCCGGCCAGGTAACCTAGGACCTCTTCCATTTCTAGTAAATGCACGGCGAGGTAGTGCTCGCCGTCCAGATGGGCGGCGATCATTTCCAGGGCCATTCTCTTCAGCTCGGCAGATTCGGAATACGCCAACTCACGCAGGAGCACCGCTGCCGGTCCGTTCAAGTCGCCCAGAGCCCCGGCCCGGCCGGTGTGCTGGCCGTCATGGTAGGCCTGGGGCCAGGCGCCGGTCTGCAGCCCATGAGAGCCTGTTTCGAGAGCATAGAGGATCCAATCCTCGGCCCCCACGTAGAGTCTGCCCGCCTCGTCAAGGGTCTGATAACGTACCGCTTGCTTGGCCTTGAAACGCCAGAGGATGATACCTCTGGGAGATACGGCGATCAGCTCTCTGGAATCCGTGGCGGCGTAGACCTCTCCTCTCTGCCCCACGACCACAGAGCGAGAGACAGGCACGCGAACGGTAGCAAACCAAAGCTTTTCTCCTCTAGGAGATATGGCGTACAACCTGCCATTGCCCGCCCCGGCGACAACGACCCCGTCGGCTCGCAGCACAGGGTCCGCTGTCTGCGCGGGGATCGAATAGCTCCAGAGCAGAACGCCCTCGGCAGAGACTCTGTGGATTCCCGCGGCGGCTACGTAGAGGCTGTCATCCCCGGCTATGGCCGGAGTCCCGACTTTGGCAGGAAGCTCGAGCTCCCACTTCTTGGCACCATCCCGATCGAGTGCAAGCAGCCTTCCGTCGGATGTACCGATGTATAAGGTACCATCACGGGCTATCGAAACACTCGAGCCCAGCTCTGAACGCACCCGATAGCGCCAGCGCTCCTTGCCCATATAGTCGAGGCAGTAGATCGTACCGTCTCCTGTGGCTAAGACGATCGAACCGTCCCGGGCCAGGCTGGGAGTCAAACAGGGACCGCTTCTAGAGGAGAAGGTCCACTTCAGACGTCCGTTGGGTGCAAAGGCCATCAGGACCCCTCTTACCGTTCCCACCAGCACGCTGCCGTCATAGGCGATCACCGGTCCGCAGGAGCCCTTGCGGCCTACTTTGAAGCGCCAGCGTTCCTTGCCAAGCGGCGAAACGGCGTAGAGATTTCTGTCATCCGACAGGGCATAGATCGTTCCACGGTGATCGATTGCCGGTTTGCTTACGACTCTACCGCCGGTGACAAAGCGCCAGGCCAGCCGGTAGAGCTGCTCTTCGGCGCAAAGATCTGCGGGGTGCACAATCATGACAAGAGCAATAAGAGCAAAGATGAAAACGGCAGCAATAAACCTCATGGCCGGCAACAATGATACGGACGAGCCGGACGTTTTGCAAGCCGGCTGTAAAAAAGCTCTATTGCGCACCGCTGCGCGGGGATCGGAACGAAAAAACCGTGCTTACCGCATACAAGAAACCGGCAACCAGTAAAGTTACAGTGGGATCAGATACAAACTGGTAGACCGTCCAGCTGAGAACAGGGCCGAAAGCCGAGCCCGTGTCCATGGCCGTGGCTAGCTGGGCATAGGCTTTCGATCCCTTGCTCCCGGACTCAGCAGTCAAAGCAATTCTCAAAGCTGTCTCAAAGACGAAGAACAAAACGATCAGCACTACGAGCGCAACTATTGCAGGAAACACCCCGGCCAGGAATAATACCGCCGCAGCTCCCAGGAAAAAGTACCCCTCCCCTTTTACAATGCCAATTCGATCGAGCAAGGCCCCCAGAATCGGCGCTCCGATGCTGGCCAGGATCTGCCGGCAGGCCAGAAGGATTCCATTGAGCGTAGCCACACCGATGACAATCTCGCCAAGGGTAAGGGAGCCTCCAATTCGATCCTTCAGAATCAAACCAAGAGTAGACATAATGATTCCCGAACCAACACAGCCCACTGCAAACCCGCGAAACATGATGCTTGGGGTGGAACTCTTCCTGCTCCTTTCCGCTGGCGGTGGTGATATCTTCCTGTTTTCTTTACCTGCCAGGGCAGAGACGGCGAACGGAACACCGAGGAAAGTTAGTCCGGAAAAAAACAGAAAGGCCAGACGGTAACCGAAAAGGTCGAAGAACATGCCGCCGAAGAAAGATCCAAAAATAAATCCCAGTCGTACGATTCCGTTGTAGAAGCCGACTACCTGAGCCAGCGTTGTATTTGTCGCCCTGCTTACCGCGGTCATGGTGCCAATCTGTCTTAGGAAGGACCAACTGAGACCCCAAAGCACTCGCGCCAAGAGAAACAGTATGAACGGAGGAGCTATTGAGTAGAAGGCTGCCAGAAAACCGCTCAACACCAAGGAGATAGATAGCAAGATACCGGGATGAACCTTTCGAGCGGTCCTTTCAGCTAAATGGTTGGTTACCAGGCGAACCCATCGGTTACTGGACAGCAGAATCCCGACTTGGAATGCAGTTAATCCTAACTTTTGGTAATAGATGGGCAAGACCGCATAGATGGCCATATCACCGAACAGGGAGAACGCGACGGTAGCTCCCACTAGTATCACCGAGGCATGGGGCAGATAATTCTTGACTTCCTGTTTCACTGTAATACATTGTGGCAGGAAGCCTCGGAATAATGAAGAGCAAGCACAAAAAAGCCAGGTCTCTTAATATAGGTTTTGTATCCACTCGCTTCAAAGGACTGGACGGCGTGTCCCTGGAATCAGGGAAGTGGGCCGATATCTTCCAGGGTTTCCATCATTCCTGCTTTTGGTTCGCCGGAGAGCTGGACAAAGATCCGAAGGCGAGCATGATCGTACCAAAAGCCTATTTCAACCATCCCGACAACATTGCTTTGTCGCGCGAGTTGTTCGGGAATCAAACCCGCAGCCGAACCGTCACCGACAGGATCTACAAACAGAAAGAGTACCTCAAGGAGAAGCTGTACTCCTTCATAGCAAAATTCCAGATCGATCTACTGGTGGCAGAAAATATCTTGGCCATTCCCATGCACATTCCCCTCGGGGTGGCGGTAACGGAGGTTATCGCCGAAACAGGCATCCCGGCTATCGGACATCACCACGATTTTCACTGGGAGCGGCCCCGCTTTCTGCTCAACGCCATACCCGACATCCTCGATATGGCCTTCCCCCCCGATCTCCCCTCGATAAAGCACGTGGTAATCAACACGGTGGCTCAAAAAGATCTGGCTGCAAAAACGGGCATCTCCTCCCAGCTGATCTATAATGTGATAGATTTCGACCGGGCGGCAACAGGAGTGGATGATTTCAACAGGACCTTCCGCTCCGATATGGGCTTCAGCGAAGAGAACATCCTGGTTCTGCAGCCTACCCGCGTGGTATCCCGCAAAGGAATCGAACAAGCTCTTTACCTGGTCGAGCGCCTCGAAGTACCCAACCTCAAGCTGTTGATCTCCCACTCGGCAGGGGATGAAGGTCCAGACTATTTTGAGTGGATCAGGGATGCGGCTCTGCGCCAAAAGGTGCCCGTTCACTTCATCTTCAACAGGTTGAACGAGGCCCGGCAGCGAACCCCGAGAGGCGAAAAGCTGTTCACCCTATGGGACGTTTACCCTCATACGAATCTGATCACCTATCCGAGCTCGTATGAGGGATTCGGCAATGCCTTCCTCGAGGCCGTTCTGTTCAAAAAACCCCTGCTGGTGAACCGCTACTCTGTTTACATCGTAGATATCGAGCCGAAAGGTTTCGACGTGGTAGCCATCGACGGTTTTCTAACCCAGTCCGCCGTAGATCAGGTCGAAGCTGTACTGAAGGACCCGGAGCGCAGGCAGGCCATGGTGGAAAAAAACTTCGAGTTGGGAAAGAAATACTTCTCCTACAGTGTGCTCAAGCGGGGCCTGAGCGCCCTGCTAACCAGCTTCTTCGGCACCATACCTTCGGGCAATCTGGTCGGAGGAATCAACGGCCAGTAAGCGCTCAAGCCGACCACTGCTACGACTTCTCCGCAGTGATGAAAACCAGCGTAGAATGCCAATCCACCTCGCGGCCGGAAAGCTGTTCGCCACAGAGCGCGCGTAAACGCTCCAACTCCTTTGGCTCCAGCACGGCCGCGGCCTGCTCCGCGTAGCTGCGTCCGCTCGCAGAACCTGTCTCCAGCCAGCGCCCGAGGTCCTCGGGTCGAATCGTACGCTTTTCGGACAAGTTCTGGGAGACGCAATTAAGATCCTTGAAGCCGGCATGGCCCAGTTGGGTGCGGAGGTCTTGGGGAGCCCAGTTTACCAGTGGATTATCAGGATTTCCGTAGATAAGCTTCTCCGCCTCCAGCAGCCGGCTGTGGAACTGCTCTGCTTCTGCGCTTAGATCGAGTAGATCTGACAATTTTGTTCCCTGGGCCGGAACCGCCTCTGCCAGGGCAATTCTCGCCCCGCAGCGAAGCACTGCCGCCAGTCCCCGGATGCAGTCCGCCTTATCCGATTCCCGAAACAGGGCGTTCCTGCCCACCGCCGCATCGAAACGGAGCTCTCCCTGCCCCTGTCGCTCCAACAGCTCGGCAAGCCTAGAAAGCGAGCCGACTACTACCCTGGGTCTCTCCACCTCGGGCAGGCTCTGCACTCGATCCCGCAGATACCCGGCGCTCCTCTCGTTCTCAGCCACCGCCCAGACACCGCCCTCGGGAACCTGCCGCAGTGCCTCCCAGGTTAGGAGGCCTTCTCCCACCTTGACATCGAGTACCAGATGGTGCCGGGCCAGTGTCAGGGAAGCAAAGAGCCTCTCCCTGACAGCGGCCAGCCGTTCGCTGGTACGGCTGACAGCCCGCGCGAGCCAAAGATCCCGGCTCCTGTTGCCCTTGGTGAAGGTCAGCACTTCGGCGGCCTGTCCTTCCACCTCGAGCATGGCTTCCAGCTGTGCTTCGCGCCGGCGCTTGACCTCTTCCCGGATCGTGGCTTCATGGCCCTGGTCCGAAGGCGTGTAGAAAATTTTTCCCTGCAGCGAGTCGGGCAGATACTGCTGGGCCACCCAGTGTTCCCGGTAGGCGTGGGGGTAGAGGTACCCCTTTCCATGCCCGAATCCCTCTTTATCCCGGCTGGCGTCTTTCAGATGACCGGGAACCTCCCCTGCCTGTTCCCTTTCGATCGTATCCAGAGCATCGAAAAAAGAGAGGGTTGTGTTGGACTTTGGAGCCGTGGCCAGATACAGAGTGGCCTGGGCCAGATGAAAACGGCCTTCCGGAAGTCCTATGCGTTCGAAGGCCGCGGCCGCCGCCTCGGTCACCACCAGGGCATTGGGATCGGCCAGGCCTACATCCTCGGATGCGAAGATCATCATACGCCGAAAGATGAAGCGGGGATCCTCTCCTGCATAGACCATGCGGGCCAGCCAGTACAGGGCTGCATCGGGATCGGAGCCGCGCAGCGACTTTATGAAAGCGCTGATCGTATCGAAGTGATAGTCCCCCTCCTTGTCGTAGAGAACAACCCGCCGCTGGATACTTTCCTCGGCGATCTCCAACGTCACGTGGATCGTGCGATCCGCCGGGGGAGGGAAGCTGCCCGGCGTGGTTTCCACGGCCAACTCGATGGCGTTGAGAAGGGTGCGGGCATCCCCTCCGGATACATCGACGAGATGATCGAGAGCCTCCCCGTCGATCTCGACATGAAAAGCGCCGTATCCGCGCTCCCTGTCCTTAAGAGTCCGTTGGGCGATCGCGTACAGATCCTCGTTTCTCAGGGGCTTGAGCTGGAAGATCCTCGAGCGGCTGACCAGGGCGGGATTTACTTCGAAGAAGGGATTAAGGGTGGTAGCACCGATGAATACAATCGTGCCGTTTTCAACCCAGGGAAGAAGAGCGTCCTGCTGCGCTTTGTTCCAGCGATGTACCTCGTCGACAAAGAGGATCGTCCGCTGGCCGTAGAGTGCACGCCGCTGCTCCGCCTCGGCAGTGGACTGCCGGATCTCCTTGACCCCGGCCAGTACGGCGTTGATGCTCAAAAACCGGCTGCGCGTCGTGTTGGCGATCACCCTGGCAAGGGTGGTCTTGCCCGTACCTGGAGGACCGTAGAAGATCAGGGAGGAGAGCTGATCCGCCTGGATCGCCCGCCGCAGCAGGCGGCCCTGCCCGAGAATGTGATCCTGGCCCTCAAACTCATCGAGAGTCCGCGGCCGCATGCGCGCAGCCAGGGGCTGTTCCCGTTCGCTGCCCGGCGTTTCCTGGTTGAACAGGTCATCGTCTTCTCTTCTCTTGGCGCTCACTACCCGTACTCTCTTAAAAATTTACCTTATAGCATTAACCCGGATCGAACAACATCTC
Organism: uncultured Spirochaetaceae bacterium; assembly: GCA_964390045.1. Lineage (GTDB taxonomy): Bacteria > Spirochaetota > Spirochaetia > SZUA-6 > DRHE01 > CAYMGP01. The sequence goes on along the minus strand of CAYMGP010000004.1, from coordinate 4,273 downwards.
GGGCACGGGACCGCTTGCCGGCAATCGATTCCGCGCCGCAGGATCATACTTTGTAAAGCCCGTCCGCTTTCTGTATACTGCGAACACGGCCATTTCACAGACAGGAGAAATAGATGTTGTTCCATCGACTCGATTTCAACCATCCCATAGAACATCTCATCCGTTCACGTTCCTCGATTCGCAGGTACGACGGAGAGCCTCTCGCGGGGGAAGCTCGTAGAGAAATGGAAAGCTGCTGCCGCACCTTGAAGCAGGGCCCTTTGGGAACCCCCTGCCGCTTCGAGCTCGTGGACAAAGAAATCCCCGAGGGACAAAAAGGAGTCCGGGTCGGCACCTATGGCACGATCTGGGGTGCCCGGACATACCTGGTCGGAGCAGCCCGTGACGGCCGCTATGCACTGGAGGATTTCGGCTATCTCTTCGAGCTGCTCGTTCTCAAAGCCACCGACTGCAATCTCGGCACCTGCTGGCTCGGGGGATTTTTCACAAGGGGAGGCTTTGAAGAAGCAATTGATCTGAATGAAGGCGAGATCCTCCCCGCGATCTGCCCTGTAGGCGTCCCGACCCGCAGGCGCAGCCTCTACGATCACATCATCCGCTTGGGCGCCGGCTCCAAACGGCGCAAACCGTGGAACGAGCTCACCTTCGATACTGCGAGTGGGCAGCCTCTGACAGAGGAGACGGCGGAAGAGCTCGCTCCTGCCCTGGAGCTGGTACGCCTGGCTCCTTCGGCCTCCAACCGCCAACCCTGGCGTATGCTGCGCCAGAGCCATGCACCCGGAGCCGGACCCGTTTTTCACTTCTATCTCCATCGATTCCCGGGCTACAGATCCATCAATCAGACGGACCTGCAGCGAATCGATATGGGGATCGCCATGGTCCACTTCGATCTTGGTCTCAAAGCAGCAGGCATCAAAGGCTTCTGGAAGGGAGTCGATCCGCCGCAGCCGCCGGAGTCCTGGCAAGCAGTCGAATATGTGATAAGCTGGCTCCCTGGCAGATGACAGAGAAACTTTACTACCAGGACGCGAGGCTCGAGAAGTTTCAAGCTAAACTGCTGCACCAACACCGGGAAGGCGATCGCTGGATTGCAGTTCTAGACAGGACCGCATTCTACCCTGAAGGTGGAGGCCAGCCGGCAGATAGGGGGTTTTTGAACGGAGTTCCTGTTCTCGATGCCCAGGACAGGGAAGGAGAAGTGTTTCACTATCTCCCGGAAGCGCTCGTTGAGGGTGCGCCCGTGGAGGGGACGATCGATTTCCCGCGGCGCTTCGATTTCATGCAGCAGCATACGGGCCAACACATCATTTCCGCCTGCCTCATCAAGACATCCGGCTACCGAACCATCTCCGCCTATCTCGGAGACAGCTACACGGCGGTGGAGATAGACACAGATACGATACGGGAGGAGCAGATCGGAGCCGCCGAAAGGATGGCGAATCAAACGGTGACGAGCAACCTGCCTGTGCCGATCCAATGGGTCTCTCCCGAAGAGGCCGAGACGCTGCAACTGCGGAAACCACCGCCGGCTGTAGAGCGGCTGCGTATCGTACAGATCGAGGGTGTGGATGCCACAGCCTGCGCAGGAATCCATGTGGGCACTACCGGGCAGGTCGGACTCATAAAATTCGAGGACCTTGAGAAAATCCGCGGCCGACTGCGGCTGCACTGGCTGATAGGCGAGCGGGCCTACCGGGACAGCCGGGATAAGGACTCTCTCGTGCGGGCTCTCAACAGGGAGCTGACCTGCGGCACGCCGGAAATCCTAGCTTCTGTCCGGGAGCTGAAAAACAAGCTGCGCTCCCGGGAGCAGCGGATAGCTCAGCTCGAGCGGAACCAGGCGGCTCAGACAACGAGGGACCTTCTGGCGGCAAGTGAAATCAAAGATGGTATCCGTGTGATCACCAAGATCTTTGAGCAGGAGCATCCCTCTTTCGTACAGACGGTGTTTCAAGCCTTGCTGGAAGAAAGAAAAACGGCCGCCTGTCTGATCAACAAACGCGCCCGGGACATGCAGTGGCTGATCGGCTGCAGCGGAGAGCTCGCATTGTCCTGGAAAAAAATTCTCCCCCCGCTCCTTCCTTTGATCGAGGGCAAGGGCGGCGGCAGTGCTTCGAGTTGGCAGGGCGTGGGCCGGAATCTAAAAAACGCAGATACATTTCTGCAACAGGTACGGGTGGAAATCCGGCATCAGCTCTCGGACAGCGACTAGCTGCAGAGCAAGCCTTTGCCGCCCTATTGATCCAGGTCAATGCCTCTCCCGCCTCAAAATGCTATATTTACTACTATGGACCACAGCTTCTGTCCCGGAGCCAGGTTTCTCAGGCAACCAAAACCCGAGCTCTTCACCTGCCCGAACTGCGGGGAAGAGGTAGAGATCTGGTCCGACGAAGTTCGCGGTCCCTGCCCGAAGTGTAAGCGCACTGTTTTCCGTGAAGGCCATATGAGCTGCCTGCAGTGGTGTAAATACGCGCAGGAATGTGTCGGCCAGGATCTTTACGACAACTATATGAAAAACCGAGCCGTCGGGCTGCGCCGCAAGCTGCTCGAAGAAGTAAAGTCCTGCCTCAAAGCAAAACCCGTGCGGGTACGGCACTGCGAAAAAGTTCTCTACTGGGCCGAGGAAATCCTGAAAGAAGAAAATGCGGATTGGCATATTGTCATTCCGGCTAGTATATTAACGAATACCGGAGTCGCTTCAGATATTGAGTCCAGCGGTCAACGAGCCGGAGAAATCCTGCTCCGCTCCGGGTTTACAGTCGCTGAGATCGAAAGAATTTCAGCGATTGTTGATCAGCGTCCGGACAAGCAGGAAAACACCGATCACCGGGTGGTACACGATGCCGAGCTGCTGGCTTATCTTGAGGAGGGGGAACTCAACAATGGAGAGTTCCTGACGACAACCGGTAAAAAACTTGCGGAGCGAAGGTTTTTGCGAAAAACCGGTTTTAAGACTCCGCCGAAAATGGAGGTTTCATAATGCGTGAACAAGTCGAAGAGGCTTTGAAGGATATTCGCCCCAACTTGCAGGCCGACGGCGGGGATGTTGAGCTCGTCGAGGTAACGGAAGACGGAATCGTCAAAGTCAAGCTAAAAGGCGCCTGCGGCGGCTGTCCCATGGCCCAAATAACCCTCAAACAGGGAATCGAACGCCACCTGAAGGGTATAATCCCTGAAGTAAAGAGCGTCGAATCGGTACCGCTCTGGGAATAGACTATCCCTCCCGAGGAGCCTGTGCAGATCGTATTTCCTCCCCCTTGAGCTTTCTTAAAACTGCCTTTACATTATCGCTATGGAAATCTTGAGACGCTGCAGCGAGCTGCTCGAATCCGGAAAAAACCTGGTTCTTGTTACAATCGTTAAAACAAGCGGGGGAACCCCCGGCAAGGAGGGGTTCAAGCTCGTCGTCACGGAAAGCGAAGACCTGTACGGCACCGTGGGAGGTGGCGCTGTGGAGCACCGCGCCGTGGCCGAATCCCGGGAAGTGCTCGAAGCCCGATCGAACAGACTGGTAACCTACAATCTCGAAGACCTGGGCATGAAGTGCGGAGGCCAGATCTCCCTGCTGTACGAGTATATGCAGGCCCGGAGGAGCTTTGTCCTGTTCGGGGTGGGGCACATCGGCAGAGCCCTGGCACCGATTCTCGACTCTCTCGGTTTTCAGGTCACATTGTTTGATTCCCGGTCTGAAACGAAACAAAGCCTGGCAGAAAATCTTCAAGGGCGGCTCGTGATCGGAGACTATAAAGATATCTCTCCGGTGGTGGAGCCCCTGAAGCGAAGCGAGTTTGTCTTCATCGCCACCCATGGTCACGAGCACGACTATGAAGTCTTGAAGCAGACCCTCGAATCAGGGGGGGAGTTTCGCTACATCGGCCTGATCGGTTCGCGCCATAAAATTCGCACCACCCTGGAAAAACTCGAGGCAGACGGTCTCGAGGCTCCCGACTGTTTCTACGGGCCCGTGGGCCTGGATATTGGCGGGGATACCGCGGCGGAGATCGCCGTCTCCATCGCTGCCGAGGTCGTGGCTGTTCAGAACGGCTCCGAGGCCAGGCACATGCGCGCCACCCTCAAAGCCGGAAAAACCTGATAACCGAGATAACAAACGCCTGCAAATTTATTTGACAAATCGAAAATAATCATTATCTTAATAGTTATATATATAATTTTCTACTGTGAATTAAACTCATGCATAACAAAACGTTACTACTATATCTTCTGGCATGTTTATTGCTTTTCACCTTTGGAACATATGGAGAACAAAAGAGCC
>CAYMGP010000003.1:37765-89563 GCA_964390045.1 uncultured Spirochaetaceae bacterium | reverse complement strand
GCATGCTTAATACGCGCCGCCAGCGTTCGTTCTGAGCCAGGATCAAACTCTCCGTTATATCTTGTAAGCTCTCTATTCCGAAGAACAAAGAGCTTAATTTCTCGTTTTGTTCTCACCCGCTTCAAACAGTTTTCCTACCTCTCTTCGATTCCCTTCCCTGTTTTTGAAAAGCTGCCGTCTCCCGTACAGCGCATCGCGCCGCTAGAGACAACACCTTCTCTGTTTTCAAAGATCCTGCTTGCCCTCAGACCTTTTAAGCCCAAGACGCAAAAGCGAATTTACTGTACTCAAGCAACCAATGTCAAGTACTAAAGCAATATAATCTTGAGATTTTCAAAAAAATCGCAAAAAGATCAATAAGCCTTGTACAGCAAGGCTATAGTAACTAACCCAATACTAATAGTATCTAAAAAAAAGGTCAATAGCTTTAATAATAGATATTGACCTTGACCAAGGTATGGAGCAAATCTACAATTCGAGTGCATCTATGAGAATGAAAAAAACATCCGAAGTAAATGTCCAAAACCATCTTCCCAACATCCTCTCCCTTTCCAGGATCTTGCTCGGGGCGCTGTTCTTCCTTCTCCTGCGCAGGGCTACGGCGGTACCGGCAGCCGTTTGTCTGGCGATCATCGGAGCGGGCATGCTTACAGACTACCTCGACGGAAAATTGGCAAGAAGGAACAACCTGGTAACCCTGGCAGGAAAGTGGATCGATCCCATCTGTGATTTCACGTTCTTCTTTTTCGTATATCTTTCATTTTTCAAACTCGGCCTTATGCCCCTGGTCCTCTTTATTCTGTTCCTGATCCGCGAGGCTTCCATGTACGGATTGATCAGACCTCTGTACTTCGTCAGGAAGATCGACCCCGCGGCCAAGATACCGGGGAAAGTGAAAACCGTGTTTCAGAACATAGGATCCGCTGTGATCACCTTTCTCATACTGCTCGAGCGCCTCGGGCTGTTCGATCGTCAGCTGACCCGCCTGATAAGCGTTCCCCTGCTGTCTCTGATGGTGGCGCTTTCCCTGCTCTCGGTGTATTGGTACGTCAAACCTCTTGTTGGGTCGCGGCGCAAGCCACGGCAATCCCGTTCCCAAAACGCCGCGGAATAGAGAGAACACCCATGCAGCCGTTGAAACCGCGAATCCTGCGTATGCTTCTGCTTACGATTCCGTCTCTCTTTGTCCTGCAATGTTTGTATGCCCTGGCCGTTACCCTGGCCTGTAAAATTCCATTTACCAGATTCCTGGTGTTCTTCCTTGCCACCGCCGGCTATCACGCACTCATATTCCTCGGTTCTCATGCAGTCAGGAATGAGTTCAATCTGGAAACGAGCGGGAAAAATCTCCAACGAATCAACCTCCCCCTGTACCTGTCCTTTATCCGGTTCACCGCTGTGCCGACCCTTGTCTTTCTCCTCCTCTCCATCGATCGGATAGACATTCGCTTCTACCTCATTCCCTTCCTCGGTTTCATTTTCCTCACAGATCTGTTCGACGGAATACTGGCGCGTTCGCTGCACCAGACCACCAGAATCGGATGCATTCTCGATGCGGCGGGGGATTATCTACTGATTTTTTCCCTGTCCGTTGTGTACGTTATCATCGGTCTGATCCCTATATGGCTGGCCGTAATCGTCGTAGTCCGACTGGTCATCCAGGCGGGCGGCATCATGACCGTGTTCTTCCTGCTCGGATATCCGTATCTGAAGCTTTCCTTCCTCGGAAAAGCTTCCGTCTTTGCCGTGTCTACCCTGTATGGGATCGAGCTTCTCGAATACTTACAGCTACCCGTACTGGGAGATCCCGGCCTGGTCTCAGTACTCGAAATAATCGTTGCGGGAATAGTCGGAATTTCTCTGATAGAAAAAATTTATTTGTTGTATAAATCCTTTAAAAAGAAGGCAGGCTGATCAATAAACCTCGAGAATCTGCAAGCCGCCGTCGTTTTGAATACGCAGAGAATAGACGGACAGCTCCCTGACTCGTTTGAGATCCATCTCGATCTGTACCGTGCGCACACCGGGGATCCTGGCCTCGTAGCGCTCGTACAGGTCCCAAAGTTTATCAGAAATCCCCGGCGGAGAGGGAAAGGTAAGATCCGTGTCCTGTTGGCGAAAGCTCCTGCCTTGCTCTGTCTTCTCCGGCTCGAAGGATGTGATACCGTCAAAACGATACCAGGTTTTGGCTCCCAGAAAGACGAAGAAATCCTCGAAGATCACTACCCTCACCACCGGGGCGAAATAGCTGCCCGCCATCCAGCGTATCGTGCTTACCCCGTCCGCCGGAATGACTTCGACTTTCATCTCGCCTTCTCGTAGGTCCAAGATGCGGACCTGGCCGATTTCCGTTTCCCCTGTGAAGGCGGTGAGGCTTTGCAGGAACGCGATCATTGTCAAGGCCAGAGCGATCAGGGCAATCACGACGACCAGGCCTATGGATTTCTTGAAGCGGAAAATTAGAAAGAAAAAACCGCCAGTGGCCAGAAAAAAATAGAGGAGCTTGATATCCAAGATTTTCCGCGGTCCGGGAATGAAAACTGCGGCCAGGGCGGCCACGATCGATATAGATAGAAAAAGCGTGAAGAACATCCATTTTGCCGTCCTGGCCCGTTCGGGATCTGCAGCGCGCCAGCGCGGATAGGTGAAAGGTCTCGAAGCCCTGTTGAGAGCCGCGGCGCAGAAAAATCCGGAAACGAAGACCCACGGGTAGGCACTGTTCAAGAACAAAGAGCTATAGCCCATAAATGTCGCTGTACTTCTGCTCGAGATGCGCGAGAAGATGCCGCGAGCTCAAAGGCTCGCCGCAAACAAGCAGGCAAAGATCCTTAGCGCTGTGCACTCGGCCGCGGCTGTGTATGTTTTGCCGCAGCCAACCAAGGATCGCGTCGAAGCGGCCCTCCTGGACCTGCCGCCCCCAGTCGGGAAGATCCCCTTCGATGGTTTTAAAAAACTGGGCCGCGTAAAGATTCCCCAGTGCATAGGTGGGAAAGTAGCCTATAAGGCCGCTTGACCAGTGGACATCCTGGAGCACGCCCTGGGCGTCATTCGGGGCGACGATGCCGAGCAACTGCTGCGACTGAGCGTTCCAGGCTGCCGGTAGATCCTCCACGGCCAGCTCGCCGCTGATCAGCTGTTTTTCCAGCTCGAAACGCATCACTATATGCAGGTTATAGGTGACCTCGTCCGCCTCGACCCGAATGAGCGATGGGGCCACGGCGTTCACCGCCTCGTAGAACCGGCGCGGCTTCACATCCCCTAGGATCTGTGGATTCAGCTGCTTCAAGACGGGAAAAAAATGATTCCAGAAGGGCAGGCTTCTGCCTATGAAATTCTCCCACATACGGGATTGGGATTCATGGATGCCGGAAGAGGTGCCCTGGGCAAGCAGTGATCCCCGAAGATCTTCTGCGAATCCCATATCGTAGAGCGCGTGCCCGCATTCGTGGATCGTCCCGAAGATGCTCGTGGGAAGGAACTCCTCGCTGTAACGGGTAGTAATGCGAACGTCGGAGTAACCGAGACTGGTAGTAAAGGGATGAGCCGACTCGTCGAGCCTGCCCCTCTCAAAATCGTAGCCCAATGCCTTTAAAACCTGAACGCTGAACTCCCGCTGCCTGCCAACATCATAGTCCCGATGTAGGAAGCTATTATCGATGGTCTTCCCGGAATCCATAATGCGCCTGAGAAGCTTTGACAAACCGGAACGCAATCCCGAGAAGACCTTCTCGACCTCGGCGGTGCTCATCCACGGCTCGTACTCGTCGAGCAATGGATCGTAGGGGTGATCCCGATAACCGAGACAGGTCGCGACCTCCCGAACCAGCCCAACGATGACTGACAGCTGTTTTGAAAAGATAGAAAAATCGTCCTGGCTGCGAGCCTCGACCCAGACCTGCTGGCCGATCGCGGTCTGCCTGGCCAGATCCGTCACAATGCGGCGGGGGATGCGCATACTGCGACGATAGACACGGGCCAGCTCCCGAAGGAAGGCCTTGTCCAAATCGGAGTAGCCGTCGGAAACCGAGGGAACATCGGCTCCCTCGTAGCTCACCCCGAGAGCTGTCAGCGCCTCCCCTATCTCCGGATTTGTGATGCGATCATGCATCAGCCCGTGCAGCAATGCCCGCTGCTCGGCCCTTTCGGGCACGGCGGCGGCCGGTATATAGGTTTCCTGGTCCCAATGCAGCAGCGCAGAAACATGAGAGAGCAGCTGGTACTCCTTGTCGATCTGCTTCAAGTGCTGCAATCGCTCACTCATGTACGGAATCCTTTCTCGCTAATAACTGTGTACGCTTCCGCCGATGAACTCACGCATGAGCGAGTCGCCCGGCACCACCTGCTCGTCGGCCCAGGCGGGAATCTCTTTAAAGATCTGATCGATCCGCTGGGCCCTGTCGTGGGCGTCGGCGCCGTCCGGATCTTCTCTGAACTGTTCGACGAATTTCGGGAAAAGATCTCCCATCCTGTGCTTCATGATCGGCAATTCGAAAGCGAGAAAGCTGTTTACGATGACATCGGCTTCCCGCAGCCTTGGTACTATATAGCGCAGCTCGGAGCGGCGGACGAAATGCCAGTGCCGCAGTGTTTGCTCCGGACTGTAGTTGCGAAACTGCATATCCCGCACCATACGGCGTAGAAGGCGAATGTCCGCCCAACGCAGAAACTGGTTGTTCGAGTCCTTGATCTGGGAAAGCGTCTCGATATAGAGCTTGAACTTCTGTTGCTCGCTCACCCCTTCGGTCATGTCGGGGAAAAGCCCATGCAGGGAATCGATCAGCAGGATCTCTCCCTCTTTTAGCTGCAGTTCTCCGGAAACGCCCTCTCGCCTTCCCGTCTTGAAATTGTAATACGGGATCTGCACCCGCCGGCCGGCCATCAACTGTTTGAAAGTCTCATTGATAAAGGGGATGTCAAGTGCCTGTGGTGTTTCAAAATCATAGTCTCCCCGGCTGTCCTGGGGATGCTCTTTCAGATCGAGAAAGAAATTGTCGACATTGATGGGAATGAATTTAGCGCCTTTCGGCTTGAGCTTTTCTTCAATTTTAATGGTGGTGGTGGTTTTTCCCGAAGAGGAAGGACCGGCAACGATGATCATCTTCAGGTCTTCGAGGCGCTGTTCTATCCTGGCCGCCGCCCTGGTCAATTCCTGGCCGTAGAACTGTTCGCAGTCCCGGATCAATTCCTCGAAGCGGCCGAGCTGAACGCTTTCAGAGATCTGATTCAGGATCACGCAGCGGTGGTCGACGGCCCAGGAGAGTGCCTCCCACAGCTTCTCGTAGGGAATATTGTCGACCGAATAGGTCAGGCTCTTCCTGCCGGATCGTTTGAGGGCGTGCTCGTACCTGTAGACGATGTAGGCCTTGGCCGTCTTGGCATGACCCCTCTCGATCAACGCTTTCTCAACGAGATCCTGGATTTCTTCCACGGTGGGAATGCTGTCCCGACGCTGCCGCTGCTCGAGCATGCGGATCACATCGTCGGTGACCTTCTCGGCTTTGACCCTGTCTCGACCTCCCACCGCCACCGCCGCCTGAAACACGGCGAAGGTGATCTTCTCTTTATCGAATGGGACGACCCGGCCGTCCCGTTTCACTATCTCTTGAATCATCCTCTACGTATCATGGATCATGGCGAGGAACTTTTCAATAGAAAGCTCCTGCAACTGCTCCCCGCTGCGGGAGCGTACCGACAGGGTGTTTCCATCCTGCTCTTTGCCCCCCAGAATCACCATGAAGGGTATCTTCTGATTCTGCGCGTTGCGGATCTTGGCATTCATTCTCTGTTCGCCCAGGTCCGCGTCCACCCGCACCTCCCTTGCTCTGAGATCCTCTGCAACCTTTTCGGCGTAGCCGTTGAACGCCGGTGCGACGGGAATCACCACTACCTGCACCGGGGCCAGCCACACGGGGAAAGCCCCGCCGTAGTGCTCGGTCAGCACGCCGAAAAAACGCTCGAGGGATCCGAGCAGAGCCCTGTGGACCATGTAGGGACGCTGCAGGCTGCCGTCGGCCGCCGCGAAGGTCATGTCGAAACGCTCGGGCATATTGAAGTCGAATTGGATCGTGGTCATCTGCCACTCCCGGCCCAACGAATCCTTGACCTTGAGATCGATCTTGGGCCCGTAGAAGGCCCCGCCGCCTTCGTCGAGCTGGAAATCGAGACCTTCCCTGTCTATGGCCTTCTGCAGGCTCACCGTGGCCTGCTGCCAGCGGCTCTCCTCGCCCACACTTTTTTCCTCAGGCCGGGTGGCCAGGTAAGCCTTAACCTCCTCGAAGCCGAAGGCCTTCCAGATGTCGAGGGAGAAACGGAGGGTACTGTGTATCTCCTCCTCGATCTGTTCGGGCGTGCAGAAGATATGGGCGTCGTCCTGGGTGAAACCGCGTACCCGCAGCAAGCCGTGAAGCACGCCGGATCGTTCGTAACGGTACACGGTCCCCAGCTCGGCCCAGCGCAGTGGAAGCTCCCTGTAGGAGCGCAGGGAGGATTTGTAGATCATGATGTGAAAGGGACAGTTCATCGGTTTGAGGTAGTAGTCCACTTCGTCGATGGACAGGGGCGCGTACATATTTTCCGAGTAAAAACCGAGGTGCCCCGAGGTTTCCCACAACCAGGACTTTCCGATATGGGGAGTGTTTACTATATCGTAGCCATGCTTGAAATGCTGCTTCTTCCAGTAATCCTCGACGAGATGGCGAATCAGGGCGCCCTTGGGGTGCCAATAGATCAAACCGGCTCCGGCCTCCTCATGAGTGGAATAGAGATCCAGTTCCCTGCCCAGACGTCGATGATCCCGTTTCTCTATCTCTTCCCTATTGTTCAGATATTCCTTGAGCTGCTGCCGCGTCTCCCAGGCCGTTCCGTAGATGCGGGTAAGCATCGGGTTACGCTCCTTTCCCCGCCAGTAGGCTCCGGCTATGGAAAGCAGCTTGAAGGCGTCGGCCCGCAGCTCGGCACTGCTTTCCACGTGAGGTCCGCGGCACAGATCGGTGAAGGTATTCTGGGTATAAACGGATATCTGCTCGTCTTCGGGGAGCTCCCGAATGAGCTCGAGCTTGTAGGGCTGGTCTTCGAACATCTTCAGGGCTTCACCGCGGGATACAACCCGGCGCCGGAAAGCATGCTTTCCCTCGATGATTTTTCTCATCCGCTTCTCGATTTCTCCCAGGTCGTCGCTTTTCAAAGGCTCGGGCAGATCGAAATCGTAGTAGAATCCATTTTCGATGGCCGGTCCGATGGCAAATTTCGTTCCGGGATACAGCTCGAGAACGGCCTCGGCCATCACATGGGCGGTGGAGTGCCTGACCTTGAGCATTTTGTCCCCCTGATCGTTTGCCTGTTCGCTTTTTGACATTTGCGTTCCTCCAAACAAAGAAAAAGCCTTTATACCCCGAACAGGCATGCTGCAGCCCGTCGGCCGTACAAAGGCTTTCTCCGCATAAGCGGTTCAACAAAGAACTCGCCCGCGGAGTAGGTTATAATGTTGTACTATTCAGCAGTTTTTTCATCTGTCTGTTTTTCAACAATCGAAGTAACTCCTAAAGTATTGACAAAGCGGCGAATTGTCAAGGCGGAGGACAGGTGTAGGACAGGTGTAGAACAGGTGTAGAACACCATAATGCGAGTTGTCGAAACGTTAGGCTTTCAGCGCCTCCCTGGCAAAGGGAACGGTGTTCTTGGGGCTGACCTTGTACCAGGCGCGAATCACGGTACCTTTTTCGTCGATCAGAAAGGAGGAGCGGATAATGCCCTGGTACTTTTTTCCGTACATCGATTTCTCACCCCAGACGCTGTAGGCGTCGGCCACCTTGTGATCCGGGTCGGAAAGCAGCGAGAAGTTCAGATCATACTTGCCTATGAATTTTTTTTGTGCTTCCGGAGCATCGGGACTGATTCCGATCGCGCGCACACCCAATCCTGTAAAATCCGGCATTGCATCTCGAATGCTGCAGGCCTGGGCGGTACATCCCGGTGTATCGGCCTTGGGATAGAAGTACAGAAGCAGCTTGCTTCCCCTGAAATCGGATAGCTTTACCTGCCTGCCCTCCTGATCGGACAACGAAAAATCCGGTGCCTCCGCCCCTGCGTTGAGCTCTGCCATGCGACTCCTCCTCTACCAGTTTTTTTCATAGAAAATATAGCGAAAAAATAATCCGGTCAACCGACTATATCGATTTACTACAGCCTCCGTTTCTTAGTACTATAGCAGTGAGGACGATTCATGACACAACAGAGAAACGATGCAATTCACTATCTCGAAGAACACCGCGAGCATTTCCTGAACACCCTGCAGGACTTTATAAAAATTCCTTCCGTGTCCTCGGATCCGGAGCACAAGGAGGATGTCCAGGGAGCGGCAGAGTGGTTGGCAAAGCATTTGAAATCCCTCGGCATGGAAGAGGTAAGAGTTTTTCAGACGAACGGCTCGCCCGTTGTCTATGCCTGTTGCGGGCCGGCCAGCGGAGCTGCGGCCACCGTGCTGATTTACGGCCATTACGACGTACAACCCACCGATCCTCTGGAGGAATGGGAAAGCGGCCCCTTCGAACCGAGCCGGCGCGGTGAAAATCTCTACGCTCGGGGCGTTTCTGATATGAAGGGACAGATCATGGCGGCTCTGAATGCCGTGGAGGCGGTACGAGCGGCCGGGGATTTCCCTATTCGCTTCAAATTCCTGCTGGAAGGCGAGGAGGAAGTAGGCTCGCCCAACCTCTACAAGTTCATCGAGAATCATAAGGATCTCCTGGCGAGCGATCTCTGTCTCAATCCCGATACCGGTATGCTCGGCCCGGACACGCCTTCCGTTACCTACGCGCTCAGAGGCCTTGCCTACTTCGAGCTGCGCCTCTTTGGACCCAAACAGGACCTGCACTCTGGATCATTCGGCGGTGTAGTGCACAATCCGGCCCAGGTGCTCTGCGAGCTGATCGCCGCAATGCACGATGAGCAGGGTCGGGTTACGCTGCCCGGCTTCTACGACAGGGTGCGGGAGCTTGACAGCGAAGAACGAAACGAGCTTGCCCGCCTGCCCGTGGACGAGACGTTCCTGCTGCAGACCACCGGCGTGCCCAAGCTCTGGGGCGAGCGCGGCTACACAGCGATTGAGCGGATCGGGGCCCGGCCTACGCTGGAGATCAATGGCCTGATCTCTGGATTTACAGGCGAGGGCTCCAAGACTGTGCTCCCGGCCACGGCCATGGCCAAGATCTCGATGCGCCTGGTGGCGGATCAGAAGCCTGAAGAGGTAAGGGAACAGCTCGAGAGCTTTCTAAAAGACAAGCTTCCCGATACGGTGACCTGGAAACTGGAGCAGTACGCAGAGGGACCTCCCGTGCTCAGCTCACGGGACTCGAAGGGAATCAAGGCATTAAGCGCCGCTTTCGAAACGGTTTGGGGACAACGCCCGATCTTTCGACGGGAAGGAGGAAGCGTTCCTGTGGGAGCGTATCTCGAGGAGCTGATGGGTATGGATTCCCTGCTTACCGGATTCGCCTGTCCCGACGACAATGCTCATTCTCCGAATGAGAAACTGCACCTTCCGACCTGGTACAGGGGAACCGAAGCCCTGGTGCATTTCTACTGCAATCTGGCGGAGACTTTGAAAGAGGCCAGTGAGGACAAAGAATAAAAACAATGACAAGCCCAAGAAGGAGCAAATTATGGCGGATTTGAACAAGCTATTGGCTGCCGAGAGCAAGGATCTGTTGGAGCATACCTGTAAAACAGTCGCCAAGGAACAGCTGCACCTGCCCGGTCCGGATTTCATCGACAGGGTTCTCGTGCTCGGAGACCGGCCGATCCCGGTTCTGCGAAATATGCGAAGCGTATTCGAGCACGGCCGTTTGGCGGGCAGCGGCTATCTTTCGATCCTGCCGGTGGACCAAGGCATCGAACACTCGGCCGGGGCGTCCTTCGCACCCAATCCGATCTACTTCGACCCGGAAAACATAGTCAAGCTGGCTGTGGAGGGAGGCTGCAATGCCGTTGCCTCTACCCTGGGAGTGCTGGGCTCGGTAGCCCGAAAATGGGCCCACAGGATCCCCTTTATCGTGAAGATCAACCACAACGAGCTTCTCACCTATCCGAGCAAGTACGATCAGGTGCTGTTCGCCAGCGTGGATCAGGCCTTCGACATGGGTGCTGTTGCCGTGGGGGCTACCATCTACTACGGCTCGGAAGAGGCGACCCGGCAGATCCAGGAAATCAGCGAAGCCTTTGAATACGCGCACGGCCTGGGCTTGTTCACCGTGCTGTGGACGTATCTACGAAATCCAGCCTTTAAAACCAAGGAGGCGGACTACCACCTGTCATCCGACCTCACAGGTCAGGCCAATCATCTCGGCGTAACCATACAGGCCGACATCGTCAAGCAGAAGCAAGCGGAGTGCAACGGAGGCTACAAGGCTCTCAACTTCGGACGTACGCACGAGAAGGTGTACTCCGAACTGACCAGCGACCATCCCATCGATCTGACCCGCTATCAGGTCGTGAACTGCTACATGGGAAGGGCGTGTCTTATCAACTCGGGTGGAGCTTCCGGTGAAAACGACCTGGCTCAGGCCGCCCGCACAGCGGTAATCAACAAGCGGGCCGGGGGCACGGGATTGATCTCCGGACGCAAGGCCTTCCAGAAGCCTATGAAAGAGGGAGTGGCGCTGCTCAACACGATTCAGGATATCTATCTCGATAAATCGGTGACCATCGCCTGACCTTCAGTACACGGCACCTAGATTCAACGAGAAAAAGGGCGCTGCTGCCCCTACATCGTATCCTCCTGAAAACACCGCCGTGGTGGTAAACAGGCCGATCAGAGCCATCTCGACCTTGAGGCTCAGACCGAGGGATGGCTCGATCTCTTCGGAAAGCCGGACGGCCTCGGGCAGGAAAAGATCGCAGAAGCCGGAGAGCTCGAATCCTTTGAACAGAAAGGTCTCCCAAAGAGGAAAGAACAGGGACTGCGGAGCGAAGATAAGGTCGCTGTTCATCACCGCGAAGGAACCCATTTCCCGATCACGCCCGATCCCCCGGAAGAAATCGTTATAGGTGAGTGAGAGCACTTTGTCTGCGCCGGGTTCGAGGCAGCTGCGCAGCAGTGTCCGCGCGTACAGGTGCAGGGGCCCGACGATCCGCTTGCGCAACATGAGCTCGTTTGCCAATCCGTGAATCCCGGGAAGCTGGAAGAAGTAGGCCAGCCGTTCCTGCAGAAAATCCTCTGTCTCGAGTGAAAACAAACGCAGATCCAGGCCGGATTCGACGAGGAAATCTTCCTCCAGGTAGGGAATGCTCATGCTCAGCTCTGCGCCGACGAAGGGTTTGACCAGCAGCCTATCACCGGCCAGCAAAGGCAGGGAGCAGTGCAGGTGCTGGTAGGTGTATGGTTCCGAGGTCGTGCTTCCATCCCAGGTGAAAAAGAAAAAGTTGTGCAAACCGATCAGCATTCTGCCTCGCAAAGCGGTGTTCAGGTCGAGATGTACACCCCACTTCTGTCCGAAGTCGGACAAGGCGCCGAATTGAATGGAGCCGTATCCGCGTTCGTAGAGATAGCTCAGGCCCAGGTAGTTGCTCTGCTCGAAACGGTTGTCCCTGCGGTAGAGTTTGCGCAGGAGCAGGTGTATCTGCGCCGCCCCGAACCCTTTGGGCAGGTACAGCGGTTGCCCTGCCGTGAGCTTCCTATGGATCTCGTTCCAGCGGCCCTTAAAAAGTTCTCTGTACGTTTCCTCGAATTGGGGCACGGCCATCGGCGTTTCAATTCCCTTGTCGAACAGGTGACGCTCGAGTGCTTCGATGCGATCGTCGCAGGAATCGTAACCCTTCATAATGATCTCATCGAGCTGCCGCCAGCCCATGTAGGTGAAGTGCTCCACGTCGTTGCGGATCAGAAACGGTTGATATGTCTTGATATCTTCGACGGCGCTGCGGCTCTTGGCGATGTTGAATCCAGAGTGCAAAACGCTCAGAGGATCGGAGGGCTCATGGTTTCTGTTGTAGAATGCTGTGGAGGAAACGTTGACCGCGGCAAGCTCCATGAATGCCTCGAGAGGCACCAGGTTGCTGATCCCGCCGTCGATCAACAGCATCCCCTCCAAGTCGACGGTCTCGAAAACCGCAGGCATGGCGATGGCGGCCCGCAGAACAGTGAAAAACTCGCCCCGGCAGAGAATGACCTTTCTCAAGGTGCGCAGGTCCTCGCAGACCACGATCACCGGGATGGGCAGCTCCGAGATGTCCACATCCCCAACGAGCTCCCGTGTCAGGGACAGCAGCCCGCGCAGGTCCATCACTCCACCCGAGCTCGGCAGCTTGGCTGTAAAGAGCTCCGAGTAGTCCACCCGGCGAAACATATCCTCCATTACCTCGACAGGGACTCCCGCCGCATAGAGCAGCCCGATAATCGAGCCCATCGAATTCGTCACGATAAGGTCGGGTCGAATTCCCTGCTCCCGCATTCTCTTGAGCACCCCGAGATGACAAAACGCCCTCGCCGATCCGCCGGACAGATGAAGGGCGAGAAGGGGCCGGCTCTCACGCAGGGTGCTAAGGCGGTCTTCCAGCTCCTCGAGCCCGTAGTAGATCGGCTTGTCAACGTCGAAGAAACTCTTCTCAGGCGCGGCAGACAGGGGATTGGGGACTGCGCAGATGTAGGCAAGAAAAACAAACGCTGGTACTAGGTGCCGTATCATGCCCTCAAAGATACAACGTTAGGGCCAGCAGCTGCAACTTCAATTCAACCCCCAAAAAACAATAGAAGATGGTAGAAAAAGAATCTCGGGCCCCGGTATCCGGCAGCCTTCTCCCTGCTTATCGACACCGCCCGGCGTTTGAGCTGCTCGAGATTCTCCAGCATTGCTTGACCCATGTCTGCTCCCTCGAAGACGATGTTCAGCTCCTTGGAGAGATAGGAAGAGCGGAAGTTGAGGTTCGCCGAGCCGAGGGCGAACCAGCGGTTGTCCACGATCACGCCCTTGTAGTGCAGGTGCGAGATGGGGTGGCCGTACTCCCACAAGCGGGCACCGGCATCGATCAGATCGATCATACGATACCCGGTTGCATAATAAAACTTGTCGAGAATGTGATAGGCCGAAGAGAAGATGATGTTTACACTCACCCCTGCGGCCGTCAAACTGCGGATCCTGGCGAGCAGCGAGCGGTCGGCCATGGCATAGGCCTGGATCATCCAGATCTCGCTTTCCGCTACATCCATGAGCCGGCCGAACATCTCGCGCACCACCGTATCGCCGAATCCGTCCTGGTGCACCAACCAGATGCAGCCCGTGCCCTCCCCTCCCCGCTCGATCTCAAAACTCTCCCGCCTGAGCTTGTCCGTTGAATAAGCGTTCCACTCCCGAACGAAGGAGCCAACCAGCTCCCGGCAGGCCGTTGCCGAACGAAACTCGACCATTGAATCCGTGTTTCCATACTCTTCCGGCGAGTCCAGAGACTTGGACCAGATGTTCTGCCCGCCGAGAACAACCGTCCGCCCGTCTATCAGCCAGAACTTGCGGTGATCCCTGTACAGAAACAACGGCAGCCGGGCGAAGCGGCTGCTGCGAATAGGATTGAACTCTGATACGGGAATTCCCAGCTCGATAAGCCGGGGAACGGCTGTTCTGCCGGGTACATACCCGGAGGAGGAATCGGTGAGGATATATACCCGCACACCCTGTTCCATCTTCTCTTTGAGAAGCTGGTAGATTCGACTGCTCTTCTCGTCATCGATAACTAGAAATGAATCGATGAGAATATAATCCTGCGCTTCCCTGATCAACTCCTGCGCTCTCGGGAAGAAGGCGTCGCCCGTGAAATAAAAACGGAGCCGGGAAGCATCGCAGCACTGCAGGCCCGGCATCGAGAGATTGCCCCGGGAAGAGCAGGTATCGTTGTTCTCGACAGGCAAGCCGGGAGGAAGGGTGGTGCAGGCGAGGAAAAACAGGAAGAGAAGAGGCAGGACAACTATACGAGCTTTTGCTGTGGCACTCATGATCGGTACAGGCTTAGAAGTATAATACGGCCGGGCTGGTTTTTGCAAATTCACCCGGAACGGAAAAAACGTTGCTTATAGAGGCTTCACAATGTGCAGATAATATATATTGGAACAGAGAATACGGGACGATGATGGAGTTTCCATCTAGTCGTGGGTTCGAGACCCACCTGTTCCACGGTTCAGCGCAGCAGGGGTTTGAGCTTTCCGGCAACCGCCTCGGCTGTAAACCCGAGGTGCTCGGCCACCTTGACGGCTGGGGCGGATTCGCCATAGCGGTCTATCGAGATGACCGTGCCCGTGAGACCTGCAACCTCCGTCCACCCGAAGGATACCCCTGCCTCCAGAACGACCCGGGCTGCCGATTGCGGGATCAGCCTGTCCCGGTACTCCCCGTCAGAGTTGAGATACAGCTCGCGGCAGGGCATGGACACCACCCGGACCGCTTCCCCGGCTTTGCCGAGCTCCGACTTAGCGGCCAGCGCCAGGTTCACCTCCGAGCCCGTGGCGACGAGGACCAGCTTTGGATCCGCCCCCCCGGCAGATTCGGATGCCACGTAGGCGCCCTTGCCGAAGCCTTCCCGCCAGCTAGCATCGTCTTTATCAAACACCACCAGACTCTGCCGCGTCAGGATCAAAGCGGTCGGTCCGTCATCCCGCTGCAAAGCCAGGCGCCATGCTTCAGCTGTCTCTTCGGCGTCAGCCGGTCGCAGCACGAGCAGGTTGGGAATGACTCTGAGAGCCGCCACGTGTTCTACAGGTTCGTGGGTCGGGCCGTCTTCTCCCACAAATACCGAATCGTGGGTAAAAACGTAGATGACGGGCAGGCCCATCAAGGCGGCCAAGCGGATCGAGGGACGCATATAATCTGAAAAAACGAGAAAGGTGGCGCAGTAGGGGCGCAGGCCTCCGTGCAGGGCAAGGCCGTTTGCAATTGCGCCCATGCCGTGTTCCCGTACTCCGAAGTGCAGGTTGCGGCCCTCCGGAGTAGCGGCGGCAAAGTCGGCATAACCTTTGAGCAGTGTGCTGTTCGAGGGAGCCAGGTCCGCCGATCCCCCGACCAGGTTTGGCAGCTCCGCGGCTATGGCATTGAGAACCGCGCCGCTGGCCTTGCGCGTCGCCAGCTTCTCGCCCACCTCGAAGGCGGGAAAGGGCAGTTCGGCGATATCCGCCGCTGCGAAGCAGCGATCCCAGGCCTTGCGTTTCTCAGGGTGTTTTTTCGACCAGGCCTCGAAGAGAGACTGCCAGGACTTGTACCGATCGTTCCAATCCCCTACTTTGGCTTCGAAATAGGATCGAGCTTTCTCAGGGATATGAAACTGACTGTCCTCGGGTACACCGAGGGCTCGTTTCGTCGCCCGAATCTCCTCTTCACCGAGAGGGGCGCCGTGGGTTTCGTGAGAGCCGGCTTTGTTGGCAGCGCCCTTGGCGATCGTGGACCGCAGCAGGATCAACGAGGGCTTGGAGCGTTCCGCCCTTGCTCGCTCGACCTTTTCCTTGATGCCCTCAGGATCGTAGGCGTCTCCTTCAAGGGTCTGCCAACCGTACGCCTGGAAGCGTTTCATCACATCTTCGGAGAAGGCCAAATCCGTGGATCCTTCGATGGTGATGCGGTTGGAATCGTAGAAAACGATGAGCTTTCCCAGTCCCAGGTGACCGGCCAGGGAACAAGCCTCGGAGCTCACACCCTCCATCAGGTCGCCGTCACCGGCCAGCACGTAGGTATAGTGGTCGATCACGGACTGCTCCGTGTTGAAGGCGACGGCAAGCATTCTTTCAGCCATGGCCATGCCCACCCCGTTTGAGATCCCCTGGCCCAACGGTCCGGTGGTGGTCTCCACACCCTCCGTCTGACCGTACTCCGGGTGCCCCGGGGTTTTCGATCCAAGCTGGCGGAAGTCTTTGATATCCTCGAGCGTCAGCGGGTACCCCGAGAGGTGAAGGAGGGAGTACAGGAGCATGCTCCCGTGACCCGCCGAGAGTACGAATCGATCCCTGTCGATCCATCGGGGATTGGCGGGATCATGCTTGAGTATCTCCCCGAAGATCAATGCGCCCAACTCGGCACAACCCATGGGCAGCCCGGGATGGCCGGAATTGGCCTTTTGCACAGCGTCCATCGTAAGAAGGCGGATCGCAGTGGCTGCCTGTTGAATTCCTTCTGTATCCATGAGGTAACCTCGCGCTGCTAGCCCGGCTAGCGTTTCTTCTTCTTTTTCTTTTTCTTGTGGGTTGGTTGTACCCGGGTAACCTGAACGGGAGCTTTGGGACCGCTTTCGGATTGACTGGCAGGAACAGCTTCCTGCCGCTCGGAGACCGTTGGAGCTTCCGCCTGCGGTGGTACGACGGCCGTCTGAGCTTCCTCAGTGAGTTGCGGGGAAGCTTGGGCCGCGGCCTGCCGGCCGTACAACTCGAAATCCCGCTTCTTGCGCCTTTTCTCCACGGCTCGAGTCCAGCCGAGAGCGATGGGCGAGGCGATGAAGATCGTCGAGTAGGTACCCACAACCACTCCAATGATGAGGCTGAGGGCGAAGTTTTTAATGTCCCCGGTGCCAAAGATGAAGATCATCACCACTGCAAGCAGGGTGGTCAGCGATGTCAGCAAGGTACGACCCATCGACTGCGTGATGCTCGTGTTGAGGATCACGGCCAGATCGGCGTCCCGCATCAAAGTACGGTTCTCACGGACCCTGTCGAAGATCACGATCGTGTCGTTCAGTGAATATCCGATGATGGTCATAATCGCCGCGATGGTGGTGGTCGTCATTTCCAGCTGGAACACGACGATCACACCCATCATGATCAAGGTGTCGTGTACAAGACACAAGACCGCCGCCGTTGCGTAGCTGATTCGAAACCGAAAGGCCGTGTAGATCAGGATCAGGAGCATGGCGACCATGACGATGGAAACCGTCTGGCCTACCAGCTCTCTCGAGTAGCGCGGGCCCACAAAATCACTCGACTGGACCTCCACATTTTCGGCACCGAAGGCATCACCGAGCAGCTCGAATATTTTGTCTTCCATTCTGATACGGAACTCGGCATCCTCCTGCGGGGCGATGACCTTGACCATGAACTGCTGATCGTCCGGACGACCTGCGACCTGCAGGTACAGACCCTCGATTTCGACAAGGGCGTCCCGCATGTCTGCTATTTCGACCTGCTCGGCGGCAGGGTCGATCTTGATCTGTTGTACCAATCCGGCTGTATAGTCGATCCCGAAGTTGAGCCCGCCCCGAACGAAATAACCCACAATGCCGGCGCCGATCAGCAGCAGAGAAACAGCAATCATGATGAAGCGAAATTTGAGAAAGTTGATCACTCGTTTCATCCCGTTACCCTCCGCCAGGTGATGCTGAGGCGCTTCACGCTCAACACATCTGTAGCAAAATCAAATATCAAGCGAGACACGAACAGTGCGGTAAACATGGAAGAGACGATGCCCACCGACAGGGTAACGGCAAATCCCTGAACCGGTCCCTTCCCCAGCTGGGAGAGAGCCAGTGCCGCTATAAAGGTGGTGATATTCGAGTCGGCGATGGCCCATAGAGCCTTCTGGAAACCCGCTTTTACAGCCGCCTTGGGGGACTTTCCTATGCGATACTCCTCTTTGATGCGTTCGAACACGATTACATTGGCATCCACGGCCATACCCACGGTCAGGATGACTCCGGCGATACTGGGAAGGGTCAGAGTAAAACCGAAAACAGAAAGCACGGAAACCATGAAGTAGAGGTTTAATACGAGGGCCAGATCGGCAATGAGCCCGGCTCCTTTGTAGAAGATCAACATGAACAGCACCACCAGGGCGAACCCAAAGGCGATTGCCTGCACTCCTATGCGTATGGCGTCCTCCCCGAGAGAGGCGCCTATCGCCTGCTGGTTGATTACTTCGAGAGGTACGGGCAGGGCTCCGGTGCGGAGCACCAGGGCCAGGTCGTCCGCCTCTTCCCTGTCAAAACCTGTAACTCTGACGGCGTCCCGGATCGGTTCGGCTATCCGCGCCTGGGCTTTTACCTTGTCGCCGAGCACAACGGCCAGGGTTCTGTTGACGTTGTCACCTGTAAGCTTGTAGAAGATATCGCCTCCCTCGCTGGTGAGGAAGAAGTTGACAATAGGTCTCCCTGTGATCTGATCCGCGCTTACCCGGGCATCCCGTATATAGTTACCGGAAAGTCCTATCTGCTCGGTGATCACGGTGAATCCCCGCAGCTGATCGATTCCATAGGCGTCCTTGGTGTATACACCTCGCAATACAGTTCCCTTGGGAAGGACTGGCGGCTGCAGGATCTGCCCTTCCAGGCCTATAAAGGCGCTGGGATTGCTCTGCTGGTATTCACGGAAGATCGCGAGGGCTTCTTCGTCCACGATGTGGAAATTCAAGATACCCTTTCCCTGGACGAACTTGTTCATCCGCTCTCGATCCGCATCCCCGGGAAGCTCTATGAGGATCAGATCGTCGCCTTGCCGGCGGATCTGCGGCTCGGTCACACCGAACTGATCGATCCTGTTATTGAGGATCTCCAGGGCCCGGCGCATCGCGTCTTCTCGTTCGGCGGCGCTCAAGCTCTGGCCGCTGGTTTGCTCCAGCTCTTCCATATTCGCTCGAATCAGCACGCGCATTCCGCCGCGCAGATCGAGTCCCAGCTGGATTGTCCTGTCTTTCAGCTCTTTGAGGTCGAGGATTTCCTCTCTATAAAAATCTTCGAGGGCCAGGAGCAGCTCTTCTCTACTCAGGTATCCCCTGAAAAGCTGCTCGACCGTCCATACAGTTGGTACTTCGCGACCCTCGGCTCGGTAGTTTTCCGCCGCTTTGTCTATAAGAAACTTGTACTCATCGGGCAGCGGGTCCTCCGAAGCTTTGCTCTGAAACTCCCGCAGGGTATCGGCGGCTTTTCGCTCGGCGTACAACTTGATCTGGTTTCTCGAACCGGATGACAGATCCCGTTTCGCCTGAGGAACAAGGAAATGCCACTTAAGGGTCGGATAGAGAAACGAAAAAGCTACGGCTACGAGAACGACGACCAGCAGGATTCTGAATCGTTTAGACATGATTTGCTCCGAAACGGGTTTGGATTTATCAAGGCTGCCTAGGAAGCAAGACTGGCGGACAGATGCCCGCTATTCCTGGGACTCTTCTGCGCTTTCTCTGCTCTCTTTGCGCTCGAGTATGCTGCTCACCGCACCTTTATTAAACTCGATCTTTGTATTGTCATCGACCTTGATCGTTATGGAGTTTTCCTTAACGGCCGTGACGACGCCTCGAATACCACCGGCGGTGGCAACCTTGTCTCCCTTACGGAGATTGGCCAGCATGGCCTGGGTATCCTTTTGTTTCTTTCTCTGAGGTCTGATGATCAGGAAGTAGAAGATTACGATAATCAGGCCGAAGGTAACGAGCATTGTAACCATTTGGCTGCCTCCGCCTGCTGCCTGTAGCAGCGGAAGCGAAACAAGAAAATTTACCATTTTAGCTGTCCTTTACAGTATTGGATTTCTGTGAAAATTAACACAAATACAAGGCAAGAGTCAAGGCGAGAGCACCAGGTTGCTAGATCACCATGGCTTTGCCGACGCCAGCCGGGACCTCGGGCACGCCGAAGGTCCGTTTGAGCTCCTCCACAGTGCCGATCTGCCTCTCCGCGACCCGATTATACATCTCGAGCACCTGCTGCAGGCCGTCCGTTTTTTGCATCTCCTTGCCGACCCCGTTCTTCTCGGCCAGGACCTGTTCATACACGGCTGCACAGACGGCCTGTTTGAACATTCCTTTGCTCGCCAGCTGTTCGGTGGAAAGAGAACCGTGACGCTTCTTCAGTGCTCCGTCCACGACTGCTGTGTTACCTTCGTATCCTATCGTAAAAATGAAATCCGCTCGATTTATCAAAGCTTCTCTCCTCGATAGCAGGGCTTGTAATTATAGTGTATAGTATCTATATAGATGATCATCCTCGACCAGGAAAAATTATCTGCATTTTTTGACTCCGTATCAAGAGGATTCGAACGCAGCCCTATTGAAATTATACTCGTCATCGTCGCTGTACTCGCATTTTTAGCACTGCTTATCACGGCATACACGATCCAGCGGCGTAGGGTGCGGCGGCAGCGGCGCAGGCTGGCAGACAAGCGCTACAAAGAGCTGGCTGAAAAGCGCGGGCTGGTCCCTTCGGAGCACGACCTGGTTGATCGCCTGGCCCGTTTCCTCAAGGAACCGGAAAAGAAATATCTGATCCTTATCAACCAGCCCACCTTCAACTACTGCGCCGCAAAGCTAAAGAGCAGGCACTCAACATCCGACTCCGCCCTGGCCGAGCTGCGCCACAAGCTGAGGTTTCGCCTGCAGGGACCGGAGCAGGTTCCCGTCTCCAGCGCCGAGCTCCCGGAAGAACAGGGTCTGCTTATCGTGGGATTGAACAGGCAGGCGAGCCACAAAGCCCAGGGGCGGATCGCCGAACAGGAAGCTCGCTGTTTTGTTGTGCGTCTCGGCGAGAACTCTCCGGCCTTCGGGGAGGGGGAAGCTGTTCGCATCTACTTTCAAAATCGCGCCGGACTGTTCAGCTTCGACAGCGTGGTGCTGTCAAGGCAGGGACAGATCCTGCGGCTCCAGCACGGCGAACAGGTCAAACGCATCCAGAGACGCAAATACTACAGAAAAAGGATCTCCCAACGTGTGGCGGTACGCCGGCCCGGATCTGAAGACAAACCCCAGGTGTCAATGTTCTACGACCTGGGCGGCAACGGAGCCAGCCTGAAGAATCCGGGGAAGCAATTTCACTCCGGCGAGGACATCGAGCTGACCTTTTTCGCAGCAGGAGAACGCTTCACACTGGTGGCCGAAGTGATCAGGACCTCGAGGAACGACGAGGTGCTGCACGTTCGCTTCGCACCGATGAGGGAGGCCACCAGGGATCGCATCATCGGCTCTCTTTTCACGGGCGCAACGGCGGCCGCAGCGCGCAGAAGCGGTTCGTGAAGGTCCCCTGCGGCACGCGCAACCTCTTCATTTCCTGCATCGACAGCGAACACAGCGCGCGCAGTGAGCATAAACAGTTCCAAGGGATAAAGCGGATCTTAATCCGCCTCGGGGCAGCGCCTGACAACTGCCTCGTCAACGCGCAGGGTGAGCGCTTCGATTTCAGGCGGCGCCGAACCCTCACCCGGGTGCTGCTCTGCGGTCATGGTAATGAGCGCCGGCCCGGGTTCGCCGTCGCCTCCGACAGCGGTTTGAAGCCTGAAGACCTCCGGCTGCCGGACCGGGCTTCACTGTATCTGTTGGGCTGCTTTCAGGGCAGCAGCGACCATCGAGATGCCTGGGCCCGGGGCACAGGCATCTCCCCGAACAGGGTATTCGGAAGCAGCGGGGAGACCGAAAGCGCCCTGAGTACCTGCCTGCTTCTCCATCTACTGGAGGAGGGAGTCAGTGCAATCGACATCTGGTTTCCTGTTTGGAGACTCTGTAATCGGGAGCTGAGACCTTACTTCCCCCGAATCCGGCGTCAATACGAAAAGCACGCCAAGGACCCGGTGATCACCCTCTCCGAGCTGAGGAAGATTCCCGCAGTGACCGGCTTCGAAGAGTTTCTCGGAATCATCGAACGCTACCCCGCCTACCTCACGGGATTGATGTAGCCCGACTCGCCAGTGGGCTACTCTTCATGCTCTATCAGGGCTGTACGCTGCACCGGCCGGCGGAAGCGGAGGAAAATCAGGGAGATGAGGGCCAGGTTGATCAGGGAGGCGGCGGCAAAGAGGTTCCATCTGGGATTGCCCGAGGCGATGCTGCCGATCAGGGTGTAGAGCTTGACGCTGATCGTGTATTTGGCATCATCGTTGAGAAACAGCAGGGGAACGAGAAATCCATTCCAGGCGTTTAAAAAGGCGACCATCACCGAAGTGGTGATTACGGGCAGGGACAGGGGAACGAGCACCCGCAGCATATAGGCAAGCGGTCTCATCCCCTCGAGCAGGGCGCATTCGCGCAGGCTCTTCGGTATCCCGGCCAGGTAGCTTCTCATGGTGAACAGCGAGAAGGCCAGAGAGTGGGAAAGGTACACGAGTACCAGGGGCGGGTAGGTATCGATCATTCCCAGCGAGCGGAAAATTGCGTACAGAGGAATGAGGGAGTGCATTCCGCCCATGATACCCACCACCTGTACGAATGTGAGCACTCCCGTGGAAAATGAAGCGCGGCATCGGGACAGGAATACAGCGGCTGGAAAGCTCACAAAGGGGATGAGGGCTCCCGTGGCCACAGCCACGACCAATGTATTGAGAAAGTAGCGCAGGATTCCTTGTTCTACAAAGATCTTCTTGAAACTGGAAAGGCTCAAGAATCTGGGTAAAAGGGTATCCACGAACACGGCGCTCACTTCGGAAATGCTCATCCAGATCACCAGGTAGAGTATCAAGAAGCAGGCGAGCACCATCAACAGGCTGGATCCGAGGGTCGTTCCTCGCCACAGAGGCTCCGCTACCTTTGCCAGTCGGGCAAGTCGAGGTTTCCGCGGTTTCAGCTCTTTTTTTCTCAAGTAAAGGAGAACAAAGAGGGGAAGTGCAATCCCCGGGTTGAAACCGCCGAGAAAACCCTTCACCGCCATACGCACCCCTTCGCCGATCAGCTGGGCAAGGAAAGTCCAGAGAAACAGCCGGCGCCACTTCACGCTGATCAGGTAACCGGCCGCCCAGATCCAACCGAGGGGTCCTCCGAGGAGGGCTTGACAGAAAGCTGTGAACAGATAAAGCCCGGCCCGCTTGCGCCGCCCGCTGCGCAGGATGAACCATACACCCATGATCAGCACGACCACGCAGGTCATGAGCACGGCGAAGGCTGCAGGGATACCGAAGTCGGCGTTAGCTGTAAACACATCAAAGAGAAAAATTTCTAGAGTCGTGGTTGCTCCAATGATGTGCCTCTCCGTGATGCCGCTGATCAAGGGCGGTCCTCCAGCAGTCATGAGGAAGATCACGGTGAACTCTTTGAAGGACTTGATAAAGTTGAGCACTCCCATTACCAGCGCCGTCTCTCGAATGTGAGGCAGGTAGAAAAAAGCGGCCAGGTGGGCTTCCCCGGCACCGTCGATACGGGCCGCCTCCAAAACGGCGCGGGGGATTTTCTTAATAGCGCCCAAGAGCACGAAAGCTGTCAGGGGTACGGTCAGCCAAACGCTCACCAAAAGGGCGCCGCTGAAACCGGAAAACGGATCTGTAAGCAGGTTCATGCGCAGACCGAAAAGCAGGGTCAGCAGGCCTTCTCCGCCGTTGCCGTGCAGCAGCGCCCGCCAGATCGGTACGGCGATATACACGGGTATTCCCCAGGGAATCAGCAAAATCCCGTAAAAAAACTTGGAAAAAGAACCGCGCCGGGCAAGGCGTACGGCGAACACGAATCCGAACAGCAGGCTTGCTGCTGTGTTCACCAGGGCCCAAAGCACCGTGATACGCAGACTGTAGAAGAACCCCCTGTCCTCGATCAGGTAGCGGAAGTTGTCCAACCCGGCAAAGGAACGCTCCCCGTAGAAATCGTGAAAAAGGGCGTTGTAGAAGGCACTGCCCACGGGAGCAATGCCCACCAAAAAGATGAGAAGAAACAGGGGAACAAGATTGAACCAGCCCAGAGCTCGGCTCTTCACGGCAACGAATATCCCTGCGCGGGACAGTCCGCCCGGACGGCGGCTGCCCCGCGCTCAAAGCGTCTAGAATAGGAGACGGATCTCTGTAATCTGTCTGATCGGTTTTACACCGGCCGGAACCGTTTTGGCATTGCGGTCCCACACGAGAACCAGCGGGAACTCCCGCTCGGGAAGCTCTTCCGCGTTCTTGTACATGCCGAGGATTACATCATCGTTGCCGTTCAGCTCGCGAGAGTCGAGAGACACGACAAAGCCGTCGGCCGCCTCCAACTCCACGGTATAGCCCTGTTCGGCCAGATCTTTACTGTAGGAAAGGATCGATTTGTCCGTCTGCTTGTGAGGTGCATACTGCGGATCGTCGGCGAAAGCCAGAATCAGGTACAGGGGGATACCTGTATACTCGGCCGATTCACCCTTGCGCTCGAAGGTTACAACCCGCTTGTGGCAGCTCACCCCGCTCTGAATCGTCTGACGGTCCAGGATCCAGTCCATCTTTCCGCTCACTTTTACAGAGAAATCCCGGTAGCCTTCCTGAGCTACTACGATTTTTTTCAGCATCCGCACAGAAGAGTGACCGGCGATATTGGGATTGCTCGGGCCCACCTTGATCGTGCGCACGTATCCCGGATCCTCGGGCAGATACTCCCCATCCTTTTTGAAGGCCAGGATCCACACTCCGGCGGAGGTATCGAGGATCTCTTTGCCGCTGTACGTCATTTCATAACCGTCCATGGCCACCATGGTCAGGGAGGTTTCGGGTGTAAGATTCAGGTACTGGCCGAGGAAATCGGGCATCTTCACGCCTCCCCAAATCCCATGATAGGTGGTACCGGCAGAGGTGGTGTAGCTTCCCTCTTCTTCGACGTAGAAGGGACCGGCCTCTAACTGCTCGAGGGTGAAGCTGCTCAACTTGCCGTTGATATCCAGGATCAGCTCGAACTCCGTCTGCTTCCCGGCGACCGCAGCCAGGGCCAGCTCGATTTCCACCACATCCTTGACCCAGAGCTGCCCCGACACCTCACCGACAATCATCGGCGGCACGCTCGCCCCATCCTCGCTGTCTGCCAGCATCACGGCAGAGGGATCTACGTCGGCCGTATTGAAGGTGGCAGCATAACCGTTGCGTCCGCTCAACGTGATATCGTACCCCGCGCTCCAGCGGGAACGATCGACCTTGTAGGGGTGCTCGCTGTCCGAGCCGTCCACCATCGCAGCGATAAGGTAGAGGGGCATTCCCATGTACGTCCTCTCGACGCCCTTTCTCTCCAGCTTCATCTCCACGTAGTGGGAGCCGTGGACCTTGGCCTCGTTGTAACTTTGAGAATCAAGAACGTCCTCCCGTACCCCGTGCAGGGCGATCGTCCAGTTCTGCGCAGCGGGCCAAGCCTCCGGCTCGGCGGGCTGTGACTCTGCCGTGGGAGCCGGCGTTCCAACGCAGGCGCTGAGCAGGGCCGCGAGAATCAGTCCCGGGAAACCGATTGCTATTCTCTTTGTCCAATATTTCCTTGCGCTCACATGCACTCCTTCATTGTTGTTCTCCACTTCAACTGTTCTGCTTATCTAATCGTCTCTACCGAGTTGAGCATCGATGATTGCCTGTCCTCTCTCCAGCACCTCGGCGGCTCCCATCTGAGCGGAAAACAGGAAGCGAAGAAGCTTCCACATAGTGTTCTTGAAAACCGCGTAAGCGCGCTCGGGAGGCACGGGCGTGCCGATCCCGGCACTGCGAGCCAGCGCCCGGTAGTATGGATTTGTCTCCTCCATGATTTCCCAGCTCCGTTTGTCTACCGGAAGCTTGGAAAGGGCTATGGGGAAACGCTGCTGCACTCCGATTCCCGTGAGGTACTGGATCAGCCGGCGGGCCAGCACGGGATTGTGGGTCTTGCGGGTAATGGCCCAGCCTTTGAAGTCGAGAAAGGGCGACAGGGCACGATCGCCGGCGGGGTTGTTTGGATAAGGCGCAACTTGAAAGTCGATCCCCAGATTCTCGAACATGGGGATACTGTACGAACCGCTCAGTATCACAGCCACCCTGCCCGAGGTGAACAGGGAGATCATGGCTTCCCGTTCCATGATCCGCAGCAGGCCTCGGTTTTGAAGAGCGAGCAGATACTCTAGAGCCCTGAGAGTGTATGCATCGTCGATGCGGATCGAGCCGTCGGCCTCGACCAGGCTGTCCTTGCCGAAACCCAACTGGAAGGCGGCCAACCAGTAGGCAGAATAGGCGTTCCAGGTCATCGGGATGACGTCTGTGTTTCGCCGGGCCGCGGCAGCGAGCCGCTCCAGATCGTCCAGGGTCCAATCGAGCGCCGGTCGCTCCGGCAGCAATTGGGGATTGTAGAATACAAGCTGGCTGTCGAAGTAGAAGGGAACGGCCCAGCTGTTGCCCTCGAGCACGAAGGCCCGCCGGCCCTGGGGAACGAGGGACCGGAAAGACAGATAGTCGAGGCTCTGGATGGCCCGGGATCGCACCAGGGAGGGAAGATAGTCGGATTGCAGCATCACCACATCGGGCGGTGTTCCTCCGGCTCTCAAAACGGAGATCAACTTGGATTCGGTTTTCGGAACCTCGACGACCTTTATTCGGGCACCGTGCAGCCGGGCGAAGTGCTCGATCTCTTGTTTGAGAAGGGGTGCCCCTTCCCAGCTCACCCAGACCTCGAGTCTTTTCTGCTCCAGCGGTTCGCCGAACATCTCGAGGCTGCGGACATCGGCAAAGCGGTCACCCTCGATCAGGAGGTCCCACCGGCCCGGCCGGGAAGAGGCTACCAGGAAGCTGCGCGCAAGCCATTCGGCCAGCTCGTTATCCTGCCACACCCGGCGGGAGGATTCACTGGAGGCAATCAAACGGTAGGCGTCGGCTGCCAGCGGCAGGATCTCCTGCAGAGAGACCCCTTCTGCGAACCCTGTTTCTATGGGCACTCTATAGCTCAACGATGAGAGCTCGGCGTCGCTCCACGAGCGCACCCTCTCTCCGTTGAGCCCGATATCGAGGGTGAATGCAGTTACGGGAAAACTCAGGATTGCAGCTAGCAGAAGGGATAAGCCCTTGTTTCTCAAATCCGCTCCTCCTTTCCAAGCGCGGGAGGCCTCCCCGTTTCCAGAGAAACCCTATCGGTTCAGCGCCATCGATCGCACAAGCCCGATCCTTAGGACACTGAACTCGGAGGATAATCGAGAGTCACAATACCAGCTTTGCCTGTAAAAGTCAAACTCTCGCATTGTATCTATTGCCATTTCCTGCGATTTGTTTTGAAATAGGTGCCATCAGGAGGACACAAATGGAGAATACATCGAGTTATAAAAAGGTGATTATTTCCGGACCGCCGAAGGCAAACCTCCCTTTCTGCTCGGCGATAGGCTGCGGGCCTTTTGTTTTTCTTTCAGGCCTTGTCGGCAGGAACGAAAACGGCGAGATAGCTGCAGGGGATATCGCGGCCCAGACAACGCAGGCGATGCGCAACCTCGCCTTCCACCTGGAAAAGGCGGGCACGAGCCTGGACAATGCTCTCAAGGCGACGATATTCATCACGGATATGGCTTCCTACCCCCAGATGAACGAAGCGTATTCGTCGTTCTTCCGGGCGGAGCTGCCGGCACGAAGCTGCGTGGAGGTCGCTCAACTTCCCGACCCGGAGGCGCTCGTCGAAATCGAGATGATCGCCGTGCGGCCCCCCGAACAAACAGCGGTAGATCGCTGATGTCCGCAAAAATTGTGTATGGGAAACACCTCGTCATCGACGAAAATACTGTGATTCCCTCCGGAGCCCTGTACATCGAGGGCGACAATGTCGTCGATTACGGAACCTACGCCGAGATCAAAGAAAGGTACAAAGCGGAAAAGATCATCGGCTCCGCCGAGGCCCTCGTCACACCGGGCTTTGTCAATGCCCACAGTCACGGCAAAGGGCTTACAGACTTCCAGCGAGGCCAGATCGACGACACCCTGGAAACCTGGAAATGGAGAAGTTATCCTCCTGTGGATCCCTACCTGGATACCTGTTTGACTTGCACCCAGCTGCTTGAAAGCGGTGTGACCACAACCATGCACAACCACGGGCTCGTCAATCCCGAAGCGTACCAGAAGGAGTTCGCCGCGGTGATCGAGGCCTACAAGGAGTGCGGGCTGCGGGTGGCCTTCGCCCCCAGCCTGAGCACGGAAAACGTATTCACCTACGGCGAGGACGAGGCTTTCCTCGCCTCCCTGCCCTCCTCGCTGCAGGAGCTCTGCGGCAGGCTGAAGAAACGTTCGGGAGCTTTCGGCGAAAAAGAGTACTTCCAAGCGGTCCGCGCTCTGCGGCGGGAGTTCAACAGTCCCATGGTCCAGATCATGCACGGACCCGTATCGCCCCAATGGGTAAGCGAGGGGGCGCTGGAGAGAATCCGTCAGGAGGCGGACGAGCTTTCTTTGAGAATCCACATCCATGTCCAGCAGACCCAGCTGCAGAAGCTCTACGGTCTCAAGCGCTTCGGAAAATCGCTGATCGCCCACCTGGCGGACATCGGTTTCCTAGGCAAGGACGTGACCTGCGGACACTGCGTATGGATTTCCGATTCCGACATCGAGCTGCTCGCCGAGACGGGGGCCTCGGTGACGCATCACCCCGGCTGCAATCTTCGCGTCCGCAACGGCATCGCCCCGGTCTTCGAGCTCCTGCAGCGGGGCGTGGTGGTGGCCATCGGTATGGATGAGAAGGAGGTGGCCGACGATAAAGACTACCTGGCCGAAATGCGCGTGGCCGCCAAGCTGCACCGCCTGCCTTCCCACGAGTTGGATTCTCCCTGCCTCGGCTCCCGGGACGTTTTCCGCATGGGTACGAGGAACGGAGCCTGCGTGCTGGGAATGGACTCCTGGATCGGCACGCTGCAGAAGGGCAAGCAGGCCGATGTAGTTGTGCTGGATCTCGAAGCAATGTCAGAGCCCTTTACCTACGAGGGCCACGATCCCCTCGACCTGCTGCTGTATCGCGGCAAAGCGATTCACGTGCGCAGCGTGCTTGTGGGCGGCGAAGTGCTGCTGGAGGATGGAAAGCACAAAAAAGTTGACAAGAAAGGCTTGCTGAGCAGGCTCGGAGAGGCGATCCCCGCAGACTACAGCGCTCGTTTCCGGGAGGCCAATACCCTGTTCGCCGAGCTGAGGTCCGCGATAGCGAAACACCACGCACCCTGGTACGAGGAGATCGGCGGCTGGGAGAAAAACCCCCACTATTGGCTGAACAATCGCAGCTGACCGCCGCCGCGGCTCTCAGGACGCGGGCTCTCGATATCCCAGAGCCCGGGAGATTTCCCCGGCCGCGGCCAGCACCAGAGCCGACATATTAGAATAGGTTCCCGGGTTGATCCGATTGACAGGCCCGATAACAGAGATCGCGGCCACAACCGAGCTCTTCTTGTTCCGGATAGGCGCGGCTAAACAACGCCCTCCTATCTCTGTTTCCTCGTCGTCCAACGCATAACCCCGACCGCGAGCCTGCTCGAGCTCGCGGCGCAGCTCGGTGGGGTCCGTAATGGTGTTGGCGGTCAGACTCGGCAGATCGACTGCGGAGAGAATTTTCTCGACCTGATCGTCAGGCAGGCAGCTCAATAAAACTTTTCCCGCAGCTGTGCAGTGCAGGCCCAGGGGAGCTCCTGCCGAGGGCACGCCCCGGATGATGTTTGCGCTGACGACCTGGTCGACATACACGGCATGATTCCCGTCCAAAAACACGAGATTGGCTGTCTCCCCGCTCTCTCTCGACAGCTTCTCCAAATAGGGATGCACGAATTCCACAAGATCGAACGCTCGGTTGGCGGCCTGGCCGAGATAGATCAGGGCCCACCCCAAGCGATAACGCTTGCTCTGTTCGTCCTGCTGTACAAAGTTGTGTTTCTTCAAAGTGTTGAGCAGCCGCAGCAGGGTCGTCTTCGGCATCTTCATTTCCTGGGTCAGGGTGGCAAGATCGATATCCCGATCGAGCTTGCTGAGATGCTCAATGATATTCAAAGCTTTGTCCAAGGCGCGTACAGAGCTTTCTCTCTCCGTCTCCACACTAGCGCTCCTCGCTCGACGATGTATTAGTCATGGTTGACCGGCTGCTGTACATCTCTCAGCGTGGCTTCACTTGATCTGTTTTTCTGGCGGGCGGGCATAGAGGGCTCGCTTGGACTGCGTCAGGCCCGCCTCGACCATGGCCTCGGCGATCTTCAGCGTCACTGAGGAGGGATCGACGACAACGAGCCCAAGTTTTTCCGCAGCTTCCTGGGCGTACCCCACCATGCCGGCGCACCCGAGCACGATCACTTCCGCTCCATCCTCGTCCACGGCGTGCCTGGCAACCTCCATGATGCGCCGCTTGGCAAGCTCCGGTTTTTCATCCGTTTCCATCACCGACATGCCCAACTCGCGGACGGAGGCCAGATGATGCTCGAGCTTGTTGCGCCAGACATCGTTCTCCTTGGCAGGGACCCGCTCCCTGAACAGGGTCAGAATCGTCAGCTTGTGGCCCAGGGTGCTGGCGACGCGCAGGGATATCTCCTGAATGCCCAGCACCAGAATGTCGGAGATCTCCTTGGCGGCGACCAGGCCGGGATCGGAGAAACAGGCCAGAATGACGGCGTCGTAGCCCTCCTCGTTTGCTTTCCGTACCAGCTCGAGCGTCGGAGGCACGGCGAGGGCTTCGTCGTAGGCCGATTCGATGGTAATCGGACCTTTCTGCGGGCAGGTTACCGTCAGTTCCGTATCGGGGCGTTTTATCTTTTCCAATTCTCTGCGCAGATGATCTGTCATCGATATCGAGGTATTGGGATTGATCACCATGATTTTCATAGTTATTTCCTCCTTGGATTAGCTCAGCAGCTCGCGGCCGGCTGAAAAGGCGCGCCGATTTACCTCGAGCAGCTTGGCAGGAACGTATCTCTCTATCGTCTGTACCCAGACTTTCTCAGGGATTTTAAGCAGGCTGGAAAGCGCTCCGAGAAGCATGATATTGACGACTTTGACGCTGCCCAACTGCTGGGCTCGTTCTGTGAAGTTCAACCTGTACACCCGGGCGCTGGCAGCTTCGAGTATCTCAGCGCTCTGCCCGGGAGTAGGATAGTCCGCCTGCCCCGTTGTCACGGCCACCGGCGGGATCGGATAGTCATTGACGATCACCGTGCTGTCCGGCTTCAGATAATCGACCATGCGCAGGGATTCGAGGGGCTCAAAGGCCAATAGATAGTCGACCTGCCCGATCATCGACATGGGCGAGTGCACCTCTTTCGCCCAGCGGATGTGGCTGACCACGCTGCCGCTGCGGATCGCCAGCCCCAGGATATCCGATTTTTTGGCATCAAAACCGGCGGCCATGCCCACTTCGGCCAGAATATCCCCGGCCAGTATCGTTCCCTGGCCGCCGACGCCTACCACGAGAAAGTTGCTATCCATTCTTCTCTCCTTGGCTTTTCGCCTTGCCCGGAGGCGTGATCGCGCCCGTGGGGCAAACCTGACGGCACACATCGCAGCCGATGCAGAGGGTAGGATCTATACGGGACTTGAATCTGTTGTTCTTCTCGTATTTTTCCGTGGAAAGCCCGATCGCCGGGCAGCCCACCCGAAAGCACATGTGGCAGGCTATACATTTTTCCAGGTCCACATAGTATGGGGGTTGGGGATTCCGGGAAACGAAGATGCACTCGCCTCGGGTGATGAGCACGGCAGGCCCGTCGAACTCGAGGCATTCTTTGAGCCCGGCTTCCACCTCCTCGATCTTGAAAGCATCCACCACCTTCACTTTCTTGACACCGATGGCACGCACCACGGCTTCAAGATCCACCTTCTGGGCGGGGCGTTGCTCGGTCACGGCCCAGTCCACCCCCGGATGATCCTGATGTCCTGTCATGGCGGTGACGCTGTTGTCCATCAGGATGATCACCCCCCGGCTGCCGTTGTGCACCATGTTGGCCAGCGGAGCCATACCTGAATGGAAAAACGTAGAATCTCCGATCGTGCAGACTCGATGCTCGGGGATGTCGGCCAGGGACATGCCGTGAAGCACGCCGACGCTGGCCCCCATGGCGCCCATGGTGTGCTGAGACTCGAAGGGGGGCAGGGTGCCCAGGTTGTAACAACCGATGTCCCCGGCCACCGGAAGCTTCATTTTCTTCAGCAGATAGAAAGTCGAGCGATGGGGACATCCGGCGCAGAACACGGGAGAACGTAGAGGCAACTCCCGGCTCATCTTCCTCTTTGAGGCAGCCGCCGAGCCAGCAGCGGAAGCGTCGGCCTTCAACAGACCGGCTTCGATGCTGTACCGCTTGATCTCGTCGGGCAGAAGCTCGAAGCAGGGCGGAAAAACATCCTTGCCGTGAATGTCGATGCCCATTGCTTTGATCTGCTCCTCGAGCACCGGATCGAGCTCCTCGAGCACGACGAGCCTCTCTACCCCTTGGGCAAACTCACCGATCAGCTTTGCCGGCAGAGGGTGGCTCATGCCGAGCTTCAGGATCGAAGCCTCTGGAAAGACATCGAGAAGGTAGTGGTACAGCACCCCGGCTGTGATAAATCCGAGCGAACGGTCGCGCCATTCGATCCTGTTGATCTGCATAGTGTCGGCATGCAGAGCGATCTCTTTGAGCCGCTTTTCGACGCGGGGGTGCATTTTCCGAGCATTACTGGCCGTGCAATTGTATTTGGCAGGATCCCGCTTGAAGGGACCGATCTCCGCCCGGCCTGCAGCGCGCGAGCCGAGGGTGACCACGCTCTTGGAGTGAGAGGTCCGCATAACGGTTCTAATCAACACAGGGGTATCGAAGGTTTCCGACAGCTCAATGGCAAGTACTACGAAGTCTTTGGCCTCCTGGCTGTCCGCCGGTTCGAGGAGCGGAATTTTCGCCAGGCGGGCGTACCAGCGATTGTCCTGCTCGTTCTGCGAGCTGAACAGCCCGGGATCATCGGCGGTGACCAGTACCAGTCCCGCCTCGGCACCTGTGTACACCGTATACATCAGCGAATCGGAGAGCACGTTCATTCCGACCTGTTTCGTGGTTACCAGGGTTCTCCTTCCCGAATACGCCGCCCCGGCTCCGGCGTCCATAGCCACCT
This sequence comes from uncultured Spirochaetaceae bacterium, assembly GCA_964390045.1. Taxonomy (GTDB): domain Bacteria; phylum Spirochaetota; class Spirochaetia; order SZUA-6; family DRHE01; genus CAYMGP01. Next base: position 56,895 of record CAYMGP010000003.1, on the reverse strand, counting down.
TCTCGTTCGTGGACCACTCCGTATATATATCATCTCCGTATTCCTTGGCGATCGTCTTGATGATCTCGGAACTGGGCGTTCCCGGGTAGCCCGCGGCGATCTCTATACCTGCCTCGTACGCTCCGCGGGCAATCGCTTCGTTGCCGGACAGCATGGCTTTCAATCTGGCACCTCCTATGGACTGGTTTCCTTGGTTTGTTGAACAACGAGCAGGGCGTCTACGGCAAGCACACCCCTCCCCTCGGGAAATATCAGCAGGGGATTGATGTCGAGGGCTTCAATCCGCTCTTCCAGGTCGAAGGCCAGGTTCCCCACGCGGATCAATACATCTACCAACGCCTCGATGTCCGCCGCCGGGGCCCCGCGAAAACCCTTGAGGATCTTCGCGGTCCGAGTCCGCTCGATCATCTCCCGGGCTGTTTTTCTGTCCAGCGGGGGAATCCCCAAAGCTCGATCTCCAAGCACCTCGACCATCAGCCCACCCATGCCGAAGATCACGGCAGGGCCGAACTGCGGATCTATGAGCAGGCCGACGATCGCTTCGGCCACGGCACCCGAGGCCATCTCCTGGCAGAGCACGCCTTCGATGCAGGCTTGCGGATCGTAGCTGCGGGCCGCTGCGAGCAGGCTTTCGTAGCCACGGCGCACCTCTTCATCCTCCCGAAGGTCGAGGGCGATCACACCGGCTTCGGTCTTGTGCACGATCTGGGGCGACATGACCTTCAGCGCGACAGGTCCGCCGATCCGCCGGGCCGCTGCCACCGCCTCGGCCGCGGAGTTGCAGAGTACCTCCTCGGTGCAGGACACCCCATAGGCGGCCAGCACCTGCTTGCTCCGGTATTCGCTCAGGGCGCCGCAAGCACCGTCGAGAAGTCGGTCGACCTTGCGGCGGATTTTCCTCGGAGTTCCGGCGGCCCTCCGGGGCGGAGGACCATCGAGGGACAGGGAGAAGGAGAGAAAATGGCTGATCGCCTTCAAGCCTTCCCTCGATCCCTGAAGCAGAGCGACCCCCGCCTGCTCGAGGATGCTCCGGATTTTACCGTCGAATCCCCCCGAGGGATTGGAGAGAAAGACCACCGGCTTGTTCGTGTTCCTGAACACTGAGACAGCCGCTTCCGCTACCGCGGCGTACTGCTCGACCTGTTTCGGCGCCATACCGGCTGGAATGTCCTGGGAAACAAGGATCAGGTCCGCCTCCGGTTCCTCGGCCGCCGCCAGCAGGCAGCCGCCGTAGGTCTCCTCGACCTTGCCGAATCCCCAGGCATCCAAAGGATTTTCCACGGGGGCATACGGCGGCAACAGCCCAGCCACCCTGGCTCGCCCCGCTTCCGACCAGGGCGGGAAGCGCAGGTCGAGGCTCTCGCCGAGATCCCCGAGCAGGCTGATCACCCCGCCGGACAGAGTGGTGGCGAATACCCCGTTCCCCTTGGGCAGGCGCGTGCCCAGCTTGGAAAACAACTGGGCTGTTTCGAACATCTCATCGAGATCTTCGACCCGGATCAGGCCCAGCTGCTTGAACAGGGCATCCTGGACATCATCCGAGCCGGCCAGAGCGCCTGTATGGGCAGCGGTAGCTCTCTGAGCCATCTCGGAACGGCCCACCTTGATGAGGATGATCGGTTTGGCCAGCTCCTTGGAGCGCTCCGCCAGGGCGGGAAGCCGCTCGGGGCGCCGAAACTCCTCGATGAAGGCCATGATCACGCGGGTTGCGGGATCTTCGAGCATATAGCCGATGTAGTCGGTGGCATCGACAACAGCCTCGTTTCCCGCAGAACAGATCAGGCTGAAACCCAGACCTCGATTCGCATTGGCCACCTGGATGCAGATGTAGCCGCTCTGAGCCACCATGCCGATATCCCCGACTACAACCTCCCGAGGTGCCGGCGCACTGTAGGTACAAACCCCGTCTTTGGGATTCATCAGCCCCACACAGTTGGGGCCGCAGAATAGAATGCCGCTGTTCCTGCAGAGTTCCGTGATCTGTCTCTGCAACTCCCTGCCCTCCGAATCAGCCTCGGCGAAGCCGCTGGCAAAAGCCCAGGCGGCCCGCGCACCGATATAGGCTGCCTCCTCCAAAACGGGCAGTACCAGATTGCGGTTCAAAACGATGGCCACCATGTCGACTGTGTGCCCCGCTTCCCGCAGAGCAGACAGTGTTGGGTAGCAGGACCGGCCCCACACCTCCCGATAGCGCGGATTCACAGGATAGACTTTCCCCTGGTAGCCAAGCTGCCGCAGGTTTTCCAGCACCTGCAGCCCGGGCCCGGGGTTCTCCGAGGCTCCGACCAGGGCGATCGAGGCGGGATTCACCAGCGGCTGCAGGTCCGGTGCTTTGAACTTGTAGTCGGATTTCATCTTATGACTGCCAGACCGGAGTTCTCCACTCCGGGTGCCGATCGTCCTGTCCGGTCACAACCCGGCGATACGATTCGGCTAGCTGCAGGGTGACGGACCCCGGCTTCCCGGTCCCGACGGGCAGTCGGTCTACCGAGGCCACCGGCATGATCTCCCAACCTGTTCCTACAAAGAAGACTTCATCAGCCACGTAGAGCTCGGTTCTGTCCACCTCTCGCTGCTCAAAGGGAATCTCGAGCGTCTCTTCGAGCAGGGTAAAAAGGGTGTCTCTGGTCACACTCTCCAGGATGCCGCTGGTAACAGGGGGAGCGATCACTTTTCCTTTTCTCACCAACAACAGGCACGCTCCGGGGCCTTCACTAACCTTTCCCCTGTCGTCGAGCAAGATCGGCCAGTCGTAACCGCTCACCGTGGCTTCCATGGCGGCCAGGCGTCCGTTGTGATAATTGGAGAAGCACTTCAGCCGGGGAGGCAGCACATTGTCGGAGATGCGCGTCCAGGAGCTGACACAGACCTCGAGTGCCTGGTTGACATCCCGATAGGATGAAAAGGGCCAGGAATCGATGATGAGCTCGGTGGGTTTGCCTGGATGGGGCTGCAGCAGCTCCCGCACCAAGCCCTTCTGGAACACATAGGGCCGGATATAAACGCTCTGTCTGTATTCGTTGGCCCGAAGGAGATCGATCAGCGCCTTTTGTAGATCGCTCAGGGTGTAGTCGAAGCCGTAACGCACCATTCGGATCGATTCTATGAAGCGCTGCAAATGCTCGTTCAGGCGAAAAATGTACAACTGCTCGTGATCTTCGTTCCAGTAGGCTTTGATCCCCTCGAAGATACCTGCTACCGAGGCGTGCCCGACAGCATTGACGTGAATCGTAGCCTGTTCCCAGGGAATGATTTCCCCATTTCTCCAGATAAAGGAGGCGATTTCTTCCGAATAGATTGCCACGGCTCTCTCCTTCCTCACAGCCCGGCTGATGGAGTCAGCAAACAACTGTAGACCGAATCGTGGAATGGGATTTCATTTTTTTGTAGCACAGCTTTTCCGGACCGTCAACCGCTTTCCGGGTCGGTGGGTGCGCCCTGCCGAGCGCATATAAAAAAGGAGCTGTCCAACGTTTGGACAGCCCCTTGTCTCTTCTCAGTATTTTGCCGAACCGGCTTAGTACGGAGGCATTCCTCCTCCCGGAGGTCCCGCCGGTACGGGAGGCTCTTTTTCGGGAATATCGGTCACGGCACACTCGGTGGTCAGCATCAATCCGGCGATAGAGGCGGCGTTCTGCAGAGCGGAACGGGTGACCTTTGCAGGATCGATGATTCCGTGCTGGAACATATCGGACCACTCCATCTTGGCCGCGTCAAAGCCGAAGCCCTTCTTTTCCTTTTTGGCCCGCTCGATCACAACGGCTCCGTCCAGACCTGCGTTGTTGGCGATCTGGCGCATGGGCTCCTCGAGCGCTCTCTTCACGATGCGGTAGCCGACCTGCTCGTCCTGGGTCAGAGCTGAAACATCGTAGGCATCGAGGGCCTTTACCGCCTGTACCAGGACCACGCCGCCGCCGGCGATGATCCCCTCTTCGATGGCAGCTCGGGTTGCCGACAGGGCATCCTCGACCCGATGCTTCTTCTCTTTGAGCTCTACCTCTGTAGCCGCTCCCACGTTGATCACCGCTACACCGCCGGCCAGCTTGGCCAGGCGTTCCTGGAGCTTCTCCCTGTCGTAGTCCGAGGTGGTCTCGTCGATCTGAACCTTGATCTGACCGATGCGGTCCTTGATGTCCTTTGCCTTTCCGGAACCCTCGATGATGGTTGTATTCTCTTTATCCACCTTCACCGTCTTGGCCCGGCCGAGCTGGTTCATCTCCGTGTTTTCCAGCTTGAGGCCCAGCTCTTCGGAAACCACAGAACCGCCGCCCAGAACGGCGATGTCCTCGAGCATGGCCTTGCGGCGATCACCGAAACCGGGAGCCTTCACGGCGCAGGTATTCAATGTGCCTCTCAGGTTGTTGACAACCAGAGTAGCGAGGGCCTCGCCCTCTACATCTTCAGCGATCAGAAGCAGTGGTTTGCCTGCTTGGGCGATCTTCTCCAGAACGGGCAGCAGGTCCTTCATGCTGGAGATCTTCTTGTCATGGATCAGAATGTAGGGATCCTCGAGCACGGTGGACATGGTCTCCCGATTGGTGACGAAATAGGGCGACAGATACCCTCTGTCGAACTGCATTCCCTCAACAACCTCGAGATGAGTCTCCATGGACTTCGATTCTTCCACGGTTATGACGCCATCCTTGCCAACCTTTTCCATGGAATCGGCGATAAGGTTGCCGATCTCCATATCATTGTTGGCGGAGATAGCCGCAACCTGAGCGATCTCTTCCTTCTCTTTGATTTCTTTGGAGTTCTTCTTGATATCGCCGACAGCCACGTCCACGGCTTTGGCAATACCCCGCTTGGTCTCCATGGGGTTGATCCCGGCTGCTACGGACTTAAGCCCCTCCTTGATGATGGAGTAGGCCAGGACCGTTGCCGTAGTGGTACCGTCACCGGCGATGTCGTTGGTTTTTGTTGCCACTTCCTTGAGCAGCTGGGCACCCATGTTCTCAAAGGGATCTTCGAGCTCGATCTCCTTGGCGATGGTGACACCGTCATTGGTCACTGTCGGGGCACCGAACTTCTTGTCCAGAACGACGTTTCGCCCCTTTGGTCCTAGAGTTACCTTTACTGCCGCGGACATCTTGTCGACGCCCTGAAGCAACGCCCGCCTGGCGGATTCGTCGAATTGTAACTGTTTCGCCATCTCTTTAACCCTTCCTTTGGTAATAAATTAAATTGATTATTATTGGAGCTAGATTTCTACCTCTGTGAAAGATACAAATTCTAAAAACAATCATCAACAAAAAAATACGATTTTTTATCCGGACTTTCAACAGCAGGCGGGGGCCGGCAGCTTGCTGCCTTGAAAACACCTTGACTTTAGCGTGGGATTTGCTAAAAAGAGGAGATGAGCACCCTTCCTGTACTGCAGCTTTTCCTCGGCCTGCAACTGACAGCCTCTTCGCAGAGTCGATTGTGCCGCCGCGGTGAAAAGTTTCTCAATGAAATCAGCTCTCTGGAAACGCAAATCCATATTCCGCTGCACTGGAGTTTCGCGGTAGCGGATCTTCTTGGAAACCGTAGCAAAGCAGCCCGAAATCTAATCTCTGAAATCAAAGAGCGGATGCACAGCCGCGAAGACATAATTCTACCCAGCGGTTTCTCAGGCTGCGCTCACCCCTACCTGCTGGCCGAGGAGCTGAAACGCGAGCTCACCTGGTGCTATAAAAATCCGTGGTTTCCCGCCTTGAAAAGCGTGTTCGCAGCGACACCCGAGGTGCTCTTTCCTGTATACCCAGATGTTATCAGGGAAGCGGTCAGCGGAGCGTACAGTAAACACGATATTCGAATCCTTGGTTTTCCTGTTTCAGTGCACAGGATTGCGGCAGGTCTGGCGCGTGGAGACAAAACGCCCCGTTTGCTTCTTGGCAGCCGCTCGCTGAGGATAGACGAGGCGGGTCTCAAGGCCGTTCTCAAACCTTTTGTTCTGCTGCATGCCGATACCCTCGCTAGAGAGCTCGAGGCGCTGCCCCCAGTACTCACTTCGCTCGCTTCGCTCGCCCCGCGCGTTCCGCGCGCATCTGCACAAAACACAGGACGGCTCTTCATTCTGCTCGAAAGCTCCCGGCAGGAACTCGGCGGCAACGAAACGAACCACGGAGCCCTGACTCGCCTGATAGAATTCCTCCACACACACTGCAATCCCCGGTTCTTCTCCTTCGACCCGAGCGCAGCCCGCCGGGAAAGCACGCAAATCCACCCTGGGAATCTACTGCGCTTCGCAGATCCCTTGTATCACCAATGGCGGCCGCAGTCCCGGGAACGGATCGGGCAGCTGCGAGCTTGCAGACGAAAAACCAACGCCCAACTGCGCGACGTACTGGAAACAATGGCAGAGAAACTGCCCCTCGAACGGTCAACCGGGGCGGCAATAACGAAAAACAACGAATCAGATATCCGGATCACCAACGTCAGCATGAGGGGCTCGGTAACATTGATGGGGGAGAAATCGCGGGCCAGCTTCGTGGAAGGCCGCTTGTCCAACCTGTACGTGGACGGCAGCGGCATTCTGACAGGCAGACCCGCGAAAGCCTATCTCATCTACGGAAAACGGCGGATTTATCTGCAAAGTGAGAGCGCCTTCTCCTTCGAAACGGACGAGCATAACGGGCTGCGCTCAACGCTTACAGCCTCCCTGGCCGGCGAGCGGGAGCCCCTGCGAACAACAGTGGACTACTACTTCGAGAAGGATGAAGAGGGGCTTTCTCTGGACCTGGCGATACGCTGTCCCTCTTGGGGCGAGGCGATCGTTGATGCAATCGCTCCGCTCGAGTTGTGCCTCTACTCGTTCGGCCAGGATGACAATCTGTACATCGATGCCCAGCTTTCCGACGGCGCTGTATACCGCGAGACGATCCCCGCCCGGGCAGCCGTCAAGCTGCTCTACGCCGGGCGTTTTCTGATAGGCAAGAATGAGGAGCGCCTGAGTATTTCCTTTGCAGGACAGCCGAACGGCCGTATCCACTGTTTGGAGTTTCTTGTAAAGAAAAACAGGGGGCGCTTCCTCCTGTTCGCCAATCTTGGAGGAAGCTATCTACCCCAACCCGCGGAAAAAATTGTTGGCTCGGGGATGAGGTTTTCCTACAAAATAGGCAAAGGTTGAGCTTTCGGGTCGCCTCTGTCACGTTGTCCTCCTCAAGCCGTTATCTCTCCAGTGTACAGACGGATCGTCTCCGAGCTTCCGCCGGGCTGAAAAAGCAAAGCCCCGTCCTCAGCCAGTCCGCGAATGATCCCCCGCTGATTCTGCGGCGTCCCCGGAGAATCTCCCAAGGGCAGGCGCAGGACAGCTTCCCGTCCCAGGCGGTAGAGCCTGGCCAATACTTTTTTCTTCCATTTCGGATCTACCAGGGTAGCCTGGAGCACGGGCAGTAGCTCCTCCAGAATCTGCAGCGGGCGAACTTCCCTGCCCAACGCTTTCGCCAAAGAGGTGGCGCTGCGCCCAAGCCTTCCTGGAAAATGGATCTGATTGCAGTTCAAGCCGACTCCGATCAGGATGCCCTGGCTCGGACCCTCTACGAGGGCTTCACAGAGCACACCGGCGAACTTCCTTTCCTGCACGAGAAGATCGTTCGGCCATTTGATTTGAACCGGCAGAGCGAAGCGCTGCTCGATTGTCTGAGCTACAGCCAATCCCACCAATACGGGCAGTCTTTGTGAACACAGGTGTGCTTGTCTGAGCACCAGGGTAAATAACAGGTTCAAGCCCTTGTCGGCCAGCCAGCTTCGATCGACATACCTGCCCCTGCCCTTTTCCTGGAAAGAGGCGATCACCAAGGTGCCGTCGGGGCATCCCTGCCTGAAGAGCCGCCGCGCGTCCTCCATCGTGGAATCCGTGCTCTCTCGATAGAATACAGGGGCCTTACTCCAGGGGCTGTCTATCACGATTTGCTTCATTGATTTTATTTGCAATATATACCACTTTATAGAGGGGGAGGGAACAGGCTGTGGAAAAGGTAGAGGTGTTCGCCGATGCAGCGCAGCTGTCTGAGCAGGCGTCTCAGACCTTCTTCGCCGCAATCCAGGACGATTGTGCCTCGGGCAGGGACCCGGCCGTGGTTCTGGCCGGAGGCTCGACTCCTGAAAAAAGCTACGACAAACTGGCAGAGCTGCTGCGGGAGTTCCCCGAATGCAGCAAACGGATCCACTGGTTCATCGGCGACGAGCGCTGGGCGGGAAAAGAGCACAAGGACAGCAACGAGGGAATGATCCGCCGCTGCCTGCTGCAGCCGCTGGACACAGCCGAGGAGCGCATCCATTCCTGGGAGGCAGGACTGGGAAGTCCCATCGGCCGGGCTCGCCAATATGAACAGATGCTTAAGCGGCATTTCGACGGCGAAGGCCGAATTCCCGATCTGCTCGTGCTGGGAATGGGTGAAGACGGGCATACCGCCTCCCTGTTTCCCGACGGCTGGGCTCTTCGGGGGGGAGCTCCCGATCCCACCCGCGATGCAATGCCCATGAGCCCCAATTTACCGGGCTGGACCGCTGCTGTATACGCTCCGCGGGTGCAGAGCTTTCGACTGACGACGACTGCAGGCTTTCTCAAAACGGCGCGAAGAATCTTCTTCCTCGTCAGCGGAGAGAACAAGCGTGACATCCTGAAAAGAGTTCTCAAGGGCGACTCGAGTCTTCCCGCCTCGTGGCTCAATCTGGAACATACCCGGTTTCTTGTAACCAGAGACGCGGCGGATATGAACCGTATTTGAACACTCCCCGCTACAGGATCACTCCGCCGCCCAGGACCAGTTGCCCCGCGTACAATACGGCGGATTGTCCCGGTGTTACGATTTCCGGACTGTCGAGGATCACCTGAAAAACCTGGCCTTCGGGCTCGACCCGGCAGGGTATGTCTTTTACCTGGTAACGGACCTTCACTGCGCAGCGCAGCGACTTGCTGGGCGCCTCTGCAAACCAGTTTGTCGATCCGATGAGAAAGCGATCGCTCTCCGCCGCCTCCCGCCTGGCTACGATCACCCGATTCCGATCCGGATCGATTCGTGCCACGTACCATGGGCCGTCACCGAGGCCCAAGCCCCGCCGTTGTCCCACGGTGTAGTGTATCGTGCCTTTGTGCTTGCCCAGGACCCGCCCCTCCATGTCCGTAATATCCCCCGACTGGAGAAAATCGCTGCGCCCCGTTTGCTTCTCTATGAAATCCACGTAGCTGTCCCCTACAAAACAGGCGTCCTGGCTCTCCTTGATCGCTGTGTAGGGCAAATCCAGCTTCTCGGCCAGCGACACGATCTCCGATTTCAAATAATCTCCGAGGGGAAGCACCAAGTTGGAGAGCATCCGCTTGTCTACCTGATAGAGCATGTAGGATTGATCTTTCACCGGGTCTTTCCCTTTTCCGATGAACAGTCCCTCTCCCGTCTGTACTATACGGGCATAATGTCCCGTAGATAACAAGAGCTTCTGCCCGGCGGCCAGGGTGCCCCTCTCCCGCAGCGTCTGCCCAAGCCTCGAGTAGAAACGGTCGAAGCGGATCACCTTGTTGCAGAGTACGCAGGGGTTGGGCGTCCTGCCATTGAGATAACTCTTTATGAAATCCCCTACCACCTCGTCGCGGAAAGGTTCGAAAAGATCGACCTGAACGTAGGGAATCTTCAGCCTGCGGCATACTTCCCGCGCCCTGCTCAGAACCTCGGCGGAGCAACAGCGCGAATCGGGCCAGATCAGGTGGCTGGCTCCTACCAGCCGGGGATGTCTCTCGTGCAGGAGAAAAGCCGCCACGCTGGAATCCACACCGCCGCTCAAAGCGATCGCAACAACCATGGATACAATGGTACTAAAAATCCCCTCACCCTGGAAGCGGTTTGTCGGACTCTCTCGCCTTGAAAGCCAGAATAGGCCTGTTGTACTGTATCATCAGCATGAAAGAAGTCTTCGACAAGATGAAGATCATCCCCATCGACCTGGCTGTTAAAAACCGCCTGCTCCACGCTCGCCTGACCTGGTGTCTGGGAAAAAACATGGTGCGCTACTACCCGGAGTCGGTGCTGGTGCTTTCCGATTGACTCGCGGCGCTGCCAGCGATATACGCTTGCTGATTCCCCTGTTCGCGATACTTCTGCTCGCCGCTCCGCTTGATGGTGAGCAGAGCACGGATAGCCGGAATCCTTTTTTCTATCGGATAGAGGGCCTGCGCCGCCACTTCACCTGGGGCTGTGACTTTGTACCCACCGGTGTCGATCTCGTGGCAGGGTACAGAGGATTTTTCGTTTTTCCCCAGCTGCAAACGATCGTTCAGGCAAACCTCGGCGGGGGCTACGAGGGATTTGAGACCTACAGGGATTCCGATTACACTCCCAATGTCCAGATACCGCCGGAAAAAGCAGCGGGGGAGGCCCTCAACCTCGAGTTCAACAGCCCCAACCTCCAGTGGCAGCTCGGTCTCAGGCAGGGTCTGCTCTGGAACAGAGTCCTGGAGCGCAATCTGCTCGAGGCCTTCGTTTTCTACAGGGGACGCTTCGACAGATATCTCAACGGCCGGCACTTCTGGTGCACCGAGGAGCCGAGGATACAAGAAATCGAGGACTATCACGAACAGTGGCAGCAGGATTACCCGGGCACTGACGCCTACGGAATCTTCGGCACCTCCCTGCTCGTCGGTATGGCCGTCGATAATATGGATCGCGACACGAGCAGCAAAGCGTACAACGGTGCCTATGCCGAGCTCTCCCTCGAGGCCAGTCCCTACCTTCCCTCGGTGATGGGAGCGAGCGATTTCCGGCGCCTGAACTTCTCCTCAAAGACCTTCAAGACCCTCTACCAGGCCCTGCTGCGAAACGGTTGCAATGTCTTTTCCGTCTACCTGGGCAGTTATTTCTCCATAGACTACGCCGCTGCGCGCAGGCAGATGCCGCTCTACGTGATGCAGACCTTCGGCGGCACCGAGCTGCGGGAAGGCCTGGCCGATTCGGTGCGGGGATTCGAGAAATACTCGTGGGACACCCAGCTGAAGATCGTGCACAATCTCGATCTGCGCTTCAACCTGCCGGCCGTTTATTGGCCGGACCTGGTTCCCGGCTGCCTTCTGTATTTCGACCTGGGCTACGGCAGCGATTACTGGGGAGACCGTTCCGGCACTCCGGGAGTTTTTTTGGGATCGAGCGGGATCGGCGTCTATATCGATTTTTTCGACATTGCCTACGCCCGCCTCTACCTCAACGTTCCCCTGATCGGGCAGAGACTGGACAGAGCTCCGCTTGATATCGACTTCGACCTGCATCTTCATTTTTAGTAAAAACGTTGCAAACTTGCTTAATCATCCGCTTGACGAGAACAGGCGCCTGATTTATCGTTGACAGTAAACAAAAAAAGCTCTCTACAAAGGAGGAGCAAGATGCTCAAAAAAACCGTATTGATCGCAGCGGTCATACTGCTTGCGGTGGGTCTGATTATTGTACCGACCAGCTGTAAGAAAAAAGCCCTCGCACTTGGTAGCGAGGAAAATCCGCTTGTCTGGGCTTTCGTGCCATCCGGAGAGATGGAGCGGGTGACCGGTGGCGCCGAACAAGTGGCCGACATGCTCCACGCCGAAACTGGTCTCTACTTCAAGACCCTGGTGGCCACCGAATACGCCGGGGTCATCGAAGCCCTGAGAGCCGATCCACCCACGGCTCACATAGCTTCCCTGGCCACCTTCTCCTACATCATGGCGGCGGACCTCGGGGTCTGTGAAGCGGCCCTGGTATCCGTTCGCCGGGGTACTGCCTTTTACCAGGGACAGATCATTGCCCGCGTGGACAGCGGGATCACGGATCTCACAGATCTCAAGGGCAAGGCCTTCGCTCGCCCCGATCCTCTGTCCACCAGCGGCTGGATCATTCCCAGTATAGTTTTGCAGGCCGCAGGCCTCGATTTGGACCGGGATATCAAGATCGTGGACGCCGGCAGCCACGACGCCGTGGTAGCGGCAGTGTACAGTGGGGACGTGGATGCTGGGGCTTGCTACCTCGACTTGAATACCCGCATACCCATGCGGGAAATGCAGAAGGAGCATCCTGATGCAGCGGAGGAGTTAGCGACGCTACAGACATCGCCGGAAATCCCCAACGACGGGGTGCAATTCCACCCGTCTGTTCCTGAAGAGATGAAGGACAAGATCGTAGCAGCCCTGCTGAAGATCGCCGGAACCGAAGAGGGGGAACAAGCCCTCCTTGCGGCCTACCAATGGAATACGCTGGAGCCTCACGACGACACCTTCTACGATCCCTTCCGCCAGGTTCTGCAGGCCGCCGGAGTCGAGGCTGAAGAACTGATGAAATAATAGTTCATCGATTCTGTAGAGAGGAGGACTCAAGACGTTCTCCTCTCTTTTTGTACACCCGCACCAGCGGCTCTTGCAGTTGCTGGGGAACAAGGGGGCAGGTATGTTCGAGGTGAAAAACCTGACTAAGATCTATGAAGACGGCACGGTTGCCCTGAAAGATGTGAGCTTCACCGTGGAACCGGGGGAGTTCCTCATCATTATCGGCTTGAGCGGATCCGGCAAGTCGACCCTTCTGCGCTGCATCAACCGGCTGATTGATCCCACCGAGGGCCAGATCATCTGGGACGGTGAGGACGTTACCACGGCGGAAGCGGACGAGCTCCGTCGGATACGGCGCCAGATCGGGATGATCTTTCAGCACTTCAATCTTGTCAAACGCTCGAGCGTTCTCAACAATGTGCTGTCTGGACGTCTCGGCTACGTTAGCCCCTTGCTCAGCCTTTTGCAGCGCTTTCCCGCCAAAGACCGGGAGATGGCCTGGAAAGCCCTGGAGAGGGTTGGAATTACCGACCAGGCACATAAACAGGCGCAGGAGCTCTCCGGTGGCCAGCAGCAGCGGGTGGGGATCGCCCGGGCCCTGATGCAGCAGCCCCGGATGATTTTAGCCGACGAGCCGGTGGCCAGTTTAGATCCTGTACTGGCCCATTCAATCCTAGGTTACCTCGAAGAACTCAACAAGGAAGAGAAGATCACTATACTGTGCAGCCTCCACTACCTCGATCTGGTGCAGCGCTACGGCACCCGGGTGATCGGACTGCGGGAGGGCCGCATCGTGTACCGTGGCTCCCAGGAGGAGATCCGCCGCATGACCGACGACGAGTTCAAGGAGATCTACGGGGCGGAAGCTGTGCGGGTAAGCGCCGGACTTTCAGCAGCAGAGCAGGAGGGGGAGTGAGCCATGGCTAAAAAGAGAAAACTCACGTACAACCTCCAGAACTCCCGTCCCTCCCTGGTTCCGGCACCCCTGGCGGCGGTCACCTCGCTGATCATCCCTGGTTTGGGTCAGATTCTGAGCCGCAGCATTCAGCGTGGACTGCTGCTCTTCGGGTCAATGGTCGCGATCATCGGCATACTGGGCTGGCGGATCAAGCTGCTTGCCCATCTGGAACCCACTGCTATGGCCATGCTGGGCAAGGCATTGAATCGGCGTCCCTTCTTCATTGGTCTGATCATATCCTGTGCAGCAATACTATGGTTGTGGAACGCCTGGGATGCATACCGCCAAACGGCGCAGAGGCGTCCGGGGGGATTCGGCATCTTCGTCCTGGTCCTGTTCTGCTTCTTCACCCTTGGCTGGCAGATCAGCGAGATCGACATCTATAAAATGATCCGGCAGTTCCCCGAAGCCACCAAACCCTTCGCCAAGGTTATCTGGCCTTGGAAGGCAGCGGTGATCCGGGACCCGATCGAGCTGCGAGCAGCTTGCGAGATCCTGGTACCGTGTGCCGAACCCCTACCCTCTCGTCCCTTGGAAGAGCCCGACGAGCCCTACCTCGTTGCAGAGCCTAACTGCGGCGAGCTTTCCCGGATAGACAATAAAAACAACATCATCCCCGGAACCCGTATTCACCTCACCGGTCGTGGTTTTCTGACCGACCGGGAGATCGAGATCTGGTGGATCGATGCCCTGAAGAACGAATTTCAGATCCGCCAAGCCGGAGCGTACGTTAAAGTTCAACCAAACAAAGACGGTGGCTTTGAAATCGATATCATCATGCCCTATCGCCTCGTCTCACCGACCGACGAAGGCGCTCAGATCCACAAAGTTCAGGCCCGTCAGGTGGTCGAGCTGGGTGCGCTTAAAGCCAGCGAGCCCTTGCTGCTGACCATCGAGCGCATGGTGGAGACGATCTTCATGGGTATGATGGCGACCCTGTTCGGCATCATCTTCTCGATTCCCGTCAGTTTTCTGGCGGCCCGCAACATCATGTCCGGCTCCTGGGTCACCGTGACGATCTACTACGTTACTCGAACGATTCTCAACATCATCCGGGCTATCGAGCCCCTGATCTGGGCCATCATCGCCGTGGTCTGGGTGGGCCTCGGACCCTTTGCCGGGATCATCGCCCTCACCGTCCATTCGATCGCCGCTCTGGGCAAACTGTACTCCGAGGCGATCGAGGCAATCGATCCCGGTCCCATCGAAGCGGTTCAGGCCACGGGTGCTAACCGACTGCAGACGATCATGTTCGCCGTTGTCCCTCAGATGATCGCTCCCTTTGTCAGCTTTTCGATATACAGATGGGACATCAATGTGCGGATGTCCACGATCATCGGCCTGGTAGGCGGCGGCGGCATCGGCTTCATCCTGATTCAGTACATTCGCCTGTTGGACTACCGGGCGGCCGGGATCGCCGTGTGGTTCATCGCCGTCACCGTGGCCGTTCTGGACTACGTGAGCGCCGAGATTCGCCAGCGCTTCGTCTGATCATTAGCGCAGCATCAGCCTCAGCAGGCCGAGGGTATCCCGGCGAATACCCGAACCGTTCTCTCTAAGCTTCTGCAGGGCGAGGAGGAAGAGCATGCTCCGGTCGGGATAGTATTCGAGCACGTAGCCCTCCGGATCCAGATCGAGCCGATCCTCCAGATAGCGTAGAGCTTGGTAGACACCGCCGATTTCATCGACGAGGTTCAATTCCAGGGCCCGCTCGCCCGAGTAGATTCTTCCCCCGCCCAGCTCTTCCACCTGTTCGGAGGACAGGTCCCTCGCTTCAGCGACCTTTCCGTAGAAGCGTTCCGTGAAGGCGTTGTTCAGTTCCTCAAGCCTCTGCCTCTGTCCGGGGCTCATGCTTGTGAAGGGAGAAAACATCTCCACGTTCTCTCCGAATTCGATCGCGTCCGTCGTGATGCCGTATCGTTCGAGCAGCCTCTGGACGGCTATTTTAAAAGAATAGGAGCCGATGGAACCGGTCAGGGTGGTGCTGCGGGCGAAAACTCTATCTCCGCACATGGCCAGATAGTAGCCGCCTGAGGCGGCTGCCCTGCCCATAACAACCACGACTGTCTTGGCCTTCTTCAGCTCCATGATCGCTCTCCAGATCCTGTCGCTGATCCGGCCGTCCCCTCCCCCGCTGTCGACCTGCAGCACCACCGCGGCAACCCTGGGATCTTCACCCAGCCGCTCGAGCACGGGAATGAGGTTGGCCTCGGTGATGTAGTCCCGCCCGGAAAGCCAATCCCAGGGACCGAGCGTCTCGCTCGCGACGATAGGCCCGGAAGCTTTGACCACGGCGATCTGCGGTCGCCGCCAGCTTTCGCTCTGGTACTCGAGATAATTCAGTCGGCCGGGTCGAAGCTCCTCGAGATAAAGTTCCTCGAAATCTTCATAATAGAGCACCTCGTCCACCAGACCCAGCTCGGCCGCCTCTCCGGCCCAGTACGGTCCGCCGTCCACCAGCTTTTGAGCCTGCTCCCGGGTTAAGCCGCGGCAGGAGACCAGAATGTCCAGGATCAACTCGTAGGAAACCTCCAAATACTCGACAAGCTGCTGCCTGTTTTCCTCGCTGAGCTTCTCTCGGATGAATCGATCGAGGGCCGCCTTGTATTCGCTCGAGCGGACGTACTCGACATCGATTTCCAGCTCTTCGAAGAGATTTTTGAAAAACAGGAGCCGGGCTCCCACACCAACCAGAGGTACGAGTGAATAGGGCGGAACCACCACCGTGTCGCCCGCCGCCGCCGCCAGGTAGCTCAGCTCGGAGAACGAGGAATCGATATAGGTAACGATCCTCTTGCCTTTGCTTTTGAAATAGGAAAAAGCCTGATAGAGCTCTTCGAGAACATCGACGGACAACACCACGCCGGATTCGATCTCAAGCACCAGGGTTTCTGACCGCCGGTCGTCTGCCAGCTGGCAGATGCGAGCAATCAAGCTGTCCAGATTGTTCAGGCTTTCCTTTTTCGTGGAATTTCTATCTATCGGCTTCGAGAGAGGCAGCCTGTACGTTTTTGCTCCCAAATTGAAAAACGAGCGGCTGGGACGAAAATCGTAGCGCAGTCCCGCTCCCATCCTGAGGCTCGATCCCCGGAAATCTCCAGCCAGGGATAGATCCAGATTCAGGGCATCTGCCTCGATAGTGAGACCAAAGGAATATTCCCGAAATTCATTCCAGCTGCGAAAACCAAGGCCGAGTCCGTCCACAGGCTCAGCGCGCAAACCGGCTGCCCAATCCAGTGCGGACGGCGAACTATCTTTGGCCAGGATCAGGTCCCCAAACAGGGTGAGACGCTCGCTGAAGGGGCGAATCCCGATTCCAAAGGTGAAGCTCCGGGCCTCGGGATCGAGCAGCTGCTCCTGAGTGGCTCCAACTGCGAGGTAGCGATGAGGATAGAAGAGGACACCCGTGCTGAGCTCGAGCTCCCGCCAGCTGAAATCGAGCAGATCCGCGCCGGTCCTGATTCCGGCGTAAGAGGAAGCGAAAAGAGGAAAACCGAGTCCCCAGGCAAGGTTCAGGCTCTGTTCACCGGTGTCTCGATCGTAGCGCAGCAAAAAGCTGGCCGCGAGGGCTGCATACCATGAGTACTGCTCCGCGGATGCGTAGGCAGCGCCGAAACCGGCGGCCTGGCAGCTGTTCACGGCAACAGCGGCGGGGTTGAAGAGAAGACCCTCGTATCCCTGCGCCGTCGCCGCCGAGGCTGCAATATCCTGGGCAGAGATTACGGAAACACTGATTGCCAGGAGAAAGAAACATACCAGGCTTCTTTTCGCATCTTGCATTTTGGGACTCCTCGGTAATTATAGATCGGAGGCTGGCGAGCGGTCAAATCAGATGACCCGCATACTCTTCCACCTTCCTTGAAGGAAACGAAAGAGGAAGCCGAAGCCGAGAACGATAACGTAGGCGGTTACGAAAATCCAGGCCGTGAAAATACCTCCTCGAAACACGAGCATTGAAAGAAAGGTAGGTACCACCAGTACGCACGAGGAAACGACCAAAATCATAATCATGACGAAGCGCGTATCTCCCGCTCCCTTAATCCCCGAGGCAAACACGATGTTCATCGTATCGAAGATACAGTACAGGGCCACGAAGCGCAGCAGCACCACGGCGATCGAGCGTATCTCGAGAAAGGTCTCGGGGGCGGTTTCCGAGGCGAAGAAGCCAATAAAAAAATCCGGAGCCAGAAAGTAGGCCAGGCCGATGAGACCCATATAGGGGAAGCAGATCACCGCGCCGGAAAAAACGCTGCGCTCCGCCAAATCCACCCTCTTCTCGCCGACGTACTGCCCGACAAGAATGGAGATCGCCATGCCCAATCCGATCATGGGCATGAAGGCCAGGCTGTTTATATTGAAGGCTATATTCGTGGCGGCCAACTGCACGGTGCCGAGACGACCGATGAGCAGAATGAATACTGTGAATCCGAAGATGTCGATGAAGAACTGCACTCCGTTGGGAAAACCGAAGCGCAGTATCCTGGCCAGCAGGTCGCGGTCCGGCTTCCAGCCGCTGCGGGTGGCGTAGGCGGGGTTGTTGGAAGAGCGCAGAATCAAAACGGCGAACACGAGGAAGGAAACAATGCCGGATACCACTGTTGAGATGGCCGCCCCGTTGATACCGAGGGCCGGGAAACCGAAGCGCCCGAATATCAGGATATAGTTCAGCACGACGTTCACAACTGTCGCCAGCAGATGGATCCACATCACTGGCCAGGGCTTGCCCCGGCCGGAAAAGAAGGCTGCCAGAGCGGAGTTGGCAATGGGAAAGACCGCACCGTAGCAGAGGATTCGAAAGTAGATCACCTCCAATCGACGGACGGCGGGTGGATGCCCGATCCATTCGAACAGGCCGGGGGAAAGAGGCGCCAGGGCCAACAGCAGCGCTCCACCGGCCAGAGAGACGTAGAACCCCTGCCACAGCGAGGGACCGATGCGGTCGGCCTGTCCGGCGCCGTGATACTGGGCAACGAAGGTGTTGACGTAGCTGGCCGTACCCATGAACAGGCTGAGGATCGTAAAGAAAAGGATCCCCGAAGGCATGGCCGCGGCGATGGCCTCCGGTGAGTACCAGCTGAGGAACATCCGATCGACGAACTCCTGGATCGCCAGGGAACTTGTGCTCAGTATCAGAGGAGCGGCCAGGCTGAGAACCTCCCTATATCCACCGCGTCTCCGCCAGGCTCGAGTAATGCTCATCATAGGTCAATGATAATGGAGAAAACGCTTCATCGACAAACGAAGATTTTTTCACTACCATGGTGCCAGAATCTTCGTAAACGACGGACAGGTAAGGAGGAGGAGCATGATCGGTACGCTGTCAAAGGAAGTACTGGACTCACTACTGGAAACCATTCCCGTCGAGTTCTCCATTGTCGATGAGGAGGACAATGTGCTCGCCTGGAACAGGCACGAGAGCCGTGTCTTCAAACGGCCCAAAGGCGTTGTGGGAAGAAATGTTCGCGACTGCCATCCGGAGAAGAGCTTGAGCAAGGTCGAAGCCATCCTGAAGGAGATGAAAGCCGGCAAGCGCGATATGGCTGAGTTTTGGATCGACCTTCGTTTGGAGGAAAACTCGGAGCCGGAGAAAATCCTGATCCAGTATTTCGCCCTCCGGAATCCTCAGGGAAAGTATCTCGGCTGCCTCGAATGCTCCCAAAGAATACAGCATATCCAATCGCTGAAAGGTGAAAAGCGCCTGCTCGACTGACTCCAAAGTTCGCTTCGTCAGCAGCGTGCAGCAACTCACCCCTGCCCTCAAGCGGCACTCATGACCAGGGCAAGGGTATCGGTGTTGAAAGGTCTTTCGTCGAAATCACCGAACAGCCGAATGTCCTCAAATCCGGCCTGTTCCACCAGTGCAACCAAACGCTTGCTGGTCAGGATGCGCAGTGATATCTCGTTGCGGAT
>CAYMGP010000003.1:0-37755 GCA_964390045.1 uncultured Spirochaetaceae bacterium | reverse complement strand
GCGCTTGGTTGGTCCTGTTTCCCGAATGAAAGCTCGGTTCGAAAAAGAACCATCTGCGCGCTGCGGTCAACCTCGTAGCTGCGCGCAAACTCCAGGCCTCGCCTTTCGTCCTTCAACGTTGGCAGAGAAGTGATCCCCTTTTCGAGGATTCGATCGTAGTTGATGATCTGAACGACCAGGCTCGCTTTGCTCTCAAGCAGGCCGTAGCAGCCGGCGAAAAATCGGGCGATATCCTCATCGTCTCTCATATGCACGAGAGAGTTGCCGATGCAGAAAATCAGACCGAAGCGGCCTTCTAAATTTTCTGCCACTGCCCGCATGTCAAGAACTTTGAAGCTCACCTCCAAATCCTCGTTTCGAGCCTTGTCCCGCGCCGCTTCGATCATGGCCCGATCCAGGTCGATTCCGATGAGTCGATGTCCCTGACGCGCCAATGTCAAAGAATAACCTCCCGTACCGCAGGCGATGTCTAGAATTCGCGAATTCGCTCCGATTCGGCGCTGGAGGAAATGAAGGACTTGAGAATCAACGGGGAACAGAGAATCGTAGTATGCGCTTATGCCGTCGTAAAAACCCATTCTCACTCTTTACAGCAGGCCGGCTTCCCGCAAGACTGCAACGATTCGATCGAGCTCCTGCACTGAGAACACCTCGAGATTCACGACCCCGGTGTATGCTTTCAAAAAGGAAGCGATCTCCTGAAACCAGGATTCCTCGCAGGCAAAGCTCCTGTGATCCGCGCCGTGCCGAACTCCGTGCAGGTGGATTTCCAGAATCCTCTCGCTGTAGCGCTCGAGAAAATCGCCCACCCCGGCTCCCGATCGCAACAGGTGCCCGGTATCGCAGCAGAGGGGAAAGCTGTCCAGGGCGGCGGCGGTATCGTGGAACTCACCTTCTATAAGATTTTCTATAAGAAAAACCTCACCATAGCGCTCACGCCAGCTTTCGACGAGACGTCGAAACCCAGCGATCTCCTTCGCCGCAGGGTGGATTATATAGCGATCCGCCAGGTCGCGGGTCAACTCTATCAACTCTTCGTCATCGGGAATCAGGACCTCGGGCATATGAACGGAGAAGGAAAAACGTCCACGGTAGGAGCGAATCAGCTGTTTTTCCCGAATGAAAAGATCCCTGCTTTCCCTGTCGAAGCAGTAAAACAGCAGCTCCACGGCCTGGATCTCGCCTCTGGAGGCGAGATACCTCACATTCTGCCCGTAGGTTCCGGGAATTATGTAGGAGGGTGCCGAGACAATCATCAGGGAATCCGCAGCCGTATCAGGACGGCCACAACGGCGAGGGCGGCAAGCTCGGAGATTTCGCAGAACGCCCCGTAGGTATCGCCGTTCAGGCCGCCGAGCTTTCTGAAAAAAATGAAGGCTGTAAAAAAAGTGATGATTCCGACGGCCGCCAGCGGGACAAGGCCCCAGAGACCGAGTATCAAAACGGGACAGGCCACGGCAACCGCAGAACCAATCAACAGTTGGGGCCAGCGGCAATGCTGCTTGGTCCGATATCCCAGTCCCTCCTGAACGGCCGCGGGAAAGGAGAATACGGCGAGGAGCATCGACCAGCGGCCGAGGACCGGGACGAGAATCAGCTCCCGCACCCCATGGAAACCGACCAGATCTGTAAGAAAGGCGAATTTCAGCAGCAGCACGAGCAGCAGAGCCAGCACACCGAAGACACCGATGCGGCTGTCCTTCATGATGGAGAGCCGCCTTTCCCTGTCCGCCACGGCTCCCAAACCGTCAAAGGTATCTGCCAATCCGTCCAGGTGAAAACCACGTGTGAACACAACCCACACCGCCAGAGTCAGTACCGCCGCAGGTAAAGGGGACCAGACCCGCGCAAACAGCAGGGCGCAGCCGTACAGCAGGGCACCGAGAAGCACCCCGACCGCAGGATACCAGGCAGTCGATCTGCCCAGTTGTTTTTCCGAAGCCTCCGCCTTGCCTGGTATCGGAAGGATCGTTAGGAAGCGAAGAGCAAGAAAAAAATCCAACGGGAAACCTCCTACTTCAGCTTCCGGGCCAGCCCGGCCACGAGGAAGAAAACTTCATCCGCCTCCTCGGCCACCACCTGGTTTACCCGGCCCGCGATATCCCGGAATAATCTGCCCAGTGGTGTGGGCGGAACCACAGCCATGCCGACCTCGTTGGAGATCAGCAGCACCTGGGCATCGATCCGTCTGCATTGCTTTAAAATGGCCACGATTTCAGCGCTGACCCTCGCCTCGAAAGATTGTATGTCCGCCGCCGCTTCTGATTTGTCGGCACCCAGTTCATGGAGAAGGTTGGCGACAAACAGGGTCAGGCAATCCACGATGATGATGCCCGCCTCCGCGCAGCTTTCGAGAGCTTTGGAAACCTGCCTGGGCTCTTCCACCGTCCTCCAGTCGGAAGGCCGGCTGAGCCTGTGCCGGGCTACCCTGAGCTTCATCTCCTCATCCTCGACGGTGGCGGTGGCCAGATAGACAACCTGGAGTTCTTTGCGGGCAGCCAGCTTCGCAGCCCTGTCCCTGGCGAAGCGGCTCTTGCCGCTGCGGGCTCCTCCAAGAACGAACGTTACTCTACCCATGATCCGCGCTCTTTATCCCCTGGCCGGCGCTCCGGAGATTCCGCCCATATTGACAAGGAAAACACCGAGGACGATATACGCTCAAAGCGAGGGGCAGTAGCCAAGACACGG
Organism: uncultured Spirochaetaceae bacterium; assembly: GCA_964390045.1. Classification (GTDB taxonomy): domain Bacteria; phylum Spirochaetota; class Spirochaetia; order SZUA-6; family DRHE01; genus CAYMGP01. The sequence continues at coordinate 35,067 of CAYMGP010000003.1, read as the reverse complement.
TACCCTGATTCTGTTTCATACCGGGTAGCTCCAAGCGATACCACGGAGGCGCGGGAACTGTCAAGGAGGTACCCGAACGATGGTATTTCAATTATATTGACACTATAGTGGAGTACCAAAATGGGTCAGCTGATTAAAGAGATAGAAAAACGCCGTGCCCGGCGGGCGCTGAGTGAGAATCCTGTGCCCAGGGACGTGATCGCCAGGATCATGACGGCCGCCACCTATGCCCCGTCGTGTTTCAACAACCAGCCCTGGCGCTTTCTCGTCGTCGACGATGCAGCGCAGCTGGAAATCATTAAAGACAATCTGTCAGGGGGCAACTATTGGGCGCGGAAGGCGCCTCTGATCATTGTTGTCCTTACAAAAGCGGATCTAGACTGCCGGTTGAGCGACAACCGGGACTACGCGTTTTTTTCCACAGGCCTTGCCGTGCAAAACCTGATGCTCCAGGCTACTGCAGAGGGGTTGATCGCCCACCCGATAGCCGGTTATAAACCTCTACCCATCAAGGAAGCCTTCGGCATCCCGCAGGAGATGCTCCTGATCACACTGGTCGTGGTGGGTCTGCCCGGCGACGAATCGCATCTCAATGAAAAGCACAAAGAGCTGGAACACAGCCTTCGGGATCGAAAGCCTGAAGACCGGGTAATCATGTACAACGGGTGGCAAGATAGTGAAAAGTAACGGCGAAAAACTCACTCAGCTCAGAGCCAAGCGAGGCTTCATCTGCGATATGGACGGGGTAATCTACCACGGCAATCGCCTGCTTCCAGGAGCCAAAGAATTCGTAGCCTGGCTCATGGAAAACGAGAAAAAATTTCTCTTCCTGACAAATTCCAGTGAAAGGTCTCCCAGGGAACTACAGCAAAAATTGGCCCGGATGGAAATCAATGTTCCCATCGAAAATTTCTACACCAGTGCCCTGGCTACGGCGAGCTTCCTGGCCAGCCAGCATCCCGGCGGCAGCGCTTATGTAATCGGTGAGGCAGGTTTGACCAATGCCTTGTATGAGGCGGGTTTTTCCATGAACGATGTGAATCCCGATTATGTCGTGGTCGGCGACACCCGAACCTACAGCTACGAGCGCATCGAGAGGGCGGTTTACCTCGTACAGAAAGGAGCCCGACTGATCGGCACCAATCCCGATTTGACAGGGCCCGCCGAAGGCGGAATTGTTCCTTCCACAGGTTCCCTCATCGCCCCGATCGAACTGGCCACTAACAGAAAGGCCTACTTCATCGGAAAGCCGAATCCCCTTATTATGCGCCATGCTCTCAAGCGGCTGGCCTGCCGGCGGGAGGAAACCGTGATCGTAGGAGACAGGATGGACACGGATATCATTTCAGGCATCGAAGCGGAGATCCAGCCCGTCCTGGTCCTCAGCGGTGTTACGAGACAGGAAGATATTCTTCACTTCCCCTATTCACCGTACTATATTCTCGAGAATGTCGGGGATATCGTCAACGAAATCGCAGGCGGAGCTTGACCTGCCCTTCACCGTTGTAATAGCATGTTGAGGAGTCTTGGAGGCATGCATGTCAACTCGCAATGAGCAAATATTCAAGATTGTCGATAAGATCCGGAACCACTACCACACGAATCTGAACAATCGTTTCATCCGCAAAGCCCTGCTGGTAATGAAGGTACCGCGGGGCACCTGGGATGCCATAGCACGACTGACTGAAAAGTCAGATTTCTATAAGATCCAGGGATACCCGTACAAGGAGCTGTACGAACAGATCTACGCAGCCGCCACCTTCGTGCATCACGCAAAGATCGAGGTCATACCCCGGTTGAGCTCGCTGCTTTCGGATGGACCAGACACCTTTTTCAGCCGTCAGAAGGGCGCGGCCAAAAACGACCGAGTGCTGCTCGATATGGCCATCAATAACTTCCCCGCCAACCTTGGTGTGTTCTCCGATCTTATCAACGAGCTGTATATAAAAACAGTGGAACTAGACAAGGCGGATCACGCCGACACGACACCGGTTTTCAAAAGAATGTCCGAACTTAAGGAATTGGGACGCCTGCTGATCTAGCCCTTTAGCTGTTTGACGAGCTCTGGCACCACGTCGAACAAGCTTCCCACAATCCCGTAGTTTGCAACATTGAAAATCGGGGCATGCGGATCATTGTTTATGGCAACAATGATGTCCGAGCCCTTCATGCCCGCCAGATGCTGGATGGCTCCGCTGATTCCACAGGCGATGTATATCGTCGGATTTACAGTCTTGCCGGTCTGGCCAACCTGATGGGAGTAGGGAATCCAGCCGGCATCCACCGCCGCCCTGGAGGCTCCCACGGCCCCACCGATAGCCCTGGCCAGCTCCTCGATCAGCGCGAAGTTCTTGGGATCTTTGAGACCTCGCCCGCCGGAGACAATGAAATCGGCATCGGCAAGGTTTATAGTGTCCATCTCCTCCGGCACGAACTCGAGCACCTCCACCCGCGGCTTCAAAATCGGATAGCTCAGCTCGATGATCTGTCCCTGATGGCCGTCGAGTTTCTCGGCCGCTTTCATCACTTTGTGCCGCACGGTAGCCATCTGAGGTCTGTGGCTGTTGCAGAGGATCGTGGCCATGATATTACCGCCGAAAGCGGGTCGGGTTTGTCTGAGCAGCTCGTTCTCCCCGTCAATGGTCAGCTCTGTGCAGTCGGCTGTCAGGCCCGTCAGGATCCGCGCTGCTACGCGAGGAAGAAGCGAACGGCCCTGGATCGTGCCTCCGCCGAGAAAGATCTCGGGCTTCTTGTCAAGAAGCACCTTGGCGACCAGATCCGCCTGGATCTCTTCGTTAAACTCACCGATGCCGGAGTCTTCCATCATCCAGACTTCATCGATCCCGAAAGCGATGAGCTCCTCCGCCATCGTTCGAACCTTGTCGCCCAGCAGAATGGCGCTGATCTTCCTGTCTAGGCTCTTCTTCAACTCGCGGGCCGCTCCGATGATCTCATGGACCACCGATGACAGCTCGCCGTGTCTGTGCTCGGCGTACAGACAGATACCGGAGTAGTCTTCCACCTCCTGACCTTTGAAGGGCCGTCGCTCGATGACGATGGCGTCGTACTTACAGGTGCTGACACAGGCGCCGCATACGGTGCAGCGTTCATTGAGTACCGCCTTCTTGTCAACAAGGGACAAGGCATCGTAGGCACAAGCCTTTATACACAAACCGCAGCCGACACATTTTTCTTCGATGATTCGAATTGGATCCGCCATACTCTACGCTTCCTCTCCGCTGGTCGCCAGAGGGATACCCGCTTCCCGCAGCTCGGTTATCAGCTTCGCTACAGCTTCGCTGACGTCTCCTTCGAAAATCTTCCCGCCGGAGGGTTTAGGGGGCGTGAAGATCTTCATGACCTGAGTGGGGGAGCCTGTAAGGCCGATTCTCTGGGGATCGAGATCGATATCCTCTTGCTTCCACACGGGAATCTCAGCTCTCTTGGCAGCCATCTTGCCCTTCAGAGAAGGAAGACGGGGCTCGTTGATCTCCTTGACCACGGTAAGCACGAGGGGGAGCTTCGAGCGCAGGCGAAGGTAGCCGTCCTCGAGCAGGCGCTCGACATAGATCGTGCCGTCCTCATCTATCTTCTCGATCTTGCGGATTTCGGTCACATGAGGCAGACCCAAATTTTCAGCCACCCCGGGGCCAACCTGTCCGGTGTCGCCGTCTATGGCCTGCCGGCCCATCAGGATCACATCGACCTTATTTATCTTCTTGATGCCCCGGGCCAGGGTGTAAGCCGTGGCCAGGGTATCGGCACCTGCGAACGCTCTGTCTGACAAAAGGATCGCTTCGTCTACACCGAGGCTGATCGCCTCCCGCAGTGCGCTTTCTACCTGCGGCGGTCCCATGGATAGAGCGGTGACGCTGCCGCCGTGTTTTTCCTTCAGCCTGACTGCCTCCTCGAGGGCGTACATATCGAAGGGATTGATGATCGACTCCACTCCTTCACGCATCAGCGTGTTGGTTTCCGGATTGATACGCACGTTGGTCGTGTCAGGTACCTGTTTGATACAGACCACAATCTTCAAAACGATACTACTCCTTTTTCTGCAGGCTTTCTTTTATCAGCTGCAACGCGATCACTTCCCGTTGAATCTGATTGGTGCCCTCATAGATCTGAGTGATCTTGGCATCCCGCATCATCTTCTCCATCGGGTATTCCTTCATGTAGCCGTAGCCGCCGTAGATCTGCACTGCATCGGTTGTGACCCTCATAGCCGTGTCGGAGGCGAACAGCTTGGCCATCGCAGAAACTCGGGCAACGTTTTTGGCGCCGGCGTCTATCGTTCTGGCCGCCGCATAGGTAAGAGCACGGGCCGCTTCTACCTGGGTGGCCATGTCTGCGAGCATGAACTGTATGCCCTGAAACGCGGAAATCGGCTTTCCGAACTGCTTGCGCTCTCGGGAGTAGTCTACCGCCTTATCGAGGGCTCCCTGGGCGATTCCCAGAGCCTGAGCCGCTACCCCCGGACGTGTCTTGTCAAAAGTCTTCATGGCAACGAGGAATCCCGCGCCTTCCCGGCCGAGCAGGTTCGTTTTCGGGACCACGCAGTCGCTGAACACCAGCTCCCTCGTGACAGAGGCGCGAATCCCCATTTTGTCCTCTTTCTTGCCGAAATCGAATCCCTTTGTACCCTTCTCCACCAGGATCGCCGAGGCACCTCGTGGTCCCCGTGTCGGATCTGTAAGGGTGATCACCGTGTAGATGAACGCTTCGCCTCCGTTTGTGATCCACTGCTTGGTTCCATTGATCACGTAGTTGTCCTCGTCGGGAACCGCCCGGGTCTTCACGGCAGCGGCGTCGCTGCCCGCCTCGGGCTCGGTCAGGGCGAAGGCCGCCAGAATCTCGCCTGCCGCCAGCCTGGGCAGGTATTTCTTTTTCTGTTCTTCACTGCCGAACATCATGATGGGGATGGTCCCCAGACCCGATGCCGCATAGGCCAGGGCGATCCCGGCGCAGGCTTTGGACAGCTCCTCCACGACGATGCTCATCTCCATGATTCCGCCGCCGAGCCCATCGTACTCCTCGGGGATGAAGACGCGGAACAGGTCCGCTTTCGCAAGGATCTCTACAATATCGGCGGGAAATATTCCTTTTTCATCGTACTCGAGAGCAAGTGGCTCCACCTTCTCCTTGGCGATTTTGGCGGTCAATTCTTTTATCATCTGTTGATCTTCTGTCAAAAAATAATTCACCTGCTGTCCTCCGGTTTGATTTTTATACCCCTAAATTGCCTATCTCTACAGGTTCCCGGGGGTAGGAAGATACAGACCGACTTTGTCGGGAAGGCTCTATAATAAAAAAAGGGCGGGATCATTGCAAGAGCCGTCAGGGCTTCTTGGGGCTTGGAATAAGAGCTATTAATCAGCCGCCCTTGCCTACCAGGTGATAATTCTCTCCAAAGTAGCTTGGTAACAGTGACTTCTTCAAGGGAAAGACCGAGCACCTGCAGGCTCCTGATATATACGCGTCTACTGTGTCTGCATGCTAAGGTGTTGTTTTTGATTGACAGATTCATCCTTTATAGTATAATAAGAACAAATACATCGTTAAATAAGATGAAGAAAATGTATTAGTCTTATAGATCTTCTTCATGGAGCATAACTTTGGCTGAGGGGAGAGGGATTCAGTTTCAAAAGGTTTCCGTAGAAATGCGGAAGCTCATACAGTCCTATAGTCGACCGGACTCGAAGATGCTGCCAACTGAGGCGGAGCTGATGCAACGCTTCGAAGTGGGACGGGGTACGGTTCGACGGGTCATTGCAGAATTGGAGATTGAGGGATTGGTGCAGCGCATCCAAGGAAAAGGGACGTTCTTGCGGAAGAACTTCACTGAGATTTCCTTTTCCAATTGGATCAGCGCCGAGTTCTCAGCCGATTTGTTACTGAATCGTCTTGTCGAAGTTTATGAGAAGCAGTCTCCAGCGGTGAGGGTCCGAAATATTGTCATCCCCTATCGCGCATACCTCCAAAGAATTCTGCAGATGATCCTTGACGGTGAGACTCTGGATGTCGTTCAGATTACCCCGTTTTGGCTGCGGCGACTCCATAGATTTAATCTCTTTGTTCCGCTGGATAGCTATATCGATCAGAACATTGTGCAACGTCGATACAAAACCGCCTACCAGTTGGGCCACGTGGGGGACGAAGTGTTTGCTCTGAACTGGGCTCTCTGTCCGCTCGTGCTCTACTACAATCGAAACGTGATGCGGGATGCAGGATTGGATCCGGATCGCCCCCCTCAGTCGCTCGATGAGCTGGTAGAAATGAGCATTCGGGTCAACAACTCAGGACAGGGAAGCACTCACGGTTTCTGCCTGCCTCTGGATATGTACGAAATAAGTTTTCTGGTTCTGTATCCCTTTTTCCTCTCCTTCAAAGGTGGATTTACTGATTCGATAGGCAACATCGTCATCGACAGCGAGGAGAACATCAACGCTCTGAAATGGTTGGTGGAATTCTATGAAAAGGGCGGTCTCAAGAAGGAAAGCAGCATCTACGGAATTCGACTGCTGTTCGCTTCAAACAAACTAGCCTTTATGGTGGACGGACCGTACGGAAGAGGGCATTTGCGGCGGCTTAGTGGCCAGGGAAAAAAGTTCGACGGCCATTATGGTGTTACGGCGATTCCGGTAGGTCCCTCAAGAAAGTCGGAAAATATACTTCTGTCCCACGCTCTTGCCGTTTCGCGCCGATCCCGTGATCCCGCTGAGGCTTTCCATTGGATCGAGTATCTGGCCACAAACGAGGAGCATGCCCGCTTCTATTTCGAGGAGTTCGGGATGATCCCCTGCAATCGAGACTACCTGCACAAACCGTTTTTCGCCGAGGATCCCTTTGCCTCGGTATTGATTCGCCAAGTTGAGAGCGCTTCGATCGGACCAATCGAGCATCCGCTTTTCTTTAAGGTTCTGCCGTTTCTACTACAGGCAGTGGCCAACGTGCTACTGCACCACCAGGATCCAGCAGAAAGCTTACGATCGGTTCGGGAGTTTGTCACAATGGTTGGGCGCTCGGAGCCCATGCTATGTCCATAAATATAGAGGAGAGGGGGTGATGGCGATGTTTTGATCATCGGTTCCTCAATCACCAGTTTATAATACATACGGAAAGGAATATTGTATGAAACAAAGAATAGGTATGTTGTGTTTGGTACTGTTGAGTGTCTCGGCTGTCGCTTTTGCAGGCGGCACACAAGAGGCGAAAGTCCAGGAAATCACGATCTATTGGAATCCCGATCACCTCTACGATGTATACGACAAGGTGATCGACGATTTTGCCGCGGAAAAGGGACTTTCTGTCAACAAACAGGTTTTCAACTGGGGTGATTTCAAGACCAAGCTAAATTCCGATTTAGTAGCCGGAACACCTCCCGATCTAATTGAGGTTCCTTCTCCATGGATCGCCGAATATGGTGCGGGTGGTCAGCTGGCGGATCTCACCGCGGAGATCGATTCCTGGCCAGAGCATGGGGACTGGTTCGAATCCACCTGGGTCGAAACCTCGCACAAGGGCAGAAAGTATGGGATGAAGCTCCATCACACCTGCTTCGTCTTGTTCTATAACCGGGATCTCTTCAGGAAGGCGGGCATCGATCCTTCTTCGCTCCCTCAGAATACCGACGGGCTGATACAGGCTATCGATAAGGTCTATGCCGCATTGGCTCCCGACGTGAAAGGGTTTGGATTTGACCCCACAGGACAGTACCTCATTCCCTTCATGGCCAGCGAAGAAACGCCGTACCTGATCGAAGAGGATCACGTCGCAGTGGACACACCGACGATACGGAAGACTCTGAATACCCTTCAGTCCATCGCCAGGAGCGGCAAGGTCTTCATTCCCGAGCCCGGTGGCGAAGAAGCACGCACGAACGTTCGGCTGGCCTTCTTAACCGGTCGAACCGCGATGATGATCAGCGGGCCTTGGGAGATCGGGAATATCAAGAAAAACTACCCCGGCCTCGATTACGGTGTAGCCATGGTTCCTCATCTTCCCGGCGTGAAACCGCGAACGCTGACGGCGGGCACCGGACTGGCGATTCCCAAAAACAGCAAACTTCCCAAGGAGACGGTCTGGGAGCTTATGAAACGACTCACCACGGTCGAAATTGAGGTGCAAGGTACCCTGGAGGCGGGAATGCTCATGCCTCGTAAAGGCTGGGCTAGCGATCCTCGTGTCCAGGAAGAAAAGGTGGTCCAACTATTTGGCCCGATTCTGCCCGATGCAGTGCCCTTCGATATAGACGTACGCAAGCTTGGACTTCCGGAGATCACGTGGGGCGGAGCAGTATTCAAGAAGATGTACGAGACGATGATATACTCAGATAGGAGTATGGATAAGGCGCTGGAGGTATACGTAAAAGAGGCCAACCGCCTTATCGCTTCCAAGATGTAGCCTGATACGGTGCCACATAATGCCTACGCTTATGTGGCACCAATCCCTTTGATTCAGAAGGAGCTGTCTGTGCTGCGAACTCCTGCTGCCAAACGTTACGCTTTCGGCTACCTGCTCATCACACCGGCATTCCTCATCATGCTGCTTTTCTTCGTGTGGCCGTTGATCCAGGGTGTGATGACCAGCTTACGAACAGGATTCGGCGGCCAGGGTGGATTCGTCGGACTGAAGAATTACCTCGCCACAGTTACAGATCCGAGATTCTGGAATTCTCTCAGGGTAAGTCTGGTATTTACGGTCAGCATTGTGTTCTTCAGTGGTTTCATTGGCCTGTTACTAGCCATGGCGTTGGTTCGGAAGCCTCCTCTGTACGTATTCTATATCTCGGCTTTTTTCATACCCTATATTTCGACCCCAGTCATCGGGGCTTTGATCTGGTTCAATATGCTGGCTGAACCTTTCGGGATCCTCAATGTTCTCTTGTCGAAAGTTGGATTGGCTGCTGTTCCGTGGCTGAAGCAGCCGGTACTGGCTTTGCTTTCGATCGTGTTTATTCAGATTTGGTACACGGTTGGATATAACGCGGTGCTGTTCATGGCCGGACTACAGGCCATACCCGATAGCTATTTTGAAGCGGCGAACCTGGAAGGCGCAGGTTTCTTTCAGAGACTCAGATTCATCGTGTTGCCTCTGTTGATTCCGACTATCGTGTTTGTGACTACAATTTCAACACTCTACGGTTTCATCAATTCTTATGTCCTGGCCAAACTGATTACCGGTGGCGGACCCTTCGAGGCTACAAATGTTATGATGTCATACATATTCGAGTTCGCCTTCGATCGATTCGATTTGGGAAGAGCGAACGCCGTCACCAATGTGACGTTCGTTCTGTTTGTCGGTATCGCCGTCGCGCAGTTCAACTACCAGAAGCAGAAGTTCGCTGGGCTGCACTGAGGAGTAACTCATGACCAAACAGGTTCGACCGAAGAAGAGAGGAAGAAAAAGTCGTCAGCTTCTCCTTCATGTCTTTCTGATGTTGTTGGCCATCCTGATGGCGTTTCCCTTTTTCTATCTATTCAAGCTTTCTCTGCAATCCGATATGGACACTCAACAGCTCCCTATTCGTTTTCTGCCTTCCACTCTATGTCCCACCAACTACGCTGTTGTAGTCGAGCAGTTTCCGATCCTGCAACAGTTATTGAATACGATCATTTATGCAACAGGCACGACGGTCTTGACCATTTTCACCGCTGTTTTTGCTTCCTATGCACTCGCAAAACTTGAACTGCCGGGTGGCCGCATCATTACACTCTTTTTCATCTCGACTATGTTGCTCCCGCCGGAGATGCGGGCTGTGCCGATGTTCACAATGATGGCCCGTTTTGGTTGGGTTGATACCTGGCAGGGGATGATCCTCCCCCTCGCTGCCACCGGTTTTGCGATTTTCTTCATCTATCAATACATGATCACGATACCAAAGGAGTTGCTCGATGCTGCGCGAATCGACGGAGCATCGGAGAACGCCATTCTCTGGAGAATTGCAATGCCGCTTTCCAAAACGGCACTGGGCACCATGGCGCTGTACAACTTTCTGTTTCGCTGGAGGGGCTTCATCTGGCCTCTGGTGATGACAAAGGGCAGCGTTACAACCCTTTCGGTAGGTCTGTCGGCCTTTAAAACAGGGGAGCATCTGACGCCGTGGAATCTTATCGGTGCAGCCAGTATGTTCCTCTTCATCCCTTCACTGATCATGTTTCTCGCTTTGCGCCGTGAGATTATGCGCGCGGTAGCCGTGGAGTTCAAATAGCATCCTATACTATGATGCCTGAATTTCTTGTTATTCTAACAACATTTCGTCGCATCATAGGACATCGCAATCTTCCTTTTCAGTTGCGATCGGAGATTGCGATATGAATATCGTTTTTATTCTTTCGGACCAGCAGCGCTGGGATACTTTGGGCTGCTACGGCCAGCCGCTGGATGTAACTCCGCATTTGGATAGCATGGCCGCCGAGGGAGTACGTTTTGAGTATGCCTTCACCTCTCAGCCGGTCTGTGGCCCGGCCCGGTCCTGTCTGCAAACAGGGCAGTGGGCTACGGAGACCGGCTGTTTTCGCAACAACGTCGCTCTTCCCCTGAACGCTCGCACCATCGCGCACGAACTGAGGGACTGTGGGTACGAGGTCGGCTATATCGGGAAATGGCACTTGGCGTCCACGGGTTCGGGGTTGAATCATCTGCCGTCGGAAGATACCAGGGTAGTGGAGCAAAACTACCAAACCCGGCCTGTTCCTCCCGAACGCAGGGGAGGCTACAATGGTTACTGGCTGGCCTCGGATGTGCTTGAGTTTACCTGCCACGGATACGGCGGCCACCTCTTTGATCAAGGTATGCGGAAAGTTGAGTTCAAAGGATATCGGGTCGACCGGTTGACAGATTTTGCGTTGGAATTCCTCCGAAGCCGGGAGCGGCAGATGCCCTTTTTCCTCTTCCTTTCATATGTCGAGCCCCATCATCAAAACGATCATCACCGATTCGAGGGCCCCGAAGGATCGAAACAACGTTTCCTCCATTTCACTCCTCCTGCCGATCTTGCCGCGCTGGAGGGCGATTGGCCGGAACAATTCCGGGACTACCTGGGCTGCTGCTTCAGCCTGGACCACAATGTGGGTCGAATTCGCCAGGAGCTTGAGCTTTCGGGATTGGCGGAGGAGACGCTCATCATCTACACGAGCGATCACGGCTGTCATTTTAGAACCCGCAACCAGAACCTGGGGGTAGGTAATTACGACGACTATAAACGCAGCTGTCATGAGGCGTCCATCCGTGTTCCACTGATCATGTGCGGTCCCGGATTCAAACAGGGCAAAGTGATCGACGAACTTGTCAGTCTGATCGATCTACCACCAACGCTTTTGGTCAGCGCGGGCCGGGAGGTGCCCAGCCGAATGGGAGGAAGACCGCTACAAATGCTTGTCGATGGTAGAGCTCGCGGCTGGCCCGAGGAGGTCTTCCTGCAAATCAGCGAGAGTCAGGTCGGCCGGGCGATCCGAACCAAGCGATGGAAGTACGCCGTACGGGCAGCGCAAAAAAGTGGTATCATGGAATCCTGTTCCGATGAATATGTGGAAGATTTCTTGTACGATCTGGAACATGATCCCGCCGAGCTCCGTAATCTCGTTCACGACCCGTCGCTTGCCGCGGAACGCCGGGAGTTGGCGAACCGGCTCGTTGAGCGAATGGTTGCCGCAGGAGAGCAAAGACCGCGAATCCGTCCGGCTTGATAAAAAGTCGTCAAATCGGTCACGATGAGCTCACAGAACTACCCTGCGTTGTCGATGCAGTAGGGCATGTGAGACTGGATGTAAATATAGAAAGCAGGAATGTGAGGAGTACTGGCCATGAGCGTAGAGCAGCAACGTAGACCGAATATCGTCTTGGTTTTGGTGGATGATATGGGCTACTCGGACATCGGCTGCTTCGGAAGCGAGATCGACACGCCGAATATTGACGGAATGGCTACCGAGGGCGTGCGGTTTACCCAGATGTACAACTGTGCGCGCTGCTGCCCCTCCCGGGCCTCTCTGTTGACCGGGATGTACCCCCATCAGGCGGGGATCGGGCACATGATGAGCGATCTGGGATTCCCGGCCTACCAAGGGTACCTGAACGACCGCTGTGTGACCATTGCGGAAGCACTGGGTGCGACGGGGTACCATACCCTGATGTCGGGGAAGTGGCACGTAGGCGGGCTTTACAACGCGCGTGAGCCGGGAAGCTGGGCTCCTGCGGTGCCGGGACACCCCACACCTTTGGGACGGGGTTTCGATCGGTTCTACGGCACGTTGGAAGGCTGCGGCAGCTACTACCGGCCGCACACGTTGATGCGACAGGACCGTTTCATCGATGTGGATGCGGAGGAGGAGTTCTACTACACGGATGCCATCAGCAACGAGGCGGTGCGGTTGATTCGGGAGTTCGTTCCACATGGCCGGGAGGAAAAGCAGGAGCCCTTCTTCCTCTATGTGGCCTACACAGCCCCTCACTGGCCGCTCCATGCTCTGCCGGAGGACATCGCTCGGTATGAGGGGCGGTACCGAAGGGGTTGGGACCGGCTGCGGAAAGATCGCTATGATCGGATGGTCGAGCTGGGGATCATCGACGACAAATGGAAGATTTCGCCGCGGGATGAGGAGGCTTTTCCCTGGGAGGAGGTGTCGGACAAGGAGTGGGAAGATCAGCGGATGGCGGTGTACGCGGCACAGGTGGACCGCATGGACCAGGGGATCGGACGAATTCTTCGGGCGCTGTCAGAGACGGGGGTGGAGGAGAACACTCTGGTGCTGTTTCTCTCGGACAACGGTGGATGTGCAGAGTTTCTGAAAGAGGACGGCCCCGTGCAGAATCTGGTCTACCCGACCCGCAAAGGCAAGATTGTTCATGCCGGCAACTTTCCGGGGGTGAGGCCTGGATCGGAAGAAACCTACATGAGCTATGACCTTCCCTGGGCCAACGCCAGCAACACACCGTTTCGGTTGTTCAAGCACTGGGTGCATGAAGGGGGAATCTCCACGCCACTGGTTGCCCGGTGGCCTGCATGTGTGAAAGCTCACCGGATCGTTCACCAGCCGATCCATGTGGTGGACATCATGGCCACGATCCTGGAGGCGGCCGGAGTGGCCTATCCCAAGGAGTACAATGGCAGAGCCGTTCAGCACCTGGAAGGGGAAAGCTTCCTCCCGGGGATGCGGGGTGAATCCTGGCAGCGGCAGGCTCCGATCTACTGGGAGCATGAGGGTAACTGTGCGCTGCGGCGGGGGGACTGGAAGCTGGTGAGGAAGTATCCCGGTTCCTGGGAGCTATACCACATGGAGAAAGACCGCACGGAGTTGAACAACCGGATCGGAGGTGAGAAATCGAGAGCGAACGAGATGATCGCCGAATGGGAAGATTGGGCCGAGCGTTGTAGTGTTGTTCCCTGGGAGAGGTTGGTCGCTATTGCACCATGGTAGGGAGAACAGCACGAAATCCTCAGTTTTAGAATTCCCAGTACGTACCAACCGCCTTTCCACGCATAATCGTATCGTAAGCGTCCTCCATACCTCGGGTAGCATGAACAGAGCCTTAGTCGTCCCGATTTCATCGCCCATGTGCCCTATATCTATGCCAAGCTCGATATGGCGATGCGCGACTGCCAACTGATAATCTGCGATTCGATCGAGAAACGCCGTTACTTTCTCCGGTTCCAAAGCCGTGGCCATCAGAAGCCAAGCTCTTGATTGAAACCAAGGATCCTGTAGTTGTCGACGACGTTGTGCTATCGAAGCGAAGCAAGCATCTGCGTAAGCTTGCCGCATATCTTGCCGACAAATACACGACCGATGAGACCATTAACAAAACGCAGGATCTGTGCAACACCATTGCGAAAGAAAGCGGGTAGCAGAAATAGATTGTGAAGGAAGATACATCAGAAGGTAAGATCCGTAACGCTGGCACCCTGCTGAGATGCTACTATAACCTTTGTCCAAGCCCTCGCAACACTTATATATACAAAAGCCGAGAAGCTTGCTGCATTTTCCTCGACCCAGATCTTGGGTTTAGGCGCTGATTTAACGCCTAGACTTAAAAAAAGCCTACCATGCGATCTCATTGAGGCCTGTTGTCTGCTCCGAGCCGCCGCATCGCGGTTACCGCTGTACGCTTATAGACTCAGGTCGCCATAGATCTTGTACACGTGCCCGTCGCGCTCAACCTTCAGCTCTTGCTCTGGGAACTCCTTATGGAGCTCGTTACGCAGGTGCTCGGCCACCTCCTCCTCGATCCGGTCGCGGATGTACTGAGGCACCCGGTCCAGGGTGACCATCCGGACCTCTACCACATAACCGGGACCGCGCTTCGATCCGTAGCCTGCGGAAAAACTGGCTCCCACGTTAAACAGGCCGTCGTGGGCCTTGCTCGATGTGGTGCCCCTGCCCGGCCTGGCAGGATGGAGAGGGTACTTGCCGCCGTATTCTTCTTCCAGGCGGTCGTCGATCACATCGAAAACTCTCTTGAGCTTGCTTTCCCATTTTTCGATTCGATGGTGTCTCATCCGCTTTGGCAGAATAGTATATTCCTTCGTTGGGCTTTACTGCAAGATAGACGCCTTGTTCTACTTGGCAAGGCGCGCACGATGTGCATTGACCCTACAAGCGATGAGAGTCTAGAATAGGGGTAGAGTTAGATATCATGGACCAGATAGGTGTGTTCGACAGGCTGGTCAGCGAGCTCGACAAGCAGGAAAGGCGTGCCCTGCTTGTGCGTATCCAGAGTGCGACGCCTGTATATACCGAGCCCCTGAGCCCTCCCTCCGAGCAGAAAGAGATCTTTGTCCCGGAAAAGGAGCTGGCTCTGCTCGGTCTATTTCAGCGCATCATTCTTTTCCTCAGATCACTTTTCACTCGCAGAGACAGGCTGGAGTTGCTGCGGGAGATGTACCTCAGAAATCTCGCTCTCGATATCAAGCGCACCTATCCGGCTCTGGTCGACGTCCGCACCTCTCGATTCAAGCAGGGCCTGCACGCAGAACTGCTGGCACTGAAAGACTTCGCCCACTCCCTGCATCGACCTCTGCAAGAAGTCCTGGAAAAAAACAGAAACAGTTTCCTCGCTTTCCTTGCCCGCAACGAGCTCTCGGATTTTCAGCAGAATATCGTCGAAGAAACGGATCCTCAAGCCATCTGGGAAAGCCGGCACCTCGGCGAGGAGAAAGAGGTACGGGCTCTGATGCTGCGGCGTTTCGACGAGCTGGTGGAAACTATTCCGCCGGCGAGCAAGAGGCGGTTGGCCCAGGATGTCCAGGCGTTGTTCAGCCTGCTCGCATTGAGCTCCCATCCTTTCAATCCCCTGCTGTCGCCGTTTCACACAGAGGAGTCTCCTACTGCGGACTTCGAAAGTCTGGGCAAACCCTTGAAAAAATTGGCAAAGGTCATCGAGCCTGTGCGGATTCCCCCCTCCGCGGAAGCTCTCTACGATTTGCTGATCTTCCTTCACCAAGAACGCCTCGAAGATCAGACCTTCGACCTCGAGGAACAACTGAAAACAGACATGTCCCGGATCCACGCGGCCTTGTCTGGAATCCGCGGCTTTCGCGAGCGGGTTCCGCTGCAGCGCATCGTACAGCTCACCACCGGTGACCCGCAGTACTATCCTGCCGCCGATGTTGTCAGGGTGGACTGGTTTTCCCTCTACAAGGAGTTCTGGCGACAAAGGGTGCACAAGCGTTACCTGCGATTCTTCCATTCACGAAAAAGAAACGAGCTACGAAAGAGGAGTCTTGATTTCCTTCACGCAGAGACGCTTCCGAGTTTGGAGAATTACAGAGCGGACAAATTCGGGCAGAGCACGCCCGTACAGCATGCCTTTTCCCTCTCCTTTATCCGCGGTTTCTCTCGCATCGTCCATGCTGCTCACCCGCGAGCTTTAAAATTGATCTATTTGAACGGCGAGTTCTACAAAGAGGAAAATCGCAACTCATTTACAGATGCCTATCTGTTTCTCAATGAAATCGAAAACAAGTTCCAAACTTTAGAATCCAGGTTGGGACCCCAGGGAGATCTGCGTGCTTCTATACAACAAGTCAAGGGTGAGGCGCTTGGCTATAATCTGCGACAAAAGAGAATCCTGGATATCCTGGCCCGGGCGGATAGCGAGGCCAGAGCCCTGCTCGACGCCACTGTCGAACAGCTGAGCAATCTTAAGGCTCTGATGTACGGTATTATCAAAGGAAAACCGGGTGATCGCTACGATACGCTGGTAAACCTCGAAAAGATAGGGGGTCGGGAAAACCGCACGCTTCGTGCTGCCTGGGAAAGGTTCCTCGAGCAGACTGACCAGGCTCTCCTTATTCTCCGAGAAATCAGGGAGCTGGAGATCAACGAGTTCGAGATCGGGTTATTTTAAGAACTCGTATGGAGAAACCACAGGCTTTCCGTACTTGTCCCGGGCCTCTGAAAGTCGTTTCCGCAAGGTTCGCTGGCAGGCACTGAACTCTTCGGGCACCTCCTGCTCCTCCGCGTAGATCTCGTCCGTCCTGTCCAGCTTCTCGAGGAATTTGTCGATGCGCACGGAAAACTGCGTCTCGTACTGCTCCTGAGAATACTCCCTGCCGAAGACCTGCCGGAATAGAGCACTCAGATCTTCGTATTTCGGTATGTAGCCGATCGGTGTCTCGACAGCGTCGTACTCGTTGTGAACCCTTCCTTCCGCCCAGAGCAGCCAGACCTTCTTATCGACCTTCTCGTTGAGGAACGCACCGTCTTTTTTCAGGAAGTAGTTGGTGGCAAACACCAATGGACACTTTTTCAAGCCTTGTCCAAAACGAATATGATTTTTTATATACAGGCCCAGGGGAACTACGAGGAAATCCAGGTTGGCCATGGGACTGAAGGCCCGCACCCCGCCTTTTCCGAGGGTGGCGAAAGTGGTCTCCGACTCGAGAGTCGCACCGATCACCACACCATGCACCCAGTCCAGGCTCTGGTACACGGGCACCGAGGTATCGGAATCCCGGCCTCCGTAGATGATCCCTTCGATTGGAACCCCGTCGGGATCGTGTAGTTTGGGATCGGCGTTTTCCAGCTCGGAAATGCGAATCGTGTAGCGGGCGTTCTTGTGGCAGTAGTCTACCCGATTTCCCTGCTCGTCTTCGGCCCCGAGCCTCCAAGTGTCGCTGAAATGGTTGCTGCCCTCTTCGGGGAGGTTCTGACCCATACCGAGCCAGTAGGCTTTTTCGCCGTTGATGAGCACATTAGAGAAAATCAGCTCGCGTGGAGTCGTCAGAGCCCGGTGGATGACCGGATCGTCCACGGGATTTACATCCATGATGATCCCGAAGATACCCTGCTCGATATTCACTCCGTAGGCCTGACCGTCGGAACCGGATCGGAAGTAGGCAATGTCGTCGCCGAGGATCAGCTGCCCCGGGATCATGGCCGTGGAAGTCTTGCCGCAGGCGCTGGGGAAGGCGCCGGCGAAATAGGTAAGCCTGTGCTTACCCTCGGGCCGGGCGGCCATGATGAACATGTGCTCTGCAAGCCAGCCCTCGTGATTGGCCCTGTAGATTGCCAGCCTCAAAGCCAGCTTCTTGAGACCGAGGCTGTTGCCCGCATACTGGTTGTTTACAGTAAGGACCTGAGCTCCCGCCACGTCGATGTAGATCCTGCGTTTGTCGACGTTGGCGGTATTGTTTCGTTTATCTAGTGCTCCCGCAGAATGGATGAAGGTGAAAAAGTCCTTCGATCCCTTGAGCTTCTTGAACTGCTTGTAGCCAGTCCTGTAGAGAATATCTTCACTGTGGGCCACGTAGGAGGAATCTGTTATCTGCAGGGCGGGGATGGAGAAACGCGAGTCCAGCGGCCCCAGACAGAAGAAACGCACCAGGGCTTCCTTGCCCGCCATGGCGCCGTCCATGATGCCCAGCACTTCTTTGAGACCCTGCTCCCGATCGACCGTATTGATGACCTTGCTCATCTTCATATCGGGTTCGACCAGGACTCTGGTGTTCTGCTTGTCCCTGGCCTGATCGTGGTAGCCATCGTAATGGACGGTATGCCCTTCCATAGACAGCGGCCTCTCCTCCCCGTTTCTCAGGGATAGTTCCCGAATGTAACGGACATCCTGCGGATCGTCGCTAATCACTGTGGCTTTGGCCGGTTTGAGGAGCTTCAGATAGCGTTCCACGATTTCCAGGACTGCCGTGTTTTCAAGCGCCTCTAGCTTTTCACGGTTCTCCGGACTTAAGCTTTCCAGTTGAATGTCCACTTCTGTTCCTCCTCACCCCCGATCCCAACACCGAGAATTGTGATTGTACCGGTCAGCCAGCGGGTATTGGCTGACAAGCTTACTGTCCAGGGTGGTGACAAGTCAAGGTGGTCAATATGCTTCGGGCCGTTACGGCGTTATACCATATCCAGGACCGGCAGCACCACGGCTCGAAGACCCACAAAGGGGAACTCCTCCTGCAGCGCTTTTATCTTGCCCAGGATTTCATCCTTTTTTCCAGCTTCAACAACGGTCATCATCACATTGTTCAGCGCCGGCCAAATATGATCCCCCAGATGGGGCCCGCTCTCCCCCACTCCGCTGGCGTCGTGCCAGCGGGTGTACTTTTCGATACAGCAAGCGGTCAGGGCGCCGAGGATTTCTTCGTCGATAGCCCGATCGTAGATGATAAAAACGGAAACCTTATCCATTGTTCCTCTCCTTTCGGGCTAACCGTTTTTCCCGTCCGCTTTCGAACAGGTGGTAGAGCACGGGGATCAGCACCAGGGTAAACAGGGTCGATACCAGCAGGCCGCCGACCACGGTCAGGGCCATGGGACGGCGCAGCTCCGCACCCTCACCGGTAAAGAAGAGCATCGGCACCAGGGCCAGGATGGTTGTCAACATAGTCATTAAAATAGGCCGCAGACGGGTTCGCCCGGCGGCCAGCACCGCCCGGGTCAGCTGATAATCCCGCTTGCGCAGCAGGTTGGTGTAGTCCACCAGGATGATACCGTTGTTCACCACGATACCGACCAGCATCAGCATACCTATCCCGGAAAAGGCACTGAATATGGCGCCGGAGATCAGATGAGCCCAAAGTACACCGATAAAGGTCATCGGCAGGGTAAAGAGGATGATAAAGGGATCCCGGAACGACTCGAATTGAGCGGCCATGATGAAGTAGATCAGTGCAATCGCCAGCACCACGACTACCACCAGATCCCGGATCGTTTCCTGGATATCCTCCCAGGATCCGCCGTAGTAAACGGAAAAACCCTTGGGAATTGTCAAGCGGTTAACCTGGGCTTTGATCTCGTTGACCGCGGCCCGTACATCCCCTTGAACCGAGGCGTTGAGGGTGATCACCCGTTGCTGGTCCTCCCGGGAGATGCTCACCGGTCCGTATTCCCGCTCCACGGTCACCAGATTGGACAGGGGGACAGAGATGCCCATGGGCGTGGCTACGGAAATCAGATCAATATCGCTGCTGCTCAACCGGTCCTGTTCCCGAAAGCGCACCAGGACATCGACTTCCTCTCCTTCGTAGAGCACGGTGGCCGCACTTTCACCGGCAAAAGCCCGGCGTATGGTGGTGCCCACCTGGGCCGCGGTGAGACCGAACTGGGCGGCCCGATTGCGGTCCACCCTGATGCGGTATTCGGGCAGGCCCTCTTCCCGGGAGATCTCAACGTCCTTGACGATTTCCACATCTTCCATAATCGCCTTGATTTTCTGAGCCAAAATGCTGCCCTGCTCCAGGTCATAGCCCTGCACGGAGATGGAGAGCTGGCTGCCGCCAAAGCCCCCTCCGCCGGGTCCGAATCCACTGGAAAAACTCACCTTTGTGCCTGGGATGCCCGCAACGGCTGTGCGCAGAACTTCGATGATCTCCTTGTCGCCACGCCGTCTCTCGCTCTGCTTCACCAGGGTCAGCTGAATACTGGCCCGATTCGAGGACTCGCCGCCGCCAAACATCCCGCCGGAGGTTCCTTTTTGGATCAGGGCTTTTTCGATCTCGGGAACCTGCTCTCTGACGATGGGATAGACTTTATCCACCGTGCGACGGGTCGTGTCGATGTCCGTCCCCACCGGTGCCTCGATCTGCAGGGTGATATAGCCCTGATCGGACTCGGGTATCAGCTCCAAACCCACCCGAGGAATCAAGGCCAGGCTGCCACCAAACAGGACCAGGACCAGCACAACAATCACCCAGCGATGCCGGAGCGACCAGCCCAGTATGCCTCTGTATACCCTGTCCAGAAAACGCAGCACCCCGCCCCGGCCTTCCAACTCCTCCTCCACATTGAGCAGAGCACTGGATTTCTTCTTGATCTTCACCCGGCGGATCCGGCTGGAGAGCATGGGAATAAGGGTCAGCGCCACTACCAGGGAGGCCAGAAGAGAAAAGGTTACGGTAAAGGCCAGGTCCCGGAACAACTCCCGGGCCAGACCGCGGATAAACAGCACCAGAGGCAGAAACACGGCCACCGTAGTCAGGGTGGAGGCGATAATGGCATTGGCCATTTCCTGGGTACCATGCCGGGCGGCCTCGTTGGCCTTTGAACCGCTCTCCCGGTAGCGGAAGATGTTTTCGATAATGACAATGGAATTGTCCACAAGCATGCCGATGCCCAGAGCTAAACCACCCAGAGAAAGCATATTGAGGGTCAGATTGAAGAAGTACATGGCGATGACCGTGACAATGATCGAAAGAGGAATCGAGATTGTTACGATCAGGGTGGTGGGGATGTTACGCAGAAAAGCCAACAGTATGAGGATGGCCAGGAAACCGCCGATCAGGGCAATCTGCCATACATTCTGAATGGCCTGGTTGATGAAATCACTGGAGGCAAACACCTCCACCAGCCGCACATCCTCCGGAAGGGAGATGGACAGTGTTTCGACTTTGCCCCGGATCTTATCGGTAATGAGCACCGTATTGGTACCGGATTGCTTCTGCACCTGCAGGATGATGGCCTTGTTCTCGTCGATCAGGATATCCGTGTCCTGATCGGCGAAACCGCTGTACACCTCGGCCACGTCTTCCAGGTACACGGATCGGCCGTTTTTATTGCCCACGATAATTCCCTGAATGTCCTGCAGATTATCCAGCCGACCCAGGGTACGCAGCGAGTATTTGGTATTTCCCTCGGTAACCGCCCCACCGGTAATATTGAGATTTTCCGCCCGCAGTATGTTGACGATCTGATCGATGGTCAGGTCGTAGGAGTTGAGCAGAGCCCGGTTCAAATCCACATGAATCTGCTTTTCCAGCCCTCCGTACACATCTACGCTGGCTACTCCATCGATCTGCTCCAAATCGGTCCGGATCGTGTTCTCGGCGATGTAGCGCAGACTCTGCAGATCCCGCTCCCCTTCGATGGAGAACACCATGATCGGCATCAGCGCCGGATCGAATTTGAACAGCACGGGCTGGGAGGCTTCATCGGGAATGAAGTCGCGGATCAGATCCAGACGCTCCCTCAGCTCGTTGGCCGATTCGCCGATATCGGTACCCCATTGAAACTCCACGATTACGAATGAGATACCCTCTGCTGAAGAACTGCTGATATTCTCGATATTACTGGCCGAGGCCGCGGTATTCTCGATGATCCGGGTGAGATTCTGTTCCACCTCCTCCGGAGCCGCCCCTTCGTAGGTGGAGTATATGACCACCACCGGAAAGGTGATGTCCGGGATCAGATCGATGGCCAACCTGCCCAGGGAGAATACTCCCAGAACGATCAGGGCCAGATAGATGACTACCGTGGTAACCGGCCGTTTTACCGAAATATCGGTTATCTTCATTCCAACTCCTCTGCGATGGTTACCGCATCACCGTCGTTCAGATTCTGCTGACCAACCACAACCACCTGATCACCGGCTTCGAGGCCGGCGGACACCACTGCCCACTGCCCCTCCACGAACTGCAGCTGGGGCACAATCCTGCGGGCCGTCCCATCTTTGATGGTGAACACCACCCGGCTCCCGTCTCTGTCCAACAGAGAAGTGACGGGAATCACCAGAGCGGAATCGACCTCGCGCAGTACGATTCGGGCTTCGGCAAACATGCCGGGTTTGAGCAGGTAACCGGGATTGCGCACCAGGACACGAGCTTCCAGAGTTCTGGACATAGCGTCCACAACCGGACTCAATTTGTAGATGTTTCCAAAAAAGGTTCGCCCGGGATAGGCGACAAGGGAGAGCATGGCGGATTGACCCCGCTTGATCTGGGCGATCTTCTTCTCCGGCACGTTCAGAATCACCTCCACACTATCCATGTCCACAACCTGGAACAGGGGGGCGGTGGGAGCGACTGTTGCGCCCACCTGGGTCATGACCAGCTTGACGATTCCCGATATGGTCGAAGTGACTTCCGCCTCGGCGAACTTCAGCCCGGCCTGATCCCGGTCGATGGTGGCAAGACTTTGGTCCTTGGCAACGTAATCTCCCTCTCCGACCAGTACCCGGCTGACCTTTCCGGTGACCGTGGCGAAGATATTCACCTCGTTCTGCGGAAATACGGTTCCATAGAGAATCAGGGTCTCCTGCATCGGCTGCACCTTGGCCCGGGTCACGGCCACGGGGACGGAGAACACCTCCTGCTCTTCCCCTTCCTCCCCCCGGGAAGCGCCCATTGCACCCCGGGGACCTGCGGGAAATCCGCCCTCTCCCATAAATGCTTTAAGGCGCGGTGCGGCAAAATAACCGCCCACCCCGAGTACTACCACGATAATGACTAAAATGATTGTGATCCTGACACCTTTCTTCATTCTTTGCTCCCTACCTAATATCTACTGCAGTTCAGACACACCGACGGCGTTCATCAGTTCCAGCACGTTGAGATTGTAACTATATATAGCCTGCGTATAGGCCAGACGCGCTCCGTTCAATGCCAGCTGGGTATCCTTCAGATCCATGCTGGAGATATAGCCGCTCTCATACTGGTCCAAAGCGGATTCGTATAGTCTCTCGGCCAGGGCAACGCTCTTTCGCCCGGAGTCGATCTTTGCCTGCTCCTCGTTGATTTTGAGAATGGCGCTCTCCAAGGCCAGACGGATGCCATTGGCTGCAGTCTTCAAACCGATGCGCATCCCCTCGATATCAACCTGGGCGCGCTTGAGGTCGGCCGTCTCTTTACTCCATGGGAAGTAGCCGGAGATGGGGATATCTACTCTCACACCGGCGGTCCAGTCGTGGCTCCACGAGTCCCAGGTGAAATAGTCGTTCTTTCCATCCGCATCCATGCCACTGGACAGGGTGTAGTTGAACCAGCCTGAAATTGTGGGCCGGCGAAGACTGAGGTCCAGCTCCCTCTGTATTTCCATGATCTCGATCCCCTTCTGCAGGCTGCGCAGATCGTATTTCTGGGACAGTGCCCGGGCTATCAGCGCCTCCCGATCAATGCTGATCTCGATCGGCTGGAGCTCGCCCACCAGTTCCAGTTCGGTGCCATCATCGACACCGAGCACATTCTTGACACCGAGCAGCGCCATCAGCACGCCGTTGTCTGCGGAGATCACCGTTGAGTTGAAGCTCTCCAGATCCGATTCTGCGTTGAGCACCTCGAAATCTGATATCAGCCCGGCATCGTAGCGTTCCCGAGCCACCTCAAAGGCTTCCCTTTTGCTTTCCAGGGTTTCCTGGTTGATCCGCTGTACCTCTCGGGATAGAAGATAGCTGTAGAAGGCATTCTTGATCTGAACCACCGTGGCCCGCCGTTCCTCCTCCAGATCCAGGGTAGCACTGCTGACTGTCTCCTCGGCCAGTTTCAGACCACCCCTCACCTTGCCGAAGGTATAGATCGTCTGGCCCACATCGACGGAAACGGAGACCGGATCCTGGGGTGCGGCGGGCCCACCGGGTATTAGAGGGGGTATTGCCGGCGATTCCGGCTGCTCGAACAGATGCGTCCAGCCGGCGGAGGCGGACAGACTGGGGTAGATCGAGGCTTTGGCTCCGGCCAAACTGGCCTGAGCCGATTCCAGGGCGTTTTTTTTGGATCTGACCGCCAGGCTGTTCTCCAGCCCCAACTCGATAGCCTGATCCAGCGTCAGGCTAAGGGTCTCGGCCGAGGCGAATCCCACGGTCAATAGCAGGAGCAGGACCCCGGCGAATACTTTTGGAAATTTCATGATTGGGATTCCTCCTTGGCTGAGGCGATTCCTTCAGTGAGGATGCGCATAATCCGATCGATCGTTTGCTCCACATCGATAACCCGCTCCGGTTCGAACATACAGGCCGTGCGGGTGGCTTCGTTCAACATGCCCACATAGGCGTGAATCATATCCTCGGCGGGGATATCCGAGCGAAACAGCCCTTCGGATTTGCCCCGGTCAAAGATAGCCGTGAGAGAATCAAACTGTTTAAGCATGCGAGCCTGCATCGGCTCGTGGAGCTTTTTCCTGAAAGCCGTTGAACCGGTATTGAGAGAGGTGATGGAAAACCTGATGTAGTTCTTATGATGGATAAAGAACTTCAGCTGACTGGCGGCCACACTGCACAATAGCTCAACGGGATCCATATCCGGACGTAGATTGTCGCGTATCTCCGCTTCGAGCAGATCGAAGAAGTGTAAAACCGTGTTGATGTACAGATCCTCTTTATCCTTGAAGTACAGATACAGAGTGCCTTTGGCGATATTGGCCCTGGCAGCTACATCATCCAGGACCGCAGGGCTGTACCCTTTTTGTGCAAAAACCTCCAGGGACGCCTGCAGGATCTGCCTCTTCTTTTCTTCTCTTTGGGTGTTTCCAGACATGCACACCGCCGCTCGGATATTATGACTGACTGTTCAGTCAGTTATGAAAGATAATAATTTCTTCGGCGGAAGTCAAGTGCAGTTGCCGGCTTCGCCTTGATCAGCAGTTCCAACTATAATAATGTAGAAAAAAAATGGGGAGTTGCGGTTATGGCTAAAGTAGTAACTTACAAAGAATTCAAATCGAAAGAATCGTGCCGATACGACGCAGTGTCGATGGGCGAGGTAATGCTGCGCCTGGATCCGCGGGACGTGCCTACCGCCCGTATGCGGGACAACGTCCGCGTATCGCAGGGAGGCGGAGAAACCAATGTGGCCTGCGGTCTCGCCTATACCTTCGGGCTGCGCTCGACCGTTCTCACCGCGTTGGTGGACGATCCGATCGGGGAAAACATCCGCAATCAGTTCCGAGAGGCGGGGGTCGATGTCAGCAACATAATCTGGTGGGACACGGCCGGCGACGGAAGCCGCTACTCGACGAATAAAAAGGGGGGATTGCACAACGGTATAAACATCACCTACGACGGTGCAGGGGTGATACCTTCCAACACGACCTATTACAGAGCCCACACCCCGGCGACTCAACTGCAGCCGGGAGATTTCGATTTCGACACCCTGTTCGGGGAAAAGGGGTCGCGGGTGTTCAACACAGGGGGCATTTTTACACTGATCGGCCCGCGCACCGCCGATCTGGCGATCGAAGCGGCGCAGAAGGCGGCCGAGCACGGCACCTTCGTTTCCGCGGACTTGAACTATCGCTCCAAGGTCGAACCGGACAAAAGTAGAGCCAGAGAGATTAATAGAAAACTGGCCCCCCACCTCGGATTTCTTGTGGGAAACGACTCGGATCTCTCCGACGCCCTGGGCTACGATACCAAGAGCACGAAAGGAGCCGGATTCCAGGAATGGCTGCCCGGCTATCAGGAGACCATCAGGAAGGTGGCCAATGATTTCCCGAATTTGAGCCTGATAGGTACGCAGTGGCGCGGTGCCCACAACGCCGACCTTATCAGCTGGGGAGCGGTCCTCTACGATACCAAGGCAGATCAGTGGCACGTAGCACCTGTACGGGAAAACATACCCATTCGGGACCGCACCGGCGGCGGTGATTCCTTTGCTTCGGGCGTGCTGGCCGCTTTACTCAACGGCAAAGATCTCGAGACGGCAGTGAACTGGGGCGCCGCTCACGGGATGCTGGTGCAGGAGGTCCCCGGAGATATTACCATGGTCAATCAGGCGGCTGTTGAGACTGAAGTTAAAAGGGCCCGAGCCGGAGGCGGAGTCAAGGCGACACGCTGAAAAACGACAAGGGCTGTTATCTGCTGATCGCCCACCTGAAGCGAAGCTGCCCGATTACCCCCGGCTCCCTGGGGCAAATTTTGTTTCACCCCGGCTGGTACGTGTATGTCGGATCAGGAATGGGAAACCTGAGCAGCAGAATCGCCCGCCATCATCGGAAAATCAAAACCCTGCACTGGCATATAGACTACCTTCTCGCCGAAGTTGGAGCTGAGGATGTAACCAGTCTTCCGATTCGCAGCCTGCAGCGACTCGAATGCTCTCTGGCTCGCGATGTGGCCGATTTGGCCGATGATTCGGTTGCCCGCTTCGGCTGCTCGGACTGCAGCTGCCCCTCCCACCTGTTTCTCTTTACAGACAACCCGCTGCACAACCGGCGTTTCCTCGATCTCGTGCGCCGCTATCGCCGCAGTGGCGCCCCGCAGTGAAGCACAGCACTACTTCAGTTGTGCACCGGAGGCGGCTTTACGCTCGTGGATATCGATATCCTCCGCATCCCACGGGTAGCAGATCCAGCGGTCTTCCATCTCCTCGCCCACAAAGTAGTGCCTGATCGCATCGGGAAGCAGACCTCGTTTCTCCTTGTTCTTGTTGTGCAGCACCATGACGGCGATCTCTTCAGGTTTGTGACCGAGCAGCTCCCGCAGGCAGTACTCCAGAGTCACCCTGGAGTCATCGACCTCGTCCACCAGCAGCACCCGCTTGCCGGCCAGCTTGCGCTCCACTTCATCGATCCATTGGATCGTCTGTGGTGTGGCCTTGGGAACATTGTCCAAGCCGTAGTAGGAAATACCGACGGCATAGACAGGCCTGTTTATAAAGGTCTTCAAGATCCGAGCCGGGATGAAGCCTCCGGTTCCGATCGCAACGATGACATCCGGATCGAAGCCCGATGCCGCTATCCTTGCTGAAAGACTCTTCACGGTTTGATGGATCTGTCTGTAGCTGAGATGAATTTTGTCTCGATCTTGCACGGTGAGTACTATTACCCCTTGCGCTGCTGCTTTTCGTACTCGGCGATGCGTCGAACCTTGGGCTCCGAGCGGCCCCCGGGCGTATACTCGGAGTTCATCCAAATGGTGGTCAGGGTCCTTGCCAGCTGGGGTCCGACTACCTGGGCTCCCATGGTCATGATGTTGGCATTGTTGCTCTTGCGAGCCCGCTCGGCCGAGTAGGCGTCGGAGCATAGGGCGGCGTAGGCTCCGGAAACCTTGTTGGCCGCGATACTTACGCCGATGCCCGTTCCACAGAGAAGGATACCCCGATCATGGTCTCCCCGGGCTACCGCTTCCGCCACCCTTATGGCCACGTTTGCGTAGACGGAATCGTCGCTTCCGTAATCCTCGTGCTCGTAGCCGAGCTCTGTAAGCTGCTCCTTGATGATCTCTTTCAGGTCCGCCGCATTCGGATCGGATCCGATCGCAACCTTCTTCATATCCCGTTCGCCTGTCAGTTGTCGGCGTATTCCGGTCTCATGGGAGCGAAGAAATCGAGGGCCTCACTGTCCTCCAGAACCTCTGCCCCATGATACTCCCCCGATTCAAAGATATAGCTGCTGCCCGGGGTTGCCAGAAAGGTCTTGCCCTCTTTCAGAAGGAAACGAAGCTTGCCTCGGATCAGGTAGCCGTGCTGAACCGCTTCGTGGTTATGCACCGGGATCGTTACGCCCTTTGTCAGCCTGAAATGGCAGAGCATGCTCTGCTCGTCATAGGAAAGGGTTGTGCGGAAAATCCCTGGAGGATTCTCCACGGATTTGAGACTTGACAGCTCTGCGTTCTTTCGCGTTGTTTCTTGTTCGCTCATAGTGAGGCAGTATAGCGAAGATAGGAAAGCAGGGCTACTAGCTGCGACGATCGCTGCAGTGGAATGTCAGGCCAGCACCGAGAAGGTGAGGATCTTCGGCTTGACCAGCCGCTCGAAATCCTTGTACGTAATCTGGATCAGCTCCGTGTGTGAGCAGGCATTAAAGGCGATTTCCTCATCCTTACGGAGACTTTCATCTGCATAAACAGGCAGGTTGTAGATATTGCCAAAAGGCGGCATGGCCCCGGTCTCGCATCCGGGGAACAGATGAGAGAATTCCTCCTCCTTGGCCAGCTTGACGGATGAAGCGGCGCAACCTTTTTTGAGCTGTTTGAAGTCCACCTGATACTTGGCCGGCAGCACCGCCAGAGCAATCTTGCCGTCCACTTTGACGATCACCGTCTTTGCCATATTTCTGCCCTTGACATGGGCCGAGGCGGCGATCTCTTGAGCGGTGTAAGCGGTGGAGTGACGAATCGTCACGTACTTCACCTTCTTCTTGTCTAAAAACTCCTTTAATTGTGTAACCGGCATGGTTCGCCCTCCTTACTTCATCAATGATAGAAGATTCTTTGTGAGAACGCAAAAAAAAATACAGCGTCGACACAGCTGTAGATCCGGTGTACATTCGAGCACAACAACACGGCTGCAAACGGGGGCGCGTATGAAATCCGGTACGCTGAAGGCACGCTACGCTCACACGAACCTCGTAGCCCGGGATTGGCGGGCACTGGCCGAGTTTTACGTAAAGATTTTCGGCTGCGTTCCGGTGCCCCCGGAGCGCGATCTTCAGGGCGAGTGGCTCGAACGGGCAAGCGCCGTGCCGGGAGCTCGCCTGCGAGGCCTGCACCTGCGTCTACCCGGACACGGACCGAAGGGACCGACTCTGGAAATCTTTCAGTATGAGCAAGAAGCAGCAGGCCTGCCTGCGACGGCCAACCGTCCGGGATACGGGCATATTGCCTTCGAGGTAGAAGATGTGCCGGCGGCCTGCTCGGCTGTTCTGGCCGCAGGGGGCTCGCAGCTGGGTGAGGTGGCTGCTGTGGAAATCCCGGAAGCAGGAAGCATCACCTTTACCTACATCCGCGATCCTGAAGGGAATATCATAGAGCTGCAGAGCTGGTCTTGAATTAAACAGAGGCGAAATGAAGCTCATTTCCTGGAATGTAAACGGACTGCGAGCGGTACTGAGGAAACAAGGTTTTTCCTTTCTCGCCCGGGAACAGGCGGACATCCTCTGTCTTCAGGAAATCAGAGCCCGCCGGGAGCAAGTCGATCCCCTCCTGCCTGAGTATCGGTACCAGTACTGGAATCCGGCGGAGAAAGCGGGGTATTCGGGCACGGCCTGCTTCTCAAAGCTCGAGCCACTGGCCGTTTGCTACGGTCTGGGCAAGCCCGAGCACGACTCAGAAGGACGGCTGATCACCCTGACCTTCAAGGATTTTCACCTTGTCAACGTCTACACCCCAAACGCTCAGAGGGGTCTTCTCAGGCTGCCGTACCGCCTGTGCTGGGACCGGGAGTTCCGAGAACACCTCGTGAACCTGGAGCGCAGCAAACCTGTTGTGTTCTGCGGGGATCTGAATGTCGCCCATCAGGAAATCGACCTGGCGCACCCTGAAAGCAACAGGGAAAACGCAGGCTTCAGCGACGAGGAACGCCGGGGCTTCAACGAGCATCTGGCGGCCGGCTTTATAGACACATTCAGGGAATTCTGTAAAGAAGGAGGGCATTACACCTGGTGGAGCACGCCCACCAGGGCCCGGGAGCGGAATATCGGTTGGCGGATTGACTACTTCTGCATCGGCAGACGGCTGCGCCCGATCCTGCGCAGTGCCTCTATCCTTGCCGAGGTCATGGGCTCAGATCACTGCCCGGTAGGCGTATCTATAGATCTCTAACAGAGCCGTACAGCGGCCGCCTGCTCTACTCGGTAAAGGACAGAGCCTCATTTTTGAATACTTCGTAGGCCCGCCTGAGATGTTTCAATCCCTGCTGTGCTCCGTCGCTGTCGCCTGAGCAGGCTGCATCTTCGAGAGCTCGGGCCGCATCCCCGAGAGGACGAGCCTCGAGGTTCCAGGCCCCTCCTTTTATCGAATGGGCTTCAAGCCTGACCCGTTCCATATCCCCGGCGGCCAAAGCTTCGCCGAGGATGGCGAGCTGCTTTTCAGATTTTTCTATAAAAGAACCCAGAACAGAACGCACGACATCTTCCCGTCCCATGAAAGCTTCGACAGCCTTGTTGAAATTGAAAGAGTTCACTCCGGTTGCGGCGGACTGCTCTTCCACGGATTCCTGCTGTTTGCTGTCCGCACTCAGCCACTTCGCCAGCACGGGAACCAGATCTTTCTTTTTAAAGGGTTTTGTAAGGCAGTCGTTCATCCCGGCAGCTATCGCCCGCTTCTGTTCTTCCCGCAGCGCACTGGCCGTGACCGCCACGATGGGGGTATGAATCCCCATTTCCCGGAGCTTGCGGGTAGCGTCGTAGCCGTTCATGTTGGGCATCTGGATATCCATAAAAATCAGATCGAAGGCCGATTCGTCGGCGGATCCCTGAACAGCCTCAATGGCTTTGAGTCCATCCTCCGCCAGAACAACCTGATGCCCCAGCTTTTCCAGGATCGTCTTGAACAGCTGCTGGTTGACCTCATGGTCCTCCACAACCAGGAGGCGGGCTCCGGTCGATTCGAGCATTTCAGCCGGCCCGCGCTGCCCCACCTCGTCAGACACTTCAGCTTCTTCCAGTGCTTCCAGCTCAGCCAGCTCCGGCTCCATATCGCTTTTTAAGATCCGAAAGATCTCGGATAACAACTGCCTTTTCTTCACCGGTTTGGACAAATACCCGTCGAACCACTGCAAACGCTTCATCTTGGCCTCGCCGCTGCCGAGACCTTCCGGTGTCAGAAGAATCAGCCTGGTGTTTTCAAGACGCTTATCCGAGTGGGCTTCACTGGCCACGTGCCAGCCGTCGATACCGGGCATGCGTAAATCAACGAGAGCCAGGGAGAAGCGACCCTCTGTTTCCGCATTCCGCCGAAGCCTCTCCAGCCCCTCTTCTCCGTTTTCCACCTCCTCCACCCGGCAACCCCAGCCTTCCAGATACTGTCTCAGCAAAGCCCGGGCTGCGGAATTATCGTCTATGAGGAGCACCTTCTGATCCGCGAAAAAATCAGGCGGTACATCTCGAAATACACTGTCCTTTGCCTGTCTCTTCACGACTACTGTGAACCAGAAGGTCGAACCTACACCCAGCTCGCTTTCCACACCGATCCGGCCGCCCATCATCTCCGCCAGGCTCTTGGAAATCGACAGTCCCAAACCCGTGCCGCCGTACTTACGCGTCGTGGATGAATCTGCCTGGGAGAACGACTGGAACAGGTGAGTAATCCTCTTTTTTTCAATTCCTATCCCTGTGTCTTTTACCATGAAGCGTAAAATACTTTGGGAATCGGTACACTCGGCTTCTTCGACGAAGATAAGGATCTGCCCCTCAGGGGTGAACTTGACGGCGTTGTTGAACAGATTGACTACGATCTGACGCAGTCGGGCTGGATCGCCCCGCAGCAAATGCGGAACCTCTGGAGAAAGGTGGAGTATCACCTCCAGATTTTTTTTGTGGGCTTCAAGGATTACCAGATCTACCGCGTTTTCCAGCATTTCGTAGAGATCGAAATCGATTTCCTCGATATTGAGCTTGCCCGCCTCGATTTTTGAGAAATCGAGAATGTCGTTGACCAGGCTGAGGAGCACGTCCGTCGAAAAACGGATCTGGTCAGCGTACTCGGCCTGCTCCATGTCCAGGCTTGTCTCCAGGAGGAGCTCTGTCATCCCGGTGACCGTATGTATGGGGGTACGGATCTCATGGCTCATGTTGGCCAGGAACTCCGATTTAGTCCTGGCCATGGCTTCGGCCAACTCCTTGGCTCTCTGGAGATCCACTTCACTCTTCTTCCACTGGCTGACGTCTTTTACGATGCCGAAGATAAACTTGCGCTTTCCGGCCTTCTCCTGCAGCAGGGAAAGAGTAACCCGTCCCCAGGTTACCTCATTTCCCTTCTTGTAAAAGCGGTTCTCCGTCTCAAAAAAGCCAATCCTGCCCTCCTGAAGGGCGCCTAGATTCTCTATATAGCTAAGAGAGTCTTCCGGATGAATAAAGATCGAGAGATACTGATTCTTGAGCTCGGCGACGGAGTAACCGAGCAGATTTTCCATCGCCCGGTTAGCCTGAACCAGCCGGCCGTCCAGATCCATTACAACCATACCGACCGGCGAATGACTGAAAAGGGAATGAAAAGGGCTGTAATAATTCCTTTGACGCTTTACCTCGGCCGAGAGCTTTGCCGCTGTCTTTGAACTCTTGTAAAGTTGCGTCGCATATCGTATAGAGCGCCGCAGCAGATCCTCAGAGAGAAGCTTACTGAGCAAAAAATCCTCAACGCCTATGGAAACCAAGTTTGAGCCTGTTTCCGAATCACCAACGAGGGCGATGATTGGATAATCCACCCTGTTCTTCAGACTCGAAATCGAGTCGCGTGCCTGATCGTGCGACAGCGAGCAGAGATCCACCACAATCGCATCGACCTCGACGTGGTACAGAAATTGGATCGCCTCGGCTACATCTTCTGCATACAGATACTCTGTATTTTCGTCTTGATCGAGTTTGAACGTGTTTCTATCGATTCCTACAAGAAGAATCTGCACATAAGCATCGTAAACGCTGCCGGCGAGATCGTCAACAAAGAATACATGAACGTGATAGTTTGTTCGATCAAGTATTGCAATATCTATGCTCTCCATGGCACAATGGAGTCATGCGAAAAGCAAAAGCAACCGGCTTTATTATGGCTGCGGTCGCTGTGCTGCTCACCGCCTCCTGCTCCATCAATAAGCTGGCTGTCAACCTCGTAGCAAAAACACTCTCAACAGGCGACAGTACCGTTTTCACGGGTGATGAGGATCCCCAACTCGTCGCCGACGCCCTGCCGTTCGCTATGAAACTCTACGAATCCCTGCTCGAACAAACTCCGGAAAACGAAGATCTCCTGCTTTCCACAGGCATGGTGTTTGCCATGTACGCCAACGTCTTCATTCAGAGCCCGGCCAGCATGTTGCCGGACAGCGAATACGAGCGACAGCAGGAAATGTTGATGCGGGCGAAGAGAATGTACCTGCGAGGCAGGGAGTATCTTTTCCGGGCGATGGAGCTGCGCCATCCCGGATTCCGCGACCTGGTTGCCGCTAATGAAATGCAGAAGGCTCTCGCTCCTACAGAGGTCGAAGATGTACCCTTTCTCTTCTGGACTTCCGCTTCCTGGCTCGGAGCCTTCTCAACAGACACCTTCGATATGGAGCTGCTGCTCAACCTTCCCAAGGCTCTGGCCATACTGAATCGAGCCTTGGAGCTGGATGAATCCTACGGTGACGGCATGATTCACGACACCCTGATTTCTATCTACGGATCTCTGCCCGCCGCCATGGGAGGCAGCCAGGACAAGGCGCGCTATCACTATCAGAAGGCTCTGGAATATTCAGGCGGTCTTTCCGCCTCCCCCCACGTAGCCCTGGCAACCACGATTTCCGTGGCCAATCAGGACGTACAGGAGTTCCTAAACCTTCTCGATAAGGCATTGGAGATCGACCCGGAGGAGAACCCGGAATCCCGCCTGCAGAACCTGATCAGTCAGCAGAAGGCTCGCTGGCTGCGCGAACACGTCGAGGACTTCTTCCTGATCGAAGTGGACGAAGAAGCGGCGGCGGAAGAGCCGGAACAGGAAGAAAGAGTATGAATAGGAAAAAACGTACAGCCAACGCGCTACTGTTCACTCTCCTGGTCGGGCTCCTATTCACCGCCTCACAGGCCTCAGCCCTGGTCATCAAAGTAGGCAGTATTACTCCTGAGGGCTCTCCGTGGGACAAGGCGTTGAAGCGCATCGCTCTGGAGTGGAAGACGATCTCAGGCGGTCGGGTGACCATGAAGATATACGGGGGGGGAATCGCCGGCGATGAGCCGGACATGATTCGCAAGATGCGGATCAATCAAATCCAGGCGGCCGCTATGACGGGGTCCGGTCTCGGCAAGATCGATCCGAATTTTCTCGTCTACCAGCTGCCCTTTCTGACCCAGAATGACGAGGAGCTCGATTACCTGTTCGAGAAAATGCGGCCCAAGCTGGAGGCGCTGCTCGAAGCGAAGGGGTTCACCTTTCTCGCACTGAATAAATCGGGGTGGCTGCGATTCTTCGCCAAGACAGAGGTAATCACTCCGAAGGATTTTCAAAATTTGAAGTTTTTCGTGATGGAGGGCAGTCCGGAGATCGATCAGGCCTGGAAGGAGATGGGTTTCCACATTGTGCCCCTTCCGGCCAATGATGCTTTCGCGGCTTTGCAGAGCGGCATGGTCGAGGTCTTCTCCGCCTCTCCTCTGTCCGCAGCCTCCCTGCAGTGGTTCGCCCTGGCGCCTCACATGACTGACTTCAACTGGACTCCTCTCACCGGGGGCCTGGTTATCTCCAACCGGGCGTGGCGCCGCATCCCCGCCGACCTGCAACCCAAGCTCAAAGCAGCCACCGAGGAAGCTTTCGATGAGCTTCAGGAGGAGGTCATGAAGGTGGAGAGACAGGCTGTGCAGATCATGAAGGATAATGGGCTTGTCATTCACGAGGTACCCGAGGACGCCCTCGCCGAGTGGGCCGAACTGGTGGAGAAGGGTTTCGGCATTCTTATAGGGGATATCATTTCCCGCGACCTGTACGAAGAGGCAAAAATGATCGTAGCGGAGTATCGCAACAAGTGATGTCCGCTCGCTCCGCTCGCGATACGGAAACGCTGTCGGGAAATTCAAAAAAACGAGGCCTCCTGATTTTCGAAAACGGCGTATCCAGCGTCGTTCTTCTGCTCGTCGCGGTGCTGCCCACCCTTGAGATTTTTGCCCGCCTGATCTTTAAAACAGGTATTCACAGCGCCGCAGACCTGACCCATCATTTCGTGCTCTGGCTGACCTGTCTCGGGGGAGCCATCACATCTCGGGAAGGCAAGCACATCACACTTTCCGTCGGATTGGAGATGATTCCGGAGCCGATTCGCAGGTGGGTCATTACCTTTACCACTTTCGTCGCTGCGACCATCTCCTCCGCGATGACCTGGAGCGCACTCTCCCTGGTGCTGATCGGCTTCGATCCGATAAAGCGTATCGCCTTCGTCCCTATTCAGGTGGCGGCAGCGGTCATCCCACTCGGATTTCTGCTCATCACCATTCGCTTCTTGACTCGAACCTCCAT
>CAYMGP010000002.1:0-100097 GCA_964390045.1 uncultured Spirochaetaceae bacterium | reverse complement strand
CGACGGAAGCGAGACACTTCCCTGCGCTCGCATCGTGGATCCCTTAGATCCGCGCACCGCTCAGCCCTGGGTGTATAAAGTCCGCGACCTGAGGAGACAGCGGGGAGAGGCCACGGTCACCAACAACGTGATCAATCCCCTGAGGGGGGAAACTGTAAAGCTGACCTATACGATCACCCAGACCGGGATGGTCACGATCAATGTCTTCGACCTGAAGGGGGATATCGTGGATGTGCTCTACCGGGGTCAGCGGACCAAGGGGGAGTACTCTACGAGCTGGGACGGCCGCAACAGAGGCAACCGGGTCGTAGCCCGGGGCGTGTACTTCATCAAGATCGTGGGCCCGGGTATCAACGAGATCCGCAAGGTATTGGTGGTCAAGTAGCATGCCCGGAGCCGCGGGCAAATCTGAAAATCACAGCCCTCTTCCGAGGCGGAAGCCGCGGAAGGTTCCGCCGGGTACTCCGCCGCGAATCGCCCTGATCGGTTTCATGGGCTCGGGCAAGAGCACGATAGGCCGAGCGCTGGCCAGAAAGCTCGGCTATCGCTTTCTCGACCTGGACACCCTGATCGTGGAAAACGCCGGGAAAAGTATCCGGAGGATCTTCAACGAAGATGGGGAGGAGGCCTTCCGTCAGATTGAAACAGATGCCCTGTACAGCATCCGGGAGATGCGCAGGCTGGTTGTCGCCACGGGCGGCGGAGCTCCGATCCGGCAGGAGAATCAAGAGTTCTTCCAAAATCTGGCTCGAACGTTCTACCTCGAAGTGTCCTTCAAAGAGTTCCTGCGACGCACGGGCAGGGACAGGTCCCGTCCCCTGCTCGATAGGGGCCAAGGAGAGCTGAAGCGACTGTTCGAATCCCGGGCTCCCGTGTACGAAGAACTGGGAGAGCGCTGCCCCAACGAGGGGCGAAGCCCGGAAAAAACTGTAGAGGAAATCCTGAGAAAGCTGGCCAAATCCGAGTAACTTAGCGCTGAGCTTCGGATATCCTGAGAAGCTCTTTCAAGCGAACACGATTCTCGTATAGAGCCTTGCCGACGATCAGCCCTTGGACTCCCGGATGCCTCTTTTGCAACACCCGCTCTACATCACGGATAGATCCTATTCCCCCGGAAAGAATCACAGGAAGCCGAGACGACTCGGCTATGCGATTGGTGGCTTCGATATCGGGCCCCTCGAGGGTCCCGTCGCGGCGAATGCTGGTGTAGACGATCCCGCAAAGCCCCATCTCTGAAACCCGTCGGGCCAGCTCGACATCCCCAAGCGGAGCTTCCCGCTGCCAACCCGATATCTTCACCCTGCCCTCTTCCGCGTCGATTCCCGCCCACAGAACTTCGGGATGGTCGCGGCACCAGAGCTCGACTTCCCCGGGCCGCTCGATCACAACCGTGCCCAACACGAGCCGCTTGGCCCCGGCGGAGATCAATTCCTCCACGTCCTCGCGGCAGCGGATCCCCCCTCCCACCTCGAGGTTGCAGGAAACGCTCCGGGCTATCCGTTGAATCACTGCTCGGTTATTCACACCGGCTTGTGAACCAGCAGCGGCCGTGCCGGCGGAGCCGGAACCGCGGGCGGCATCGAGATCAACGATGTGGATCCAACTGGCCCCCGCCCGCCCGAACCTTCTGGCTACCTCCAAGGGATTATCGGAGTAGCGACGTACCTGATCGTAGTTACCTCTGGTTAAACGCACGCAGCGCCCGGCGAGAATATCGATGGCTGGAATGATGTTCACGGAAGGTGTTTTCAGGCTGTCTTTTTACTGTACTTCTTCAAGCAATCATTGAAAGCCTGGCAAATTTTAAACTCAATCTTCCGGGCCGGTACCTTGGCCTGCAGAGCCTTGCGGAAGGCTTCATCACGCACCAGCCGCGTTACCGCGGAAAGGGCGAGCAGATACTCCATCTGCCGTCCCGGGGGGTTGGTGATTACGAAAAGCAGATGCACGAGTGTGCTGTCGAAGGAATCGAACTCGATGCCGTCATCCGAAATTCCCAGGGCGATGACGATCTCTTGGAGCGCCTTCGAAGTTCCGTGAGCCACGGCAACGCCGTGACCGAGACCCGTGGAGAGAACCTTCTCTCTGCTTATCACGGCGTGCTCGAGCTCATGACGGCAGCCGAGTCCGTTAAAGACCGGGGCCTTGTGAATCAGCTCCCGGATGGCTTCGAACCTATCCTGGCTGGAAAGCTTCTGAACTACAGTCCCTCCCTGAAAACAGCTCAACATAGTCTATCCCTATAACATCTCTTATTTGAAATTGTCAAGCTCTTTTTTTACCATTTTTATCGCTTCGAATAAAAGCATATCGGCCGCTTGCGACTCGCTGCGATCTTTGTTGACCGGACGGTCCGAAAGTACTATCCTTTTTCCTGATTAGGTGCCGGTCATGTACGCTCATGAGAAAACAGCACTGCACAATATCAGCTCGACCCTGAGAAGCAAATATCCGAAGATCATCGTCTCGGTCTATGCCTTCGGCTCGAGGGTAAGGGGCGACCATATGGGAGGATCCGACTACGACGTGCTCGTTCTTGTGAAGAAGCGCTCCGTTGCCTTAGAGGAAGGGATTATTGACGTATTCGTAGAGGAAGAGTCGAGAAGTGGAATCTCTTTCGATCCCGTCATTAAAACCCTGCACAGTTTCGAGCTCGAGAAAAAACACCACACGCCGTTCTATGAAAATATTGTACAAGAGGGAATACGGGTATGATCTTAGGTCCCGATGATAAGAAAACACTGAGTGATATCCGATTCGGGAAAGCAAAAGAGTTTCTCGAGGATGCAGAGGCGAATTTCAGAGAGACGAGGCTGAAGACCGCGATAAATCGAAGCTACTATGCCGCATTGACCGCAGTGAGAGCGTTGCTTATCCTCGAGGGCGTTGATTCCGAAACACACAGCGGAGCGATCACTGCGCTGAGCCTGCGCTTCATCAAAAAAGGGCTCTTGCCGTTGGAGGTAATAAAGAGCATGAAAGTGCTCTTGTCACGGCGAACCGATGTGGATTACGGGGATTTCGAATCGACGGATACCACGGAGACGAAAGATTCTCTGGAAAAAGCGGATCGCGTCCTTCGACAAATCAACGAGATCAGAACTAGACTAATCCGTGATCTTTAGATAATCAGCTCTCCGGGGCTTCGGTCTGATGACGCGATACCGCTTCCGACTCGCCGCGCGGCCATATTGACAAAGAGTCTGTCGGTTACTATCATTCTCTCAAGTCGGGGGCGTAGCTCAGTTGGCTAGAGCGCGTGAATGGCATTCACGAGGTCGTGGGTTCGATTCCCGTCGCCTCCAATACCGATGGCAAATAAATATACCTCAGGGCAGCTGGATCCGGAAATTGCGAACCTCATGGGGATCACGGCGCAGCCGCAGGGTCAGAGACCTGATTTTACCGACCTCTTCGCCGAGGAAGTCCAAGTCGACAAGAAGGGCCCTGAAGATGTAGACCTGTCAAAAAAAGCCTTCGACATTCAGACGAAGCTCGAAGAGAAGCCCAAGCCTTACTTCAAGGACAAGAACTACTATAAAAGCATTGTCGCCGATGAAAGAGAGACCGGGCGACGGGTGCACCAGCTGCTCACCCAATTCGCCACGGCCAAGGATCCGAAAGATAAATCCGTGTATCGTGCCCGCCTCACGACCGCCTATTGGGAGTTGGCCCAGAGGGTAGCGGCCAAGGTTTCCCCGAACATGCCGCTGCCCAAACGGCTGCTCCTGCGCTTCGGCATCCTCTCTCCTACCCTGATCTCCGCGGAACAGCGGGATATGATCAGCCGGATCGTGTTCGCCAATAAAACAGACGAACCGATCCACTATCTCGATGAGTGGCTTACCAAGATCGCCCAAGGGGCGGTACGGCATTCGGCAACCGATGAAGTCAAGCGGGCCCGCTTGGATGCCAATCAAAAAACAGTGGAAATCGTGGAGAGGCGCAGGGGCCAGCGCCAGGCCGAGCTTTCCCTGCTGCAAAATAAGATCGGCCAGCTCGACCAGCTGGAAGCCAATCTGGCGAATCGGGTCAAGACCGTGCTACGCCACCAAACCCGCTCGGACTACGGGGGCTTGAAGGATGTTTTTACTCCGGAGCAGCGGGAGGCGATCAGCCAGATCAACTCGATTCTCCGACAGTTGTCCAATGTGGACCGGGAGATCAAGGTTTCCTACTCCGCCCTGGAAGACATGGAAAAGGAGCTTCGGGAGCTCGAGGATAAAGCGGACGGCGTCGACACAACCGTAGATCGAGGGATCGTAACGGGAGAGTTCCAATCGCTGCGTCAGATGTCAAAAATGTGTGTCGGCAGGCAGGGAAACCATTTTCCCGTACTGTTCAAACAGTACTTCCGGCCGAACATCAGAGAAATCTGCACCCGGGAAAATGTGATCAACACCATGGCCAAGGTTGAGTCTCTCGATTCCGGAATCTTCGAGCGGACTTTCAAAGGCCAAACCAGCAGGATCGTGCCCTACGTCCTGCTGCTGCCCAACTACGGGGACACGGGCATCTGCTGGGAGCCCTTCGAACGCTTCAACCGCGCCTCGAGCCGGGGACGTATCGCCCTGCCCCTGTACCCCAAGGACGTGGAAACAGCTGTGATCTCGGCTCTGGCCGATCTGCGCTGGCACGTGGCGAAGGAGAGGGCACAGCACTACTGGATGGAGGAGGGAATCACGGGGCGCTACTACCAGTGGTTCCAAGAGCAGCGCTTACGCGGCGATGTCAAAGACTACTTCATTCGGGACTACATTCTCTGGATCACGAAAGAAAGCCAGGGAACACAGAAGCTGGAAAGGGATGTGCGGGGTGTGTTCTGGCGCCTGATGCCCTTTCCCCAGGCAATCAAAGACAGCCTGAAAAACAGAGGCTTCGTATACAACGAGCTGTACAAGAAGGACCTCAATATCTCGATGTCCGACGGATATTGATCAGCTTTACTTCTTTCTGCGAAAAAGAGGCAGGAAGTACTTCTCCATTTCGATTTTTCGAGACAGCCATTTCACCACCCTACCGTAGATGAAAAACGAAGCGGCGATCGAGCCGATAAAGATCACGATCATCAGGATCGACAACAGGTTGGGGCTCAGCGAGTCACCGAAAAGCGCTGAGATGAGCACCAGGAAAACCACAATCAGGATGAACATGATCAGCAGGTTGAAAACGGTCGCTCCCAGCAAAAAGAGCACAGTGTTGAGCTTTTTATTCATTCTTTTGTTTTACTCCGCTTGAAAGATACATGATCAGCAGCGTTATTCCGGCCACCACGACCGTAGAATCGGCCACGTTGAACACGGGCCAGCGGCTCAAGCCGAAGATACCATAAAACTTGAAGTCAATGAAATCGATGACCCCTCCGGAGCGAAAAAATCGATCCACCTGATTGCCCAGGCCTCCGCCCAGAATCGCCGCCAGCACCCAGCGCTGACCCTGGGTGACATCCTTGCCCGCAAAAAAGTAGATGATGATGGCCCCGATGACTACCAGCGGCAGCACCATGGCCAGAATTACCCGGGCCGGCTCTCCTAATCCGCGGCCTATACTGAAAGCGATAGCCGGGTTTTGCACGTAGGTGAAACGTAGGAAATCGCCGAGAATCTCCACCGGACGGCCATAGGGAAGAGTCTTTGCTACTACAAGTTTAACAATCTGGTCGACCAGAATCACACAGGGTGTCAAAACAAGGGGAAGAAATTTCTTTTTCAAAAAGCAGCCTCCTTCGTCAAACTCTCAAAGTCCCGTGGGGATATCGAAAAATCTAGTTTCCAGCTCCGTGTCCCGGGACAGCTTTTCCGATAGCAGCATCACTCCGGAAGTTTCTGTAAGATAGTGTCCGCCGAAGATCACATTGATGCGGCCCTCGAGACAGTGATGATAGATCTCGTGCGAGGCATCTCCTGTAATGAACAAATCGAGCTTTTCCTCTATGGCCTGATAGGCTTCGTCCGCCGCTCCGCCGGAAACAATGCCGACTGAAAATATTTCCTCGGGCCCGAAGGGAAGAACCCCAAGACCCCGCTCGCTGCCGCCGCAGCACAACCTCACGACCTGCTGCAGGCTCCTGCTGTTTTCGTATCTGCCTTTGAACCCTATCCTTGTGCCCTTGTACTCTCCAAAGGATTCGAGTTTCTGCAAACCAATGCGGCGGGCGAGGCCCGCATTGTTGCCGAGCTCCGGGTGCATGTCTAGGGGCAGGTGCACCGCGTACAGAGCCAAATCCGCCGCGATCAGCGCTCGCAGGCGCGCGTAGTGCCCTCCTGTTACGGCTATCGGTTTGCCCCAAAACAATCCGTGATGCACGAACAGAAGATCGGCGTTCCACTCAGCGGCGCGACGAATGCTCTCCTGACAGGCATCCACGGCGAAGGCAACCCTGGCCACCGTTTGCTTCTCGTTGGCTACCTGTAGACCGTTGAGAGACGCATCGGAACCGCTGAACTCATCGAGAGCGAGCAGCGAACGGATCAGCGTATCGAACTGTTCGAGGTTCATGGGGGCTCATTATAGCAGGCGGCCGGCAGCATGGCAACGAATGACGGCCGGCCGGCGGCTAACACTCAGGCTTGACAACGGGTAGCGGGAAAGATATTCTCAATTAACAAAAATTTGAACATTGGGTGTATGTATGCCTCCACAGATCGATGTAGAGCAGGTAAAACGGGCCGCTCATAACTCGATTCCGCTGACCTTCAAAACTTATACTCTGCCTCATGACACCGAAGAGTACCTCGACGAGGTGCTCAACATCTTCCTAAGAGAGCTCGGTTTCCCTGAAATCAAAGACCAGCTTTCCTACTGCCTGCGCGAGCTGGCCGTGAATGCCAAGAAGGCCAATACCAAAAGGGCCTACTTCCAGGAAAAAGGTCTGGATCTCCAGAATCCCCAGGACTATGCGGAGGGCATGAAAAGCTTCAAAGAGGACACGCTGGAAAATATCCAGCACTATTTGCAGAGGCAGAAGGAGCAGGGACTGTACCTCAAGATAGTCTATCACACGCGGGAGAAGACCTTTTCCATCTCCGTACGCAACAATGTGGAGATAACCAAGATCGAGCAAATCCGCATCTTCGACAGAATCGCCCGATCCCGGGCCTTCACCAGCATGGAAGAAGCCTTTGCTACGGTACTCGACCAGACGGAAGGGGCGGGACTGGGCATCGTCATCCTCATCCTGATGCTGAAAAAGATCGGGCTGGACGAGGATGCCTTCTCCATAGATATTGAAGACGGAGAAACGGTGGCCACGCTGAATATCCCCTTCTCCGAAATCCAGGTGGAAAAGATGGACCTGCTCACCCAGCAGATCATCCAGGAGGTAAAACAGCTGCCCCAGTTCCCCGATAATATCCTGCATCTGCAGCGCCTGATTTCTGATCCGGACTCCGAAATTACAGATATCGCCCGCCAGATCTCCACGGATCCGACCCTTACCGCGGACCTGCTCAAGCTTGTCAACTCTGCTCAGTTCATGCTGCCCAAACGGGTGGATAACATCGTCGAGGCCGTCAAGCTGGTCGGCATGAAGGGTGTTCGCAACCTGCTCTATACTCACGGCACCCAGAAAATCCTGGGCCAGAAGTATCGTGAGATGCGTACCCTGTGGCAGCACTCCTACCGTACCGCTTACTACGCCTACAACCTGGCCAAGAGCTTCAGGCGCCGAAAGGAAATCCTCGATGACGTCTACGTGGGCGGCATCCTCCACGACCTGGGCAAGATCATCCTGGCCTCCCTGCATCCCGACCTGTTGGAACACATCCGCGGATTCTGCAGGGAAAAGGAGATCCCCTCCGGCCTGCTGGAAAACTTCGCCGCCGGTTTGAACCACGCCGAAGTCGGAGCTCTGATCGCGGAAAAATGGAACTTCCCCGCACAGCTGATCGAGGCGATTCGTTTCCACCACGCTCCACTGGAATGCACGGAGGAGCACCAGGACATCGTGTTCAGCGTCTACCTTGCCAATGCCCTGACAGACCTGGAAAGGGACCTGGTCGTACACGATCAGATCAATCACTGGGTGCTGGGGGATTTCGGTATTCAAAACGAAGAACAGCTCACCCGCATACAGAAACGCTTGACAGCAGCCTTTGACCAGCAACGATCCCGGTTCTGACAAGCGTTTTGCGCTGTGCTTCGTAACAAGCTGTTCAAGACCTACGCAGGACTGAATCGTCTTCCACTCCCTGGCCGGCCTCACTCTGGTTCCCTGTGCGTTCCTGGGCATCTCTAGGCTCATTCCCTGGCTGTTGATCGCATCC
Organism: uncultured Spirochaetaceae bacterium; assembly: GCA_964390045.1. GTDB lineage: Bacteria > Spirochaetota > Spirochaetia > SZUA-6 > DRHE01 > CAYMGP01. The sequence goes on along the minus strand of CAYMGP010000002.1, from coordinate 91,833 downwards.
TCTTTTTGCCACGGCGTGGCCGAACCGGTGAACGACGCCATGATCATAGATCTTACAAGGGCCGAGCAGCGAAAAGCGGCCTTCAGCCTGCTGTATCTGGGACACAATATCGGCTTCGCCGTCGGGCCAATGATCGCCGGATTTCTCTTCAATCGTTACCTGCCCTGGATCTTCCTCGGAGATGCAATCACAACGGCGATTGCCGTGTTGCTGATCGTCATCTTTGTAGGAGAATCGGCGCCGAGCGCAGAACAGATCGACAAGAGCTTCGCCGAGGATCGCAGTTCCGAGCGGGCGGAAACCGGGTCGCTGCTGAAGGTTCTGCTGCAACGTCCCTTTTTACTGGCTTTCATGTTCATTCACGTCGCCTTTTCCTTCGTATACTCACAGGTCGGTTTCAGCCTGCCCCTGCAGCTGTCCGCCGTATTCGACAACGCGGGGCCGAAAATGTTCGGTTCGATCATGAGCTTCAACGCGCTAACAGTGATCGTTCTCACCACCTTCGTGCTTCATTTTACAGACAGGTTGAAACCGGCCCTAACCGTCGCCATCTCGGGCCTGTTCTTCGCCGTGGGATTCGGCATGATCGGTCTGGCAAGCAACCTTCCCCTGCTTTTGCTATCCACCGTGATCTGGACAGTCGGGGAAATCCTCTCGGCAACCAACTCGAGCGTGTACGTTGCCAACCACGCACCCATCACCCACAGGGGGCGGTTCAACGCCATCGCACCCATCATCATGTGGAGCGGGCAAGGTATCGGCCCGCCGTTGTCCGCCCAGTTCATCGAACGCTTCGCACTTCGGCATATCTGGTCGCTGTGTTTCGTTGTTTCTCTGCTGGGCGCTTTTCTGCTTTTTGCTCTCTATTCTGCAGAGCGCAGAAGGTCACAGACCGGAAAAACGAGTTCTCCATCCAAATCTTGACTTTCTAATTTCTATATAATAGTTTTGACATCACGAAGAGGAGTCGTCTATGGCTATAACGATTTATTCAACACCAAGCTGCGGCTTCTGCCGAAAAGCCAAGCAATACTTCCGGGACCGCAGGATTCACTTCACAGAGTATAACGTGGCTTCGGATCAGCGCAAGGCTGAAGAGATGCTCCGCAAGTCCCGCCAGATGGGGGTCCCGGTTATCGATGTTCACGGGAAGATCATCGTGGGCTTCAATCAACAGGAAATCGAACGCGCCCTGAGACGATAGTGTGAGGAGGATGCCTTGGCATCGACAACCGTTGTCACGTGGAAGGAAGAGATGGCTTTCGAGGTCGAGCTCGACGGACACAGGTTTATGATCGACGCCGATGAGAAGTTCGGCGGAAAGGATCGGGGTCCTCAGCCCAAACCCCTGCTGCTCTCCAGCTTGGCCGGCTGTACGGGAATGGATGTCGTATCATTGCTGAACAAAATGAGGATGCCTTTCGACGACTTCAAGCTCGAGGTGGTAGGAGAAGTGGCGGACGAACATCCGAAAGTCTACAATGAAATTATCATCCGCTACATTTTCAGTGGCGAGGAGCTGGATCGGGACAAAATCGAGAAATCTGTGAAGCTTTCATTGGAGAAATACTGCGGCGTTCATGCCATGCTGGGAAAAGCCGCAAAGATAAGCTACGAACTGGTTTTAAATCCCTCCGCCTGAAGCAATTCCAACGAAATCCCCGTTGTTCAATACGGGGGTTTTGTTATGTCGAATAAACGAAAAAGCTACAAAAACATCGAATCCATCAAGAGTCGAATCGAGGCCGGACGTTTAAAGGTCTGCCTCACCGTGCGCGGCGACGACGGGGACCCTCCCTTCGCCTACCTCCCGGACAGGGAGCTTTCCACCCTGCTGCCGCGCTCGATCCTGCTCACCTCGCTCCGCGATGTGCCCCGCGAGCTTCTGGAAACGATCGATCCCATGCTCGGACGGCTGGTGAAAGGCAGACAGGTACGCACCTGGATGTACGACGATCGCCTCTATGCCTCGTTCCCGACCTGGCGATCGGTACGTTTTTCAGATATCTAACGCACGATACCAGGCCTGCAGGACGATGCCCACAGCCACGGCCACGTTGAGGGACCGCTTGGCCCCGGCCATGGGGATGGAAACCCTGCCGGCCTTAGCGGCTGCCAGGTTCAAGGCCTCCGGGCTCAAGCCCAGCTCCTCCGAGCCTACGAGCATGAGCCCGCGATCGGGAAATACAAAGTCCTGGAGGGGGGTTCCGCCCAGCTCGAGGGCAAAGATCCCGTCGCCTTCCTCCAGGGCGGAAAGCTCGGCAAAGCCCCAGGGCATGATGGTAACCGCGCCGCGAGCGGATTTCACAGCCCTCGGATGCAGCGGAGAGGCTGTCGCGGGGGAAATCAGAATGCGCTCGACTCCGAAAGCCTCACAAGAACGGAAGATCGATCCCACATTGAAAGGCGAACGGATCTCTTCCAGATACACGCCGATGGGAAGCACGCTACGAGCCTTCGGGTCAAGCCCTTCGACTGCCGGTGACAGCAGATCCCATTCGGCGGGCTCGGCCCCGAGATAGCGCAGCAGGGCGTTGCGCAGCCTGTTTACTTCGCGGTGCGGCGGCTCCGCTCCGCAATCCCTCTCCTGCACTCGACGACAGAGAAGCTGCGCCTGTTCCCGAACCTCCCTGCCGATGTCCTTCTCTCCGCCGAGCAGCCGGGCCAGCTCGTAAATGTAGTCCCGGTGAGCATTTCTGCCCCGCCCCAGGTCGAGCTCTTCAGCCTGAAGCAGTACTACGATCTTGCGCAGGCGGGTCTTTCGCGGGAGTGTCTGCAGCTTCTTGATGGAGATCACTGCTCGGGGCTTGAGCCTTCTCTAGTAGGCTGATTTGATAAGCTCGTAGAGATCCTCTGTGGATATCGATCGGGGAAGATAATTCATCATATCGAAGTTCCGGGCGATTCCCGCGATGTCCACCATCTCGTCCAGATTGAGATCGAAATCCCTCAAGCGGGTCGGCAGGCTCAGCGAGCCGATCACCCGTCGGACGGCTTCTACAGCCCGGGCGGCGCCTTCCACGGGAGCCGTATCGCTGACATCCTCTCCCAGATACCCTGCGATCGTGGTGAGCTTCTCTGAAGCCACCCCGGAGTAGAACTCCATCACATGGGGCAGCATGATCGAAGAAATCCAGGATTTGGGTACCATGTAACTGCCGTTTATGGCGTAGGCAAGAGCCGTACCCACCCCGGTCTTGCTGATCGTCAAGCCGATGCCTGTCAGCAGGCCGGCCATGGAAGCGTTGATCCGCAAGCGCAGATCATCCGGCTGGTCTACCAGCTTTCCTATGATTTTCCCTATCAGCTGGCAGGCCCGAGTGAAGAACGTATCGGAGAGGAAATTGCTCCGCGATGAAAGGTAGCCCTCCACCGCAGCCAGCAGCGTATCCATCAGAGTGGTAGCCGTGTACTTCGGCGGCAGGGTAACTGTAAGCTTGGGATCCACGATCACCGCCTTGGTGATCTCCCTTTGGGTACGGCCGATCTTGGCGCTCCTGTCCCTTCCGTCTGTCACGAGGTATTCATCCACGAGCAAAAAGGGATCGCGGCAGGTGGTGGGGATGGCCACGAAGACGAGGGGTTTACCCGTGGGCTGTACGCCGGCCAGATACTCATCCATATCCATGTCCCCGGAGGCAACCATGGCTATGCATTTTGCCACAGACAGGGTGCGCACGCCTCCCAGACCGATGACGATCTCAGCCCGGGCGCTGCGGGCCAGCTTCACCCCTTCGTCCACGACGACGCTGGTAGCGTGCGGTACCACCTCGTCGAACACGATGTACTGGATCCCCTTTTTTTCAAAGAGAGCCTGTATCCTGTCTATCACCTTGCCTTCATAGAGAATCGCCTCCGTCACCAAAAGGACCCGCTCACCCTGTTCGCTGACCACAGAAGCCGTTCTGTTGACAACATCCAGTCCGAAACGAATATCCGTTGGGATTGAAAAGGCTATATCAGGCATTGCCGCTCATTCTCCTTGCATCTGGCATAAATACGCACCTACGAAAAAAGCGGAAGGCCCATGACTGGTCCCTCCGCCCATTCTTCTCTCATTTTATAAACAAGCCGGCCTGGGCCGGGTTCAGGTAATCTCGAAATATTCCATCAACCGTTCTGCCACCGAATTGATCACTTTGTCTGAAATATAGGACGGATCCTGAAGTCTCTTCTTCGCAGCTTCCACGAGCTCCCAACGAATCTCCGGGGCCTGTTTGACCATTTCTTGGGCCTGGTAAACCTCAGCCTTGCTCTTAGCCTCTTCGCTGAGATTGATCGAGTCCGCCCCCTGGCTTTTTCGGGGCTTTTCAGCGGCCTTTGTTTTTTTGAAGCTCTGTACCGGATCCGTGGGTCCGATTCGTTCAATCGTCATCGCCAGAGTGTTCCTTTCACTTTCCAGTATCGTCACGCATCCAGTTCAACTTGATGTTTTTTATCAGGCATGACAAATACGCTGAACTCACCTTTAATTTTCGTCCTTCCCTCCAGTTGCGTCAAGAGTGTCGCGGGAAAACCTTCCAGGAACTCTTCGTGCACTTTTGTCATCTCCCGCCCGATCAGGCAGAGCCGCTCGGGAGCCAGCGTCTGCAAATCGGCCAAAAGCTTTAGTATTCTATGGGGCGATTCGAAAAGCAGGACGCCCTCCCGACGATCCAGGTAGTTTTTGAGCTGCCTGCGCCTGCGACCCGCCTTGGGGGAAAGAAAACCGGCAAAGGTAACCGGGCCGGATGCGGCTCCGCTTACACTAAGGAGAGCCGAGAGAGCGGATGGGCCCGGAACAGGAACAACGTTGAATCCACGGCTGCGGGCCAGGGAAACCAGGTAGGAACCGGGATCCGATATCCCCGGGGTTCCCCCATCCGTTACGACGGCCAGGTCTTTACCGCTTTCAAGAAGCCGTAGAAGCCGCGGTGCCGCTTTTTTCATGTTGTGGCTGTGAAAAGCGGTCAGGGAAGCCTTGAGGCCGTAGTGGTTCCAGAGCTTCAAGGTCTGGCGGGTATCCTCGCAGGCGATCACAGCCACCTCGCCGAGAATCCTGAGAGCCCGACCCGAAATATCCTCCAGATTTCCGATCGGGGTAGCCACGACATACAGAGAAGCCATCGAAACCTACTGTACACAAACAAAGATAAATTTGCTATCTCGGGCCTTCCCACATTACCTTTAACTATAGGGGAGATGGCGATGAAGAAACGGAATCGGAAAAAGCCCTCTCAGAGGGGCAGCAAGCAAAAAGAGCCGGTGCGGACCCGGATGAAAGAGGAAGGCAAAATGGTCCATGGAACCCGGGGCAAACCGACCCGAGGACCGCGCGGGAACAAACGTTAGGCATTCAGGACTGTTCGTACGGTTCGCAACATCTCCTTCATGTGATATGGTTTGCTGAGAAACCCTCTGGCCCCGGCTGCCAGCGCGCCTTTTTCTGAGCCATTCTCGAAGAAGCCGGAGGCCACAAGCACCCTTGTTTGAGGGTTGATCTGCAGTATCTCCTTGAGGCAGCGGCTTCCTCCCATGCCCGGCATGATCATATCAAGGATGACAACATCGATCTCTTGCTCAGCCCTTCGCAGGATCTCCAGTGCTGTTTCACCACTGTCCGCTGTCCGCACCCGGTATCCCGCTATTTTCAGTACTTTCTCGGCCAGCGTTCGAACCGACTCCTCATCGTCCACAAGCAGGATAGTTTCCGAGCCCCCTTCCACCATTTTATTCTCAGGTCCTCCCTCCACTATTTCGGCAGCTTCCGCCGCCGGCAGATAAATTTTGAATGTGCTTCCCTTACCCTGCTCGCTGGTGCACGTTATGTAGCCATTGTGGTTCTTGACAATTCCGTATACCATGGCCAGTCCCAAACCGGTCCCCTTGCCCACCTCTTTCGTGCTGAAAAAGGGTTCGAAAATACGCTCCAGATCTTCCGGGGCAATTCCCTGCCCCGTATCGATGACGGTCAGGAGTATATACGGACCGGGAGTGATTTCAGGATGAGTCTTACAAAACTCCTCATCTAGATCGACCTTTTTCGAGGACACTTTCATTGTCCCCCCGGATGGCATCGCATCCCGGGCATTGAGGGCAAGATTCATCAGCACCTGCTCCAACTGGCCAGGGTCAATCCGAATCAACGGCAGGTCTCCGTCCAAGGCCAGCTCGATGGCTATCATTTTGGACAGCGTTCGCTCCAGGAGCTTGGCCGTTTCCCGGATCTGTTGATTCAGCTCCACGAGCTGCGGCCTGCTTTCGATCTTGCGGCTGAACGTTAAAAGCTGCTTGGTGAGCTCCGTGGCACGCCTTGAAGCCCACAGGATTTCCTGAAGCTCCTGGTGTCCCTCCTCCTCTCCCCTCCTGAGGAGAAGCAGCTCCGTGTAGCCCTGTACCGCCTGAAGGAGGTTATTGAAATCATGGGCGATCCCTCCTGCGAGAATCCCCACGGCCTCGAGCTTCTGAGCCTGTACAAGCTGAGCTTCCAGCTCGCGTTTCTCTTGCTCGACGCGCCGGCGCTCTGTGATGTCTAGTATTTGAGCCACGGTTCTAGCACGACCTGATGGATCTCTGATGACAGTAGAGCTGATCTCCACAAGCCTCTTGACTCCGTCCTTGCGCACAAAGTTGAACTCATAGCGGGAAGGAACCTCAAGACCCTTCTGCCTGTCCCAGTAGCGCTGAGAAACAAGCCGTTTGGTTTCTTCGTCGAGGAAATCCTGAAACTCCCGGCCGATGATCTCCTCCCGCTCGTAGCCCAGCATGCTGCACAGCTGATCGTTCACATATAGGAAGTGGGAGGCTTCGTCCACGACCAGAATACCTTCGTGGGAGTGCTCCACCACCGAGCGGAAACGCTGTTCCGAGTCCCGAAGAGCTCGTTCCGCTTCCTTTCTCCCGCTTACATCCCGGGCCACCCCGATCCTTCCGATCCTCTGTCCGTCGGGCCCGAGCATTGTGGTCACGTTAAGCTCTACGCTGAGCCTGCCGCTGTCTCGACACAGGATATCCACCTCGTAAGGGGGTATGGTTTCTCCGGCCAGACCGCGGCGGAAGATTTCCACCGTGGAGTCCCGGTATTCGGGCGCCAGGATTTCTGTGAAAGGACGGCCCACGAAATCCTCGACGGGCCAACCCGTCATCTTGGAAAATATGGGGTTTAGGTAGGTGAACCGGCCATCCACGTCGATGATAAACACCCCGTCGGTTATCGTCTCCACGAGGAGACGGTAACGCTCCTCGCTTTCCCGCAGGATCTCGGTAGCCTGCTTCAGCCGTTCCTGCAGGCCGTTGTACGCCTCGACCACGAGCGACAACTCCCTCGTTCCCGCGGCAACGGCGGGGGGAATGGGACCGAGAAGTCCATGCCCGGGGCGATCCGAGAGAAAAGAAACGATCCTGTTTACAGGGACGGTAAGTCTCCTAACGATCCAAAAATGAAGCAATCCGACAAAGAGGGCCAAGAGTACGGCGAAGATGAAAAAAAGCTGCACGCTGATCCTGCCTACGTGGTGGAAAAACACTCGGACGGGGATGATAAAGTAAATCCGCCAGCCCGCGGGCACTTCGAGTTCTTCCTGATACCCTATATATGGCTCGCCCTGGTAGGTAAAGCTTCGGAGTCCCCGGGAGTCCGGCTCCCTGTGCTTCTTCAGCTCGAAGCCGAGATTGTGCCTGCTCTCCATCAGGTGCGGGTCCGGGTGGTACACCACCGTCCCGTTCTCCGCCAGGATGAAGAGCTCACCCCGGCGAATGATCTCGTTCTGATGAAATTGCTTGGCCACGGGGATGATCCAGCGAAGGGCTTTCTCCTGCACGAGCAGTCCGCCTGAGGAAAAGGCATAGCAGAGGCTGACCACGGGCTTGAGGGTGAAAAGCGACTGATGCACCTCGGATACACGGTTTTTGTTCGCGATATACTCGATATGGGAGAGATCCAAACCGAAGTACTGCCCATGAGGTTCTCCAATGGAGCTGATCCTCCCCCGCTTATCGACGCTGTAAATCAGGTCCGGGGAGCCGAGAAGATTGAGACGGTCCCGGACTCTGTCTGCGATCTGCGCTTCGTCGTTTCCCGGGACCTCAGCGATCAGTCGCCCGATAATGGCTTCGCTCTCCCGGAAGCGATCGCTGATGATCTCTTCAAATGTTCTCACCGCTCCGATCATGGAAGAGGCATAGTCTCCCTTCAGATGGCGGATGCTGAGACCCGCTGTTACCAGGACAGCGGCCAGGTAGAGCAAAAATCCGCCGATGAGCATCATGGTTCTGATGGTGACCCGCAACGGGCGAATCTTCTTCATCACAGCTCACCCATGTTGTAGAAGCGGCCCTCCCGGACGCGGATCTCATAGATCGGCCGTTCAACATCCCCGAAGGCATTGAAGCTAAACGGTCCCATCACCGTTTCGAAACGACGGATCTCCAATAACGCCCTTTTGATCTGAACGGCCGTGAACTTGTCACATTGTCTCAGTGCTTCGCCGATTACGTGGATCGCTTCGTAGGATCGGATCGAGCGTGCGGTCAGGGGCTCGTTGAACGTCGCCCGCAGTTTTTCGGCCAGCTGCTCATACCTGGGGTTCTGATACGAGCAGTCTATAAAGGTAACGATCGAAAGGTCTTCCACGGCTTTCCCGCCGTAGCGTATCAGGTCGGGAGTCTGGGCCCACAGGGATGCGATCAGATCCCCTTCGAAGCCGGCGGCGCGCAGCTTTTGAGCGGCGATCCCCGTCATCGTTACCTCGGTCAGCAGGACAACCGCCTGCGGATCAGGAGCAAGAAGCTCGGAGACAATCCGCAGCCAATCGATCGCCTGCTTGGAATTGAACTGCACCGCCGTCGAGATGCCGCCAAAGTTCCTCTTTGTCTCGGCCAGGTACTCGAGAACGAAACTCGAGTTGGACATATCCAGGAGGAAGCTTACCCGATTGATTTCCTTCCGGGCGAGGAGGGTTCCCATAGCCTGTCCGTAGGCCCGGTTGTCCACCGACGTACGGAAGAAAAGATCATCCCTGTTGCTGAGGCGTGTGGTGGCGGTGAAGGCCGTGAAGAGGAGCACACCACGGGAGGTAACGTAGGGGTAGGCTGTAAGGGTACTCTCAGAGTAGTCGTGCCCGATGATCAAAGGCACTCCCGCATCGATGAGCTCCCGGTCGGCGGACAGTATGCCCTTTGCGGTGTCGCGATCATTCCGGATGATCAGCTCCAACGGATGCCCGCGGACTCCGCCCCGTTCGTTGATCTCTTCCACCGCCAGCATGGAACCGTCTCGGATGTACTCCCCGGCTGTACCTCCCCGGCCGCTGAGATTGATGGCCAGTCCGATCTTGATCGGCTCTTTTTTTCCCAAGCAGCCTGCCAACCCGAACAACTCGACGGCAATGAGAGCTGCAATAAGTGTCTTCCAGGCTCTGACTTCGCTTGCCATGAGCGAAGCTTAGCCGTATTGATTCCAGGAGTCAACTGAGCGGCCAAACCCAGTTGTCACTTTTCCCTTATCTGATTTAAACTCTCCACACCATGCTGGACCTCAAATACATACGAGAAAACCTCGAACAGATCAAAGAGAACACGCGCAACCGCCAGGTGGCTGCCGATCCCCAGAGGGTTGTAGCGCTCTACGACAGGCGCAATGAACTGCTTCAGGAGATCGAGTCCCTGAGGCACAGAAGAAACCTCAACGCCCAATCCATGAAGCAGAAACTGCCCGACGCCGAGCGCGGGAAGCTGGTAGAAGAAGGAAAAAAGATAAAACAGGAAATCTCGGGCCTCGAAAAGACATTGGAGAGCCTAAAGCAGGAGCTCGACAACGAGGCCGCCAAGATACCCAATCTCTCCCATCCCGATGCCCCGGTCGGGGAAAGCGATGAAGACAATCGGGAGATTAAACGTTGGGGTAACATCCCGAGCTTCGCTTTCAAACCGAAGGACCATCTTCAGCTGGCCCAGGAGCTCGATCTCGTTGACTTCGAGTCCGGGGCCAGGGTAAGCGGACCGAAATTCTACTACCTGAAAAACGAGGCGGTGATTCTTGAAATCGCCCTGACCCGCTACGCCGTGGATATCCTTCAGGGCGAGGGCTTCGTTCTCACCATTACACCGGATATGGCCAAAGAGCAGATCGTCGAGGGAATCGGTTTCAATCCGCGCGGAGAGGAGTCGAACATCTACACAGTCGAGGGAACCGGAGCCTGCCTCGTCGGCACCGCAGAAATCACCCTCGGGGGCTACTTCGCCGGACAGATCCTCGGGCACGAGGAGCTTCCCATCAAGATGGCGGGAATTTCACACTGCTTTCGGCGCGAGGCGGGAGCTGCGGGGCAGTACTCCAAAGGACTGTACAGGGTTCATCAGTTCAGCAAGGTCGAGATGTTCATCTTCTGCCGTCCCGCCGAGTCCGAGCAGATGCATCTGTACCTGCTCGACCTCGAGGAGAAGATATTCCAGGGTTTGGAGATTCCCTACAGGGTGGTGGATACCTGCACCGGGGAGCTGGGCGGCCCCGCCTACAGGAAATTCGACCTGGAAGGCTGGATGCCCGGCAGAGGTGAAGGGGGAGATTGGGGAGAGATCACCAGTGCCTCTAATTGCACTGATTATCAGGCCCGAAGATTGGGGATTCGCTTCAAGCATGAGGGCAAGAATGTGTTCGCGCACATGCTCAACGGCACCGCTGTAGCCATGTCCCGTGCTTTGATCTGTATCTTGGAAAACCACCAACAGGCAGACGGCTCGATTCGCATACCCGAAAGATTACGTCCCTACACGGGCTTCAGCAGCATCGAGGTCAAATCCGGCGTCTGAACGAAACGAACAGGGAACAGAGAGAGCCATGAAATCTCCTATCAAGATTCTGCAGGAATCGGGCTGCAAAGCATACTATAGCAACTACTCGGCTCTCGATCGCTACTTTCGAATCGCTTCGGGGGAATCCCTGTACCTGCTCACCGACTGCTCGCTGATCGATCTGGCCGGCATGTTCGAAGACCTCGAATATCCAGGATTGATCTATGAGGAAGCCCTGATACACGCGGGCAAAAAAAGATACCTGCTGCGCTGCTACGACGAGGATATGAAAGCCCCGCCCCGTCCCTTCACAGTGCAGGAGTTTCTCTACGATCCGGAGCGGCACGTGTTTCTCGATCCCCAGGGTATCTATCCGGATCTGAGGAAGGCTCATTTGATCCGCCAGCCCGGGGGATCTGCCATTCTGTATCTCGCAGAAGCAGCGGTGCTCAGCTCCCGCTATCACTACCAGGTTGAGCCGGGCTCCTTCACATTGGAGCCTCCTTACGCAGAGCCGGATGCCGGCTTTCAGCGGGAGCTTCTTCTCGAGATCCTTTCAGGGATAAACCCCGGCAGGGGCCTTTCTCTTCTGTACGCCAGCGGATTCATTGAATCGTACTGGCCCGAGCTGCAGAAGATGTCCTGTATACCTCATCACAAAGATTTTCATCCTGAGGGTAATGGTTGGGAGCACACGCTGGAGACCTTTCAATACAGAAAGAATCACGATCCGGTGCTCTCCCTGGCACTCCTGCTCCACGATATCGGCAAACCCGCCGCCGGCAGCACTCCCGAACGGGCCTTCGACGGCCACGCCGAATTGGGCGCTAAAATCGCCGCAGGTTTTCTCGCCCGTCTCGGCTTCGCTTCTTCCATGATCGAAGAGGTGACCTTTCTCGTGCGCTATCACATGATGCCGGCAGCTCTCAAGCTGCTCCCGATCTACCGCAGCCAACGAATCATGGACTCCCCATTGTTTCCTCTGCTTCTCGAGCTGTACAGGGCCGACCTTTCCGCTTCCTACTGGAGCCCTGAAGGCTACTACGAGGCCTGCAAAGTATACCGCACCTACCGCAGGAACAAGGCAAACCCCTACCGCCGCAAGGACGGGCGAAAACAATCCTTCAGAACTCTCAATTGAGTCAGAGAACCTGTAATGTCTGCCTTCGTTTCAGGCGTAGCGGGCCAGCAGCAAGGCCTTGAGGGCCGCGAGGCGGGGTTCGAGCAGGAGCGAGTGTTTTTTCCTGGAAAGAGCTTCCTTCAGGGCGGCGGGAAGCTCCGGGCTCTCGCCCGTTACCTCCTGAACAACACCAACGAATTTTCCGGGATGGGCCGTTGCCAGCGATAGAATACCCCCTGAAAATCCCGAACGCTCCCTGTAACGACGGGAAGCCAGAACACCCACGGCGGTGTGCGGATCGATGAGAACGCCGTGCTGTTCGTAGACGCGGCGTATCGTATCCCTGGTTTCCTCATCCGTGATCCGCTCGCCCTGGATCGTTTCCCGCATGCGATCGATTCGGCCCTGGAACACCACCTGCAGCCTCTCGAAGTTGCTCGGGTTTCCCACATCCATGGCATTGGACAGGGTCGGCACAGAAGAACGCGGTTGATAGCTTCCTGTTCGAAGGTACTCCGGGACTACGTCGTTTATATTTGTCGCTGCAATAAATCCTGCGGCCGGCAGACCCCATGTCCAGGCATAGACGCCGGCCGTGAGGTTGCCGAAATTTCCGCTGGGAACGCAGATCATTACCTGTTCGTCCGGGCCGCGCTCCAGCCTGCTGAATCCATAGATATAATAAAAGGCTTGGGGAAGCAGGCGTCCCAGGTTGATCGAGTTGGCCGAGCTCAGGCAAAGCTTTTCCCGCAGCTCGACATCTAGAAAGGCTTGCTTGGCCAGACTCTGACAATCGTCGAAGCTGCCCCGAACCTCCAGAGCGCTGACATTGCCGCCAAGGGTAGTGAGCTGCTGCTCCTGCAGGTGACTGACTCGGCCCGAAGGATAAAGAATCACCACTTCGATCTTCCCCTTGCCGTGGAAAGCCCGAGCAACAGCACTTCCCGTGTCACCCGAGGTGGCTACCAGGATAACAGCCTTTCTTTCTTCTTCGACGAGAAACTCCTCCATCACCGAGGCCAGAAAGGAAGCACCGAAGTCTTTGAAGGCACAGGTGGGCCCGTGGAAAAGCTCGAGCAGGGTCAAGCCCGGTTCGAGCGGCCGGAGGGACGGTTCAAAGGGAAAGGTCTTGCCCGCCAGCTTTCGCGCCGCATCTCGATCAATCTCTGCGCCGAAAAGGCAGGCTATCATCGTCTCGGCCAGCTCGACGAACCCTGTTTTTTCCGAAAAAGAGAGGATCTCGGCGTGTAAATCCGGCTGCATGGTGGGGATGTACAGCCCTCCGTCCGGAGCTAGGCCGCTGAAAACAGCCTGCCGAAAGGAAACCGGATTCTGCCTCCCCTCCGCCCGTGTGCTGAGAAACTTCACGAACCGCTGGCCTCCGCCTGAGTCGAAGGGTCCGCAACGACCACGGGCCCCGCCTCGTTGATCCGGGAAAGGTACAGGTCGCAGTCCAGACCTTCGTCTTCGAAGGCCTTTTTCATTGCCGAACCCACGCCCTCCGCCCTCTTGATAGAATCGCAGAGTGAAAAAACAGAGGGACCGGAACCGGAGATCGAACAGCCCAGGGCTCCGCTGTCGAGAGCCGCCTGTTTGACTCCCGCAAAACCCGGGATCAACAGGGCCCGGCGAGGCTCCGCCACTACATCCTGAAGCGAACGGCTCAGCAGCTCGAGATCCCCCGAGTAAAGCGCCGCCACCAGGGCAGCAAGGTTTCCCCACTGTCTGACGGCGTCGCTGAGACGAATCTCTTTCTTGAGGATGCGGCGGGCATCCTCTGTTTTGATCTCTGTATGAGGATGGACCGTAGCCACGGCCAGGCCTCGGGGTACGGGTAGACGGACTACATCGAGAGGATCATAGCTGCGGATCAGCACGAAGCCGCCGAAAAGGGCGGGCGCAACATTGTCGGCATGGGCGGAACCGCAGGCAACCTCCTCGGCGTTCATCGTGAAACGGAGAAGCTCCTGGCGGGTGCAGGGGCTTCCGGCCAGCAGATTCGCTGCGAACACGGCGGCGACGGAGCTGGCCGCCGAGCTTCCCAGTCCGGAGCTCATAGGCATCTGCTTGTAGAGAGTCACCTGCAAGCCGAACGGAAAGCCGACCGCCTCGAGGAATCGCCAGGCAGCCACCGTTGCCGTGTTTTTCGCCGGATCCCGCGGCAGCAGCCCGCCATCCCCCTCAACGGACAGGATGTCCACGCGCTTGGGTTCCTGCTTTCTCAACACGACTGTATCCCCCGGCCGGTCCAGGGCAAAACCCAATACGTCGAAGCCCGAGGCGACATTGGCCACGGTCGCGGGAGCAAAAACGGAAACTGTGCTCATACTCAATTGGAGTTCGCCTTTCTATCCGAGGAAGGCCTGGTGGATCGTCTTCAGTGCTTTGGGCTCATCTTTCTTTTCAATGACGAAGGATATATTTGTCTCCGAGGAACCCTGGGCAATGGCCAGAATATTGATACCCGCCTTGCCGAGTGCGCTGAAAAGCTTTCCGGAAATCCCGGGAGTTCCGCGCATGTTGTCTCCGATAGCGGCTAGAATGGCCACACTCGTACGCAGGTCAAAATTCTGTATCTGTTTGGCCTCGATCTCCGGAGCCAGCTCCTCCTGCAGCGCTTGCAGGGCCCGCTCGGCCTCACTGCTATGAAATACCACACAGATGCTGTGCTCCGAGGAAGCCTGAGAAATCATTACTATGTTCACAGCGGCCCGCGCCAGGGTGGCGAATATCCGGGCCGCGATTCCCGGAACCCCGACCATACCGCCTCCTTCGATGTTCACGAGAGCGGCCGGCTCGATGGAAGCGATTCCCACTATGGCTGTCTGCTTTCGCTGGGGATCGCGGCAGATCCTGGTTCCGGGCAGCTCCGGCTGACTCAGCTTGCGAATCTGGATGGGGATTCCCATTTCCATAGCCGGGATCAAGCTTTGGGAATGCACCATACGCGCTCCGAAGTAGGATAGCTCCATGGCTTCCTGAAAACTGAGGGCGGGGATCACGAAGGCTTCCGATACATAGCCGGGATCCGCGCTCATCACTCCACCCATATCCGTCCACATCTCAATGAGCTCGGCCTTCAGTGCCGCCCCGATCAAAGAAGCGGTGAGATCGCTGCCATCGTGCTGCAAAACGGTCAGCACTCCCTGCTCTGTATGACCGATTCCCCCGGCGACAACCTGAATCACACCCTCCGTTGCCAGCGCGCTGCCGATGGATTCGTAGCTCCTCTTATAGTCCACCTGAACGCTTCCGTACTTGTTTTTTTTCAGCAAGATCCCCGGCCGGTCTTCGACGCGAACCGCGAATCCCTCTCTCTCCAGGTAGCGGCTGGTCAGGATACAGCTGATCTGCATTCCGAAGCTAAATACAAGATCCAGGGTTCTGGGGGAGCACTCTCTGATGAGCTGTACTCCGTGCAGGATATCTTCCAAATCATTGAGCAGGATTTGCACGGCTGTGATTACCGGAGACTGCTCCTGAGGAGTGAACAGATCGCGGATGATCTCGAGAAGCCGCTGGCGGGTGGTATCGATCTGATCGAGATAGCTTCCCCGCCCCTCTTCGGCCTGGCGGGCCGCCGAATCAAGGGACTCCCGTACACCCTCCAACGAGGAAACGACCACGATAAGAGGCGCCGCTGTCTGCCCGCCGGCCTCCGCGGCTACCCTGGCCAAAGCCTTGAACGAGTCTGCGTCTTTGAGAGCTTTTTCGGCGAAGCTGAGAATCCTCATCTGGCAGCAATACTATCTGTAAAGATCATAAAATTCTATCCCTGGGTTTTCAGGAATTACTGCGCAGCTACCTCTTCCGTAGTTCGAGCCGTCAATCTAGCAGGATTTTCCCGGCGCGAAACGCCTGAGGGACTGCCTGAGCCGTTCGGCGGGGAAGGGCTTGCCATGAGCCGGATACAAAGTCTGCACCTCCCGTGCCAGTATTTTCTGCCAGCTGCTAAAGACGCTCTCAAGGTCCCTGTAGTAGATAGGACGCTTCCGACAGCCGGTAAATCCGAGAAAGTTCATGGCCGCATCCCCGCAGAAAGCTCTTCCCGCCGCATCGATCACCGAGATCGAATCATTGCTGTGTCCGGGGGTATAGAGGATCTCCGCATCCAGACCGAGAGAGGAAAGCAGGTCCGTCTCGTCGCCGGTCAGGATGAAATCCTCATCGGTGGGTACTACAGCCTCGAAACTGTCCGACCTGCCTGTGAACCTGCCGTGCAGGTCACCCAGAACATCAACCAGCCGGTTTAACGCCTTGAGATCCGAGTAATCGACTCTCCCCTGGGCCAACACCGGTACCGCGTTCTTGTGTACGATAAGCCGGACCCCGATCTCCCGCTGCAGGCGGGCGGCAAAGCCGACGTGATCGTCATGGCTGTGGGTAAGCAAAAGGTATTGAATTTCTCCCATATCCAGGCCTGCTCTGGTCAGAGCTCTGCGGAACTTTCGATAATCTTCCGGAAATCCCGTGTCGATGAGCAGATATCCCCGACCGATAGGCAGCAGATAGCAGGTGGTAATACCGAGATTGAGGGATAAGAGTTCCTTCATTTTTTTAAGAACACTGAATCGAGGAATAAACAGATCCAGCTTCCCCCACAGAAACTGGACCTGAGATTATATGTTTTTTTATAAGATCTACTTAGCGATCTACTTAGAAGCTGGCCGGCTTGGTGACTTTGAAGTTACCGAAACTTGCTGCCAGACTGTTCGTACGCACGGAGATGTAGTTACCGCCGCGCATCGGCCCGCCCAGGCTGAACCTGTAGTAGTAGTTGGGAATAACAGGATCCCAAACCTTGACCATACCAGTGCTGTAATTGACACGGGCTTTCACAGGCAGATTGTAAATGGCCATTCTTTCCAGATTGATGTCTTTCAACCGGGTTACAGGAAGCTCATAGGCGGTGGCTTTGTGGACCATGTCCATAATGGAGCTGGTCTGGCTGTAATAGGCCTGACCGTAGACACCGGAGCCTCCATAGGCTTTCGGATCGAAGGTCAGCCAGAGCAGGAAGGACTTGCCATTGCCCCAGCTCTTACCGCCGGCAGCCTTGTCGATACCGATATGGAATCCAAAGGCTCCAAACATATCCTGACCGCCGTCGATATACTTGATATCGAACTCATACTGCATGATGCCACTCTGGGGAAGCTTCATATAAGCCTGAGCCATCCCCGCCTTGGTGCTCATCTGTGCAATTCGTCCCCCCACCATCTTCCAATCCCCGTACGCCGCATTCCAGGGCCCCAGGTTTTGGGAAAAGAGAAAGGCCGGGACAATCAGAAACAGAAGGCATAGTACTACGAGTAAACGTTTCATCCCATTAATCCCCCTTAGACTAGGATTTTTATTTTCCTTTATCAAGGATATTGCCCTTATGATAAATCCTATCAATTCTCTTATCAAGCTTTTTTTTCAACTTTTCACAAGATCGAAACCAATGAAATATACCTCCCGGGACTCACTGCGTGAGGCGCCCGGCTTGAAGGCTTTGGCTCTACGAAAGCGCTTTTTCATGTATCCGAGCAGCTTTCCCTCCTCCCCCCCTTGAAAGATTTTCACCACGGTATTCCCGTGCGCTTTGAGGGCGCTGGAGGCTATCTCCAGCACCTTACCTGCAATTTCAAAGGAAATTTGAGCATCGACCAGCCCGCTGCCGCTCGTATTGGGAGCTGCATCGCTCATGACAAGGTCATACGGACCTAAATCTCGAATCGCAGTCTGCACGTCAGCATCGAAAATGTCCCCCCGAATAAATTTATACCCTCCACGCCGAGATGTATCGAATCGAGGATCCTGCAAATCGACGGCGACCAGAAAGCCTTTCCCTCCCAGTCGTTCGAGGCAGAATTGACTCCAGCTACCCGGAGCGGAACCGATATCAAGTACCCGGTCTCCCGGCTTGAAAAGGTGAAACCTGTCCTGCATCTCCTGCAGCTTGAACACCGAACGAGCGGCAAAATGCTTTTTTCGGGCCAGCTTGCTGAAGTACTCCTGTGATCGTTTCAAAAGACCGCTCCGCCCTGTTGAAACCTTGATAAAAAACTGCTAATTGTTACAATCATATTCGTAGGACTCCGTAGGACTCACAAAATGGATTCTATTCCTTCTCGCCAACGATTGATAGAGAAAATTGCGGCCATCGAGAAACAGCTCGAACAGGTTATTCCCGAGGTGGTCTCCGAACACTGGGCGTCGCAGAACTCGGGAAACACTGTCCAAGCGATCGATCCCGAGATCTGGCAGAGGGTCATCGTTCCTGCAAGGGATCTCCTATCCAGGGGCGGAAAACGCTGGCGTCCCCTGTTTATGCTTCTATGTGCAGAAGTCCACGGGGACTGGAATCTTGCCCTACCCCTAGCCCCCCTCGTCGAGATCGCCCACAATGGCAGTCTCATAGTGGACGATATCGAAGACGGAGCTGTGCAGCGCCGGGGGGCGGAAGCCATCCACGTCAAGTTCGGCATGGACCTTGCTCTGAACGCGGGGAATCTGATGTACTTCCTGCCCGCCCGAACGATCGACACGGGAAGTTTTACCCCCGAGCAAAAAATGCTGCTGCATCGGTACTACGTCGAGGAAATGGTCAGGCTTCACTTCGGGCAGGGATTGGACATACTTTGGCACCGGGACCACGAGAACATCCCCAGCGAAGAGCAATACAGCCAGATGTGCCGCTTCAAGACGGGCAGTCTTTCGCGTCTGGCGGCCCGGGCAGGCGTTATTGCCGGGGGCGGCAACGAGCGGGACGCCGAAACGCTCGGCGGAATCGGGGAAGATTTCGGGGCCTGCTTTCAGATCATTGATGATGTGAAAAACCTGACAACAGGCGTTGTGGGAAAGCAGAGGGGGGATGACATCATTGAGGGCAAGAAGAGCCTGCCGATCATTCTCTATCTTCAGCGCTATCCCGAAGCAAAGAACAAGGTCAAAGAAGCCTTCGAGACGGCCGGTGGAGACGATCCCAAGGCAGCCTGGCAGGCGATTGACGGATTGATCGACCTGATCTCGCCTTCCGGATGTCTCGAAGAGGCCGAGCAGCACGCCCGTTCGCTTTTTCAAAAAACTAAAGCCCATTTGGAGCAGGCGCTACCCAGCTCGCCGGCTCGGGAAGAGCTTCAGGAGCTGGTCGAGCAACTCATTACAGGTTGACGATTCGGCACTGACAAGCGTACTTTCAAGATATGAATCGGCTCCCCTTCTACAAACGCCCGCTTTCCTACCGTTACTATAACGCTACCCTGACACTCATCATCGTCAACATCGGGATGTTTCTGCTAGGCCTGTTGTTTTCCAGAACATGGGTAACGACACCGTACGGAAGATATCGGGTTTTGGATTACTATATCTCTTTAATACCTTACAGAGTGGTGCTGGACAAAGCCGTCTGGCAAGTGCTGACCTACATGTTCATACACGGGGGCACCTGGCACATCCTGTTCAATATGCTGGCACTGTTCATCTTCGGCACGCCATTGGAGCGCAGACTGGGAAGCTCCGAGTTCCTTCTCTACTACCTGATTACCGGACTCGGCGCCGGACTGGCCACCCTGGCCGTGAACTGGTACACCGGCCTGGCCATCATCCCCGTCGTCGGTGCCTCCGGTGCCATTTACGGGTTGCTTCTAGCCTATGCCACCCTCTATCCGGACGCCCGGCTGTTCATCTTCGGGATTCTGCCATTGCGGGCGCCGATCGCCGTGCTGCTGTTCGCCGGCCTGGCTCTGTTTTCCCAGCTCACCGGCACCGGAAGGGGTGTCGCCCATCTGACACATCTGGCCGGCCTGATATTCGGCTACCTATACTTTCTCGTTCGCATGAACATCAACCCGATAAAGGTCTTTTTCAGGCGTCGCTAGACTCCCGCCGATAATAGCACTGAATGCATCCCAGACTCCTCGCCGCCTTCATCTTTTTCCTCATCGCCGGATTCGGGTACGTTGAACAGGATCCGATCGACCTGCTGTTGTGGTGCGAGCTGGAACCCATGGTCCAAGAAAACGAGGAGTACCCCCTGTCCACGGAGGCGGCTCAAAAGCGAATCCTCGAAGAAGCTCGGGAGATCCTATCGGGGATGATCTACGGGTTCAGGTTCAGCTACACACCGGCGGATGAAAATCGGCAGATCGAAGAGCAGTTCATCCTGACTCCTGTAGCCGAGATCCTCTGGGGCGATCCGAACTTAGAGATCATGGATGCCTATCGCAAAGACTCATTCTTATTCGTCAAGGTGTACTACGACCTACAGGATTTCCAGAGTGCCCGCCGGCGCGCCTGGTCCAGCAATGCCGTCGATACGAGCTCGGGCCTCGGGCGGCACAGTATTTTCACGCTGCCCAGCCCCGAGGGGAAACGCCTGGCACTACAGGAAGCAATGAAAAACGCTCTCAGAAATCATCTCCGCCCGATTCATTTCAACAAGCCGCGAGAGATCAGCGGCGAGCTCGTGATCTGGGCCGCTCCTCGCACCGTGATCCAGTCGGGAAGCTATGCCACCGAGCTGGACGTGAAGCTTCAGGTAAAGGAAATCCGATCGTATAGCCTCTTCTGAATAAAAACAGTATTGTTGCCCTATGAATGTGAGAAAACTCCTCCTTGTGCTCTTCCTGTTCCTGCCCGCTCTTTGCCTGCTTCCGGCCCAGGACAATGAACAACAGGAAGAGCCGGCTGAGTTTGTGGTCGTATATTCTCCCAAAAAACTCGTGCTCGATCCCCGCCATATCTACACGACTATGGAGTCGGAGCTTTCTACAGCCATTTACGAAGGCCTGCTGAGCTACCATCCCTTCTCCCTCGAACCGATCCCGGCGGTCGCCTCCAGTTGGAAGATGAGCCCCGACAGAACCCTGTATACCTTTACCCTGCGGGAGGATGCCCACTTCAGCAACGGGGACCCTGTTCGCGCCCAGGACTTCCGAGAGTCCTGGCTGCGGATACTCGATCCCGAAGCCGGAGCCGAATACTCCTTTCTCTTCGACGTGATAAAAGGCGCCCGCGATTACCGCCTGGGACGGGATGGGGAAGAATTGGGGATTCGGGTAGTCTCCGAAACCAAACTGGAGGTAGAGCTGGAAAAACCTGCAAGTCATTTTCTCAAGCTCCTCTGCCACATGACCTTCGCCCCCGTGCATTCCAGCTACAGGGACCGGGATAACTGGGATCAGGAGTCCAATCTGATAGCCAACGGTCCTTTCTACCTCTACGACCGCAGCCCCGACGAGCTGGTGTTGAAAAAAAACGGGCTGTACTGGGATTCCGGGCGGGTCGAACTGGAAACCCTGAGGGTTCGCTTCATGGACGATCCTGAGGCCATCAGCCAGGCTTTCAACAATGGTGAGGTGCACTGGGCGAACAACTGGGACACCCAGCTGCTGCTCGACCGAACCAAGATCGTGTTCAACCCCCTGTTCGCCACCAGCTATTTCTTCTTCGTCTGCCAGCAGGAGCCGTGGACGGACGAGCGGGTTCGCAGAGCCCTGGCGCTGCTCGTTCCCTGGGAGCAGATTCGAAATGAAGAGCAAAGGCTGCTTCCCACCAGCCGTCTCATCCCCGCCATTCCGGGCTATCCGGAGGTAAAAGGTATCGAGGGCCCGAACAGGGAGGAAGCGTTGAGCCTGCTCGCTGAGGCAGGCTACCCGAACGGCATCGGCCTGCCCGCCCTGCTCTTCAAGCTTCCCGGAGACTCGGAGAGCGAACGAATCGCCGGCATCATGGCGGAAAGCTGGAAAGAAGAGCTGAACCTGCAGGTTGGTTTCAGCACCTTTACCTTCGATGTGTACCTCGACGAAGTGAAGAAGAGCGATTTCACGATTGGCTCGGCTACCTGGATCGGGGACTACGCCGATCCTCTCACTTTTCTGCAGATGTGGACAACGGACAGCAACCTCAACGACGCCCGTTTCACGGATAAGGAGTTCGACGAGTTAGTCGAGAAGTCCTTCAGCCAGGAAGGCAAGCAGCGTTACGAACGGCTCGGAGAGAGTGAGGAGGTACTCCTCCAAAAAGCGGTGGTGCTGCCGATCAGCCACACCCCGGCCTTCAACCTTATCGATCTGGACAGGGTCGAAGGGTGGTTTCCCAACATCCTCAACATCCACCCCTTCAAGTACCTGCGCTTTCGAGCTCTGCGGGTGCCTCCCGGGGTGGTCAGGTTGTAATCAAGAGCGCCTGCGAGAAAGCCGCTCCAGAAACATCTGAATCCGCGCACGTAGCAGAAATCCGGCAACGAACAGGACCGTCGCAACGAAAAATAGAGTGCCTGCTAAAATCCAGCGTCTGTCCGCCGCAGCATCCCCTATAAGAGCGCTGCCGATGATCCCGGGAAGCCTTCCCAGCGTGGAAAAGACCAAAAAGGTTCCTAGCCTCATCGCCGACAACCCTGCGGCATAGCAGAGAATATCTTTGGGAATGCCCGGAATCAGAAAAAAGAGAAAGAAGGAAAGCTTCGCCTTCGGTGATTCTACAATCCTGCGCGTCCTTTCCACATTTTCTATCTTGAACAGACTGCGGACAAAGGGCACGCCGAGCAGGCGGGAAACAAAAAAATTGAAGATTGCACCCAGGGTAATGCCGAGGATGGAAAGCAGCGTTCCCTGCCAAAGCCCGAAAAGATATCCCCCCGCTACCTGAGGGATCTCCCCGGGGATAAAGAAAACAACAACCTGGAAGGCCTGTACCGCCACAAAAACCAGGGGAGCCGCAACGCCCGTGGACCGGATCCACTCCCGCAGGCTCTGAGGAGAGCTGAACAACTCGACGAGCTGCTTGCGCAGCAGCAAAGTGACAATCAACAGAACCAGGAAAATGGCGGGAAATGCCAACCGGGAGATTATTTTTCTGGCCTTCATAATTTTTCAGGATGGTACAACGAATGCACCTCCTTTGACTACGTGGCCTTATTTTTAGTATAATCTCAAAATATGGCGACAACTCCGAAA
This sequence comes from uncultured Spirochaetaceae bacterium, assembly GCA_964390045.1. Lineage (GTDB taxonomy): Bacteria > Spirochaetota > Spirochaetia > SZUA-6 > DRHE01 > CAYMGP01. The sequence continues at coordinate 69,000 of CAYMGP010000002.1, read as the reverse complement.
AAATCCTCGAAAAGCGCGAAAAGCGCATCATCGGCTAAAACTTCAAAAAAAACCTCTGCAGCAGGGCCCAAGAGCTCGAAGAGCAGCAAGAGCAAGGCTTCCGCGAAAAGCCCAAGCCGCACAAAGGTTTCCCAAACAAAAACGAGCTCGGCAAGCAAGCAAACAGCGAAGAAAACAAAGCCCACGGACAGCAAAAAAACAGCTCGCCGTCAAACCATCGGCAAGACGGCGAAATCAGCAAGGACGACGAAAGCAACAAAAACAGTGAAAACAGCAAAAACGGCGAAAACGGCGAGCGAGACGAAAAAGAAAGTCTCATCCTCCCGAAGGCAGAAACTGAAATACAAAAAGGGACAGGAGATCGTCTATCCCCTTCAGGGTGTGGGACAGATTGTCTCGATAGAGGAGCGTCTTTTCCGCGGCGACACACTACTGTACTACATCATTTACCTCGAAGTTTCCGACATGACGATTATGGTGCCTGTAGACAAAGCGGACCAGTTGGGAATTCGACCGATCGTGGACAGGCGCCAGGCCAACAAAGCGCTCAGACTGATATCCGAAGAGTACGAGCCGGTGCCCACCGATTGGAAGGCACGCTATCAGAACAATCTCGATCTTCTGAAAAAAGGGAGCGTCTTGGACGTAGCTACGGTTGTCCGCGCCCTCTTCCACCGCAGTAAAATCAAAGAGCTCCCGATCCTGGAACGCAAGCTCTACGACAGCGCCTTGAAATTGCTGGTAGACGAAATATCCTTCTCGCTGCAGAAGAACAAGGAAGAGGTAGAGGATCTTGTCATCAGCAAGATGGAAATGAATTGAATACCGTAGCGGCCGTTATCACTGCCGCTGGAGCCAGTCGTCGCTGGGCAGACAGCGAGAAAAAAGAGTATTTTCACCTCGAAGACCGGCCTGTGCTGGCCTGGGCTATCAAGCCGTTTTTTGAAATCAGCGATTCCGTGGATATCGTGGTGACCCTTCCTGCAGCCGATATCGCCGCTGTGAAGAAATTGCTTCAGCCCTTCTTCCCTTCCCGCGACATCCTCTTTGCCCCGGGAGGGAACACCCGTCAGGATTCTGTTCGCCTCGGATTGGAGGCACTTGAGGAGCGACGCCCGCAGCACGTTTTAATCCACGATGGGGCTCGTCCGTGGGTAAGCCGGAAGCTCGTCCAGCGGGTCCTTGAAGGTTCCAGAAGATGGGGGGCTTGTATTCCTGTTATGGAGGGCTCGGAAGCCCCAAAGAGGGTCGGCCCATCCGGGCAAATCCTCGAGGATCTGGCAAAAAAGCAGGTGAGATTCGCCCAGACGCCTCAGGGCTTCGACTATCAAAAGATTCTCTCCGCCCACAGAAAGGCTCAGGGTTCATCTCGCGTTTTCCTCGACGACGCCGAAGTGTACGCCGCCTTCTGGACCCCCGTGTACACGGTCAGCGGCGAACGCTCAAACAGAAAGATCACCTTCAGGGAAGACGTGGATATGCCATGAGAATCGGCTTCGGATACGATATTCACAGACTGGTCGCCGGTAGAACCCTGATTCTGGGCGGGGTTGAGATCGACTCGTCCCTGGGTCCCGAAGCTCATTCGGACGGCGACGTCCTGATCCACGCCCTGATCGACGCCCTGCTCGGAGCCTGCGCTTTGGGCGACATCGGTCTCCTTTTTCCTCCCTCCGATGAGAGGTACCGCGGTATATCGAGCCGAATCCTCCTCAAACGAACTTTGGAGGCGATTTCCAAAGCCGGGTACAGCCCGATGAATGCAGATTGCACGGTCGTTCTCGAGTCCCCTCGCCTGGCTCCGTACATCGATCAGATGAGAAGCAACCTCAGCGCCGATCTCAAGATTCCCTCAGGCTCGATCTCCGTCAAAGCCAAGACAAAGGAAGGCATCGACGAGACCGGTAAAGGCCGGGCCATAGAAGCCTATGCCGTGGCCCTGGTGGACGGCCCGTGAGTGGCGAACGATCTGTTCCCTGGGATGAGATTATAGAAAAGCTGTGGGAGTACCTGCGGGGTTCCCGGCTGCCCGCCGTTTCGCAGGTCGCCAATCGCAGAGCCGACCCCTTCGCAGTGCTGGTATCCACCATGATCTCTCTGAGAACGAAAGACGAGGTCACGGGGGCTGCCTCTGAGAGGCTTTTGTCTCTGGCGCCGGAGCCAGAAACCCTGGCCGGGCTCGGCGAGTCGAAGATCGCCCGCCTCATCTACCCGGCCGGATTCTACAACACCAAAGCAAAAAACCTTAAAAAAATGGCAAAAATACTAGTCACTCGGCATGGCGCCCGTGTGCCGCGCTCCATGGAAGAGCTGACCGCGCTGCCCGGTGTAGGAAGAAAAACGGCCAACCTGGTGCGCAATCTGGGCTACGGGTTGGATGGGATCTGTGTAGATACCCACGTTCACCGCACCTCCAACCGCCTCGGCTGGGTACAGACAAAGACCCCGGAGCAAACCGAGCTTGAATTGGAAAAGATACTTCCCCGAAAATTTTGGATTCAGATCAACGAATTGCTCGTTCGCTTCGGGCAAAGTCTCTGCACCCCGATCAGCCCGAAGTGCTCTCTTTGCCCGATCGCTCGGCACTGCCCCCGGATCGGCGTGGACAAATTCCGTTAGTTAGAACTTATACCCGAACCTGCGCAGGAGCTCTTTGCGGGCCTTCTTTTCTTCCGGGCCTTCGACGCCTTTTGGCGAAAAACCGTCCACCACCCCGACGATTCCCCGTCCCTGCTCGGTCTCCACGAACAGTACCTGGAGGGGATTGGCCGTGGCGCAGAAGATGCGGGCCACCTCCTGGCAGGCTTTGATTTGGTTGAGCACGTTGATAGGAAAAGCCTTGCGCAGGACAAGATAGAAACTATGCCCGGCGCCGACCCGGCGGGCACATTCAGTCGCCTGCTCGACCAAAGTCGCGTCGTTTCCCTCCGTACGAATCAGGCAGAGATCGGAAGCTTCACAGAAAGCCAGCCCGTATTCAATCCCCGGAACCGAGGAGTTCATGATCTCCGCGATATCCTCGACCGTCTTTATGAAATGGGACTGCCCGACAACTATGTTGCAGCCTTGCTCCCACTTGAGATCCACAGCTTGAACTTCAAAAGCCATCTACTGCTCCTTTCTTGATTCCGTTTCGAGAAGCTCTTCCAGCTCGATCTCCGCTACCGCACAGGGCATCTGAATGCTCCAGTTTTCCAAGACCGCCGGATGCACCTCTCCCACTAAGCCGACTCTCTTGCCTTCGCAATACACCGCCCCCACGCGTCCCGCTACAAAGCGAGGGTCCTCCACATCCTGTAAATCGTAGCTCCTCGACAGATAGAAAAACAGAGCAGCAAGGTGGGAGTTCACGTCGTTGAAACTCGCTTCCCTGTCGCTGAACAGGTAGCTGGCTAGCGTAACCGTTTTGGAGCCGTAGTTCTCCCCGGCGTCTCGATACACCACTTTTCCGACCTCGAAGATCCGGTGCGGATACACGGCATTGGAGGAAATCGACTCGGAGCCCAACAAATTGGGAAGCTGGGAGCTGCGCAACAGCTGGTAGCTCGTGCTCATCGGATTGGCGATCTCGATGATCTCCTCGCCGCCTACGTTCATCCGCTCAACGAAATCCCGACGGGAGCCGAGATAGTTGTAGATCATCTCCTGATAGCCTAGACCGACGAGGATCTCCCGCACCTGGCGGCTGAAGTGCTCCATCGGCGTCAACCTGCCCACCGTGAAATCCTCGGGCCAGACGGGCTCGAAACTGTTCATTCCGCGACCGATCATGATTTCTTCGATCACATCCACAGGATGCAGAAAGTCGTTGCGATACGGCGGCGGGCTCACCGTCAGAGTATCACCGGAGCGCTGTACGGGGCTGCCCATTCTGCGGATATGCTCCTCCGCCTCCTCGGGGTCGATCTCCTCGCCCAGCAGCTTCGAGGCGTCACTCACCTTCACAGAAAGAGGTCTCTGAAAATAGTAAGGGGTGACGATCTCCCGCCCATACGAGGTGTCGTAGGGATATTCGACCCGCACGGGTAAGATCTCGTAGCCCAGATCGGAGAAGTCACAGGCTGTGATCGAACAGGCTACAAGCAGGCTGTCCAGATCGGGTCCGGTGAGCTCGATGAAGTGATGGGAATCTCCTACCTGGACCGCCCCAAGGTGGGCGCTGTTGATGATCGGAGGAAAACTCAAAGTTTGTCCCTGGTCATCTTCGAGGTAGGGAAAGCGTTCGAAGTTCTCTACGATCCATCCGAACTCCAGCCCTTTGGGATGCTCTTTGAGGATCTGCCTCAGCGACATCTCCCAACTGTAATCGAGAGGAACAAAGCTGGTCGCCTCCGGGTCTGCGGCCCGATAGTGGACGGGAAACTTCATCAGGTCGGCCCTGTAGACTCCCATGGCTATCGTAGCCCGCTTGCGTCCGAAGTTCAGGCAGAGCTTTTCCTGGGCGTCGATCATATCCACCAGCATCGGCTCGCTGACAGGTACGCCTTTGGCGATAAACGCGGCAATAAAAGGCCGGACAGCCTTGAGTGCCTTGTCCACCTTGATCACCCTCTCCTCATGGGCCCGGGGCGCTCCTTCGACCGAAAAGAAGGGATATTGAGGAATCTTTCCCTCCAGGTAGACGCGAAGCTGGCGGTTCAGTCCCGGACCGGACCAGAGATCCGGACGATTTGTATCATTGAGCTCGATTTTGAGGACGTTCTCCTCGGCATTCCAATCGTCGATTTCCGCCTTGGCCACGGCGAGCAGCTCTGTGAACTCCTCGTAGTTCGGCCTGCGGCCAAGCATCTCAAAAAATCTTTTTTCCTGTAGTTCGATCTTCGGCACCGTCTATCTCCTTCTCCGCAGGCGTACCTTCTCGATATCGGCAGTGAAGAGCTCCCGCAGATCGTTCAAGCCAAGGGCAACAAGGGCCATCCGGTCAATGCCCAGACCCCAGGCCAGCACAGGCACCTTGATTCCCAAAGGCTCCGTCACTTCCGGCCGGAATATGCCCGAGCCGCCCAGCTCGAACCACCCCAGCTCGGGATGGCGTATATGTATCTCCACTGACGGTTCGGTGAAGGGAAAATACCCGGGCGCAAAACGGAACTCTTTGGCACCGGCCACCTCTACGGCGAACATCTTGAGCAAGCCCAGCAGGGTCTTGAGATTAACATTCTCCCCCAAAGCGATTCCCTCCGTCTGGTAGAAATCAGCCAGATGGGTGGCATCTACCCTGTCGTAGCGAAAACAGCGCACCACACCGAAATAGCGGCCCGGTACCTTGGCTCGGGGAAGGGTCTTGGCGGAAAGCACGGTGCCCTGACTGCGCAGGATCATCCTCCGGGTAAAGTCCCTGTCGAAAGGATAGCGCCAACCGAGGCTGCCCGTAGTCCAGCCGTTTTCATGGCAGCCGGCCACCCGGTCCAAATAGGGTTGCTCGATTTCCATGGCGTGGGTCGGTTCTTTCACATAGTACACGTCATGGATGTCCCGGGCAGCATGAAATTGGGGCATAAACAGAGCATCGCAGTTCCAGAACTCCGTCTCCAGCAGAGGTCCGTCGAACTCCTCAAAGCCGAGCGCGCTCAGCTTATCCTTCACGTCCTCGAGGAACTCCACGTACGGATTCTTGCGGCCCAGCAGCACCCGCAGGGGTGGTATATTGATGTTGTAACCGCGAAAAGAGGAGTTTTTCCACTCCTCACTGCGCAGCAGCTCGGGAGTGATCTGTCCTATCTCCTCTCCTGTCATGCCCAGCCGACGGAGCTGCGCTGCCAACGCGAGGCCTTCGGATGTGATTCTGTAGCTTACCTTTTCCCGCTCGACCGCCCTGAACATACCCCTGTCAGCACCGCGCTTGCGGCTCAGCGAGCGAATCAGATCGGCCTGCTCGGAGTCGAGATCCTGCTCCGTCACGGTTTGTCGGCCATCGAATATCCCGAGAAGATCCCTGAGGGGCTTGAAATCCGCAGGAGCAGATTCCGGGCGCAGCGTTACCTGCCTGCTCTCGTTCATCGAAACAAGACCTCTCTTGGCCAATGCGCCGTAGGCCGAGCCTATGTCTCGATTCTCCAATCCCAGTCTTTCGGCGATCTGCGGCAAGGTCAGAGACCCTTGCTCGCTGACCAGGGACAGGACACGCTCCTCAGGGGTACCCTGCTCTCGATACTGCCGGCCCAGATCGGTGATCGAATACTCGAGTCGTTTGCTTCGTTCCGTCTCCTCGATCAACAGCTTGGCTGAAAGCCAGGCAAAGGCCTGATTGCACTGACCGAGCTTGTACCCGAGCTCTTGCTGCAGCGCTTCCGTTGTGATCCGATCGCCGCTTCCGAAGCCCAGCAAAACCCGCACCTCGAGAGGGTGGAGTCCCTTTATCAATTGCTCACGTTTTTCACGTTCCATTCCCAATACTCCAAATCAGTTTCGTCGCCAACGGGCGTAAATACAGGCCCACGTCCGTTACAATTCCGATTGTATGGGCCGAGCCGCGATCCATGAGCTTGGTTATCACCGCCGGCTGGATATCCACGCAAATCGTGCGTATAGCCGAGTGCAGCATGGTTCCCAGCATCAACACCAGAGAAGCGTCCCGCAGTATTTCCTCGTAGCGGCGCTGCGCCTCGATAACATCTGTCACCGTTTCCGGCAACGGTCCGTCGTCCCGTATCGATCCGGCCAGGGCAAAAGGCACCCCGGCACGAAAAATCTCATACATAATTCCCCTGTCGAGCTTGCCATCCGAGACCGCCGCTTTCAGAGAACCAAAACTCTGAATCCAATTAATGGCCCGCATGTGGTTTCGGTGGCCCTGGTCCAGGGGCTTTCCCGACTTTAGATCCACCCCGAGAGAGGTACCGTACAGAACCGACTCTACATCGTGTACGGCCAGGGCGTTTCCGGAAAGCAAACCCTGTACATACCCGCCCCGAATCAAAGCGGCAAGCGCGGGAGCGCCTCCGGTATGCACAACCACCGGTCCCGCCACCACGACGCATCGCTGTCCCGCTTCTTTGCAGGCCTCGAGCTCCTCGGCTGTCTTTTGCACAGCAACCTCGACACTTCGTTCCGAGGAGACTTCGTTGGTCATGAAGCCAAAAGCACCGCTCTTCCTATCCCGAAACGTGGGCAGAAGCCGAACCGATTCAGAGCCGCAGAGCACCGTCTCCCCCTCCTCTACATCCCTCAGCTTCTTGCAGATCAGCTCTTCTCCCTGCTCCACGATGACTCCGTCCATCCTCTGGTTGCTCACCTCTCGCCAGGTACCATTCACGAACACCTGGGTTCGGTGATGCGTACTGGAGTAGAAATCCTCGGGAGCACAGCCGTCTTTCGAAGCCCGTCTGAACACCCCTTCGGGGGCGGATCTCTCGTAGCAGCCCAAATCGATCAGCTTGGCCGTAATTTCAGCGAGCTGCTCGGCAGTGCCGCAGTGAAGCTCCAGCTCAAGATGCGATACATCCTGGTTGGTCTTACCCAGACGGAACTCGACAACCCTGTAATCGGCGCCCTCTTCGATGATGAGGTTCAGCATGCCTGTGAGCAGACCGGAATCGACGAAGTGTCCCTGGGAAACGAATCGTCTTACGAGAGAGGACATAGTAACCCATAGAATTGGAATTTGCTAACCCCTTGTCAAGACCCCGGGGTTACAGGCGAAGCTCTCTTTCGTACTCTGAGATGGCCAAAGCGAGGAATTCTATCTTCTTCTTCGCAAGTTTCCTGCTCTTTTGAAAATATAAGTTGTCCGCGTATTTCAGCCAGCGCTTGAGAAGATCGATCACATCCCTCATTGTCTTCAGGTGATGCCAGAAGAAGGAGCCGATAGCCAGACGCGCGAAACCCACAGCACCAATGGTCTCGAGAAGATTGGCGTCGTGCAGGAGCTTACACTCCGTGCTCAGCTCCTCCTGCTCGCTGCCGGGCATGTGGTTCAGAATCGCTTCGTATACGGAGTCGATTTTACCGGGAGCAAAACCTGTTTCGCACAAAATTGCCCTGGCTTTTTCGGCAGAGCTCTGGGGATGTCCCGAGCTCATCTCCACATCGTGAAGGAAACAGGCGGCGTGCAGGGTCTCATCATCGTACTCCATTCCCTCACCGATTTTGCGGGCCAGGAGATAGATGCGGTAGGAGTGCTCGTAGCCTGAAGCCAGACGTCCGGCCGTTAAATCCTTTGCGTACTGTTGAATCAGTTTTCTCATGGATCGATCCCACCATCATTGTAGGCCAATTGCCGGCCCCCGTGCAACAGGCAGGAACCGACGGGCAGCCTAGTCACGATTCAGGTTGGCACGATATATGATTTCGGAATATAATATGCCAGCGATGAGCAGCGCACATGAAGAGCTCCATCAGATGCCTATGGAGTTGGGAAACCAGGATCTGAAGGAGATTATTGAAATTGGCTCGCAGATCACAGCTCAACTGGATATAGAAAATATAGTAAAGAACGTCGTGCTGAGCTTCGTGGCAAAATTCCAAGCTTCCACGGTCACTGTCATCCTGCCCAACGATCTCGACGAAAACCTGCCCAATCTCTACCACTTCAAAGGATTGAAGAGGGAAAAACTCACCCTGAAGATCTCGAACCTGGGCTCTATCATCTCCTTCCTCGAGCAGGACGAGTACAATCAAATCTCCTTCTCCTACTTCAAAGACAACTTTAGAGATGCAGGGACTACCAAGCAGCTGCAGACACTTTCACCGGATATCGTGGTTCCTCTCAGAACAGACAAGGGGGTCTGCGGGCTCATCCTTCTGCCCGGCAAAGCTGAGGGAGGTTCGTACTCCCTGCTGGACATCCAGTACATGACCCAGATCGTGCGTTTCGCTTCGATAGCCATAGAAAACGCCAACCTCTACTGGCAGGCGACCACGGACAGAATGACGAAACTTTTTTCTCACCATTATTTTCAACAGAATCTGGAGGAGGAAATCGCCCGTGCCCACCGCTACGGTACGACCCTAAGCCTGATCATGATCGATATCGATCACTTCAAGAAGTTCAACGACACCTACGGCCACCTTCAGGGAGACCTCATCATCAAGGAGCTTGCCAAGATCCTCCGTGGCTCGGTGCGGAACATAGACTTCACCGCCCGCTACGGAGGAGAAGAGTTCGCCGTCGTTCTTCCGGAAGTGAAAGCAAAGGGTGCAATTGTAGTGGCGGAGCGCATTCGCAAAACAGTAGAGCAGTATTCTTTTTCCGGAGAGGAGGGTCCTCTGCACGTCACTGTGTCTATTGGAGTGGCGGAGTTCAAGCCGGCCCGCATGCGCTCGGCCTCCCAACTCATCGCCGAAGCGGACAAAGCCCTGTACCAATCCAAAGAAATGGGGCGAAACCGGATTACCGTTCAGAAGTAGAAAGCCCCGGCTCACCTCTAGTTGCTACAAATAGTATTGACTTTTACTCGAAAAATGAGTAACTAATGCCCTCCTGGAAAAAGTGTAATGAAAAAAACAATATACACTATCATTACAATCATATTTCTCTCCTGTTCGGGAAGCACACACGGGAAAACCGAAGAACATCCTGTGATCCTAACGAGAGAGACAGTATCATTTATGCTTTCAGACAAGCCCGAGGAGATGGAGCCGGGCTTGTATCTGTACAGGCACGAGCTGACCCGCCCGCTGGTAGAAAACTTCTACACACGGGTGACGGAGAGCCGGGAGATTGCCACGGCAATCCTCACGGCGGCCGATGCCAACAACATTCCGACATCTTTGGCCTTCTCTCTGGCATGGGGAGAGAGCTCCTTTCGCATCAAGGCTTTCAACCGCAATACCGGCTCGGTTGACCGGGGCCTTTTTCAGCTGAACTCCAAAACCTTCCCCAAGCTCGAGGAGGAACAGTTCTATAATCCGCAGATCAATGCTCAGCACGGCCTGGCTCACCTGAATTATTGCCTGGGGGTGGGAAAAAACAAGGTGGTTGCCCTGGCCATGTACAACGCAGGCGTCAACCGGGTGCGCCGGGGAACACCGTACAGCACCCTCCACCATGTCGCTCGTATCCTGGACTACGAACAGCATTTGCTGCAATCCTTCGAGCAGATGTTGTCCGATACTATGGAAATCGCAAAAATCTCAGGAACGGAACCGACGGATAGCGGGCCGAGCCCCGTCGTAGTGCAAGAATCCTGAGCCGAAACGATTCGGCCTGAAGAGCGTGCAGCTCATGGTCGTAGTTCTCGAACACAACATAAAAGAACAGGACAAGAAGAATATCGTCTCTTTTCTCGAAGGCAAAGGTTTCCGCATCAGGGAGATACAGGGCGAAGAGGAGACGATCCTGGGGGCGGTCGGAATCATTCCCCTCGATCTGCGCGATGTGGAGCTGCTTCCCGGTGTAGCCCGGGTGATCCCCATTACCAAACCTTATAAAATCGCCTCTCGGGAGTTCAAAAAAGCGGACACAATAGTATCCATAGGAGCTGTGAAGATCGGCGGTTCCCGGATCGCCGTGATAGCCGGACCCTGTTCCGTGGAATCTCGAGAACAGATCTTTGATATCGCAGGTCTGGTGAGGCAGTCGGGAGCCGTGATCCTCCGCGGCGGCGCCTACAAACCAAGATCCTCTCCCTACGCCTTCCAGGGACTGGGGGAAGAGGGATTGAAATACCTCAAAGAGGCGGGGCAAGCCAACGGGATGCCTGTGATTTCGGAGATCGTTACACCGGAACACGTGGAGATGTTCGCCGACTACGTGGACATCCTGCAGATCGGCGCCCGGAACATGCAGAATTTCGAGCTGCTCAAACGAATAGGGCCGTTGAACAAACCTGTGCTGCTGAAAAGGGGTCCCGCTGCTACGATCCAAGACCTGCTCATGTCCGCTGAATACCTGCTGGCACACGGAACGGACTCGGTAATACTCTGTGAGCGAGGGATCCGCACGTTCGAAACCTACACCCGAAATACGCTCGATATCTCGGCGATTCCGGTAGTAAAAAAGCTCAGCCATCTGCCAATCCTGGTCGACCCCAGCCACGGAACAGGGATTCGCGCGAAGGTCCTGCCCATGGCGCTGGCCGCCATTGCAGCCGGAGCCGATGGCTTGATGGTGGAGGTACACACGGATCCCGAACAGGCTCTTTCCGACGGGCCTCAATCCCTGTATCCGGAACAATTCGAGAAGCTGATGAGGGATATCGAGGCCCTGGCTCCCGTGCTGAGCAAAGAACCGGCCCGGCTCCCCGAAAAAATGCCGGCGTTTCTCTTTCGGGGGGGTGATAAAACAGAGCCACCCGGCCGGCTCACCAAGGTGGCTTTTCAAGGCGAGCCCGGCGCATTCAGCGAGAACGCTATTCTGCGCTACTTTCCCGAAAATGCACAGCCCATTCCGGCAAAGACATTCCGAGAGGTGTTCGACTCGGTCCTGCAGGGTAAAAACCACTATGGAATTATTCCCATCGAAAACACCCTCACCGGCTCGATCCACACGAACTACGACCTTCTCCTTCAGTATCCCGACATCCGTATCGTTGGCGAGAAAAAAATACGAATCATTCATAATCTAATCGGCCTTCCCGAAGCCGAAATTCAGGATATCAGAAAGGTCTACTCCCATCCCCAGGCCCTCTCCCAATGTGCCCGTTTCCTCGAACGCTACCCCGAATGGGAAAAGGTCCCCTTCTACGACACGGCGGGCTCGATCGCCTTTATAGCCGAACAGGGCAAAAAAGAATATGCAGGCATCGCCAGCTTCGAGGCGGCCGGGGCCCACAAGATGAAGGTGCTCAAGGAGGGAATCGAGACGAACAGCAGTAACTACACCCGTTTCGTTTTCATCGCCCGGGACGAGCTTGCCCGAACCCTGCTGCCCTCCTGGGCTGCGGAGATTTTCGGCGGGCCGGGGCGGCAGACCGGCGCGAACCTGGGAGTAGAGGCGGACATCGCTCACCCCGAGCCCGAGCGAGCTTCCCTCGTCTTTTCCACGGCGAATGCACCCGGCTCTCTGTTCCGGGTACTCAAGGTGTTGGCCGATCACAAGATCAATATGGTGAAGCTGGAATCGAGGCCCATCGCGGGTAAACCCTGGGAAGAGATGTTTTACGTGGACGTGGATATCCGCAAAGATGTTTTCAAACGGACTCTCGGGGAAGTGGAGGAAGTCACAGAAACGCTCCGGATCCTCGGCCTCTATACGACGTAAAAGTTTCCGGCTCTACCGTTTCTCAACACCCATCCTCTTCAACTGCTCCTCTTCCTCTTTTAAGGCCACGTGCTCATAGCGTTTTCTGTTGGCCCGGACGATACAGTTCTTCAATCCGCTCAGCTCAATCTTGACTCCTTTGAGCTTGCTTTGATCTTGCTCGGGAACAGACTGGCGGAAGCAGGCGCTCAAGCCTTCTATTCTCCTGTACAGCAACTGCAGTTCCCCCAGGTTTTTCTTCAGAAAGTCCTGTACTTGTTCCTCTGGGGTCTCGCTGAGACGGGCATAGGAGACGCTCTCCGGATCGCTCAGAGCTTCGAAGAGGGAAACTTTTCTCCGTACTCGATCAAGAAACGCCTGAAAATCGATGCTTTCTGTCTCTGTGGTGGAGGTTGCTGTATTGAAATAACGTATCTCCAAAACCTGTGCCGAGCCTTGATTGCGAAAGGCTTTCTTCAGCCAGGCTCGAAACTTCCCTGCAAATCCCGAGCCGCCGGTTTCCCAAATTTCGTGGTTGTTAAGCAGGCTCTTCAGAACGCTTCGAAGCTGGATCCTCGCGTGCAGCAGTATACGAACCGCCTCCAGCAAAATCAGTTTGTAATCCGGTTTCCGGCGTTGTTTGTTTGGTTTCTGCACAGGTACTCTAAGCTTGATCAGAGCTTGATCTCTCAGTTCCGCTGCGTTTTCCGCCCACTCCTCCTTCAATAATTCTATGGCCAGATCCTTGTAGAAAGGCTTCCCTTTTACTTTCTGAGCAAAACGCGTCCTTATATTTGAGTAGGCTTTGTCCGGGCTGCTCGCATACAGCTTGGGCAGAAGTGGCGGTACCGGAGACAGCAGTTCGTGTCTCAGAAACAGCTTGTATGCCTGCCTCTGATAGGAGAGCAGCTCTTTGAGATCGGACAAGACAGCCCTGGATTGTGACTGCATCTGCGAGAGCGAGCTCGAGATGATACCGGTAGATATCCTGTCGCGCTCCTGCTGAATCTTTGCCAAGGTTTCGGCCAAGACAGCCGTGGTATTGTCCGTTGAGGTATCTGATAGATTCAGCCAGTTGATGTATCGTGTCAGGGCGATAATCCGCCGAATCCGATCGAGGTTGAGGAAATCAAGGCTGAACTGGTAGTAGTTGTTCATGAATTCCAGCTGAGAATGAAACTCGGAAAGCCTCTGGCTGAGTTTTTCACTTTTCTCTGATTCGAGAATGTCACCGCTCTCGGGAACCGTGACCTCTGTCACTTTGTGCTCGTATTTGTAGGGGTCTTCTTGAATCAGGGCTTTGCGGAGCAGAATGTTGTAAAGGTTTTCAAACAAGGTCTGAAAGATACGAAAGCTCTCCTTCAACCTGGGAAGAATATTCTCCTCGAGAAACTGCTTCTTCTTCTCCAAAGCTTGTTCGACACGCCCTTGAAAGCCCTCGGAATCTGACATATACAGGAGTATAAACAATAGAGCTTCACCTGACAATCGAAAGGGCGTCAGAGCAGGAAATGGGGCAGATCCATCCCTTCAAACCCGAAAAACTTGTACTTCCAATTCTCATCTCAAAACCCGATCTGCGCCGAGCGCTCCTCGAAAAACTCGGGGGCTATTACGGAACGATCGATTACACCAGCGACGATCTTCCCTTTGACTACACGGATTACTACAACGAAGAGATGGGTACACCGATAAGCCGTTTCTTCCTCTCTTTCCGGACCCTCGTGGACCCGAGCGATTTAGCGCGGATAAAAATCGAGACCAATGGAATCGAGGAACAATTCAAAGACAGGGGAAGACGCCGGATCAACCTGGATCCCGGTATCCTCAACCTGAGCCGCTTCATTCTGGCTTCGAGCAAAGACGGGCCGCAGCGCATTCCTCTCAGCCGCGGGATCTTCGCGGAGGTTACCCTGATCTTTGAAAAGGGCAGCTACGGGGCTTTGAAATGGACCTATCCTGACTACCGCAGCCCGCAGTATGCGGCGATTCTCGGGGAAATCCGCCGCCTCTACAAGGCTCAGCTTCGCCGAAAAGAGGTTTAATCGGCTCCCGCTGCCGGAGGCTTGCCGCCTTGCCAGAGGGCTACCGCTTCACTGAAATCCGAATCGTCGCCGGATGTCACCGTGTAGAACTTGCGTCTTAGATCGAGCGGAGCCCCCCCAACAGTATAGCTTGTCGCCGCCCATCTCAGCAGATCGAGATCGTTGTAATCATTGCCCACAGCCATGATTTTTTGCTCGCCGATGTTCAACGAGCGGGCGATCCGCTGCGAAGCCAGGGCTTTCGAAACCTGATTTGAAAATACCTCGATCCAGCACGACTTGCCGTCCAGAGGCGAGGTGGTACGGATAACTTTCAGGTTGCTCAGTTCCTCCCTTATCATCGAAAATGAGGATTCGCTTCGGAAATGAGGTTCTATGGCAACGAACTGGCAGGCTTTCCTAAAGGGTAGTACGCCGCTTGAGCCGCGGACGGCAAAATCCCGATACAGGTTGCAGCGGGCTTCGAAATCCGGATTGGCTTCGCCGGAAGGGAAAAAAACGAAGCGATGGTTTTCCGGAATCGGTTTATGAATCATGAAATCAAGAGATCTATGGGACAGAACCGCGAAAGCGAGCGTTGCTTCCTGCGCGTTCATCGAAGCACTCCAGAGCAGCTTCTGATCCGGCCAGGCCATGATGCCCGCTCCCGTGGAAAAGACCAGGTAGTCGATGGGAAAGTTCAGGGGCAGAACCTTGTGAGCCGAGAAAAGATGCCGTCCCGTAGCAATCACCCGAACTACATCCCGCTCGCCCAACTCGACAAGGGTTTTGTAATTCCGCTCGCTGATGTGATGGTCGCTCTGAAAAAGAGTCCCGTCCAGATCCGTGATCACCATTGCCCGATCCGACATATAAAAACCTTTTGATTCCTAATATATATGGATATACCTTTGAAAAGTACCCCGATCGACCTATAATCTTAAAAATGTTGCAACGATAGAAAAGACAGGAATGAGAAAAAAAATACACTTTGCGATGATCGAGGCCGGAGGCGGACATAAAACCCCAGCTCTGGCTGTCTATGAGGCCATAGAGGATCTGTTTCCAGGCAAATACGATATGCGCATCCTGGATTTCATGAGGGACCTCGGCTGCACAGACCTCGATGATGTACACAAGAAATTATGGAAATACCTGCTCGCTCATCCTGAGTTGACGAAGAGCATTCAGACCTTCGACTTCTTCACAGGACCCGTGAATATCCAAATATACAAGCTCTTTCGCGAACGCTTCTGCAAATACGTGATGCGCTATCTCTACGAGGAGAAACCGGATCTTGTCTTTTCAACCCATTACTTCAACACCATGGGTGTTGCCTATATACGCAAGCTGTACGGAATCGGTCCCATCCTCATCAATTACCTGACCGAGATCTTTGATTTCGATTCCTACTGGTACCTGAAAGATGTGGATCATTACATCGTGGCTTCCGAACAGGCGGAGAGAAAACTGCTGAAGAGGAGGTTCCCCCGGAACAAGCTTCACGTTTTTCCCTACCCGGTACGCCGGAGCTTCTTTGGTATCCAGAAGACAAAAGCAGAAATACTAGAAGCTCTCGGCATCAAGAACAGCAGGATGACCCTGCTGGTGACCTTGGGCAGTGAGGGGATCGGCTCGATTTACAAGATGATAGAAGCCCTGGTGAACAGGAGGTTCGCTCTCAATGTGATAGCGGTGGCCGGGAAAAACGAGCAGCTGCGTCGGGATCTTGAAAGGGATTTCTGTAATCCCGCCCACCCCACCCGGGTTGTAGTTTTCGGTTATCAGGAGCGGATCAACGAGCTGATTTTTGCATCGGATTTCTGTTTCATAAAGCCCGGACCTGCCACTACTTGGGAAGTCCTTTCTATGCAAAAGCCTATAATCTTCTTCGAAAGCGCCCAGCTCAGCGAGAATCCAAATATCAAATTCGTGGTGCAGAACCGTCTAGGCTACTACGCTGGAAACACACCACGCAAGCTCACCCAGATCGTGGAATGGTTTCTCGAAGGATACGGCCTCGAGGAGTGTCGACGAGCCTATAATGAAATTGAGATAAAAAACGGCGCCGATCCAATCGCCCGCTATGTGGATGAGGTATTGACGAGAACCACGTAGGCTTCAATCTTCAACCGCCGGCCACGATAGGCCGTACCTCGACCTGCGCTCCGTCGGGAACCACGAAGGTGTCCCATTCCCTCCTCCTTACGATGTTGCCGTTCACCCGTACCAGAAGGGTGGAGTATTTGTAACCGAGGGTACGCAGCAGCTCACGAATCGTGAGCTGTTCGTGCCATTCCAGCTGCTTTCCCTTTGCAGTAATCATCGCCCTTCTGTACATACCACCCAATAATCCACCGGGTCAAGCCGCCTGATAGCGGAAAACAGCGGCTGTTTCCGATTCGCTTGACGAGAGGATGCGCCGGTTGTATCGTCTTAACAGGCATAATTATGATCAACACATTTGAAGAACTGGAGAAAACAGTAAAATCGAAGCCCTCCAGACGCCTCGTTCTGGCCATGGCGGAGGAGGGCGATGCTTTGAAAGCAGCTACCGAGACGGCGCAGCAGAACATCGTGGAACCGGTGCTTGTGGGAAACGAAGCTGACATAAGAGCAATAGCGGAATCCGAGGGGATAGATATTTCTCCGTACCGGTTCGTCGCCGCTCAGGGGGCTGAAGAGTGCGCCGCCAGGGCGGTGGAGTTGGTGCGCAGCGGCGAGGCGGAAGTGCTGATGAAGGGCAGAACGCCTACAGCGGTGATCATGCGGGCCGTGCTGAATCGCGAAACAGGTCTGCGAGGTCCCGGGATTCTTTCTCATGTTTCGATTATCGAATTGAGCAGGTATCCGAAGTTCCTGCTCATGTCCGATCCGGGCATCAACATCGCTCCGGATCTCCGGACAAAGGCGGCCATCATCGCCAACGCGGTATCGGTAGCCCACAAGCTAGGCATCGAATGTCCGAAGGTGGCGGTGATCGCCGCTGTGGAAAAGGTCAATCCCGGGGTCATGCCGGCCACCGTGGATGCCGCCCTTTTAGCAAAGATGTCCGAGCGCGATCAAATTCAAGGCTGCATCGTGGACGGACCGTTTGCCTTGGACAACGCCATTTCCAGCAAGTCATGCGAAACCAAAGGAATTATTTCCCAAGTAGGTGGAGATGCAGACATTCTGCTCATGCCCGATATTGAGGCGGCCAACGTATTCTACAAAACCCTTGCCTACCTCTCCGATGCCAAAATCGCCGCCATGACGATCGGAGCCAAGGTACCGGTGGTAATGAGCTCCCGGGCGGACAGCGAAGCGATCAAGTACTACTCCATATTGGGCGCCGTTTCCCTTGTGTAAAAGGAGGATTCCATGCCGACATTGACCTACTTAGGACACTCCGCTTTCCTCGTCGAAGGATCAAAAGCCCGGATCGTGATCGATCCCTTCCTCACGGACAACCCTCTGGCAACAGCCAACCCTGAGGAGATCGAGGTCGACTACGTACTCCTGACCCACGGCCACGGGGACCACATCGGTGATGCCCTCGCCATTGCCAAAGCGAACAAAGCCACCATCGTCGCACCCTTCGAGCTTGCAGGCTACTGCGCCAACCTGGGTGCCGAGATCCATCCCATGCACATAGGAGGCGCCTTCAACTTTGATTTCGGCAGGGTTAAGCTGACAATCGCCCATCACGGCTCAGCGGCTCCCGACGGGACCTATACCGGCAATCCCTGCGGCTTTCTGGTCACGATGGACTCCAAAATATTCTACCACCCCGGGGATACAGGTCTGTTCCTCGACATGAAGCTGATCGGCGAGATGAACAAGATCGATGTGGCCGTTCTACCTATCGGAGACAACTTCACGATGGGTATCGAGGATGCGGTAAAAGCGGCCGAGTTCCTGCAGGCGGGATTGTACGTTCCCATGCATTTCAAAACCTTCGCTGTTATCGATGTGGAGCCTGCAAATTTCGTAGAAAAAGTGAAAGCGGGGGGGCTCAAGGCTCAGATTCTGGCGGTGGGAGAGAGCCTCCGATACTAGAGGGGGAAATGTTAAAACATGTCGCATCCTGGGAATAAGAATGAAAAAATGAGAAAGGCAAAATCGGATTGGGAACGGACTACGGTGGAGAGAGTTATTCAGAAGTTTCCCGAGCGAAAACCCGAGTTCGTAACCGGATCGGATAAGCCGGTGCAACGCCTATATCTGCCGCAGAACTTTTCCGAAGAGCAATATCTCGAGAAGCTGGGTTTTCCGGGCCAGTATCCATACACCCGCGGAGTTCAGCCCACCCTGTACAGGGGCAGGCTGTGGACGATGCGCCAGTACGCCGGCTTCGGCAGCGCCGAGGAATCGAATCGCCGGTACAAGTACCTGATGGAGCAGGGCCAGACGGGGCTGTCGGTGGCCTTTGATCTTCCCACCCAGATAGGGTATGACTCGGATGACGAGCGAGCGGAAGGGGAGGTAGGCAAGGTGGGCGTGGCCATTGACACCCTGGCCGATATGGAGATCCTGTTTGACGGTATTCCGCTCGACAAGGTTTCCACCTCGATGACGATCAACTCCCCGGCCGCCATCCTG
This sequence comes from uncultured Spirochaetaceae bacterium, assembly GCA_964390045.1. GTDB lineage: Bacteria > Spirochaetota > Spirochaetia > SZUA-6 > DRHE01 > CAYMGP01. The sequence continues at coordinate 50,271 of CAYMGP010000002.1, read as the reverse complement.
CTGGCCATGTATATCGCGGTGGCGGAGAAACAGGGCATCGGCGCGGATAAACTGCGCGGCACCATCCAGAACGATATTCTCAAAGAGTATGTCGCTCGGGGGACATATATTTTTCCCCCGGAACCCTCCATGAGGCTGATCACCGATGTCTTCGCCTACTGCACGAAAGAGGTTCCTAAATGGAACACGATCAGCATCTCGGGGTACCACATCCGGGAAGCCGGTTCCGATGCCTCCCAGGAGGTAGCCTTTACCCTGGCCAATGGGATCGAATACGTCCGCGCCGCCGTCAAAGCCGGTCTGACGGTGGATGAGTTCGCCGGTCGGTTGTCCTTTTTCTTTAACGCTCACAACGATCTACTCGAAGAGGTGGCCAAGTTCCGAGCAGCCAGGAGAATCTGGGCGCGCATTATGAAAGAACGTTTCGGTGCCAAAAAACCGAAATCCATGATGCTGCGCTTTCACACACAAACGGGAGGATCGACCCTCACGGCACAGCAGCCGGACAACAACGTGGTGCGGGTCGCAATTCAGGCGCTGGCCGCGGTCCTCGGTGGCACCCAGAGCCTGCACACAAACAGCAGAGAGGAGGCCCTGGCTCTGCCGGCGGAGGAATCTGTGCGTCTTTCCCTGCGGACCCAGCAGATACTCGCCCACGAGTCCGGGGTAACCCAAACAGTCGATCCGCTGGCCGGATCCTACTATGTAGAAGCCCTGACCGACCGTATCGAGACCGAAGTCTGGCAGTATATCGACCGTATCGAAGCCTTGGGTGGAATGGTGCCCTCGATTCTCAAGGGCTATATCCAAAAGCAGATCCAGGAGGCCGCTTTCCGCTATCAGAAGGATGTTGAAAAGGGTGAGCGAATCGTGGTAGGGCTCAACAAGTACCAGGCAGCCGAAAAGAACCCCGAGAATCTCCTTCGAGTCGATCCCGCCGTGCGGGAACGGCAGACGGCGAAACTGGCTCGGGTGAAACAGCGACGAAACGAGCAGAAAGTCGGGCAGGCGCTCGGGGCGCTGCGCGAAGCGGCGAAGCGACAAGATGTAAATCTCATGCCACCGATCCTCGGAGCCGTTCAAGAGTACGCCACCCTGGGTGAGATCTGTCAGGTGCTTCGAGAGGAGTTCGGCGAGCATCGGGAAACCATCGTGCTGTAGGGAGAAAAAGATGCCGAAAAAGAAGACACGGATTCTCATAGCAAAGCCGGGCCTGGATGGTCATGACCGCGGTGCCAAATTTATCGCCCGGGCCCTGAGGGACCAGGGCTACGAGGTCATCTACACAGGAATCCGTCAAACTCCGGAAGCCATCGCCCAAACCGCAATACAGGAAGATGTGGATTTCGTAGGCCTGAGTTTGCTCTCGGGAGCCCACAAAGAGCTTTTTCCCCGGGTAGTGGATCTGCTGAAGGACAAGGGAGCGGCAGATATCAAGGTCATCGGGGGAGGGATAATCCCGAGCGAGGACATCTCTTTTCTAAAAGACAGAGGGGTCCTGGCTGTTTTCGGGCCGGGCACAAGCACAGAACAAATCGTCGAGTTCCTCGAAAACAGTAGAGAGAGCTCCTAGTTCATGGTCCGCGCAGAGGAAATTCGCCGGGGAGACATCCGGGCCATTGCCCGGGCTATCACCCTGATTGAAAACTCAGAGCCTGAAGCGGAAGAACTGGTGGATGCTTTGTTTCCCCATACGGGCAGCTCTCTTATCCTGGGGGTGACGGGAAGTCCCGGAGCGGGTAAAAGCACGCTGGTGGACAGAATGATTGCCAGGGAACGGAAAGCGGGCCACAGGGTCGCAGTCATTGCTGTGGACCCAAGTTCGCCTTTTTCCGGAGGCGCCATTCTGGGGGATCGGTTACGCATGCAGAACCACGCAACAGACCCCGGTGTATTTATACGCTCCATGGCCTCGCGCGGATTTCTCGGCGGTGTGGCCGCTGCCAGCGGGGACGCCCTGAAGGTTCTCGATGCAGCCGGCTACGATACTATCTTCGTCGAGACGATCGGCGTAGGCCAGACAGAGGTAAAAATCGTCGAGCTTTCCGATATCGTTCTACTCGTGCTCATGCCCGGTGCGGGGGACGAAATCCAAGCCATGAAAGCCGGTGTAATGGAGATCGGAGATCTGTTCGTGATCAACAAGAAGGATCTGCCCGGAGCCGATAAGCTGCGCGCCGAGGTGGAGTACGTCCTCAGCTTCAAAAAACCGAACAGCGGGGAGATCGACAATCCCGTAGTCATGACCAGTGCGGCTTACGACCAAGGTATCGAGGAGCTTGCCGAGGCGGTTACCTCCTACAGCGATGGGCTGCGCCGCTGCGGTGAGTTGGAGAACAAGCGCAAGTACCGCCTCGAGAAGGAGCTCGAGGGGGCCTTCAGCCTCAAGATACACGAGCTGATGGACGTTCATATAGAGTTCTCCAAACAACTCAAAGGCTGGGTGGACAGCCTGTACAGCCGTGAGGCGAGGCCCTACAGGTTGATAAACGAACAGCTGCAACACTTCCTCAAGGAGGGCAAAGATGATTGAAAAGATAAACCACATAGCCGTCGCGGTCCACTCGCTCGAAAAGCACATACCCTTCTATCGAGACGTGCTGAAACTACAGTACGGGGGAACGGAAACGGTCGCAGACCAGATGGTTCGCCTGGCCGTGTTCCGGGTGGGAGAGGTTAATATCGAGCTTCTCGAGCCTACCGGGCCTGACAGCCCGATCGCCAAGGCGATAGAAAAACGGGGAGAGGGATTGCATCACCTCTCCTATCAGGTGGACGATATCGAACGGCAGATCGAAGAGCTGAAAGACAGCCAAATTCGGATGATCGACGAAACCCCGCGCAGCGGAGCCCATGGCTCCCGCATCGCCTTCCTGCACCCCAAATCATCGGCCGGCGTGCTGACCGAGCTTACCCAAGAGGGCCCCCATGGTACTTAAGCAAATACTCTCCGACGGTCTTGATGATCAGGTAGCCTGACACCGCTCCTGGATCGATTTCGCCCCGGCTGCGCTCGGAAAACCACTTAGCCCTGCCAATGCGGGATTCCAGCTCTCGAGTATGCTCAGCTCCATCTGCGGCCGCCGCCATCACGTCCTTCACCAGGTTCATCTCTTCGGGGACAGAACCTTTCAATCCTTCCTCCAGGGCTTTCAGCGCAGGATGAAGAGAGTCCAAAATCGTCTTTTGTCCAGGCTCTGCCTTTCCCCGCTTCTGGATACCCCGAACGGCCGCTTCAAGCATGGATTTGAGATCGGCCAGTCCAAGCCTTTTCTTATCAACTGCTGTTTTGCCGGCCTCACGCATGGCAGAAAACATGAGAATGCCGATTGTGGAGCCGGCAGCTTCGTTGAACTGCATCCCCCCGTCGATGAACGTGCTGCTTATGGTTTCCGGCTTTCTTTCATTGAGGAAGCTGACCACCGCCGAAAATCCCCTCGACATGGACAGGCCGTGGTCTCCGTCCCCGATTTTCGTGTCCAGGTCGTTCAAATAATCCTTGTTCTCCGCGAATACGCGGGACAGCTCTTTCAGGATATCCTGGACTCTCTGGAGTGACAGCTTCACGCTCATCCTCTGTGTCCTTCCTTGATGAACGGTGTCCAAACAGGGTGATCGAGATACTTCTTGTATTTCTCGTTCAGACGAAATAGGGTGATGGAGAACCCGGCCATCTCCATCGAGGTGGCGTAGCGGCCCACGAAGGGTCGATACACCGTCACCTTGCGCTCGGATAGAATCTGAGCCGCTTTTCTGTAGATGATGTACAGCTCCTCGAGAGGTGTTGCGCCGAGGCTGTTTACCAGCACCGACACTGTATCTCCCAATGCACAGGGGAGGTCCTCGAGCAGCAGGGCCATCATGTTTTGGCTGACCTCGTCGGCGGATTTCCTCGGGCCCCGATGGATCCCGGCCTCGCCGTGAATGCCCATCCCGACCTCCATCTCGTCGTCCAACAGGGTGAAGGATGGCTTTCCCGCGCCGGGGATTTCACAGGGAGATATCGCCACTCCGATTGAGCGGATCTGGCCCAGGGCCCTCCGTGTCGTGTCCGCTACCTCCTCGAGGGGCGTGCCCTCGTCGGCACAAGCTCCCGCTACCTTATAGGCGTAGAACAGACCTGCTACACCCCGGCGATCGTCCTCGCTGCCCTTCGGCGCCGAAGCCGTATCATCGGCGACCAGCACCGTCTGCACCTCGATTCCGTCGTCCTCGGCCATTTCGGCAGCCATGTCGAAGTTCATCACATCACCGCCGTAGTTCCCATAGAGGTACAGCACGCCTTTGCCGCCGTGCACAGCCCTCGTCAGGGTCAGCATCTGGTTCATGCTCGGAGAGGCGAAAACATTACCGATGGCCGCTCCGTCCAGCAGGCCCCGGCCTACATAGCCCATGAATACGGGCAGGTGGCCGGAACCGCCGCCTGTCACGATACTGACCTTGCCCGCCACGGGGCCGTCCGCTCGCATCACGGAACGTTTCTCACCCTGCACAAGTTTCAGCTGGTCCGGATGGGCTGCGACGATACCATCCAGCATCTCATCGACATAGCTCTCCGCTTCGTTGTAGAAGGTCTTCATAACACAGATAATACCTCGGGGTAGCACAATTCGCCTATAGCGTGTTCAATGTGGACGATGCGCTTCATACGAATCTGGCTGCTGGGAATCGTCAATCCTTCCCGGGCATTTACGAGACTGCAGCCAAAGCCTGCTCCCAATTGGGGTTTCTGGGCGATATGCATTCGTTTTCTGATTACCTCCCTCACCTCGATCCTCTTGCTCCGCCTTCTCGGTCGTACTCCCTTCTACCCGTCGTACCTCACCTTCCTGCCGAATGAGCAGTACTACTCAGCCGAGATCTTCTTCCTTCCTCTTTTCGGGATTGCCTGCTGGCTGCTGGCGAGCGCTCTGGTTCACCTGATCCTGCGGGGGATGGGCAAGGAGAGCGACTTCGATTGGATCCTGAACGTGGTTGGATTCGGACTGCTGATTCCCATGCCGGTAACCTGGCTTGTCGACTGGACGAGCATCGCCCTGAATACCTACGGCGGGGGCTTTACGCCCCTCATTCACACCTTCATCTCCCTCTGGGAGATCGCCCTTATCGCCGTAGGTCTCCAGAAAATGGAAGAAGCCCGGCCGTGGGTGTACGTAATGCTCGGGGTGCTTGTCAAAGCGGGGGTCTATATACCCCTGGCCGCTCTGCTTGTCCGCTGACCGGGGCGGGCATTTTTAAGACAATTACAAGGAGACGGGTATTCTTTCTTCTTATCCGTTCAGGCTATAATTCGGCAACGGAAAATGAACGTTTTGTCCTGGCAATACACACCTTACACGGTGCCGCTCCTCCTGGCTGCTTCCATAACCCTTACCTGCGGAATCTTGATCTGGCGGCGAACGATCGCCCGCAACCGCTACGCCGCTGTGCTGCTGTGGGACTTGAGCCTCTGGATGTTCGGCTACGCCATGGAGCTCACCGCAACCGGGCTTTTCCCCAAGATTCTGGCCCAGAACCTGCAATTCATCGCCGGTGCCTTTATCTCCCTTTGCTGGGTCGCCTTTATCACCACCTATTCCGGTCTCGGCCGCTGGCTGCGAAAAGAAGTCATCATTGCCCTGAGCCTTGCACCGGCAGCGACGATCGGCCTGGTGTTCACAAACCGCTGGCACCATCTCATTATGCGAGACGCCTATCTGGATTCCTCGGGACCTTTCGTAATCCTGTCCCGTTCCTGGGGACCCTGGTTCTATTTCATCATGTCCTACACGTACCTGCTGCTGGTGATAGGAACGGTCCTCCTTGTGCGGATCTATATTCGCTCGTCACGAAACGAACGAAAACAGACGGGCCTCCTGATCCTCGGCGTGGCTTTTCCCTGGATAGGCAGCGTATTCGACCTGCTGAACATCAAGCCGTTTCATTGGCTTGATTTAACTCCTTTCGGCTTCCTTGTCACAGGACTGCTGATAACCTGGAACGTTCTCTATTACAGGTTTGGGAACATCGTACCCGCCTCTTACGAAATGGCGGTCGGCAGCATGGGCGACGGTGTGATCGTGGCCGATCTAAGAGGAAGTGTCGTCTCGCTCAATTCGGCGGCCAAAGACATCTTCAAACAGGAAGGACAAAAACTCGTCAGCCGGCCGCTGCGGGAACTGCTTCCCGGCGGATTGTTGGACCTCGAGAACATCCCCCCGACCCCCAAGCAAACGGAAAAAGAAATCATCATGAGAACTTCCGGGGAGCGACGGAGCTACAGTCTGCGCAGATCGTGGGTATTCCAGCAGGACAGGCCGGTCAGCCAGGTGCTGGTGTTCCGGGATATCACGGAACGCACCCTGGCTGAGGAAAACCTCAAAGAGGCCAAGGCTCTGGCCGAGGCGGCCAATCAGGCAAAGAGCGAGTTCCTCGCCAACATGAGTCACGAGCTGCGCACACCCCTGCATCAGATCATCGGCTTCACGGAATTGTTGGTCGATGAACAGGTGGGAAAGCTCACGACAACCCAGGCAGAGTATCTTCGTGATGTGCTCGACAGTGGAAAAAATTTGTTGAATCTGATCAACGACATTCTCGAAATCACGAAGATCGATACAGGGATGCTGTCGGTTCAGCGTACACCCACCTACCTTCCCGAAACTCTGGATGCAACCTTGAAGCTCGTCAGGGAGAAGGCCATCAAACACAAAATCAACGTAGAGCTGGAAAAAGAATCCCTGCCGGAAAATCTTATGCTCGATGTACGCAAGGTCAAACAGATCCTCTTCAACCTAGTCAGCAAGGCGGTTGCTCTTACTCCGGACGGCGGCAGCGTTCGAGTAAGGGCTCGGGTAAAAGAACAAGGCCGCCCAGAAAATCAGAGGCTCGAGCTTCATGTAGATTGTGCCGACGTCAATATCGATGAGGCGGCTCTCGAGGGAATCTTCAAGCCCTTTGAACAGGTCAAAACAGATACCGATCACTTCAACTTGGCCCGGGGCAGCGGGCTGGTCCTGGCAAAGCGCCTGGTGAAGCTGCAGGGGGGGGAAATCCACGCCCGGTGCCGTGGAAAGGAGACCGGAATCTCTTTTACAGTCGAGCTTCCCGTTACATTTGGCCCGTGAGGAGAACAAAGCATGGTACAAGACATCGAGTGGGCTTACGAGACTAAGCCTGAAAAAAATTTCGTAGATCCGGTCACCGGTCTTTTCGTGCATCAATTCTTTCTGCTCGAATTGGACAGAGAGCTGCTCCGCTCGCAGCGCAGCGGCGATCCCTTCACCGTTGCCTTTCTCGAGCTCAACGACTTCGGGAACGATGAGGAGGATCACTCCGCCCTGAACGAGGAAAACCTCAGTAAAGTAGGAGGCCTGATTCAGGGAAACATCAGGGAGGTAGACATAGCCTGCCGCTGCTCTGCCAATCTTTTCGCCCTCCTGTTGTTGAAGACCTCGGCCGAGGTTGCCCACGTCGCCGGAGAGCGCATTCGACGAGCCGTGGAAAGGCATTTTCCCCACTCTCTGTCCATTGCTGCGGGCATGGTCTCTTTTCCCTTCGATGCTTCCGATAGGGAGGGTTTGCTGCGAAAAACCATGGAAGCCCTCGGGCAGGCAAAGGGGAAACATCGGGTCTACTATTTCACCAGACCGGCGAAGAACGTAAAGGAAGAAAAGCCAAGTGTCCTTGTCGTTGACGACGATCATAGAAACGTCAAGCTCCTGGAATCCTACCTTCTGCCCCAGGGCTACAAAGTACTGAAAACCTTCAGCGGAGAAGAAGCTTTGACTCTCGTAAGCCAGACAGATGTGGATCTGCTTTTGCTCGACATCATGATGCCGGGGCTCGACGGCTACGAGGTGTGCAAACGGATAAAAGAAAGAGACAGCACCAGGTTTGTGCCTGTGATTTTGATTACCGCCCTCGACGACGTCGATGCAAAGGTGCGGGGTATCGAGGCGGGAGCTGATGATTTCATTACCAAACCTGCCAATCGTGAAGAGCTCCTTGCCCGAACCCGGGCCTTGATCGGAGTGCGGGAGCTGAACAAGAACCTGATCAGCATCGAAAGTGCCCTGTTTTCCCTGGCCAGCGCCGTAGAGGCAAAGGATAATTACACGTTGAGACACACCCAGAGGGTAGCCAACCTGGCCGTGGCCCTCGGCGAACGGTTGCAGCTGAGCGAGAAGGAGATCTTCGCGCTGCGGATCGGAGGCATCCTGCACGATGTCGGCAAGATAGGCATCTCCGAAGAGATCCTCAACAAACCGGGCAAGCTGAACGAACGAGAGTGGGAGGTTATGAAAAACCATCCTGTTATCGGGTACCGGATCTGTTTGCCCATGAAGTCAACCCTCGGTCTGGCTCTCGATGTGGTACGTCACCATCATGAAAAGCTCGACGGATCCTCCTATCCGGACGGATTGAAAGGCGAAGAGATCTCTCTAGCGGCGAGGATCATGTGCGTTGTAGATATCTACGACGCACTTGCCACCGAGCGGCCATACAGAAAAGCCTTGACGAAGGACAAGGCGCTGGAGATCCTTCGGGATGAAGTAAAGACGGGGAAACTTGACGGGCTCGTCGTAGACGAGCTCAAAGATCTCGTGCTCTGAACACGGGAGGAGATGATGCAGGAACGTGAAGCAACAGCTGAGAAAACCGTTCTCGTCGTTGATGATGAAGAGCTGAACCGTAAACTGATCCGCGCGATTCTCGATCTCGAGAACATTGGGGTTGTCGAAGCTGCGGACGGCGAGACTGCCCTGAGGCTGACAAGACAAGAACAACCGGATCTCATTCTCATGGATATCCAGCTTCCGGGCATGAGTGGACTGGAGGCAACAGAAGCTCTCAAGGCAGAGGAAGCAACGAAGCATATTCCCATCGTGATTCTGAGCGCCGGATCTCTTCCGGAGGATGATGATCGTTTTCGCCGGGCAGGCTGCAGCGGTCTTATCCTCAAGCCTTTCAGCAGAGATGACCTCTTGAAAACTGTTACCTCCCTTCTCGGCAGACCCTTTCCTTGACTTTCCCGGTCCCCGGTTTTATAAAGGTGAGCATACCTATTACCGACAACGAAGGTGGTTCAAGATGAATAAAGAAGGAAAGTTGGAAAAGCTGTCCATTACGGTTCTTGCAGAAGATTCAGTCCTCTACGAAAGCCCCTACCTGGGTCAGCACGGAATAGCGCTGTTTCTCGAGGCCCAGAGCGATTCTGTGACAAGAAAGATATTGGTAGACGTAGCCCAAAATCCCCGGGCCCTGCTGGAAAACATGTCGCTGCTCGGCATTGCGCCGCAGTCCATCGATACAGTCGTGATCACCCACTGCCACTACGATCATACCCAGGGACTCGTGGAAATCCTCAAGCAGACGGAGAAAAACGATCTGCCTGTGATCGTTCACCCAGATCTGTTTCGTCTGAACTTTGTAGTTAAACCCTACCTCAGACACGTGGGAGTGATGGCCGGCGATGCTCGGGAGAAGATCGCTGCAGCGGGCGGGACGCTTTTCGAGACCAGAGAGCCTCTTCAGCTTCTTCCAGGTCTTTTCACCAGCGGCGAGATCGCGAGGAAAACAGATTTCGAAGAAGTAGGAATCGCTTTGCAGACGATAGAGGAGGGAAAAATCGTCGAAGACACCATGCCCGATGATCTCTCACTGTACGCCGCAATCGCCGGTAAGGGCACGGTCATCGTGACAGGCTGCAGTCATGCGGGGGTGGTGAACATCGTTCGCCAATGCAGGGAGATGACCGGAGGACAGCCGGTCGAGGCGCTGATCGGCGGATTTCACCTTGTGGAGGCTTCCGAGCAGAGAATCGTCAAGACCGCAGAGGAATTGGCCAAACTTGATATCCAATCCGTCTTTGCCGGCCACTGTACCGGATTTCGCGCTCAGGCGGAGCTCCTCAAACGCTTCGGAGACCGTTTTCAACCGCTGCAAACAGGCATGCGCTTCGAGTTTTGATCGGGTAGAAGAGGGAATCTCTCCCCACTTCTACCTGTGTGCGCCCTGCCGGGCGCACACAGGGCGCACACAAAAAAGGCCGTCCCACATCCGGAGACGGCCCGTTCTGATTCGTAGGTTCTCGTCTAGCTGAAGTACCGCTCGCGCGGCCACTCGCTCATCAGCTTGCCGATCTCTTGCTTCTTCGAAAAGTAACGAATCAGGTAGATAACCAAACCCGCGGCCATCCAGATGGCGAAGTACAGCAGCGCCTTCCAGCCCTGCAGGTAGAGCAGGTACACCGAGACGATGATTCCGATGATCGGAAAGACCATGAACCACTTCTTGCCGTACATACCTGGAAGTTTTTTGTACAGGTCGGGATATTTTTTCGGTGCCATCAGGACCCCGATATGGGTGATGATCCAGTTGTACAGAAACATGGCCACGATGAGCTCGGCTACGAGCTGGATCGAACCTGTTACGATCAGGATTCCTGCTACCACGGCCGTGGCGATCAGGGCAAAGGCGGGAATACCGAACCTGTTGATTGCGGCGATTTTTCCGCCGAACACCTTGTCCCGGGAAAGCCCGAAGAGAACCCGGGCGCCGACCGCCTGCTCTCCGTTGTGAGAGGAGAGAATCGCGGCCCAGGCGACCACCACGATGAAGACCACGCCGAAGGGTCCCATAAACGAAGAGGCCACCGCCGCGTAGGGTGCATCAGAGTTGGCGAACTGCTCCCAGGGAATAATCGCCGTGGAAACGAAGGCGGACACTACGTAGAGCACGGCCGGGACCAACGCTCCCAGAATGATCCCCCAGGTGATGGTTTTGGTGGGATTCTTGGCCTCCTCCCCGAGATCCGCAGCCAGGGTGAGTCCGGCGTAGGAGAAAATCAACAGGGATGCGGCCTTCATCACGCCGCCGAAACCCATGGGTGCGCCCATGCGGATGTTTACACCCTTCATGTGGGGCAAACCCCAGACGATGTAGATGATCATACCGGCGACCATGAACAGGAACAGGATGTTCTGCACGATCGATACGGTCTTGACGCCGAGCAGGTTGATTACGAAAAACACGACCAACACCACCAGTGCTCCCCACAACACCGAGATCTGAAAGGGAATGTTCGGCAGGGCGTTCACATACGAGATGAAGGCCTGGGCCGTTATGGCGATCGGACCGATCAGGGCCAGCCACATGCCCCATCCCGAGAGGAAGCCCAGGGGCTTGCTCACAATTCGGGTCGGATACACGTAGCTCTCTCCTCCCTCCACGGGATAGAGAAAGTTGAGAAAGATCGTGCTGAGACCCACCAGGATCACCGGAATGATACCAATCGCGTAGGCCAACCAGGTCAGGGCTCCCGCGTATTTGGCTCCGATTCCGGTGATGATGAACACACCGGCGCCGATGACGATCCCAGCGGTAATTGCGGTCACGTCGAGTACGCCGAGTTGTCTTCTAAGCGTTCTTTTTCCTTCTGCCATGAAAACCTCCGATAATGAGAATATTCTCGATAATACACGCCGGAGAGTGGAATTTCAAGCTTTTTTTTATAAAAATGCTGCTTTTTAGTTATTTATTCATCAACACAGCACAGGTGGAATCAGATGAGCCGCTGCAGCCGTTCGATACCGGTTCGGGGAAGTTCACCAGCGCCGGCTTCTCGGTTTCCGGACTGCGGGCTACAAAGTCCCTTAGAGTGCCCATGGGCGTGGACTTTGCCCTCTGCGTGGACTTCGCCCATTGCGTGCACTTCGCCCAATGCGTGCACTTCGCCCTCTGCGCATTATACTCTCTCCTGTCCGAAGAAAATCGGCCGGGCGAAGGGAGGAGCTTCCGCCCGCAGCAGATAAGGCACGGTGAGACCCCGGAGGTGTTTTCCCCGGACATCGATTTCGATCTCGGTCTCATCCTCCACCCTGCTGTCCAAAATCGCTATACCAATAGCCCGCCGGTCACTGCGCTCGGTAATTTCACTGCAGAGGCCTTCGCCCTCGAAGATACAGTACGGAGCCATCGTCCCGCTGGTCACCCAACCGATTTGCCTCTCCCCGGAAAAAACGGCCGCTCCCTGCCGTGCGACGCCTCTATCAAGCAGGGTGAAGCGGCGTGATAGGCGGGGCAGGGCTTGGAGATCCGAGTAGTCCCGCTTCACGATTCGCCTGTAGGCTTCAAACTGCCTCAGCAAGGGCTCACGGCCGATGTACTGGCCCTTCAGCGAGCTGAAGCTCACGGCAAAGCGGGCCAAGAGACAGGAAAAAATTTGCATTTCCCGTCCATCCGGACCCGAGCCAAGCTCATGGCCGTAGAGGGGAAGGCCGGCTTCCAAACGCAGGGTATCCCGGGCACCGAGGCCGATTGCCGCCGCGCCGGCCTGTAATATTGCATCCCAGAATGTCTCTGCCTGTTCCCTATGAAGAAAAACCTCGAAACCGATCGGCTCTCCTGTGTAGCCGGTTCGGGCGACGTGCAGGACCTTTCCATTCCACAGCAGGGAGGTCAGGTTGTTGCGGCCCGGCTCGGGCAGAGCTTCATCGCCGAGTACCTCGAGAACGATTTCCCGGGACCGGGGACCCTGAACACTGAGCATGGCCAGTTCCTCGGTTCGGTCCCGGCATTCGATTCCGGCGTATTCCGGAAGGATTTCCTGGAAATGATCCCAGTCTTTATCCCTGTTGGCGGCATTGACAACCAACAGGTACTGTTGCTCATCCAGGCAGTACAGATAGGCGTCATCGACGGCACCGCCCCGCTCGTTGGCGATCATCGTATACTGGGCCTTGCCCGGCTCCAGAGCCGCGGCATTGTTTGTCAGCACCTTCTGCAGGAAGCTCAGGCTCTCTGCACCGGACACGGAAAAACGGCCCATGTGGGAGATGTCGAACAGACCGGCGTTCTTTCTGGTCTGCAGATGCTCTTCGACAATGCCCGTGGGATACTGAACGGGCATCTCCCAGCCGGCGAACTCGACCATCCTGGCGTTCAGGGACACATGCTTATCGTAAAGGGGAGTTTGCTTCAACATTCTTCTCCTTGCTCATCACCGGGGCGCCAGCGCACCACAGGTTTGCGGGCGGCCAGCACTTCGTCGATCCTACAAACCGCCGTACCCGTCGGAGCCTGTTTCACCTTCTCCGGACTCTCCAGAGCCTCTCTGTAGATCTCGCTCATGACCTCCACAAACCTGTCGAGCGTTTCTTTTGATTCCGTCTCGGTCGGCTCTATCATCAGCGCCTCGGGTACGATCAGGGGAAAGTAGATCGTGGGAGGATGGACTGCGAAATCCAGCAGCCGTTTGGCCACGTCGAGGGCGCTGATTCCCGACTTTTCTTTTATCTGACGGACGGAAAGCACGAACTCGTGCTTGCAGGTACGATCATAGGGAAGGTGGTACAGACCTTTCAGACGTTCCATCAAATAGTTGGCGTTCAGAACGGAAAGCTCGCCGACCCGTGTCAGCCCATCCGCTCCCATTGTCAGCAGATAGGCGAAAGCCCTGACCATTACCGCCACATTTCCGTAGAAGCCGGAGAGGCGGCCGATCGTATCGGGCCTGTTGTTCTGTAAGCTATAGCTGCACCCGATTTCCGCTTCGGTCTCCACGATGTCGGGAACCGGAAGAAAGGGAAGCAGGGTTTCGGAGACCAACACCGGCCCGGCTCCCGGGCCGCCGCCGCCGTGAGGAGTGGAGAATGTCTTGTGCAGGTTCAGATGAACAACGTCAAAGCCCATATCCCCCGGCCTCGCCTTGCCGACGACGGCATTGAGGTTGGCCCCATCGTAGTACAAAAGTCCACCTGCATGATGAACAGCCTCCGAAATTTCCAGGATATCCTGCTCGAACAGTCCCAGGGTGTTGGGATTCGTCATCATGATCCCGGCCAGTGAGTCATCGAGGTGATTCCTGAGACTTTCCAGGGAAACCAGACCCCGGCTGTCGGAACGTAGCTCCACAACCTCGAAACCAGCCAGATGGGCCGAGGCGGGATTGGTTCCATGAGCTGAATCCGGAACCAGCACCTTGCTTCTGCCCTTCTCGCCGCGCTTTTCGAAATACGCCTTGAAGAGTTTCATTCCCGTGAACTCCCCGTGCGCTCCGGCGAAAGGCTGCAGGGTGCCCCACCTCATGCCCGTCACCTCGCAGAGATACGACAAGAGCCTGTGCATCAAAGCCAGGATTCCCTGGCAGCTGCCTTCCGGCTGGAGGGGATGAAGGTCCTGAAATCCTTCAAAGGCGGCTACATCCTCGTTGATCTTGGGATTGTACTTCATCGTGCAGGAACCGAGAGGATAAAAGCCCAGGTCGACTCCGTAGTTGCGACGGCTCAAGGCCGTATAGTGCCGGATCACGCCCAACTCACTCACCTCGGGCAGCTCGGCTTCGCCCTCTCGGAGCAGGTCCGCGGCAAGCAGCTCTGCAAGAGGCCGCTCGGGAACATCCACGTCGGGCAACCTGTAGCCCTGCCTTCCGCTCCTGGACAGCTCGAAAATCAAGGGATTGTTCTTCTTGTTCATGAAAGCACCCTCTCCAAAACCTGCACGTACCTGTCCATCTCCTCCCGCGTTCTCTTCTCGGTTACCGCCACGATCACCGCCCCATCGGGGGCCGAAGGTTCCAGCCTTCGCAATTCAACTCCGGCGAAAAACCCCTCCTGCTCCATGCTCTCCAGCACCTCGGCTGCAGGCCTAGGCAGCAGCAGAGAAAACTCGTTGAAGAAAGGACGCTCAAACAGGGGCTTGGCCGGTGTCTCGGCTACAATCCTATCGTAGAGGTAATGACTCTTGCGAACGTTCAGCTCCGCTACCTGGCGAATTCCCTGCTTTCCCAGTAAGGACAGGTAGACCGTGGTGGCCAGTGCCGCCAGGGCCTGGTTGGAACAGATGTTCGAGGTGGCCCGCTCCCTCTTTATATGCTGTTCCCGTGCCTGCAGCGTCAGCAGAAACGCCCGCCTGCCATCCCGATCGAGGGACTGCCCGGCGATCCTGCCCGGCATTTTCCGCAGCAGCTGCTGCGCCGCAGCAAGGTAACCGACAGACGGTCCGCCGAAATAGCAGGGAAGCCCCATTGGCTGAGTATCGCCGACCGCCATATCGGCGCCCCACTGGCCGGCGGGCTTGAGAACACCGAGGGACAGCGGGTTGGCGGAAACGATAAGAAGGGAGCCGTTGTCGTGTACCCGCCCGGCCACACCGCTCAGGTCCTCTAGGTACCCCAGAGTATTTGGGCTCTGAATGACGACAGCCGCCACCCCGGGCCGCAGCCTGGCGTATAGATCCTCCAGATCCGTGATCCCGTCTTTGGAAGCCACCGCCTCGAGATTCACCCCGATATGGGAGAAATGGGTATGAAGCACCTGGCGGGTATAGGGATGAAGATTTTTCGAATACAGGATCGTGTCGGAATGACGGACACTGTTTAAAGCCAGACCGGCCGCCTCGCAGGCCGCCGTGTGTCCGTCGTAAAGGGATGCGTTGGAAACATCCAGGCCCGTCAGCTCGCAAATCATGGTTTGAAATTCGAAAATGGCCTGCAAAACCCCCTGGGAGATCTCCGCCTGGTAGGGAGTGTAGGAGGTATAGAACTCCGAGCGGGAGAGGATGTGTCGAACCGCGGAGGGAATGATATGATCGTAGCTGCCGCAGCCGAGAAAAGAAACACCCCGGATCTGATTTTTATCGGCCAGGGTATGCAGGCGCCTGTACACTTCGTATTCGGGAAGCCCTTCGGGAAGCTCAAGCGGCCCCTCGAGCAGAAGATCTTTGGGAACGTCGGCAAACAGCTCGTCGATGCTCGCAGCGCCGATCCCGGCGAGCATGGCTGCAATATCCTGCTCTGTATGTGGAAGATAGGAAATCATGGCTTTGCTCCTGCAGCGTTTTCTTTAGTGGTTCTCCTTCTCCTGCTCCACATGCTTTTCGTATGCAGCCGAATCGAGAAGATCCTCTAAACCAGCGGCATCGGAAAAACGAATGGCGAAGATGAATGCCTCGTACGGCTTCTGGTTGATCAGCTCGGGGCTTCCCTCCAGATCCGGATTCACTTCGGCCACGGTTCCCGCAACCGGAGTATAGATCGCCGAGGCGGCCTTCACGGATTCAACAGTTGCCGCCTCCTCACCCTTTTTGTAGCTGTCGCCGGAGGCGGGCATCTCAACGTAGACGATATCTCCCAGTGAATCCTGGGCGTAATCAGTGATTCCTACATAAGCTACATCGCCTTCTACCCGTACCCACTCGTGGGTCCTGGCATACTTGAGATCCTTGGGGATTTCCATGGATTACCTCCTTCAGTCTATAGAATATAGGGAACTTTGCTGTTATATCCCTTGTACACGACGAAAGTTTCGGCGGATCCGACCTCTTCGATCGTCGAAACCTCTTCTGTGAAAAACTCGAGCAGGCTGAACTCTTCGCAGAGAAGCACCGTGAGAATCAAATCGTAGCGACCTGTCACCACGCTTACCGAGACTACACCCTTCAAATGGCTGAACTCCTCCCCCTTCTTCACCAGGTTCATCGTATTCAGCTTGATGCCGACCAGCAGGATGCTGTGCCCGGGGATCTTTTCGGGATCGATCAATCCTGTGACCTCGAGCACGCCTTCCTGAACCATCTGGTTAACACGGGAACGCACCGTGTTCTCCGTTATGGAAAGGTCGCCGGCGATCTCCTTGAAGGACTTACGGCCGTCGCGCAGATGTTTGATGATGCCGATGTTCGTGTCGTCGATTTTCATGGCATTTAATGATTTATCACAAATTTAGTATTATGTCAAATATTTTCATAAAAATTTATTTATATATCAATATTTGCTGAAATTTTCATGTAATCCCTTATTTTAAAAATATACATTTTGGAATAGACGCAGCTTGTAGAGTTGAATACAATCTCAGCAGCATGAAACAGGGACTGGTCCAAATCTACACGGGAGACGGCAAGGGAAAGACCACCGCAGCTCTGGGTCTTGCGCTGAGAGCGGCGGGTCGAGGACTGAAGGTGTTCATCGCCCAATTTGCCAAAGGCATGTTCTACGGCGAATTGGAAGCCCTCAAACGCTTCGCTCCTCAAATCATACTCCGCCAGTACGGGCGCAGATGCTTCATCCACGACGAGCCCGACGAACAGGACATTCGTTTGGCGAGGAAAGGCTGGGAAGAGGTTGTGGAGATCCAGCGCCTGGGCGAACATGATATCCTGATTGCAGATGAGATCGGCATCGCCCTGCACTACAAGTTGATTTCTCTGGCCGAGGTACAGGAGCTGATTCGCAGTAAACCCTCCTCTCTCGAGCTGATTCTGACGGGCAGAAAAATTCCAGAAGAGCTCTATCCAATGGCCGATCTGGTCACAGAGATGCGGGAGATAAAACACTACTATCAACAGGGAGTGCAGGCCCGGAAAGGAATCGAGTATTAAGCTTATGCGACAACTGGTATTCTTTGGAACCTACACCGAAGCAATAAAGTTCGGGACCGGCGAAATCTTCCAGGGCAAGGGCGAGGGGATTTACGTGTATGATTTCGATCCCTCCAGCGGTGTCATAGAACCTGTCGGCAAGACAACAGGGGTGAAGAATCCTTCCTATCTAGCTTTTGATCCGACGGGACGCTTCCTCTACGCCGTCAATGAGCTCAAGAGCTTCGAAGGGAGGGCAAGTGGAGCGATCAGCGCATTCGCCCTGGACAGGCAAACAGGACGACTGAAGCTGCTGAACAACAAAGCCACGGGCGGAACAGATCCCTGCCATGTAATCCTTGATAAAAACGGAAGGTTCGCTTTGGCTGCCAACTTCATGAGCGGCAATGTTGGCGTTTTCCCGATCCTTCCCGACGGAAGCCTGGCGGACCCGTCCGATCTCATCCAGCATCAAGGATCGAGCGTCGATCCGATCCGCCAGACGGAAGCACATGCCCACTCCGTCGTTCTCGACGCGGCCAACCGCTTCGCCTTCGTACCGGACCTCGGAATTGACAAGCTGATGATCTATCGCTTCGATTCGAGCAGCGGCAAGCTGACGGTGCATGAAGAGCCCTGGTTCGAGACAAAACGGGGAGCCGGCCCGCGCGGCTTCGTTTTCCACCCGAGCGAGCGCTACGCGTATCTGATCAACGAGCTGGACAGCACTCTGGTTGCCCTCGAATACGACGGCGAGCGGGGAACCCTGAAAGAAATCCAGACAGTTCCCGCGCTGCCAGAGGACTTTCAAGGAGAAAGCACCTGCGCGGACGTGCATGTCGATCCCTCAGGGGCATTCCTCTACGCTTCGAACAGGGGACATGACAGCATCGTGATCTACGAAATCGACGGAAACACGGGCAGGCTGTGCTGCGTCGGTTATGAATCCACGCAGGGAAGCACGCCCCGGAACTTTGCCATCGATCCGAGCGGAGCATTTCTGCTGGCGGCCAACCAGAATACAGACAATGTGGTCACCTTCCGGATCGATCCACGTTCGGGCAAACTGGCTGCCACGGGGCAGATTACAAATGTACCGACTCCTGTCTGCGTGAAATTTCTACAAGTAGAGGGCTGAGGAAAAATTACTGTCCGAGATCAATTCTCCAGCAGTTTCTCGAAGAAGCGGATATACTGCTGGCTGTCCCACTCTCTGGTGCCGATGGTACCGGCAATGACGGAACCGCTGCGATCGATGATGTAGGTCGTAGGAATGCTGCGAGCCCCATACATCGAACCGATTCGTCCGTCGGTATCGAGAAGAACAGGAAAACTCAGGCCCAGATCGTTCACAAACCTCTGAACGCTTTTACGGTTCTCCTGCAGATTGACAGCTACGATCTCGAAGCCCTTGTCCTGCAGCTGACGGTAAAGCCTCTCCATCGCAGGCATCTCGGAGCGGCAGGGCCCGCACCAAGTAGCCCAGAAATTGAGAAACACGACCTTTCCCTTGTAGTCGCTCAGCCGCCGGCTCGCTCCATTGAGGTCCTGGAGCTCAAAGTCCACGATTTCTGTACCTTCTTTGAGGGGCTGAAGCCCTAACTCGATCAGCTCATCCCTGGCGACGGCTGTAGCCGAAGAAACGAACGGTATAAGCAGCATAGAGGATAGTATTAATATTAGTGTTTTAATCATATTAAACCCCAATAAAAATAACAAAAGCAGATCCCCGGGGCAAGGTTTTTTCTCCTCTTTTGTGCAGAGCTTGACAGGAAAGCTAATATAAATAAGAATAGCTATCGCTACAAACTCACAATTGGTATTTCAGACAATACAGGCGTTTTACGCCTTGGGCAAAAATGATTTAAAGGAGAGCCGCTATGAAATCTCTCAAAGATACGCAGACGGAAAAAAATCTGATCGCCTCTTTTGCCGGAGAATCCCAAGCTCGCAATCGATACACCTACTTCGCCAGCCAGGCAAAGAAAGAGGGTTTCGTTCAGATATCCTTGATCTTTGAAGAAACCGCCAATCAGGAAAAAGAGCATGCCAAACGTTTCTTCAAATTTCTCGAGGGCGGTGAGGTCGAGGTGGCGGCCGCCTTTCCCGCCGGCGTGATCGGCAGCACGGTGGAAAACCTAAAGGCAGCCGCCGCCGGGGAAAACTACGAATGGACGGAGATGTACCCCGGTTTCGCGAAGATTGCCCGCGAGGAAGGCTTCGACGCCGTGGCGCTGGTCTGGGAAGCGATATGCGTGGCTGAAAAGCAGCACGAGAAACGCTACAAAGATCTTGCCGCCAACATCGATGCGGGCAGAGTATTCAAGAGGGACAAGAAAGTCGTCTGGCGCTGCACCAATTGTGGCTACCTTTTCGAGGGAGAGGAAGCGCCCAAAGCCTGTCCCGCCTGCGCCCATCCCCAGGCTTTCTTCGAGCTTTTGGGAGAAAACTGGTAGATCACGGCGAGCAGGAGATTCGGTGGCCGGCATACCGGCGGCCGGCGCTCCGGTGGCCGGCATACCGGTAATCGGTAATCTAAAACCCTAAGAGTCCAACCCCAGTTTCTGCAGTTTCGGTCTAATTACCACTCTGCAGTATCCGGCAGAGGAATTGTTCTCGTAGTAGTCCTGATGATAATCCTCTGCTTTGTAGAATTCCCTCAGGGGTACGATTTCGGTTACGATCGGTCTATCGAAATCCAAGGCAGCCTTTTCTTTGGAACGTTCGGCGGCCTGGCGCTGCGCCTCGTTGCTGTAGAGGATAATCGAACGGTATTGGGTTCCCACATCCGCCCCCTGGCGGTTCGCCGTGGTGGGATCATGAGCCTTCCAGAACAAATCAAGGATTTGTTCGTAGGTGATGATTTCCGGATCGTAGAGGATCTGTACGACCTCGGCATGGCCTGTCGTGCCCCTCGAGACCTGCTGGTAGGTTGGGTCGACGGTCGTGCCGCCTGCGTAGCCGGATACGACAGAACGTACTCCCTCGATCCGCTCGTATACCGCTTCCACGCACCAAAAACAACCGCCTCCCACGGTAACGGTTTCCATCCCGTCGTTGCTATTCGCACTCATGTCGATCTCCCTATCCGCTTGTTCCTCAGGTATCGGAGCAAAACCGCTTAAAAGAAAAATCCCAGCCAGAGCAACAAAAAAAAGAATCGGTTTCACCTTGTATCCTTTCGTCTATCGTTCTTGCTGGAAATATAATAATTATTAGTGTTTTTGTAAACAATTAACGAGTTCGTAAGCGCGCAGACCCAGACCGATGGATTGCCCGTGCTCGAGTTGAACCGTTGCATCGATCGCCGGCCAGGCTTTCTCGGCCAGACTCTGTCCGCAGCGCTGCGCTGTCAGGTCCAGGGTGGCCTGGTCTATCGCCACCGGATCCCTCGAGGCGAGGATCCCGATATCCGGAAGAAACGG
This sequence comes from uncultured Spirochaetaceae bacterium, assembly GCA_964390045.1. GTDB lineage: Bacteria > Spirochaetota > Spirochaetia > SZUA-6 > DRHE01 > CAYMGP01. The sequence goes on along the minus strand of CAYMGP010000002.1, from coordinate 29,509 downwards.
CTCCTGCCTCTCCCCAACGCAGTCGCAGTTCCTCGTCATGTCTATTAGAAAATTGATGAACAGGCTCTTGTCCTTCTTGTCGATGATCGCTCCCAGGGCGTGCTCGGCCACCATCTTCTGCAACTCGGCCGACTCGGTGCCCCAGTTGTAACTCACGGCATCGAACCTGCATACTGTCAGACACTCACCGCAGCCTATGCAGCGCTCGCTGATTATGAACGCCTTTGCCTCCCGCTCCACGATGGCATCAACGGGACACCATTTGATGCATTTCATACAGAAGGTACAGGATGAAGCGTCCACGTAAGGTTTGACGGAGGAGTGCTGTCGAAGCTTTCCCATCCGGCTGGCCAGACCCATACCGAGGTTCTTCAAACAGGCCCCGAGGGCCATTTGCATATGTCCGGTAGGATGACTCAGCACTACGAGAGAATCACAAAAGGCAACCTCCCTGGCGATATTGACCTTCCTGAGCACAAGCCCGGGTATGGGAATCTCGATCTCGCTGTTGCCGAACAAACCGTCAGCCATGATGAAAGGAGCACCTGTATTCTCGTAGGTGAAACCGTGATCGAAGGCGTGTATCAGGTGATCGATGGCGTTGCTGCGCTGCCCCCTGTACAGCGTCGAGGTCTCCGTGAGAAAAGGCTGGGCCCCGATATCTTTGATCCTGGAAACGGTTGTACGCACGATCTCGGGACAGAGATGGGAATCGTTGTTCCTCTCGCCCACATGGAACTTGACAGCGGTCCTATCGTTTTTCTCCAGGATTTTGTCGAGCTGGCACTGATCGAGGATCAGCTCCAGGGAGCGAATTCTCTGCTTCAGGGTGCTGCTCTCCGGAAGCTCTGCAAACAAGACGGTACTCTTCATTGCTCGGTTCCTCGTACATCCTCCCGACGGGTATTCAGACTGTGCTGAATGGTAACCAAAATCGTCAGCTTTTGCCAGTCACAAAATTGGGCCGCTTCCTATCCTTTTCCAGAATCGAACGGAACCGCTGAACGTTCTTTGCCAGGTCTCCGCCCTTTTCAAAAATGGAGGAGGTTCCGGCCACAAAAACCTGCGCACCTGCATCTCTCATACCGGGCAAATTCTGCCAGCTCACATTTCCGTCTACCTCAATCTCGAGGTCGTAGCCCTGAGAGCGTATATAACGAACAACCTCCCGCAGTTTCTCGATTCCCCCAGGCACAATCTTCTGGCTGGCGAATCCGGGTTGGACGGTCATCACACAGAGCAGGTCAAGGTGGGGAAGAAGGTCCCTGTATCGTTTCACAGGTTGGGCAGGTTCAAGAGCCAGCCCCGCCCCGGCACCGTTTTCTTTGATCAGCTCGACGACACCCATAGGATCGGGAACCGTATCTGGATGAAACGTAACTATACATTTTTTAAAGCGGGCGAAATCGACGATGAACTCCTGCGGATTGTCGATCATGAGATGGATGTCGAGAGGAATGTCCGTATAGGTAGCCAGGCTTTCGCATACACCCATCCCCAACGCGAAGTTGCGCACGAAGTGTCCGTCCATGATATCTATATGTAGATATTCAATTCCGTACTTCATAAAAACATCTACAACATCTTTCAGGTTCAGGGGATCGGCGCACATCAGGGAAGGTGATATCTTACGGGCGACTGGTCGCATCTGCTGCCGATTCCATTTATCCCAATGCGAGGGGATAGGTTCCCAGCTCTCTGGCCGCTGCGAACATGGCCGCTACATTTTCCGGGGGAACGTCTACCTGGATATGGTTGGCCGCTGTCAAAATGTAGCCACCGTCGGGAGCGAACGTTCGCAGGCAGCGGCGTACATCCTCCTCCACATCTTCTCTGGTTCCAGGCAGCGCCTCCCGGATGTCCACCCCGCCCATGAAGCAGAGCCTGTCCCCATAGGATTTCTTGATCTGGAGCCAGTCAACAGCGGGCAGCGGCTCGAGGGGATTAAGAATGTCCACCCCCGCCTCGATCAGCCCGGGAATGATGTCGGTGATGGCCCCGTCGGAATGAAAGGCCACGGGCAGTCCGGGATCGAAATCCTTCACACAATCGATGATTCGCTTGAGAGCCGGCTTGAACAGCTCGTCAAAAACGGCTGGCGAAATCATGAGACTGTCATTCGTCCCGTAGTCGTCCCCGGGAATCTCGAAGAAATCCAGCTCTTTGCCCACCGCGTCCAGATACAGCGTCTGAGCGCGCACGATCACCTCGGTGCTCTTGTCAACGATCAGGCTGGCCAGCTCGGGATTCAAAGCCAGGTCGAGATAGAAACTCTCCCGTCCCCTCAGCTCCGCCGCCTGCTCGAAGGGTCCGTAGGAGTTCACAGCCCGGGCGGCCAAAGCGTGCTGCGGGTACCGCTTCTTTAGAAAGGCTGCCCGCTCCCGCATAAGATCGAAATCGAGATACTTTTCAGGGTCGGGCCAATCGTAGCCCTCGATCTGTTCCGCCGTAAGGTCAGCCAGCGGGGCCCAGACACTGGTGATGTTGGGACCGCTTCGCTTCCACTCTACGCCCCAGGCATCCCGGCAATCGCCGTCCATCCGGGCCCCGCCCAGGTCTGTGAAGCCAGACCAGAGATAGCGGACGTCGGTGTCCAGCAGATCCAAAACGCGGTCGTCGTAGTAGTTGGAGTTCCGCGGCATATGCTTGCGAAACGGCGGCAGCGGATCTCCGAGATCCAGAGACTTCAGTATGTTGCGATAGGTTCCGTCGTTGAGCGTGTAATAGCTTCCCCACAGCGCCGTGGGGACCCGATCCGGCTCTTGGCGGCTGATCGCCGCCTGTACTCTGTCTTTCGAGTTCATAATCCTCCTCCGTTATACTCGGCCACTGCATCGAACATGGCCACGATATTTTCAGGGGGGACATTGGCCATGATATTGTGCACCTGCTGGAATACGAATCCACCTTCCGGGGAGAGAATTTTGAGACGCTGGAGAACGTGCCGGCGGACCTCTTCCGGCGCACCTGTGGGAAGCACGGTCTGAGTGTCGCAGCCACCTCCCCACAGGCAGATCCGGGAGCCGAAATCCCTCTTCAGCCCTTCGGGTTCCATACCCACGGCGCTGGTCTGGACAGGATTCACAATATCCAGGCCCGCCTCGATCAGGTCATCGAGGAACGGCCGAATCCCTCCGCAGGAGTGGAGCTGTACCTTCACATCCGCCAGGCTCTTGGTGCGAGTCCAGAGACGCCGGTGGCGCGGCTTGAAGTACTCCCGGTACATTCCGGGAGAGATCTGTGGGCCCTGCTGCATACCAAGATCGTCGCTGAAAAGAACGATGTCGACATAGGACCCCACCGCCGACAGGTATCTCTCCAGATTTTCCAGATGCACCTCCACGAGGCGCTCGAGAAGCCTGTGCGTCGCCTCCGGATCAGACGCCATCAGGATCATGAAAGTCTCGACGCTGCAGAGAAAGGTCGCGATCTCCAGCAGGTTTCCTCCAAAGAGGAACAATACGGCCCGCTCTGTAGAGTTTCTGAGCCGTTTGGCCCCTTCCCGCAATGTTCCCAGGTCTGTTTCCGCCAGGTTGGGAGGCGTTGGCACCGACCACATGATATCATCAAGGTCTTCGGGAAGCCGCGACAGGTCTTTGGGAACTCCTTCCCGATAGGGCCAGAAGATCTGGTCGAAATAGATCATACTCTCCCGCTGGACACCGCACGGCTTGCCCGAGCCAGAGTAGAGGATCCAATCGTTCCCCTTCTTGCGAACATCCACATAGCGGGGAATTAAACAGGTACTCCCGTCGGGAAGCTCCCACTCCTTCCAATCGACTTCCCCTTCGGCGAATCCCCGGCCCATCTCCAAAGTATCGATCCCGAAACGTTCCAGCACGTCTTCGTCGATGACGGCCAGCTGCTGGACCATGTCGTAGACCCTGATGGGCTTCGCCGGCAGCCCAAGATAGTGTCTCAATTTTTTATAAGCCAGGGCCATGATACCGCTGCTGCGATGAGCCCCGAAATCGACAGGGACGCGATCCGGTTGGACGTGGTTCATGGCACTGAGAACCCGTTCCCGCGAGGTCATCGTATCTTCACGACCCAACTATCTCTATCTTTCCCTTCCGCCGGTAGACGCGCTGCGGAAAGCCCTGTTTCTCGATGTCCCCGTAATTGTGACCCGCCTCGGCCGGATAAATGCAGAGAGAAATCAAAGGCTCGTCTCCCGTGTTCACCGAGCGGTGCGCCCAGTAGGGAGGAACATATACCAGCCGCCCCGGCTGCATCGACTCGGCGCGGCTGCGGCCCTCGGCGGTTTTCATTACCATGAAGCCCTCCCCGCGCAGACATAGGTAGATCTCCGCTGTTTCCACCACAGTGTGATAGTGCCCCTTGGTCATGAAGCACTCCTCTCCCACCGTGCCGGGCTGAAGCTTGCTGATCGAGAAACGAATCTGCCCATACTGCTCGGGGATGTCCTTTTCGAACACCTCGTAATGCACGGGGTCCTCGCTCCGGCGGATAATATCCTCCAGAGCCTCCTCGTTTCTGTAGTAACCACGCATGTCCGAAGCCCGGCGCTCGATCCGGGTATCCGGTTCCTTCATGGTCCCTTGGATCAGGTCGAAATCGATCCCGAAGGGATCAATCAAAGATTGTTCGCCCATAGTTTCCTCCCTTTGCCACAACACCTCAAGTCGGTTTAGGATACACAACGGAATGTTTTCGAATCAAGAGCGCAGTGGTTTTAAGGAGCGTAAACCGTGAGCCAGCCGAAAATCTGTGTGGTGGGCAGCTCGAATGTGGACCTGGTGGCCAAGACTCCCCGCCTTCCCCGACTGGGCGAGACCCTGCTGGGTCGTGAGTTCTACATGGGCTTCGGGGGCAAGGGAGCCAACCAGGCGGTGATGGCCGCCAAACTCGGAGCCCGGGTGACCATGGTGGCCAAGCTGGGAACCGGATACCTCGGCGAGATGACTCTGAAGAACTTCCGCCGGATGGGCGTTGACACCCGCTTCATCAGCTTCGACGAGGAGCACTCGACAGGAGTGGCACATATCCTGGTCGACGACTCGGGAGCAAACCTGCTCGTCTATATCCCCGGGGCCAATCACAGGCTGCTTCCCCAAGATATCCTGAAAGCGAGAAAAGTCATCGAGTCGGCCGATGTGCTGATCAGCCAGCTCGAAATCCCGCTGCAGACAGTGCTCGAGGCCTTTCGAATCGCAGCACAGGCCGGAGTGACTACCATCCTCAACCCGGCTCCCGGACGCGAGCTGCCCGCCGAGCTGATTCGCGCCTGCGATGTCATCGCTCCCAACGAAACGGAGACCGAGCTGATCACAGGGATGCCCGTCGGCAGTCTGGAGGAGCTCGAGGCGGCCGCTCGAAAAATCTTGGAGACCGGAGCGAGGACCGTGGTCCTGACCCTGGGCGAACGGGGATCGCTGCTCATAGAGCAGGGCGGCGTCAGGCGATTTGCTGCGAAAAAAACGGCTGCCGTGGACACCACCGGCGCCGGTGACGCCTTTATCGGCAGCCTGGCCTACTTCCTGGCCGGGGGAGAGGAAATGAGCGAAGCGGTGCGGCGGGCGGGAGAGATCGCCGCCATCTCGGTGACCAGGCTGGGAACTCAGGCATCGTTCCCCAGGGCTGAAGAGATCCGGCACCTCATGAGCGGGCGCGGGAAGCGATCCGCGAAAGCTCCTCGAAGCGGGGACCCGAAGTAGGTATTTCTATCGAGAAGACCTCGGCTATCCCCCGTGTCCAGCCGTGAACGAAGTAGGTCCAGCCGTCCTCGACCACGAGCTCCCGCTCCCTCTGCTGGCTGCGCGCCTGCTTTATAAATTGCAGATCTCCCCGGTAGTTGAAGTCCCAGGCGATGGCCCTCCTGGGGAATAATACCCTGTCTGTCAACGGCGAGCCGGGAGAATCTTTGCCCAGACCTGTGGCATTGATGACCAGTGCGCCCTCGCCGAGGTTGTTGACGATGGCATCGTTGTCCTCGGGGGCGGGGGTCAGATGGTACTCCCGGGGAACCGGATCATCGAGAGAATCGTGGATGCGCCGGATTTCCTCGAGGCGGGGACGGCTGCGGTTGGAGACGATGATCCGGGCGGGCCTGTTTGCCCCGTGCTCCGCTTTCAGCAGATACACGGTAATGGCTATGGCCGAGCCGCCGGCACCGATGACGAAGACCTCGGCTCCCGTGCGTTCCCAGTAGCCGGGCGGCAGGACGCTCTCCAGGGACAGGCCGCTGGAGATCGGGTCCTTGGCCTGGCCCCACAGTTTGCCCCCGTGCTTGGAGATGCAGCTCACCTCCCCTGTAAGCCGGGCATAGGGGTCGAGCTCGTCGAACAGGTCCCGACAGGCCGCCAGCAGGTCGATCTTGTGAGTCGTAACCAGGGCTCCGAGGGACAACGGGTCCTGCTTTATGAATTGTACAGCCTCCCTGTAGGCCTGGGGTTCGTCATGAGGGCGGAAGTCGATCCCCTCGAGCCGGCAGTCACCGAGCTTGAGATACCTGGCCCACTCGGGAAACACCCTCATGATCGAGGAGCTTCCCGTGGTCACGCCGATGAAGTAGTAGGTTGGTTTTTCCGCCCGAATGTATTCTGATTTGCTCACTGTTTCTGTCCGTGAAGATCGATCCCGGTGCAGGCTACTCCTTGATCGCCCCCATGGTCAGCCCCCGTACCAGATAGCGGGAAAACACCACGGCCAGGATCACGGGAGGAATGATCGCTATGATGGAGAGGGAAGCCACCTTCCAGAAATCGAGCCCCCGCACCGACAGCGAGCCGGCGATCAGCACGGGCAGGGTCATGGCCCTCCTGAACCCGAAAACGACGACAAAGATAAACTCGTTCCAGGATAGGATAAAAGAAAGCACGTAGACAGCCACCAGCCCGGGAGCTGCGATGGGCAGGGCGATGGAAATAAAGGCCCGGAAATGACTGCAGCCGTCGATCATGGCCGCCTCCTCCAGGTCTTTGGGAATGTCGGCGAAGAAGTCCAGCATCAGCCATACCGAGAGCGGCAGGTTCATCGCCGTGTGCACGATGATAATGGCCAGGAGATTGTCCAACAGGTGCAGGTTCTGCATGATCAAAAAGTAGGGGATCAGTACGGCCACGGGAGGAAACATCCGCTGGGAGAGAATGAAGAAGGAGATGTCCCGATTCTTCCATTTCCGGAAGATGAAGCGAGCCAGGGAGTAGCCGGCGAAAGCCCCTAAAAGCAGAACCACGGCGCTCGAACAGGTGGCGATGATGATGCTGTTCAAGAGGGAGCGTAAAGTTCTGTCCCTGGTAGTCACGAAGGCGTCCTCCCAGGCGTGCAGGGTGGGCTCGAACTGCTTGTAGGGAATGATGGTGGCCTTGTAAGAATCTCCCGGCTGCTTGAACGAAGTGACGGCCGCCCAAAAGATAGGGAACAGTGTCCAAACCGAAAAGACGAGGAGAATCACCCAGGTGACGATCACGCCGGTTGGTCTGCGCTTCGAAATTCCGTGTGCATCCAGCATGGATTCTCTCCTTTATCCGGCGTGTATACTCATCGTGTTCTCTCCTTGCGAAAGCGGGAGATCAGCAGCAGTGCCAAGGTGATCAGCACGATGACAAACAGCCAGGAAACGGAGGATCCTCTGCCCAGTTTGAACCACTTCATCCCAATCAGGTAGACGTAGTAGGAGAGGGACTCGGTCGATCCTCCCGGCCCGGCTCCGGTTATGCCGAAGACCAGCTCGAAGAGCTTGAAGGCATCGATGGCCCGGATCAGGGAGATCGTGATGATCATCGGCGTGATAAGGGGCAAGGTTATGCCGCGAAACATCTGCCACGAGCTGGCCCCGTCCACGGCCGCCGACTGGTAGAGCTCGGGCGGAAGTGCCTGCAGGGCGGCCAGCAGGGCCAGGAACATGAAGGGGGTCCACTCCCAGATATCCACCATGATAATGGTAAAGGGAGCCACGGCCGGGCTGGTGGTCCACTTGACCGAACTCAAGCCCACGGCTTGAAGGGCCGCGTTGATCACCCCGATGTCGGGGTGCAGCATCATGCGCCAGAGAAAGGCCACCGCGATCGGAGGACAGGCCATGGGAATGAGAAAAATGACCCGGAAGATGTTCTTTCCTCGGAAACTCTGGCTCAACAGGTTGGCCAGAAACAGACCCAGGGCCAGCTCGACGCTCACCGCGATGCCCACATACATGGCGGTGAAGCGCAGGTCGTACCAGAAGCGGGGGTCTTCGAAGAGGAAATACTTAAAGTTGCTCAAGCCCACGAACTGCGGCTTCGGCATTATGTTGGCATGCCACTTGGTGAAGGACAGGGTCAGGGTCCATACGAGGGGAAAGATCGCCAGGAGCATGAGATACACCAGGGCGGGCAGCAGAAAGGCCCATTTGACCCTGTCCCGGGAAGATAGATTTCCAGCCATTTGCAGTGTTCCTCTGCCTTGAAAAAAATGAAACAGGGTGCCGCCAAGACACCCTGTTTATTTTACTTTTCGAAAGCTAATCCAAACCCAGAGAGCCTCGATAGTACTTCTTCTGGTCTTCGAGGCCCCTCTCCTCGGTAATGCGCACCCAGTCGTTGTACATGAGCTCGCAGCCCTTTTCCGGAGTTACAGAACCCGCGAGCACCTTATTCAGGTGGGTATCCAGGGAGCTATAGTACTCCGATGCGCCGGGGATCATCAAGTCCGTTACTGCATAGGGATCGCTCAGGATATCGGAGATACCCTCCAGTAATCCTTCTACGATTGATTTATCCCATCCTCCACGGACCCAGGCATCGAGGGCCTTGAAATGGGACTTCCTCCAGGGGTTGGCCCCCGTGTATCCGTGGATGCCGCATACATCGAGCAACGAGTGTTCGGGGTTCGTGATATAGGTGGCGAATTTGTAGGCTGCATTCTTATGGGGGGCACTCTTCGGAATCACGTATACCCAGCCGCCGAAGTCGAGGAAGTTGACGTTGTGCTGTTTCTCGACCCACTGGTTTGTTTTTCGGTCAAAGTACTTCTTGGCTCCAGGAAGCGGGCCGTACCCTACCTTGCCCTTCACCACGCTGCCGTATGTCACCGGATCCTGCTCCTGGATGGCAGTGTCCATCCAGTCCCAGGCCATGGCGGAGATGCCCGATACAAAGGCCTTTCTCAGCTCGGAGTAGCCGTAGCCCAGCAGTCCCGGAGGAGCGAACTCGGTAAGCGACTGGATCATTGTCATGGCCTCCACCCAGCCCGGGCTTTTGCACAGGGGCTCCATGGTATCGGCATCGAAGAACATGTTGCTCATGTGGTTCGAGGGCTTTCCTGCAACCGTGGCGTACTGGGCAATGAGGTCCAGGAAGGACCAGTGCGCCTGGGTGTTCTGCTGGGCGATAAAGGCGACCCCGTACTCAACCTCGCCGTCCTTATCCCAGTCCCAGTTGTTGAAAAACTCGGCGATGTCCCTCACCTCGCTCCAGTTGGCCGGGGGCAGGCTGTACATGTAGCCGTACTTGCTCTTGAACCTCTCCTGGTATTCGGGAACCTCTAAGGCGTCCCTGCGGTAGTAGAACAGGTGGTTGTCCGCGTCGTAGGGAAGGGCATTGATCTTCTCGCCCCACCCGACTATCACTTTCTGGGCAGGCATCACATCGTCCCAGTCCGGGTACCCGTATTTTTCCATGTAGGGTTTGATGTCCTCTACGTGACCGCCGCCGAACACGTCGCCCTTCCAGGTCACCGGAATGCAAGCCAGGTCGAAGGAGCCAGCCTTGGCGCGGAACTCGATCCAAAGCTTCTCCTCCAGGGTGGCGTAGGGAACCAGGACCACGTTGATCTTGCCGCCCGTTTGCGCCTCCCAGATCGGCTTCCAGGCGTCCACGACCTGGTGATGCGGGTCGGTAACCAGGATGGTTAGCGGTACGGTCAGATCGACCTCGGCCGGTCCTTCCGCTGCTTCGACCTCCGGTGCCGGTGCTTCCTCCTCTTTTCCACCGGCAAAGACCGCGGCTGCGGCAAAGATCAGCGCGAACAGAATAATTGCTACTTTACTACTAAATTTCATACTTCTTTCCCTCCTTGAAGAATTCGTAATCGATTTCCTAAAAAATTCGTACTGAGTGCCAATACCTGTTATCACCTCCTCTCGCTGCAGTTTTTTTGATTTGTCCTTAGTTCGAATTTCCCGTACCACCTCCCTTCAGGCATGATTTTCTGACAATGAGCTCGGGATCGAGAAGGATCTCCTTGGGCGCCTCGGCGAGAGTGCCTTCGATTCGCCCGATAAGCAGGTCAACCGCTGTCGTACCGATGCGCGTCGTAGGCTGACGAATCGCCGTGATCGGGCACTTCAGCATCGAGAACCAGCGAATCTCGTCGTAGGAGATAATTCCGAAATCATCGGGGATCGTCTTTCCGATTTTCTGAGCGGCGGACATTGTGGCATAGCAGATATCGTCGTTGCCGCAGAGGACCGCATCCACAACCGGATGCTGCTCGAGCCACTGCTCAATGGGCTGAACCAGATCCGTTTTTATATAATCTATGATCTGGAGGTTCAGATCCTCCTTGCCCCTGGATGCCACGGCTTTTCTGTAGCCTTCGAGACGCCTGGCCATGGTGTAGATCTCTGATCCGTAACCGATGAAGCCCACACATTCGTAGCCGTTGTCGAACAGCCGTCGGGTAGCCTGCTCGGCGCTGCCTGCGTTGTCAATGCCGACAAAATCAGCTTCAGCGTTTTGCAGTTTCCTGTCGATCTGCACGCAGGGCAGCTCGCTGAGCCACAACTCCTCGAAAAGCTGACCCGTGTCCACGGGAGCAAAAATAAGCCCGTCGATGCCTTTGCGTAACAAGATATCTACGTCGAGCTCCTGTTTCTCTGCGTCATCTTCGGAGTCGCAGAGCATTACGTTGAACTCTCGCTGGTTGGCTCGAGAATCAATCGCCTTGATCACTTCGGCGAAAAATCCCTGGCGGAGGTTGGATATGATCAGGCCTATGGTCTTGGATCCCTTGCCCTTGAGGCTGCGGGCCAGAATATTCGGTCTGTAGTTGAGCTCTTCAATAGCCTTCTTTATCTTCTCCTTCGTACTGTTCTCCACGAACCTGGTTTCGTTGATTACATGGGAAACGGTGGAAATGGAAAAGCCTGCTCGGCTGGCAACGTCTTTTATTGTTACTTTTTTTCCTGCCATACGATTATTAGAAAAAACGTTTGCGCAAACGTTTATCTATAGTAAAATCATCGTTGGTTCACTGTCAAGATCTGTTTACAAAATATTTGTTTGTATTTTACAATCTTCTTATAATCGGAACAAAGGAGATTTATCATGGCCGATCTAATTTCCCTGCTTCGAGAACAGGGCATAGACAAGGATTTCGAAACCCTGGGTCTCGACTTCAACTCTCTTTTTCCTCCGGACCGTATCGCGGAAAAGGGCAATGCCTACCAAGAGTATGAGTGGCTGGTGAAGAAAGTACCCCGCTTCGGTACGGTGATCAACGCGGTACCTCCGGACGAACAGATGGAAGAGCTTCCCTGGGAGGAATGGTTCTTTTTGGAAGGGGAGCGCCATCACCACGTCCTGTACCGGAAGCAGCCTCCCCACTACGATGAGATCTTCGAAGCTCCCGAGCAGGACGAGATCCACCCCCCGCGGGTCCTCGGGAAAAACTGGTACGTGATCGAGGACCCTGACATGAATCCGTTGCTCCTGCGCCCGAGCGAATGAAAGGATAGTCCACGGTGCAATACAGGTACTTCGGAAACACGGGTTTGAAAATTTCGGAAGTGGCGTTGGGTACCCAAACCTTCGGTTGGGGAGCCGATAAGAAGCAGGCCTTCGCCCTGGCCGACCTATACACAGAGGCCGGCGGCAACTTCTTCGACACGGCTAACATCTACAACCAGGGTGCCGCCGAGTCGATGTTGGGCTCCTGGCTCAATGAACGTGGCCAGAGGGCTTCCAGGGTCGTTGCCAGCAAAGTTTTCTTCCCCACAGGGGACGGACCGAACGATACGGGGCTTTCCCGAAAGCATATCTTTACTTCCATCGAAGAAAGTCTCCGCCGGCTGCAGACCGACTACGTCGACCTCTATCAGATGCACTGCTTCGACGCCTCTTCACCCCTGGAGGAGACTCTGCGAGCTCTGGACGATCTGGTCCGGGCTGGAAAAGTTCGTTATCTGGGGGCTTCCAACTACAGCGCTTCGAAGCTCGAGAAAGCGGTCATGCTCAGCCGGATGAACGGCTGGGAACGCTTCGCCTCGCTGCAGGCGGAGTACAGCCTCATCGTGCGCAGCACCGAATGGGAGCTCATCCCCCTCTGCCGTGAAGAAGGGTTGGGCCTGCTGGCCTGGTCACCACTAGCCGGCGGCTGGCTGACGGGCAAATACAAAAAGGGTGAATCCGCGCCTCCGGACAGCAGGGTGGGCCGCAAAGACCGCTGGGACGATCAGCCCGAACAGAGAGAAAGCGACTTGACCTGGCGGGTGGTCGCCGCCCTCGAGGAGATTGCCGCAGCCCGGGGGAAGAGTCCGGCACAGGTAGCGCTGAATTGGATTCTCCGCAAGCCCGGGGTTACAGCCCCAATAATAGGCGCGCGGACAACAGAGCAGCTGCAGCAAAACCTCGGCTGCCTCGGGTGGGTTCTCAGCGACAAGGAGATGGTCTGCCTGGATCAAGTGAGCAGTATTGATCTTCCCTATCCCTACCGCTTCATCGAGCGCTACACCCGCAGGCGTTAGAGGTAGGCTCAAGGACGGCTTTGCGCCCCGACACCACGATCCAGAGAAGTGTACCATACCTCCAAGTCCATGGCTCGGAGGATCTACAGATATTATAGGAGCGAAACAATGAGATCCGCCTGGATCATAGAGAAGCAAACGATCGAGATCCGAGAGCAGCGTTACGTGCCGCCGGAACCTGAGGAGGTGGTGGTCCGTGTCCGGGCCTGCGGCATCTGCGGCACGGATCTCCACTTTTACCACGATTTTCCCGCAGGCTCACCTACACCCCTGGGTCACGAGGTAGCCGGTACGGTACATGAAATCGGGGAATCGGTATCCGACCTTCAGCCGGGCCAGGAGGTGATCGTACAAAACAATATATCCTGCGGTTCGTGTACACCCTGCCTGATGGGCAGACCGGCTCACTGTCGGAATATCCAAACCTATATGGATGACAGAGCCGCTGCAGCAGAGTACATTCGTGTGCACAGGAAATTCGTCCTGCCGTTCTCGGGATTGAGCTTCGAGGAAGCCACCTTGGCCGAACCACTGACCGTGGCTTTCGATCTGCTGCGCAGGGCTCAGGTCGAGCCGTTTCAACAGGTCTGTATCTCGGGGCCGGGTATCATCGGATTGTTCTGTACCAAACTGGCGGTGGAGGCGGGTGCCCGAGTGGTGGTCCTGGGCAGGGCTTTTGAAAAAGCGAGAGGCGGGTGCCGCGAGCAAACAGCTCGGAACATGGGAGCCGCCGCCGTGGTGGATACCAAAAGGCAAGGCTGGATCGAGAAGACGCGCTCCCTGGCCCCGGAAGGCTTCGACAAGATCATCGTCACGTCTCCACCGCGTTCGATCCCCCCGCTCTTCGAGCTGGTCGCTTTCGGTGCCGACGTTATCTTCAACGGTATCAGCTTCCGAGAGGCCGACATAACCTTCGATGCCAACGTCTTCCATTTCAAAAAACTGGCCTTGATCGCCTCGCACGCCATCCCCAACTGGGGCTTTCCTCTGGCCTGTGAGCTGCTTGCCGAGAAACGGCTGGATCACGAGTCTCTAATCACGCACAGGTTTCCTTTCGAACAGATCGAGGAGGCCCTGAAGGTCGCGGGAAGCCAGGATCAGGGTGTGATCAAGGTCATGATTACACTACAGCCATGATCCGATTCCCGAGAAGCACGGTATGGCAGCCGTTGGAGAGAATCAGAATATCGAAAGGGTAAATCCCGGGCAAGCGCCCAATTGTCTAAAATGCAGGCACTTCCACGTTTCCTGGGATCCCAAGTTTCCACGTGCCTGTTCGCTATTCGCGATCAAAAGCAAGAGGCTTCCCAGCCACGTCGTATATGAAGCAACGGGCAGGCACTGTCCGGCTTTCGAAAAATCATCGAAGATAAAAGAACCCCCAAGCGACATCCAGTCGCCGAGCAGCGGCGCCGACGTCTAGCTTGTACCTGCCTGGCCGGATTGATAGAATCAGGAAGACCCGGTCTCTCGTTATTACCAATAGAGAAGCGAACTCGTGACAACTAAGATCCTGGCCAGTGCGGATTTTCATCTTGGAATGCGCTTTTCCGGCTACCCCGAGCTGCAGGGGCAGCTGGCCGAAGCCCGCTTTCTCGCTCTGGCGCGGTTGGTAGAGATCGGGAATGAAGAACAATGCCCGCTGTTTGTCATTGCCGGAGACCTCTTCCACAGGGTAAACGTCTCCCAAAAGGAAATAGAGCGGGCTGCCGAGCTTCTCAATGGATTTCAGGGCGAGCTGGTAGCGGTTCTGCCGGGCAACCATGACTTCAGCGCAGGAACCGTCGGCGGTCTTTGGTCCCGCTTCAAGAAACAAGCAGGAGATCGGGTGCTGTTGTTGGACAGCGCCAGACCGTACGATCTCAACCACTACAACCTCGACATCCGCCTGTATCCGGCACCCTGCGATTCCAAGCACAGCTCAGCCAACGCCATCTCCTGGCTGGCGGCATCCCGGGCCTCTGGAGCGCCCGGGGTACGGCCACCCGGGGTACGGCCTCCCGGGGCAGCGCTCCACATAGGTGTGGCCCACGGCAGCATCGAAGGAATCTCGCCCGATCACCAGGGGGTGTACTTCCCCATGAAACGCAGCGAGCTCGATGACGCCGGTCTCGATCTGTGGATCGTCGGTCACACCCACCGTCAGCATCCTGCGCCGCGGGAAGCGAAGAACAAACGCGAAACAGCAAAGAAAAAGATCCTTCTCGGCGAGGACAACCTGCTCATCCCGGGCACGCCCGAAGCGGACGGTTTCGACTGCCGTCACAGGGGAACAGCCTGGCTTGTAGAGGTCGGAGAAAACAAACGTATCGAGGCGACTTCACTGACCACGGGAAGCTACCGCTTCCTGCAGGAGGAAGTAAAGCTGGATGAGGAAGCGGACGTAGATCGCCTGGAGCGCCGGCTTCGATCCGAAGAGCTCGCCGACACCCTGCTTCGTCTCACACTGAAGGGGCGCCTGCCCGCCGACTCATTTGCACGGTTTCCTCGTATCATAAAGGAGGCAGAAGATTCTCTGCTCTGGGTCGAGATAGACGACGGGCAGGTGATGGAACGAATCGGTGCGGACACCGTGGAGGCACAGTTTACAAAAGGATCATTTCCCTACCGCCTTTTGAAGCGTTTGCTGGAGGAAGATGACACCGAAGCGCTGCAGACAGCATACGATCTTCTTCAGGAGGGCAGAAGATGATTCTGCAAACACTCGAGATCACCTCCTTCGGCGCCCTGGTTTCCCTTTGCCTGCAATTCGTTCCCGAGCTCAACGTGGTCCTGGGACCGAACGAAGCGGGAAAATCAACCATTTTCAAAGCGCTCCGCCACCTGCTCTTGACCCCGACAAAGCTGAACAAGAAAAGTTTCCAGAGCTTGATTCAGCCGCTCATACCCCTCGGCGGCGGCGATACGATCGCCGCGGCTCTGAGCTTTCTCAAAGACGGGCAGAGCTATCGGCTGAGCAAACAGTGGGGCGCAACGGCACAGGCCGAGCTGCTGCTGCCCGACGGGGTGAAATGTACAGATCCGGCGATTGTTTCCGAAAACCTCAAAGAGCTTCTGCCTGTAAATGAAGGAACCCTGCGCACCGTGCTGCTGACGGCCCAATCCGCTCTGGCGGCTACCCTGCAGCAGCTCGAGGAAGAGGGGGAAACCCTGCACAACCTCTCCGACATCCTGCGCCGAAGTGTATTGGAAGCGGACGGGATCTCTGTCAGCCGTTTCGAGGAAATTCTCGAGGAACGCTACGATCGCTTTCTGCAGCACTGGGATATCGCGCGCCGGAGGCCGGATGCGAACCGGGGGGTTGACAATCCCTGGAAAAAGAACGTCGGCGCCCTGCTCGAGGCCTACTACGCGTTTCAGCAAGCCGAAAGGCATTATGAGGAGGTAAACGGCAAGGAGACGGCCTTCGGACACCTGGCAGACCAGCTCGAAAAATGCACACGGCAGTTGGCCGGAAAAGAGCGAGATTTCAAGGCGATCGAACGCGCGGCCGAGGATGCCCGGGAACGAAGGGTCATGGAATCGGAGCTGAAGAACTTCGAGCTGACACTCAAACAGGCTCAGGATAGCTACGAGGCCTGGAGCTCCCTGACACCAAGAAAAGAGACTCTCGAAAAACAACTGCCGGAGCTCGAAACCGCAGAGCGGGCCTTGGAGGTCGAACGCAGGGAAGCGGAAAATTACAGAAAAAACAAAGAACAGAGAGAGCGGTTCGAAAGGATCCGGGGGAAACGCGAGATCTGGAGGAAAGCGGAAGCTCAGCTGTCCGACCTGCAGGCCCTTCCTCGCTCGGAAATGGAAGAGCTCAAACGCACTGCCTTCGAGATCGAGCGTCTCAAGCCGGCCCTCTCGGCCGGAAATTTATCTTTGACCCTCGAGGCCCGAAAACAGCTGACACTCTCCGCCGGCAAAGACCTGGATCAAGCGGCCGAGACAGTGCTTGAAAAAGGAAAAACCCTCGAAATCCAGGCTTCGGGAAGAATCGAACTGCAGCACAAGGACTGGAGCCTCGAGGTTGTTTCGGGAACAGGGGACTACAGCGCACTTGCCAAACGGTATGCCGAGGCTCAATCCCGTTTCGGCCGTCTTCTCGAGCAGTACAACGTCTCCTCCTTGGGCGAGGCCGAGGCGGCGAGCAAGGCCTACGAGAAACAGAAACAGGAAGCGGAAACCGCCAAAATCATTTTCGAGCGGGAGATCGGTCAGGACCGATTCGAAGCGTTGGAAGAGGCGAATCGGAGCACCGTCGCTGCAGCCGTTGCCAGAGACGAAAGCCGTGTTGTGGAAGAGCTCGTACAAAAAAGAAACCAATTGCAGACGGTTGTGGAGGAACTGGAGGGCTGCCGCAAACAGATGGATAGCTTCACAAAAGAGTATAGAGACAGGGAGACCCTGCTCGCCCGAATCGTCGAGCTGGCGGGGAAGCAGAAAGAGAAGGCTGAAGACATCTCCGCGCTTGCCCCGCTGCCGGAGGGCTATGGAGATGCCTCCTCCCTGATCGAATACTACGAAAAGCTCAAAAGGGAGATCGAGGATCTACGCAGTGAAAAAATCCGTCTGCAAAGCGATTACCGCAATGCTGAAAGCTCTCTGCCCGACGAGTCGAGCGAAGAGGCTAAACTGCGTCTCGAGGATGTTAGAAAAAACTACGAACAACGCCTGAAGCAAGCTCAGGTGCTCGTGCGGGTGCGGGAGGCCGCCAGCGCGCTGCTCGCTGAAATGGATGAAGGCGTGTACGAGCCCTTCGGCGCAGCCTTTACCCGCATAATGGGCTCTCTCAGCGCAGGCCGTTACCAAAATGTACCTTCCGGGAGCTCGCTTCCCGCAGGATTGGTTCGCGGCGACGGTCAGTCCCTTCCCTATAATCTTCTTTCCGAAGGAACCAAGGATATCTTCGCCCTGGCTCTGCGCCTGGCCATGGCTGATTTTTTCCTCTCAAAAGAAAAGGGCTTCCTGATCCTGGATGATCCCCTCGTAGATCTGGACCCGGAGCGACAGCGGCGGGCCGCCCAAGTACTTGCCGACTTTTCCTCCAAGCACCAGCTCTTTGTCTTTACCTGCCACCCCTCCCATGCCGAACTCTTGGGAAAGGCGAACATCGTGGAGTTGATTCGGATCTGATTCTATACCCGGAAGTAGTAGTCGTAGGCCAGTTTCATGCTGACCCCTGGATTGCCTTCGATGAAATCCAGAAGATCATCTCGCTCGACGGCGAATACAGAGAGCGGTCCACTGTGGCGAACGGTGAACTCGGCCAGCTCGTCCCCGTGGATTTTATGGACCGCCCCGATGCAATCACCGGTCGTCAGGGTGGCGACCACCCGTTTGTTTTTGCTTACCTCTACCTCACCGTCACGAATGATGAAGAACTGCTCGAGGGATTTTCCCTCCTTCACGAGAAAACCCGCCTCCTTGAACTCCTTGGCCACGAGAATCGACTCCAGCCAGGTCTTCTGGTACGTGGTAAGGCGCTGCAGATAGGGACTGCCCTCCATAATGTTCCACGTTTCCGTGCTGCGGTTGGCAACCAAGCGACGCAGGGTTTTCTCGAACTCAGTTCCATAGATGAAGCTGAGGAATTTGTCCTTCTCCATAGCGTACAAAAGGACATCGGTCTCGGCCACCACGTCCGCGGTACGCGGAACCTCACTGAGCAATGCCACCTCGCCGAAGTACTCATAGGTGCCGAGGAGCTTTCTGCCGATAAACCCTTCGTCCTTGATCGAGACATTCCCCGTACGGATGATGTAGAAATACTTGCCCACCTCTCCTTTGCGAATGATATGCTCACCCTTGTCTACCTTCAGATCCTCGACAATCGTCACGAACTCTTGTGTCTTCTCCACGTTCAAGCTTTCGAAGAAATCCAGATGCTTGAGGGCATTGAGTATCATGTAGGTCTTTTCATAAGACGGGGGCTTGGCTTTGAAATAACGAGTGTTCTCGACTCCAAACGTGGCGAGGGTAAGACTGGTGTTCTTCGGAAAATCCTTCTTGGCAATGTGGTACACGACGGTCTTCTTCTGAAGCTTCTTCGGAAGAGAGTTGAGATATTCGACAGGGGTATGAAGAGGGGCGATGCCCGACTCGTGGTAGATCACATCGCTGTCCCACGGAAAGTTCTGCAGCTGTTGATAGCGTTCCCCGTCAATCACACCGTCCTCGAGAAGCTTCTTCTGTACCGCGGGATCGGCCTGGTGATCCGATGAATACACAAAGCTCTGATCCTGGAAGTTGAGGGTGAAACCGATGGTGGGAATCGAGTGCAGGGTGTAGTAAAAATCGAACTGAGCCCCGTGCATGAACACGGGTTTCCCGATATAAACAGGTCGAAAATCAAACAGACGGATCAGATACGAGACAGGTTCTCCTGTAAGCGAGGAATACTTCTTCAAGAAACTGCGCATCACTGTTTTCGTCGAATAGACGGTGATCTTGCCTTCTTCGAGAATTTTCTGCAGGGTACCGGCGTCGTGATCCGCATGGCAATGAGTCAGGATGATGCTGTCGATCAGCTTGGGATTCACATTGGAGGATTCCAGCCATTCCGTCGAATTGATCGGCGGATCGATCATGATGCCGGCGTGGTTGAGCCAAATGATGTAGCCCGAGGTGTTGGCCGTGGGATCGAATCCGTGACTGGGTCCGAGACAGGTCACCCCGAATAAAGGAGGTTTATACGGCTCGGGCAGCCGCTGACCGATCTGGTACATCGGTTTACAGGGAATCACGCCTGGTATTTGTGCTGTCTTCTTGGAACTGAAAAACACTTCGAAATCCCCATTCGGATCGATGGAAATCTTAACCTTTCCCAGGGAAAAGCTTCCTTTGTCGAAAAAGGAAAGGGTGAGAATGTCCCGAAATCGGATACTGCCCCGATAGTGGTTCATTTCACTGCGCAGGTTCGGCACGTATCCTCCGCTTTCAGCACCGAAGAAGTCTCCCTCGAGATACAGCTCCCTGGGGCCGAAAAGAGCTTCCCGCAGGGCTTTCATGAACCGCGCTGCCTGATGGCGTGCGCAGATGACGTGGGTTTTTTTCTTCCGAAGAAAAAAATTGTAGTAGATGGGAAACTCAAGATCGGCCAGATTGATACCCTTCCTCCAGTCGAACATGGCCTGCGGCAGGACGAAGATCTGGGGTACTGAATCTGGAAGGCTCATGGTGTCCTTGATCGTCTCGGGCGGTGAGCCGAACTGAATGTAACCCGCCGGAGAGTTCACAAGGTACCCGCCCCGTGGCAGAGGCGTGACCGTGGCCTCTAGATGTTTGAGCGGCTCCATTTAGCACATAATATAGAGCAGCTTGATAAGGATATCAAGGAAAAAAGCAAATCGTTGAAACCCGTCGTTACATACAAGTAGAGGAAAAAAAGTATGATACGCTTTGCGCCTCTGTGTTTCTCGTTGCTGCTCGCCTGCTCCTGCAGCCTCTACAATCAGTCGGCCGAGCTTCACATTCGCCTGCCGGATCCTCCGGATCACTGGCGGGATGCCTTTCCTGCGTTCAACTACCGCATTATCTATCCGCTGCCGGCACCAGGAGGAATAGAAGAGCTGATTGTCGCTCAAGAGGATGAAATCGATGTCGAAGTACCTAAGCTGTTTAATCTACCGATGGTCGCCTATCCGATACTCCCAGAGAGAAACGTCGAGCTCGTACCGGCCGGAGGACTCTATCCCCTCGACTGCAAAGACGGTGGCAAAACCTTGACGCTGAGCTGGGAGCAGGGTGCCTGCGCCGAGGTCTTACTGAAGCTTTGGATGCAGGAAGTCGACTGCTCGGGCCTCAATACCGCCCGACTGAGACGGGAAATGCAGGATCGCTGCCGGGGGGACCCTTGGAATCTGGATCTCCCGCGGATCTGCTCACTTTTGGCTCTCCAGGATTTTCGGGTCACAGACATCCGCTTGGCTCCAAACAGCGACCTGGCACTCGATCCCGGCTCCGGTCTCTGGTTTCTCGAGTCTCCCTTTCGCGCTCCGGTGGTTGTGAAGGAAGGAGAATCACTGAGCCTGCAACGGGTGACCTTGGGTGAGCACCTGCTCATCGACGGCCTGAGCGGCTATATTCTAATCCTATACGTCGAGGAGAATTCGCTGCTCTGGTTGCCTATTCTCCCAACACCTGGATAAATACCCGCCGGTCTCGAGGACGGTTGTCGTGATCGATCACAACGACCTGCTGCCAGGTTCCCAATACAACCTGCCCATCGGCGACCGGAAGGGTGATCCCAGGGCCCATGATGGTGGCACGAATGTGGGAAAACCCGTTGTCATCGCCCCAAGTGGCGGAATGGCGGCTGTGCAGGGTGCGGGGCACCAGGTTGTCGAGCTGCTCCTGCATATCCTGCACGAGGGCAGGCTCGAATTCGATCGTCGAGACGGACGCGGTAGAGCCGATTACCGATACATTTACCAATCCGTTGCGGACTTTTGAATCTTTCACCACCCGTTCGACCTGGGTAGTGATATTGTTGCTGTCTGAAAAGCCTTTCGTGGAAAAAGAAATCTCATCGCTATGTACCATGTCTTCCCCCTCTTCAAAGGTATATTAGACGGGCTGAGCTCAGCATCTCAACACCCTGTTCTGTGCAGAGAAAATCGTTCTCCAGCCGCACGCCGCCTTCCTCGGGATCGTACACACCGGGCTCCAAGGTAAATACCATGCCCGGCTGCAGAACCTGTTGTCCGCCCTGTTTCGTTTCAGTTCTTGACAGACGTAAAAGGGGGGCCTCGTGAGCATCGAGACCGATCCCATGTCCGAGAGAATGGGGCATGTGAAAACCCCGGCTCTCCAGAAACTCCTCGACGCGGCCGGCGATTTGAGCCGGATCCTCTCCCGGGCGGCACAGAGAAACTGCCAGATCGTGAGCCTCCGCCACCGCAGCGGCCATGTCTTGCTGTCTCCGGCTCAGCGGGCCGCGGATTCCCGTAAGGGTCACATCGCTGGTGTATCCGGAAAAACAGACACCAAAATCTAAAATCGATAAACCCCGGGTTCCAAAGGACTCGGCTGTGTAGGAAGGATGGCAGTGAATGGCAAAGCTGCGCTTCGCGGAGGCAGCCAGGGTTTCGAATCCCATTCCCTCGGCACCCCGCTTACGCGCCCCGGCCTCGATATGCAGGGCCAGCTCCAGCTCGCTCGGCGAGCCGGGTTTCCGCAGCAGGTCTTCGATCTCGCCGAGCAGCTCGTCTGTGATGCTGCAGGCCTTGCGAAGCCTCTCGATTTCCTCCCGATCCTTGATCGCCCGCATGGATTCTATGGTTTTGTCGATTCCTTCTTCCCGACAGAGAAGCTGGACTGCAGACAGAGCCCGCTTCAGTCTGTCGACGAGAGGATAGGGAAGGACTTGCGACAGCTCCGCCCGAGCGACCTTGTTCTCTTCCAACACCCTGCGCAGCGCTTCGAGCTCTGTCCTTCCGTAGCGTTCATAGGCAATCAGGTCGTCCACCGTGGCCATGGATTCGGCCAGGGGAACGTCCCAGGCCACGAGCAGGGTTCGGCCTTGGGCAAAGACGAATAAAACGCCATCTGCGGGATGACCGCAGAGATAACGCAGAGATCGATTGCGCAGACCTTCGAAATCGAGGATGACTCCGACCTCGGTGTCGTTTTCGGCGAGGTAAGAGCAAAGCCTCCGCTGTCTCGACCTGTAGAGGGCTGGATCGTTCATCCGACAACGATATTCACAAGCTTGTCCGGAACGACGAAGATCTTATCGGGTTTCTTTTCCGCCAGCAGCTCACGAATGCGGGGGTGATCGAGGGCCTTCTCTTCAAGTTTGTTCCCGGGCGTTCCGGGGGGGAGCTTCATCCGGGCGCGTATCCTGCCATTGATCTGGAAAACAATGGTGACCAGCTCTTCTTTTGCCAGATCCTCTTCCCACTTCGGATAGCGCTGGTAGGCCACCGAGGGTTTTTCTCCGAGCTTCTCCCAGAGCTCTTCGGCCAGGTGGGGTGCGTAAGGAGCTAAAAGCAGCACGAAGGGCTTCCAAACCGAGGCATAAAGGTGCCCATGTTTGCCCGCCTCTCCAATGAAGATCATCATCTGAGCAATTGCCGTGTTGAACTGCAGGGTCTCCGTATCGGAGGATACCTTACGGATCGTTTGGTGCAGAACCTTCACCAGCCGCCGGGGCGGCTCATCCCGGCTGACCTTCTTCTCAGAAATTCGCCAGATGCGATCGAGCAAACGCTTTATGCCGGCGATGCCCTTGGTAGACCAGGGTTTGGAAACTTCGAGGGGACCCATAAAAATTTCGTACATGCGCATCGCATCGGCACCGTAATCGCGGATCACGTCATCCGGATTGATCACATTGCCTATACTTTTTGACATCTTGACCCCCCCTTCGCCGAGGATCATGCCCTGATTGATCAAACGCATAAAGGGCTCGTCCGTGTTCACGGCTCCGATGTCATACAGCACCTTGTGCCAGAAGCGTGCGTAGAGCAAGTGCAGCACTGCGTGCTCGGCTCCACCCACGTACAGGTCCACGGGCATCCAGTAATCCACCTTTTCTCGATCGGCCAACGTCTTCTCGCCCCGGGGATCAAGAAAGCGGAGGTAGTACCAACAGGAGCCGGCCCATTGAGGCATAGTGTTGGTCTCCCTTCGAGCCGGGCCGCCGCAGCGGGGACACTCGGTTTGCACCCAATCCTCGATAGCGGCCAGCGGGGACTCGCCGGTGCCCGTGGGCTTATAGCTCTCAACCTCGGGAAGTTTCAGGGGAAGCTCTTCGTAAGGAACGGGGACTGTACCGCATTTCGCGCAGTGGATCAGAGGAATCGGCTCGCCCCAATAGCGCTGCCTGGAAAAAACCCAGTCCCGCAGCTTGTAGTTAACGGCCCGGCTTCCCAGCTTGCGTTCCTCGAGCCAGGCGGCGATCCTCTCTTTGAACTCCGCAGTTGTCAGGCCATTGAAAACACCTGAGTTGATCGCCACGCCGTCCAATACGTCGGCCTCTTCGAGGGCGTATTCACTGCCATCCCTCGAAACCACCTGAACAATGGGAAGATCGAATTCCTTTGCGAACTCGAAGTCCCTCTGGTCGTGGGCCGGGACGGCCATGATCGCTCCGGTGCCGTAGGAGATAAGGATGTAGTCGGAGATCCACACAGGGATCTTCTCGTCGTTGACCGGATTTATCGCGTAGCCTCCGGTGAACACGCCTGTTTTTTCTTTAGCCAGGTCGGTTCGCTCCAGGTCGCTCTTCAGTCGAGCCTGACGGATATACTCGTCGACATCGCTGCGCTGCTCCGGCGTAGTCAGCCTGTCCACCAGTGGATGCTCGGGGGCCAGCACCATGTAAGTCGCGCCAAAGAGGGTATCGGGACGGGTGGTGAAGACCTCGATCGTTCCTTCGCCTTCGATCAGAGGGAAATGGACATTGGCCCCTACACTCTTGCCGATCCAGTTGCGCTGCATGAGCTTAAGGCTCTCCGACCAATCGAGCTTGTCCAGATCCGACAACAGGCGTTCTGCATAATCTGTGATTTTAAGCAGCCACTGACGCATGTCCCTTCGCTCGACCTGGGAACCGCAGCGCTCGCAGCAACCGTCTCTGACCTCTTCATTCGCCAACCCCGTCAGGCAGGAAGTGCACCAGTTGATCGGAATTTCGGCCTCGTAGGCCAGATCCCTCTCCCAGATTTTTAGAAAAATCCACTGGGTCCAGGTGTAGTAGTCGGGATCGTGCGTGGAGATCTCACGGTCCCAGTCGTAGGAAAACCCCAGGGCCTTAATCTGGGTCCGAAAGCGCTCGATATTGGTCTCCGTGGAAATCCTCGGGTGGGTGCCCGTCTTGATTGCATAGTTTTCCGCCGGAAGGCCAAAGGAATCGAAGCCCATGGGATGGAGCACGTGATAGCCGTTCATTCGCAGGTACCTGCAGTAGATGTCGGTGGCCGTGTAGCCCTCGGGATGACCCACGTGCAGGCCCGCCGAGGACGGATAGGGAAACATATCCAGAACGTATATGCGTTTCTCGGGAGACACCTCGGGGTCCTCGGTGACCCGGAAGGTCTTTTCCGTCTCCCAGTAGTTCTGCCATTTCTTCTCGATCTCTGTGAAGGGTAGCACACTCATGACAGGGCATCATACCGGCTGGCCTGTATAAGGTCAATTAGATATCTTTTTTCGCGGTTTTCTGTATTCTGCTCCGACGATCTTGGTCGTGTTGGAATCCGATCTGCACCGCTTTGTCAAACAATGATCTCCTTGGCCTCATTATTGTTTTGAGGATGCGCAAAATCGGGTTGCTCAAAGCCGGGCAAACTTGACCACCCGAGGCTTCGTTACTATATTTTCTATTGATCTACTAAACACACGACGTCTATTGCTGCCGCAGCACCCTGGTGAATGATCGGCTAAATCCCTTCTACAAAAAAATTTGACGTACAAGTGGAGAATGATACAATATGACGGAACAGTAAGGTGTCGAAAGGATAAAAGTGAGCAAGAAGGAATTCCCGAAGCTACATTTCTACGATCACGATCTGACGGATATGTACGACTACACATTCAATCGCCTCAAAGGATTCTGGAAAAGGGGAACCTCGGAAAACGGCCTGCAGAGCCGCTACTTCAATTATCCTGAAAACGATAATATAAACCAGTTCGAATCCGTTCTAGCCACTTTTTTTTTAGTCTATAGCAATCGGGTTTTCCCGGTTCTTTCACTGCTCGACAACTACTACCACAAACAGGAAAAGGATGGAGCGATTCGGAGTGAGTACAGAGAGTCGGATGGTAAACCTGTGTTTAGCAAAAAAAATCCAGAGGCAGTACATCCGCCTCTCTTCGCCTGGGCGGAATACAACATCTACCATAAAATCGGGTTGAAAAAACGCGTCCGAGAGATTATGCCGATACTCGAACGCTACTTCGGCTGGCTGGAGAAGGCCTTCAGACGAGAAAACGGTCTCTACTCCGTGCCGCTTGCAGCAACCATGATGCCGAACAGCCCGCGGCAGGAAGCTGCATATCCTGTTGATTTCAATACCCAGGTCGCAATCAATGCTCTATACATGTCCGCCCTGGGGGATATACTCAACGATAAGGAAATCAGCTATCGCTATAAGAGAGCCTATTTCTCCATGAAGACCCGCATCAGCTCGCTGATGTGGAACGATAGAGATCGCATATACTATGATCTCGATAAGAACGAGAAACAGCTGAAAGTAAAAACCGCAGCCGCGTTCTGGCCTTTGCTGGCCGAGATTCCCAACGAGGTGCGCGCGGAAGGGCTGATCGAGCATCTCGCCGATCCCAAAACCTTTGGTCTGGACAATCCATTTCCCTCTCTGGCGGCCAGCGAGAAGGATTTCGATCCCAGGGGCTGCGGATTCAAGGGTTCTGTGTTTCCCTTTTTGACATATATGATCGTAAAAGGACTCGAGAAATACGGCAAGTTTGAGCTGGCGCGGGAGTGTTCGATCAAACATCTGTACTTCGTACTGGAAGGCCTGCACACAGAGGAAGGAATGAAAGGTACTCTTTGGGAAGCTTATGCACCTCTTCAGGAGGGAGCTGCCGCCTGGCCGGGTCACCCACATTTCCCCCGCCCGATGTTTCTGCCCTACGCTGCCCTGTCCACAATCACCCTAATGATTGAAAATGTAATCGGGTTGTACATATCGCTGCCCCGAAAAACAGTTGATTGGATCATTCCAAACCTGGAGATCATGGGAATCGAAGATCTGGCTCTCAAGAGAAACATGATCTCCATCTTGAGCAACAAGAGCGGCAGGGGTTGGGAAATCCGGCTCGAGTCGGAAAAACTGTACTATCTTACAATAAATATACTCTACACAAAGAAGAAAACCCTGCCCATTCCTTCGGGTAAGTGCTCGATACTAATCGATAAAATCTGAAGAAAATCAGTCGACCGCCCTTCGCCCTTCCAGCGCTCTCGCCAGAGTAAGACGATCTGCGTATTCCAGGTCTCCGCCAACGGGCAGGCCCAGAGCCAACCGAGTCACTGAAACACCGAGCTCCTTTAATCGGCCGGCGAGAAATACAGCCGTGGTATCGCCTTCAATCGTAGGATTGGTGGCCAAAATGACTTCTCGTATACCTTCTCCCCTCACCCTTTTAAGCAAGCTGTCTATACGCAGGTCATCCGGCCCGACTCCGTCAATAGGAGAAATTGCCCCCATGAGAACGTGATAGAGCCCGTGATACTGATGAGTCATTTCGATCGACAGTAGATCCTTGGGCTCTTCAACCACACAAAGGGCGGTCTTATCTCGATTGCTGTCCGTGCAGATTCTACAGGGCACCTCTTCTGTGTAGTTACCGCAGATCGGGCAAGGTTTCATCTTTTCCTTGAGCTCGCGTAAATCTCTGGACAGGGAAAGAACGTAGTTTGGATCGGATCGTAAAATGAAATAGGCAATACGGGAAGCGCTCTTCTTCCCCAGTCCGGGAAGCTTGGCCAGGTTCTCTATCATGCGCTCCAGTACGGTCACGCTAAATTCCCATCAATCCAGGCGGAAGATTCAAGCCGCCTGTGAGGGAAGATACCTCCTCGCGGATCTTCTCTTTTATTTTAAACAGGGCGTCGGAAAAGGCTGCCTGCAAGAGGTCTTGAAGCATCTGTATTTCGGCTGGATCGACTGCCTCCTCGGAGATGTGGACAGCCAATACCTGCATTTGTCCGTTCATCTCCACCTGTACCATATCTCCTCCGGCCGAGCCTACCACACTGATCGTGGCGAGCCGGCCCTGTATTTCATTCATCCGCTCCTGCATGTTCCCAAACTGTTTAAGAAAATCAAACGGATTTATCGCCATAGCTAATCTCCCTTATCAACAATCTCTCCTCGGAATATCTTCTTTACGATCTCTGCCTGTTCGTTTGCCATCGCGCCGCTATCCTGTTCCGCCCCAATGACTTCGACGCGCAGCTTTTTTACGCCGGCTTCAGAAAAGACGGTGCCGGCATGCTTGAGAACTGTATCCTGCTCTTTAAGCACCTGCTCTGCCGAAAAACGATCTCCTGCAGAGAAGAACAAACGCAGCTCTCCGTCTGAAACTTCCCAAGAATCTGCGTTGTTCAGTGACGTCGAAACTGCCAGCTTCTCTTTTTGCACCGCCTCAACAAGATTCTCCAAGGTTGCCTGTTTCCGGGTTTCCGTTGGCCTGGGCACTTCGACATCTTCTTTTCGCGGCAGAGGCGACTGCTTGCCTCCTCTAGCCTGGGTCGCTGCGGCCTGAGGGAAGGAAAGTCCGGCTCTTACCGCCTGAATCATCCCGAGCAGCTCAGACGGGGCGATCAGGTCCCGGATGCTGGCCAGCTGGCACATTACCAACTCCAGATCGAAACGTTGCTGAAGAGAAAAACGTAGATGTCTGTGCAGCTCGAGCAGCATTTCTATGGCTTTTTCGAGCTGCTCGGCGGTGAAACCCTCATAGAGCTCGGGGGGATAGTCATCGGGAGAGCTCGAAAGCAGGGAACTTTTCTTGATTCCGCACTTCAGGAACAATAGATTACGAAAATAGTCAGCTAAATCCGCAACGAATTGCTCCACGGAAATTCCTTTTTCGAGTATCTCCGCCGTGGCTTCGAGAATTGCTTTTTTATCTCGCTGTGATATAATAAAACCGATCTGGTTGGCCTGATCGACTCCTACCAGTCCCAGTTTCTCGCGTATCTTATCTAAAGTGATCCCGTCATGCGTGAAAGAAATCACCTGATCGAAAAGGGTGTAAGCATCCCGCAAGCTGCCCGTGGCCTCTTTGGCTATCCAGAACAACGCCGCCTCTTCCGCAGGAATCGAAACCTCTTCGGCCACCACCTGCAACATCTCCTTGATTTGCGCTGAGGATATCAGTCGGAAATTGAACTGCTGGCAGCGGGAACGAATCGTGGCCGGCACCTTGTGCACCTCTGTGGTTGCGAAGACAAAGACTATATAGGGGGGCGGCTCTTCTATTGTTTTCAGCAATG
Source organism: uncultured Spirochaetaceae bacterium (assembly GCA_964390045.1). Lineage (GTDB taxonomy): Bacteria > Spirochaetota > Spirochaetia > SZUA-6 > DRHE01 > CAYMGP01. Next base: position 866 of record CAYMGP010000002.1, on the reverse strand, counting down.
CATTGAAGGCACTGTTCGACAGCATGTGCACTTCATCGATAATGTAGATTTTATAACGACTGGAGTTCGGCGCGAATAGCACTTCATCCTTGATCTCGCGAATGTCATTGACACTTGTATTCGATGCGCCGTCGATCTCGATTACATCGAGTGAATTGCCTCTTGCTATTTCGAGACAGGCTGTACATTTCCCGCAGGGTTTCTCTGTCGGTCCCTTGTCGCAATTAAGAGCTTTAGCCAATATCCGGGCGGCGGATGTCTTTCCTACCCCACGCGGTCCGGAGAACAGATAGGCATGAGCAATCCTTCCCTGGAGTATCGAGTTTTTGAGAGTGGCGACGATAAAATCCTGCCCTACCAACTCATCGAAGGTTTGCGGTCGCTTTCGCGTCGCGGTTACTTCGTATGCCATAGCAATACTCCATGCTCCTGGTACTACCGATCGTCTCAGTCTCGTCTGATAAAAGAAACCCCTTAGCTACAACCAAGCGTAAGTACGATCTCATCAGCAAAGTACTTACCGCTGCTCCCTTCCGGTCCTGACGGGGTTGGGCACCAGCTGATAGCGTACGGCCTGGTTGTATACGCTAAGGGGGTACGGAGAGAGAGGGATTCGAACCCTCGGTACCCGGTAAGAGTACACACGCTTTCCAAGCGTGCACCTTCGGCCTCTCGGTCATCTCTCCATTTTCTGAGATACGGCTTTACTATAACCACGATCTCGGCCATCCCGTCACCCTGACTTGGCCAGTGCACTCTCCGCGCAAAACATGACCGGGTATAGACAGGATTTCGGGGACAACCTCCATTCCGGAGAGAGTGGGATTCGAACCCACGGAGCCGCCATGCGGCTCAACGGATTTCGA
>CAYMGP010000001.1:20659-136380 GCA_964390045.1 uncultured Spirochaetaceae bacterium | reverse complement strand
ATATGGGTTGTGATCCGCCGCCGGGTGCACTACAATTAAATGTTATATGAAAGTTTTGCGCTGGCTCGTTTTGCTGCCCCTTCTTTTCGTCCTGGGATGTGTGGGGGAACGGGAGTATGGGACCTACCAGCCCGCCAAGCCGCAGCCTGACCAAGCGCCTGCACCTCAGCGGGACTACAGGGGCGGAGGCGGAGGCTGTTTTCCGGCCGGCACCCCGGTGCTGACAGAAAACGGTCCGCAGAACATCGAGACCGTTGTTGCCGGAACCAAGATCTGGGCCATGAATCCCCGCAGCGGAAACCTCTCCCTGCAGCCGGCCCTGCGAACAACGATCCAAGACTACCAGGGAGACATCATCCGCGTTCGCTTCAACAACAGCACCATCGAGGTAACGGGCAATCATCCCTTCTGGGTGGCTGCCGGCCGCAGTCTGGAGCTGCGCCCCGCCGCGATGGATGTCCCACTCCGGGATAGGGACTTGAGCGCCCGGGGCCGCTGGGTCGAAGCCCGGGATCTGCAGCGGGGAGATATCCTGACCGGTCTCAACGGGCAGCCCCTGCGCATCGAAGGGATCGAGAAGAGCGGGGGTCAGCTGGCCGTGTACAATGTTACGGCGGCCGGACAGCACACTTATGCCGTGCACGCTCTCGGAGTGGTGGTGCACAACAAGGGTTCGGAAGAGGCTGCGATGGAGAGCTACGCCGAGGCGCCTGTAAGCCGCAAGTCGGCCGAGGTTCCGGAAGCCTCCAAAGAAGCAGACCTGGGGGTACAGCTGGCTGCGGCCAGCGGAACTCCCCGGGCCGTGGAGAAGCGGGCCCGCATCTACAGCGGTTTCTGCCGCCTGATGGTCAATGAGGTCGAGGAGGCCAAGCAGGAGCTGGAGACCCTGGCCGGGCAGAGCGGCGGCTACGTGGAGTCGATCGCCGGTACCACCATGACCCTGCGCGTTCCGGCGGAGCGCTTTCGTGAGATCTTCGACGCCGTTTTGGACATAGGTGAGGTGATAGAGAAGTCCATCGAGACCTACGACGTCAGCGACACCCTGAGGGACCAGCAGTCGCGGCTCGAGCTGGCCGAGCGTTCCCGGGAGCGGCTCTACCAGCTTCTCGAGCGCACCGAGGACGTGGAGGAGCGCCTGGCCATCTTGAGGGAGATCCGGCGGCTAACCGAGCAGATCGAGCAGATCCGTCTCTCCCTCGAGCTGCTGCGCAACCAAATCGCCCTGTCCCGCATTACCGTGGAGCTGGTTCCTCGTCGGCCGGAATCCGATTACCGCTATGAGAGCATCCCCTTTCCCTGGATCGCCGGGCTCGATCCACTCTACGCCAGCCTGCCGCGGCTGTCGAGAAGGGTCAGCTTCACTCTGAACGATGATTTTGCCGTGTTTGAAAGCAGGAAGAGCTTCCGCGCTGAGAGCCCCGAAGGAACCCGCGTGCGCATCGGCAGTCTGCGTAACCGGCCTAAAGGGGACGAGCTCTTCTGGCAGAAGGCTCTGGCCCACAATCTCGGCCCCCGCTTTCGTGGGAGTGAGCTCCTTGAGGCAGGACCGTTTCGGGCGGTGATTTTGACCAGCAAGGATACAAAGCCCTTTTCCTATCTGGTAGCCGTTGCCGTGAAGCGCAAGCATCTGTACGTGCTCGAGGCTTTCTTTCCCGGTTCCGAAGCCAGGGATAAACGCCTGGACACGATCCTGTCCGCCATGAGGGAGATCGAGATCAAATGAGCGTACCCCGGGCCAAGATTATCGGCCGGGCTGTGGGATTATTGATCGCCCTGGCTGCTTTGATCGGCGCCGGCCCGCTGGCAGCCGAAGAGAATTTCCTCCATCAGAGCGTGCGCATCACCATGCTGGTGGCCGATCCCGAGCTGTCCGCCGACCGCATCGAGCAGTGGGTCGAAGAGCAGGGCGGGTATCTGCTGTTCAAATCGGGCGAGAGGGTGAGCTTACGCCTTCCCCACGACAGCCTGCCCATGCTGCGCGGCTATCTGGAGGGGCTTTCCGAGGACATCCTCGAGTACTCTCCTCAGGCGGTCGACCTGAGGGAGCGGTATTTTGCTACCGAGTCGGGTCTGCGCAGCCGGCAGGAGATCCTGACAAAGAATCAATCCCTGTTGGACAAGGCGGATGTGGCCGGTACTCTGGCCATCGAGCAGGAGATGATCGCCCTGATCCAGGAGGTGGAGAGTCTGCAGGCTACACTGCAGAGACTGGCCGTGGACAGGGTCTATGCCTGGGCCGACATCTCCCTGCAGTACCTATCCTCCTCTCTTCCCGATGATTTGCCCTCCTCCTTCGCCTGGATCAACAGGGTGAGCTTCTATGACTTCATCAGGGAGGGCCTGTAGCATGAGAGGAAGAACCCTGCGCCTGCTTGTACTGGGCACCGTCCTGCTCCTGATGCCCGTTCTGGCTTTCGCCGTTCCCAAGGTGATCGTAGAGCCCCCGGCCGGCTACGCCCAAGCCAAGACTTCGGCAAGAGGTCTGTACTGGGCCCTCAGCCCTGAAGGCCTGCCCTTCAGGGTGCGTACCTTCGAGAACGATCCTGTGAAGAACACGGAGTTCTGGAGCGAGACCCTCAAGCTGCACCTGCAGAAGGAGGGCTACCGTCCCAATGGCGAGGGAGAGTCCTTTCAGGCGGGAGAGAACCAGGGTATGGTCTTCGAGTGGGTGGTTCCCTACAACAACGAAAGCTACCTCTACCTGACGGCGCTCATCGTCACGGAGAAATGGGTCATCCTGGCCGAGGCGGCAGGTCCCTACAAGCAAATCCTTCCCTATCGCGAAGGCCTGCGGGAAAGCCTGGAGAGCATCCGCCTGAGCGCCTGGTTCTAATTTTCAAGCAGAGTAGTACGAGACCGCCGACCGCTATTCTTCCAAACGTTCAGCCAACTCGGAGCCGATGATCAGCCCGACCACCTCGTCGGGAGTGGTCTGCTTGGTCATCCGTTCGGCAACTTTTTTGCCGCGCCGCATGATTACAAGGCGGTCGCACACGGAGAAGATATCGTAGAGCTGATGGCTTATGATGATCACAGGAATGTCATGAGAGCGCAGCGTCTTGACGAGGCTCAAGACCTTTTTCTGCTCGGCCACGCCGAGGGCTGCGGTGGGCTCATCCATGATGAGCAGCTTGGCGTTCCAGTAGATCGAGCGAGAAATCGCCACCGCCTGTCTCTGACCGCCGGATAGGGTTTCTATCTTGCTCGCCAGGGAGGGGATCTCGATTTCCAGGCGCTTGAGGACTTTGTCCGCTTCTTTGTGCATCGACTCGTTGTCCAGCACGCGAATGAAACCGAGGAAGGCCTTTCTGATTTCTCTTCCGAGGAATATATTGGAGTGGACGTTGAGATTCTCCGCCAGGGCCAGGTCCTGGTAGAGCGTTTCAATGCCCAGCTCCAGCGCTTTCATAGGGCTTCCCAGCTTGAGCTCCTCACCCTCGAAGAAGATCTTTCCATCGTCCGGATGGTAGACTCCGGAGATCATCTTGATCAGAGTGGACTTGCCCGCTCCGTTATCCCCCAGAAGCCCCACAACCTCTCCTCGATGGATCTCCATGTCTACATGGTCCACCGCCGTCAGGCCTCCGAAGCGCTTTGTCAGGCCGCGAACGTGCAGGATAGGCTTCTCCTCCATGTTATTCCCCTTTCCGGATCAATTCCGGGAAAAACTGGTCTATCAAAACGGCGAACACAAGAATCACACCGATTGCGATATAGCGATTGAAGGCCGGGATGCTCAGGTTTACCATGCCCGTCTCCAAAGTAGCGATGATCAAGGCTCCGATCAATGTACCCCTGATGTTGCCCGTTCCTCCATAGAGACTGGCCCCGCCGATGACCACGGCAACCACGGCATCAAGCATACGAGCGCTGCCGGCGTCGGCTCTCCCTGTGACGAATTTGAGCACGAAGATCACCCCGGACAGAGAGGCGAACATAGAGGAGAGTATGTATACCTTGGTCAAATGAGCCCGGACATTGATTCCGGAGCGGACAGCGGCGTCCTTGCTTCCCCCTATGGCGTAGGTGTGGCGGCCGAAGCGGGTACGGGCCAGGACGAAGGCGAATATTCCGACGAACAGCAGGGTGATTACCACGATGTTGGGAAGAATCGGAACCAGACGCCGTAACTCTACAATGGGTAGTCCTTCCGGTTTGGAAAAGAGGCGAAGGAATTTTCCGGGCAACAGGTAGAGCACATACCCATAGCCGATAGTCCCTGTCAGGGCGGGGAGGCCCGATATCGGCGTATTCTTGGATACAATTTCCGAGAAGCCGTAGGCGATACCGTACATACCGAAGGTCGCCAGGAAAGGGGGGACGTTGAGGCGGGCCACCAGGGTGCCGTTCACCAGACCGGGAATCACGCCGATGGCCAGGGCCGCCACGGCGCCCAGGAGGATCGCGACCCAGTCCGGAAGGCCCGCGGTGTGGAGGAGCAGCATCACTTTGGCGCAGTTCACGGCGCCAAAACCCATGACGAATCCCACAGACAGGTCGATTCCGCCCGAGATGATGACGAAGGTCTCTCCGACCCCGAGAAGCATCATCGTGGTAGAAGCCACCAGGATATTCTGGAGATTCTCGAGGCCGAGGAAGCGGCGTCCCAGGATACCGAAGGCGGCCAGCTCGAGGATGAGGAAGAGAACGGCCCAGTTCCTACCCGTCCAGAGGAGCAGGGGAGACATTGCGCCGCTGGTTTGCCGAGATGATGTTTCAGCCACCGCGTGTCTCCAGTTCCGGTGATATCTGGTCGATCACTACCGCTATGATGAGAATAACTCCGGTGGCGATGTAGCGGTAAAAGGCCTGAATGCCCGTGATATTCAGGCCGTTTTGCAGTGTCATCAGGATGAGAACACCGATCGTGGTGCCGCCGATGCCTCCTTTGCCGCCGAAGAGACTGGCTCCTCCTATTACGACCGCGGCGATAGCGAACAGCTCGTACGACGCGCTCATCGTTGTGAAATTGCCGATTCCCGCCCGAAATACGTAGAGCACCCCGGCGAAGGAAGCGAAAAACGAGGAGATCAGGTATACCCGCAGCAGGTGTCCACGGACATCGATGCCCGCCCGAATCGCGGCATCCATGCTCCCTCCGATCGCGTATGTGTGCCTGCCGAAGCGAGTTCGATTGAGAACGAATCCGAACACGATTAGAACAACGGCGGTGACGATCACCGTCGTCGGCACGATTCCGAGCAGCAAACGCAGATCATCGCCGCTGAGATTCGGCGGCCGTTTCAAGAAAGAAAATCCCCGTTCCGGCAGGAAATAGGCGAGAAAGCTGTTGCCGATCTTTCCCACCCGCGGAGGGAGAAAGGTGATGGGAAAACCTTTGGAAAGATTCAAGGCCATGCCGTTGGCCACCCCGTACATGCCCAGCGTGGCAATAAAGGGTGGAACGCGCAGGCGGGATACGAGCAGACCATTGATCAGTCCCGGAATCAGTCCGAGCAGCATTCCGGCCAGAGCTCCGATAATGAGGCTGGCCGCCTGCGGGTAGCCCAGCGCATGGAGGTTCCGCATGATCATGGAGGAGGAGACAGAGACGAAGCCCATGACGAAACCGACGGAGAGATCGATACCTCCGGAAACGATGACGAAGGTCTCGCCTGCTGCGAGCAGCAGGTAGGTGGTGGCGAAGTAGAGTATGTTGGAAAAGTTCTTGACGGCGAAGAAGTTGGGTGCAGTCAGAGCGAAGAGGACAACTAGCAGAACGAGGAACAGAGCCGACCAGCGCTCTCCTAGAAAGGTGAGGAACTTTCTATCGATGGAAGGACCCGGCATCTAGGCAACCCTCAAAGTAGCAACACTATAGCACCGTCTCCGGCTCAGCGTAAACAGACCATAGCGCAGACTCGGATCGAAAAAAGGCAGGCGGTCATAGCGACCACCTGCCGCGTCCTACCAATACGGACCCATATTACTTGTAGATATACTGCTGGGAGTCCGGATCGTCGACATTGTCCCGGGTGAAGAAGAAAAAGCCCGGAATGACACGTTTGGGAACTTCGGCTCCTTCGGTGAGATACTTGTAGCCCCATTCCACGGCCAGGTAGCCGATTTCGTAAGGCTTCTGCGCCAGCACCAGGTCGACCTTTCCCTCTTTGAGGGCGTTGATCAGATCCACCGTAGCGTCCCAGGAGGCGATCTTCACCGCCCCTGTGAGCCCGGCGTTGACCACGGCCTGATAGGCTCCCTGGGCGCTGAACAGGTTGGTTCCAAAGATACCTTTCAGGTCCGGGTGAGCCTGAAGAACCGCCGCGGTTTGGGCTTGGGCCGTCTCCTGAACATCCAGATTATAGTCGATTCCTACCACTTCGATGTTCGGGTACTCCTTCATGGCGCGCAGGAAGCCGTCCCTTCGGCCGCTGACGCTGGATACATCGGGATTGGTTGTGTTGATGTACAACTTGCCCTTCTTGCCCACCATATCGGCCAGCTTTTTTCCCACCTCGTAACCACCGAGCTCATTATCCGTGCCGATGTAGGCCAGGGGGAAGGAGTAGTTGCTCTCCCTGGAGTAATCACCATCGCCCAGATAGGTATCGGTGGTGATGATCGGAATGCCCTTGTCGTAAATCTTCTTGAGAGGGGCAATCAGCGCCTCCGTCGAGGTGGGTACCGCGATCAGCAGGTCGAACCCACCGCGCGCCCCGAGAGCTTCGAGAATCGGCACCTGGATCTCGGGTCCCCAGGCCTTGGGATACTCGGCCGTCATGACCTCGACTCCCAATTCCTCCGCCTTGGCCTTGGCGCCTTTTTCGATCATGTACATGAAGGGATCGGCGATGCCCGACATGTAGGCAAAGGTCAGCTTGCCCGTCTCCTTCTGAGGAGCAGCGCTGATCAGCGCCGCGGAGATCAGCAGCGTGAGCACAACGAGAGCGACAGTCTTTTTCACTTTTCTACCTCCTTGTGAAAATGTTCACTAAAAATATTCGTACAAAGCGAAGCCGCTGTCAACCGTTTCTTTCCAATCCTTTGAGCTTGGCAGCGGTGGCCTCGCCCATCATCATCTTGCAGATGTTCTTGTAGCCGACCTTGCGATGTCGGCGGAACAGCTCCACCACCTCGCCGTAGGCTTCCGGATGGCGGGCCTTGAGCTGCTCGAGATGGACCTCCACCGCTTTGAGCTCCTCCAAAGACGCGATCGCGGGCATAACGTACCTCCTCCCTTATTTCTCCACAGTATACCACGGCTGTAAAAATCCTGATGCTTCAATCGCCCAGGATCAATCGCCGTACGAATCGCCGGACTCAAGCTCGGCCACACCGGGCACTAGGACCAGCGTGGTCGGGGGGAAGGGCGGGGTCTCTGCGGAGACCGAGTAGATCTGCTCGTCGGAGAAGCTGACCGGTGCGGTCAGCTCAACCCGTTGAGGGTATAACTCAGGGTAAAGCCCCCCACCGTGCCGGTACCGAGGGCTTTACTGCGCTGCAGGGAGGTGATTGAGATACTTCCCACTGCGGAAGCCAGGATCTCCAGGTCGAGACTCAGCGAGTTCTCCGTCGATGAGAAGCTCAACGCGGTCGGTTTGGCTGTGAGCGACACCGACGAGATTTCGACCACGGAGCCGTCTGATACACCTGTAGCTATTTCTTTATCACCGCCCGTGGGAGGTCGGCTAATCGCTCGAACCACGACTCTGTATCCCAATCCTTCGGTTAAACTGAGACCGGAAAAGGTGACCGAGGTAGGGAGTTCGAACGTCGAAGGTGAATTAGGAACCTTAATGATTTGCACAGGTAACCAGCCATCACCGGGATTGACAGGTTCTGATTCAAGCGTAGCTTCATATCACTTGTCATCGAGGGCAACGGTGCTCCAGTCCACGGCCGTCCAGTTGGCTTGGAAGGTGTTGGTGGAAACGACCCACCAGTCCAGATCCACGGCGCGAGAGCCGCCGTCAAAAACGGTGATCGTTTGGCTGAGTGTTGGGAAGGTTGCGAGAGTAAAAAAGACGAGCGCCAGGAAGAGAAGCGGACATTTCACTTTGCTTAAGATTACATAGCAAAGATAGAGTTTTGCTATTCTATTCAGAAGGTTTTAAAAATACTTTCGCTGGAAGCTTGACACAGTGGAAGCTTAGGGCAGACACATCCCTTGACGGAAGAAGACATGTATAGGAGGATGGTGCTGCTTTATCTCTCCTGTAATGGAGAATCATCCCAAAGAAACAAGGAGTAACTCTCGAATGGCAAAACTACCGCAACAGGTGATCGATGCTTGGAACAAGCGAAAAGGTCCCGTCGTCCTGGCAACGGTGGATGAGAAAGGAACGCCGAACAATATCTACGCGACCTGCGTTAGTAGATACGACGACAGCACCATCGTTATCGCCAACAACTATTTCGATAAAACCAAGAAAAACATCCTCTCCGGCAGCAGAGGATCTTTGCTGTTTATAAACGAGGACAGTGAGTCTTTCCAGATCAAAGGGGAATTCGAATACCATGACAGCGGCGATATCTTTGAAGATATGAAAAGCTGGAATCCAAAAGAGCATCCCGGTCATGCCGCCGTGGCGCTGAAGGTCGAGGAGGTCTACACGGGGGCCGAGAAGCTCCTCTGACCCTTGATCCCCCATGAGCGAGCTTACAGCTTCCTTCCCAATCTGCGATCTGCACTGTGACACAGCCTTGCTCTGGCCGGCGGGCAGGACACTCGAGGACACCTCCCTGCATGTGAGCCTGCCCGCGTTGAGGCAGGGCAACGTGGGGCTCCAGGTCTTTGCCGTATATGTCCCCGCGACCGTTCCGCAAAGCAGGAGATTTTCTTTTGCGACGGAAATCCAATAGAAATCGCGCTGGCAGAGAAATCCGGCACCGCTGTCAGAACAACAACTTGACAATTTATGATATTTCTTAATAATGGGCTTATAACCCATTTACTAGAAATATTATGAAAAGAATAGAACCCGAACTTGGCGGCCTTTCCACAAAACTCTTCGCATATATGCAACTGAAGAAAAAGGAAATCCTCCGAATCGGAGAGCTAAGCTCTATTCTACAAATCACTCGATCACAGGAATTAGATCTGCTACGCCGTCTATCCGGTTCGGGATGGATTGTTAGATTGAAGCGTGGATTGTATCTCGTTCCTCCGCGCATACCGAGCGGCGGCAGGTACAGTCCCGGAATTGCCAAAATCCTGCAAAAGCTTATGGAAGAGGATAACGGTACATACCAGGTCTGCGGTCCATCGGCCTTTAACTATTACAGATTCGATAACCAGATACCAAATGTCACCTATGTCTACAACAATCGTATTTCAGGAAACCGGAGTATCGGAAACCTGGCGTTTCAGTTTATTAAGATTGCAGACACACGTCTTGGAGCGACGATCACCGTTCGGACCCGGGAAGAAGCAAAGCTCGTCTATTCATCCAAGGCCAGAACCCTCATGGATGCTGTCTACGACTGGTCTCGCTTCAACAGTCTTCCTCGAGGATACGATTGGATCAAACATGAGGTTCAAAAGGAACCAGAGCTTTCTGCTGAGCTAATCGAGGTCAGCACTCGCTACGGAAATCAAGCTACAGCCAGGAGAATCGGGTACCTGTTGCATAGGTTGGGACAACCTCCGAGAATCCTGAACAGACTCAAGGGTGTAATCAACGACTCAACAGCACTGATACCATGGATTCCAGGCAAGCCTGCAAAAGGAGAAGCCAACCGAAAATGGGGAGTAATCGTCAATGGATGAACTGCACTTCCCTTTTCCTCATATTGAGGATCCGGATATCTTCCGTGAGGCACTATCCTTTACAGAAGCAACGATAGGCTTTACTGCGTCCTTGATAGAAAAAGATTACTACTGTTCGCAGATCCTAAGAAATTTCTTTGAAAGTGGTTCGGAACTGATATTCAAAGGAGGCACATGCATCAGCAAGATCTACACAGAGTTCTATCGACTCAGCGAAGATCTGGATTTCGTCATCCCCGTTTCCACAGATTCATCACGGAAATATAGACGTGCCATGATCGAACCGTTTAAACGCCTATTTCAGAACCTACCCTCCGCGGTACAGGGTGTGGCGATCGCAGAGCCGTTCTCAGGCTATAATGAATCCCGGCAGTATATCGGTTACTTCGAGTATTCGTCGTCGGTAATTGAGAAGAAGGAAACAATCAAGATCGAAATCGGATTACGCAAACCGCTGCTTACTCCTTACGAGTCCAGACCGGCCCGCACAATCGCTTCGAATCCGTTCAGCAATAGATCTCTACTACCCACTTTTAATGTTCAGGCAATGAGTATAAGAGAGGCATATGCCGAAAAGTTCCGAGCAGCGCTGTCCCGGAGAGCGCCTGCGATCAGGGATTTCTTCGACCTTTTCTATGCTGCTCATGAGATAGAATTGAATTTTCAAGATCCTGCATTCGTAAAACTCGTGAAGTCTAAACTGGAGGTGCCGGGTAACAGTCCGATTGATGTATCTATCGATCGCAAACAGGAGCTCGAGAAGCAAACAGAAGGTCAGCTAAGACCGGTGCTGAGGCCTCAAGATTACACTAAATTCGATCTGGATGAGGCCCTTGAATTGGTGTATGCAATGGCGAAAGCTGTATCAGCGGAGCATTAATTTCAAGTTATCCTGAATGAGATCATACTAAATCCGGATAAGCCCAATCAAATCATTAGGATCTATCCGTTGTTTCGCTCCCTGGTCACATTATCCCAACCCGCCTCGTGACGCTACAGAAATTAATCTCCCAGAGGAGGCACCAGGTGCAACCTGCGCAGTATTCCCCAAACCCTTCCCACGACTTCCCTAAGATCGTGCTAGTTAGGTCGGTCCACAATGACTACAGGAGGGCCGTGCAGGTTATACGCGTCATCGGATTCCGGAAAAACCCTCGGCACGGCAATGTCATCTACCACCCGGATGTCCTCGTGCTCAAAGAACTGGCCGATGTACTTCAGCGTGGGTACAGCCTCGTTGAAGCCTGTGTGTCCTCCTCCGTAGGCATAGCCAGGATGGAAGAGACGCACAACGGCATAAAAACGTGAAGTACAGTATCAGCCGAGGAATGAGCAACCATGGCTAATACAAATAGCCAGCCACAGCTTCCAGGCGGCGTTCTGCCGTCTCGAAGCAGCCGCGATGAGATTCAAGTTCCACACAATCAGATTCATCAAGAAGAGCCACAGCACAAACTCCTCTGCAACACCCTCATAGAAGCTGGCCAGCAGTCCCTTCCACCAGACTGGAAGGCTTGCAGGAATCCGGCCAGCAAGAGTAGAGCCCCGTTCGAATTAGGCGATCCGACCCGAAGCACGGTGATCACGGCAATCACCTTCATCGGTGAGTCGCAGCGCGGCCACTCCAGAGGGGGGCACCGGGCGGTGCGCCGTTGCGACGCGCAGCCCTCGTAAGCCTGAGCGATGAGCCTGAAATACTTTCGGTAGATGTTGACTGAAAGATGATATGTGTATGAGGATGGCACCGACGAATGAACGAGCTTACTGCTTCCTTCCCAATCTGCGATCTGCACTGTGACACAGCCTTGCTCTGGCCGGCGGGCAGGACACTCGAGGACACCTCCCTGCATGTGAGCCTGCCCGCGTTGAGGCAGGGCAACGTGGGGCTCCAGGTCTTTGCCGTATATGTCCCCGCGACCGTTCCGCAAAGCAGGAGATTTTCTTTTGCGGCCTCCGCGATCGATCATTTCAAGGAGAAAATCGAACGGCACGGCGGTGATATCGTTCTCTGTAGAAGCAGCGGGGAAGTCGAATCGGTACGGAAACAGGAAAAAATAGCAGCGCTTCTGGCTGTTGAAAACGGTGATGCGATCGAGAACGATCTCAAGAATATCGAAGCCCTGGCCGGTATGGGAGTCCGGCTCATGACCCTGATCCATACACGAAGCAATGACTGGGTGATCTCATCGGCCGACAAACAGCCGGCCTTCGCCGGTCTCTCTGAGTTCGGAGCCGAGGTAGTTCAGACGATGAACCAGCTCGGCATGATCATCGATGTCTCCCACGCTCACGATCGGGCGGTGGAACGGGTTCTCGAGCTGAGCGGCAAGCCGGTGGTGGCTTCTCATTCCGGAGCATACAGCCTCTGCCCCCATTCTAGAAACCTCAAGGACGTTCATATCCGGGGCATCGCCGCCTCCGGGGGTGTCGTGGGGGTGATCTTTCAACCGCCCTTCCTCGACTGCGGCTACAGAGATCTGGTCGAGCAAAAAGCGAAGAAGGTCATTGCCGAGCTCGACAGATCCACGGAGCAGGCCGGCGACGATGTGATCAAGCTGGCCGAGGCCTGGTTAAAATTTTCCGGGGGATACAAACGAGCCATGGTGTCGGATAGGATTCCCCTGGAGACATTCTTCCAGCATGTCGATCATATCGTCGACGTGGCAGGCGAGGATTCGGTAGCCTTCGGTTCGGATTTCGACGGGATTCCCGATACCCCGCAGGGAATTACAGATGCCGGCAGCTTTGTTGCTGTAAGGGAAGGCCTGGTGCAGCGCGGGTATTCACACCAGAGATTAAGGAAGATCTGCTGGTCGAACTTCCTTCGGGTATTGGAAAGCGTGCTATTTCCTTGACGAGGACAGCGAGCCGCTCTAAAGTGATAGTGCCGTGGCAAAGGGGGAAGGTAGAGTCAAAGAGGAGGTTTCCCTGCAAAACGTCGATCTGCGGCAGCATCAGCGAGTCCGCCGGCGCAAAGACAACCTGACGGGGTATCTGTTCATCCTCCCGTCGGTGCTCATCATATCCGTTTTTGGTATCTTTCCAGTTTTCTTTACCCTCTATGTCAGCCTCCACAAATGGCGTATCAAGAGGAGCCGCTTTCTCGGGCTGGCCAACTACGGAGAACTGTTCGGCAGCATCTGGTATCTCTTGATCGTGGCGGCCGCCCTGGCCGGTATCGCCCTGGCCGTGTATTTGCTGGGTAGAGCCAAATCCTCGTCGAAGCCCCGGCTCACGATCTCCGGGATCTTTGTTCTTTTGGCCGCCCTGGCCGCCGTGGCCGTGTTTGTCCCCTATCTGGCCGAGGCCGGGGATGAGGGTATGTTCGGCTCCATGAGGGTTACCATCTGGTACTCGCTGGGAACCGTTCCGGTCCAGCTCTGCCTGGGGCTGCTGCTGGCCTCGTTTCTCTACCAGAAGATTCCGGCCAAGCAGGTCTTCCGGGTCGTCTATCTGCTTCCCTACATCGTGCCCTCCGTGGCCTCGGCCGCGGTTTTCGAGCGCTTATTTTCCCTGAAGCCGGAGTCCTTCGCCAATCAGGTACTGGCCTTGTTCGGAAGACCGCCGATGCAGTGGCTGCTCGAGCCCAAGGGAATCTTCTTTCTGATGTCGGGGGAGAGAATGGCCGCCGTCTCTGAGAACGTCATCGCAAACTACTGGCTTGGCTGGGCTCAGGGCCCGAGCCTAGCATTGCTGTCTATCATGTTTTTCAACTGGTGGGTCTTCGTGGGTTACTATGCCCTGATCTATACAAACGGGCTGGCAAACATCCCCAGACAGCTGTACGAGGCGGCGGAGGTGGACGGGGCCGGCAAATTGACCGTTTTTTTCCGGATCACCCTGCCGCTGCTCTCCCCGACGACCTACTTCCTCACCCTGCTGGGGATCATCGGCACCTTCAAGGCCTTTGCTCATATCTACGTGCTGCGCCATCCGGCCGCCAGGGGAGAGGTGGATCCCATGAGCGTGCAGATCTTCTTCACCTTCTTTCGCAAGTCGCGCTTCGGCTACGCGGCGGCCATGTCGCTGCTTCTCTTTGCCATCGTGCTGGTCCTGACCCTGGTGCAGCGCCGGATCATGAAGGAACGGGTGCACTATGGGTAGAAGCGCTTCATCCTGGCTCAAGGCCCTGCTGGTCCTGCTGCTCGTATTGGGGGCCTTTGTTTCCCTCATTCCCTTTCTATACATGGTGAGCCATTCTCTGAAATCCATGGCCGAGACCGTGACACGGTCCAGCGCAATTCCCTTCGATCCCAAATTCTGGCCGCAGGTGCCCCAGTGGGTGAACTACAGGGTGGCCTGGCAGGAAGCCCGCTTCGGCCTTTACTTCCGCAACAGCGTGATCATCACAGCCGTGACGATCTGCGGGCTTCTGGTCACCTCGAGCCTGTCCGCCTTTGCCTTTGCCAAGCTGCGCTTCGCCGGTCGGGACCTGGTGTTCAGCATTCTGCTGGCCACCCTGATGATTCCTCAGACCGTGCTCCTGATTCCCAACTTCATCGTAGTGGCCAGGCTCGGCTGGATCGACAGGCTACCCGCATTGACGGTTCCCTTTTTAGCCAGCGCCTTCCATATCTTTTTGCTGCGTCAGTTCTTCTTTCAGATTCCCGACGAGCTGCTCGAGTCCGCCCGCATCGACGGAGCTTCCCACCTGCGCTCTCTATTGTCTATCGTTGTGCCCCTTTCAAAAGCCCCGATCTTCACGGTGGTATTTCTGTCCTTCATATATACCTGGAACTCTCTGCAGTGGCCCCTGGTGGTGACCCAGACGCCGAGGTGGCGCCCGATCGCCGTGGGGCTGACCGTGTTTATCACGGAAGCCGGTCCGGAGACCCATCTGCGCCTGGCCGGAGCGGTGATCGCCGTGGTTCCCGTAATAACCATGTATTTCATAGCCCAGAGGCAGTTCACCGAAGCAATAACCCGCAGCGGGTTGAAAGAATAAAAATTCCGATGAGGAGGAAAAGATGAGACGGTCTACAGTGTTTTTTACAGCGGTGCTGTTCGTCGCCGCAGTTCTGTGCTGGGGCTCTCCCCAGGGCGAAGAGTCGGTTCTCAAGGAGGTGGATCCCACGGGAGTGGAGATAACCTACTGGCACCAGTTCACCCGTTTCCAACAGGAGACCCTCGAAGCCCTGGTAGAAGAGTTCAACAATACGAACGAGTGGGGCATTAAGGTAACGGCTGAGTTCGGCGGCCGCTACGACGACCTGTACAACAAGATGGTAACGGCTATCGCCGCGGGCAGCGTCCCGGATATCGTCGCGGCCTATCAGAACGAGGCGGCCGCCTACCAGGCCAGCGGCGCCCTCGTGGATTTGAATGATTACGTTGACGATCCCCAGTGGGGCCTCGGCGAGGAGCGGGACGATTACTTCGAGGGCTTTCTGCAGCAGGACGTCAATGCCCAGTTCGGCGGTATGAGGCTCGGCTTTCCGCCCAACCGCTCTCTCGAGTTGTTGTACTACAACTCCGACTGGCTGAGGGAGATGGGATTCAGCGGGCCGCCGTCAAGCTGGGATGATTTCTATCAAATGTGCAAAAAGGCCACAGACCCGTCCACCAATCAATACGGGTACGCGATCAACACGGGTGCCTCCAATGTGTTCGCCCAGGTCATCTCCCGGGGCGGCGAGGTCGCCAAAGCCGACGGTTCCGGCTACACCTACAACACCAGGCAGATGAAGGATTCCATGGCCTTCATGAAGAAGCTGTATGACGAGGGTGGTAGCAGAAAGATCGCCGAAAGCTATGGCGAGCAGAATGACTTTGCCAACTGGAAGGTGCTGTTCACCATGGCTTCAACAGCCGGACTCCCCTACTACGCCGGCTCGGTGGCCAAGGGGGAGCAGGGTGCCTTCGACTGGAGCGTGGCTGCCATTCCCCATACCACCTCCAGGCCGGCCCTCGACATCTACGGGGCCAGTGTCAGCGTGACCAAGACCAATCCCCAGAGGCAGCTGGCCGCCTGGCTTCTTATCAAGTTCCTCACCCAGCCGGATCAGCAGGCCAAGTGGGTGGCGGCTACCAACTATTTCCCCGTCAGGAAGTCCACCGTCGAGCAGCTGGGGGAATACATAAACAAGAATCCCAACTACAAGGCGGCTTTCGACCTGCTTCTGGGCAGCGACGCCAAAGCGGAACCGCCCTTTGCCGGCTATTCCGAGGTCCGTGATGCGATCGAAGCCGCATACAACAAGATGCTGGACGGTGCGGACATCGATGCGACCCTGGAGGATCTCGATGAAGAGGTGAACCGGATTCACCTGGAGGCGGCTCCGGAGTAGATCGCGAGGCCAAGCGAACGTGGCGGGCTGCCAGCCTGCCACGCGGCGATCCGCTGCCTGTCAATCTTCGAACAGGTAGCGGAGCAAAAAGTCCTTCATTCCCGTGTTGCGGTCCGGAATGTCTTCCCTGGCAAAGGGAAGGCCGCCCGGGCTCCAGAGTCCCAGAAGGGCTTGGATCCAGGGGCTTTCCGCCAGCGGCGACAGGTGCTGCCCGCCGTTTCGAGAGGCATCGAGCAGCTCGTCCTTCGGTTTGCCTTTTCCCGTGATGTGGGTATCGGCTCGCGGGTAGACAAACAGAAGGTAGGGGTCGCTTGCTCCGCCGACCTGATAGCCGAGGTCGGCGCCGAGAGCATTTGCCTTTTCCAGACACCCGACAACTTTTTCCCTGATGCGGTCAAGAGACAGACCGGCTTTGTTAGCCCTCGCCCGGTTGACCAAAACTTGTCCGCAGTTGGCCGGATGGTAGAAGGCGACGGAACGGCCGAGGTCATAACCCTTTCGGCTTTTGCGGACCAGGCCGATCTCGGCGAGAAGAGAGTTGAAATGAAGAACCCGGCGGTAGGGAACCTGGCCGTGATCCGAGGATACGACGATCAGGGTGCCCTGCTCGGATTGTTCCATGATCCTGCCGATGCAGGCGTCGAGCAGGCCGAAGCAGCGGCGGGCGAGCTCGCTGGCCCGGCCCTGCGGCCACTGGTCTGCGATCCGGTCGAGGTAGACGTGGCTGAGCTCGTCGATGAGGGGGAAATAGGTGATGAACAACCGGGAGGGGAGAGCTTCGATCGCCGAACAGGTCATCTCGGAGATTTGAGCGGTCACCAGCTCGCACAATCGCATCTCCTCCTCTAGGGAAAGATCGTTGTTGCTCCTGGCCTCGCGAAACAGGTTGCCGTGAAGGATGAGATCGGGAAGAAGTGATTCCGGAGTTCCGATCGCCGACCGTCCCACGCGTATGTGTGGTTTTGCACAGGGAAAGACGAAGAGCTTGTCATCGGTACAGTAGAAGAGGGCGGAAACCTTACGGGACAACTGCAGTGTTCGAATCTCTCCCGGTAACAGCACAGCCAAATTTTTGCGCCCCCGGCGCAGGGATAGCGATCCTTCGCTCCAATCGATTCCGAGACGAACACCGCGGCAGTCGAGGGTTTGCTTTTTCTCTTCGAGCCGGATCCAGGTCTGCCCGTATTTGTAATTGCGGTAGCCGTCGACCAAAAGGTCAAAATGGCGGCAGTGTTTATCCCAGACAGGGTCTTTCCTGAAAGCGGCGTTGAAGAGAGTATACCCCTGGCCTCGTCGTTCCAGCTCCTCCCAGATCGCAGCCGGTCCGGAAGCTCGGACACTGAACCCGCTGATACTCCTGTGCAGTCGCCGGCCGTAGCGCGGCATTTGGAATCCCCAAATACCACTCTGCGCTGGCTCGGCTCCGGCGAACAAGGCCCGCAGAGCGGCCGGGGTTTCGCAGTTCGGAGCCGAGGGCCGGCTGGGACCGAGGTACCCTTCTGCTTGGATCCTGGAGAGGGACGGACATACACCGGCCCGCAGGCAGCGGGAGGCGATTTCGTATCCGGCCGCGTCGAGAATAATCCAAATGATCTTCTGAGGTTTCTGCATCGGATCGCCCGTCCTGTCGGCTACAAGCTACCGTACCTGTCGAGGCACGGTCAAGCGCACGATGCCCGGCAGCATTCTGTTGACGGCGGTCTCCTCAGTGGATAGGCTGAAGGCAACCCATGGAGATCAAGACGCCGACGCATTTCCGAATCGTTGCAGCCGCCATGGCAGCCCTGCTGCTTGCAGCCTGCAGTACAGCACCGGGAACCGTCTTCACGAAACCGAAGCTCTTTCGCCGGAGCGTACCGCGGCGGTTTTCGCAGGAAACAGAGCAGCAGAAGGTAGCGAAGATCATGCGTTCCATGACCCTGGAGCAAAAGATCGGCCAGCGCTTTATCTGCTGGATCGCGGGAAGCGAAATGAACGAACAGGTGCACGAGCTTATCAGGCAGGGGGCGGCGGGGGTTATCCTGTATCCGTGGAACATCGAAGACACCTACCAGATTCGACGCCTAACCTCCCGAATCCAGGAAGCGGCGAGATCCGCCGAGCCCCCGATCGAGCTGTTTGTCTCCGTCGATCAGGAAGGGGGCAGGGTGGCCGCCTTTTGTTTCCCCGAGATGACACGCTTCGCTCCGGCCCTGCACTGGGGCGTCTATCGTGATCCCCGCTATCTGACAGCGGCGGCCTACATCACCAACAGAGAAATCGGCGAGCTTGGCTGCAACATGAACTTCGCACCTGTGCTGGACCTCTACGGCCAGGCGGACTCCACGATCATCGGTGACCGTTCCCTCGGAAACGATCCCGAGCTGGTCGGCATTCTGGGCATCCGCTACCTGCAGGGGGCCCGTCAGGCGGGGGTCATCCCCGTGATCAAGCACTTCCCCGGGCACGGAAGCTCTACGGTGGACTCCCACGGCCGGCTCCCGGTGGTCGATCTGTCCGAAGACATGCTGATGGAGAGGGATTTCAAGCCTTTCCGTATGGCCATTGAAGCGGGGGCTGAAGCCCTGATGACGGCTCACATCCTCTTTACTCAAATCGACGCGGAGTATCCCGCCACACTTTCCAGTCGCATCCTGCGGGAGCTGCTGCGCGAGCGTTTCGGATTCCAAGGGGTAATCGTGTCCGACGGCATGGCTATGGGAGCCCTTTCCAAGAACTTCTCCGTCTCCGAAAGCCTGAAGCTGATGATCGAGGCGGGCTTGGACCTGATCCTCGTGCACAGCCGTTACGATCTGGTGGAGCTGAAGCTCGAGATCCTCAAGCTTCTCCACCAGGGGATGATCAGCGAAGAGCAGATTGATGAGGGGGTCGAACGGATCCTGCGGCTCAAGCTCCGCTACGGTCTGGTTCGTTGAGTCGGACTCACCTGGAAAAAGATCAGCGCAGGCCTTTATGCAGGCTGCCGTCGGGAAGCATGTTGTCGGGATGAGGGGTTCCTGAAGCGGCGAGGCGTTTGCGCACGCAGTCGGGGTTGGCCACCCAGCAGTATTCGGCTACCCATCGTTCCTCGAGTTTACCCTCTTCGTAGTAGCGCTTCATCGGGCAGACCGTATACCAGTGACAGTGAGCCATGGCTGCCAGTGTAGCAGCAATCCCGGCTCTGCTCCAGTATAGAGCCGCTGTACCGCTGTACAGCGGCTGTAATAAGAACAAGGTTTTCGGCTATAATCGTATTCGATGAGAGCGGTCTTCATCCTGCTTCTTCTCTTCCATATCCTCCCTGTGCCGGCCGGCAGCGAGGTGATCAAGCTCGGCACCCTGGCTCCGGAGGGCTCACCGTGGGAGAAGGCTCTGCGGCGGATCGCCGTTGAATGGAACGCCGCCTCCGACGGTCGGATCAGCGTAAAGGTGTACGCCGGCGGCATTGCCGGGGACGAGCCCAACATGCTGCGCAAGATAAAGATCAACCAGCTGCAAGCCGCCGCCATCACCGGCGTGGGAATGGGAAGCATCGCCGAGGGAGTCTACTCGATTCAGCTTCCCCTGTTGATACGGACCTCTGAGGAGTTCGACTACGTGATAGGGCGGATGGAGCCGACCTTGAACGGCCTGATCGAGGAAAAAGGATTCGTAGTTCTGGCATGGTTTCTGGCAGGATGGGCTCATTTTTTTTCCAAGACACCGGCCGTTGCCCCCGACGAGATGAAGCGTCTCAAGCTGCAGGTCGACTATTCGGCACCGGCGATCAACAAGGCTTGGAAGGAGATGGGCTTTCGTGTTGTGCCTATAGCCTCTACGGATGTGCTGCCCGCCCTTCAGAGCGGGCTGGTGGAAGCCTTTCTGCTCACACCTCTGACCGCCGCGGCCATGCAGTGGTTTGGGGTTGCCAAGAATATGATGGACTTGAGAGTCGCGCCCATGGTCAGCGGTTTGATCGTGTCGCAGCGAGCCTGGAGCCGGATTCCCGATGAGATGAAGCCGGAGCTTCTCGCCGTTGTACAGAGAAACATTGGAATGCTGCGCAGCGAGACGGAGAGCCTCGAGGAGCAGGCTCTGAGCCTGATGCTGGAAAACGGCCTACAGGTCCTGCCCGTTTCGCCTCAGGTGGAAGCCGAGTGGCGGCAGGTGGTTCAGGAGGGGCTGGAGATCGTAGTAGGAAACGGAATCCCCGCGGAACCGGTCGAGCAGGTGCGGATGCACCTCGTGCGCTTTCGGGCGCGCTGAGAAGGGGGCCGGTTCGGATAGATGTTTTTGCTTGACAGTCGGGCCTATCAGTCTATGATGAGGCAGATATTACTTCCTGAAGGGGGATAACGAAAATGAGAAAATGCTGGCTGCAGCTATTGAGTCTTCTGGTGATCCTGGCGGTATTGGTCTCTTGCTCTTCCCTGTTTGAATCGGCAGTGCAAAGCGTGGTGGAGTCGGACAGCGATTCGACAAAGCCTTCCGGGGGGAGCGAGCAGAAGGGTACTCCGGCGCAGGACGCCGGGAAGCACAATATCGTCGGAACCTGGATCAATCCGGAGTACAACAGTGAGGGGCGTTCGGCCCGTCTGGTCTATTCTCTCAACGAGGATGGCACCTACACCTACCTGGCCTTCGACACGGCCGACGGCGGCGGCGAGGTGTATGAAGGCACAGTCAGCTATTCGAAAATCTGGACCGACGAGCAGGGGCGCAGCTGCGGTGTCTGTGTCGTCACCCTGCACGGAGGCATGTCGTGGGAAAGCCTCGACCGCATCAGCGTCGACGGCTCCACACTGGAAGTACAGTCCGGAGTGCGGAAGATCAATCCGGAGGCGCCCCGCTACTCGATTTACTACAGGCCTTGATGATACTCGTAGGGTTCGTCGGACTCACAAGGCTCGGAGGACTCGGGGGTGCCGTGGGACTTACAGGCCGGCGATCGGGTACAGTGAAGCGATGCATTTTGGCAGCCGTTGCATTTTTTTTCGTATTTATCGTTCAAAGTCATGCCGAATCCCCCGAGCGGGGAATGTTCCTCCTCGCTTCCAGGAGTCTTCGGGATCCCAATTTCAAGCAAACCGTGGTGCTGTTGCTCGGTTATGACGGAGACGGTGCACTGGGATTGATCATCAATCGCCCGACCTCTCATAATCTGTCCGAGGTCTTCCCCGGGATTACAGGATTGGAAAGCCGCCCTGTTTTCTTCGGAGGCCCGGTGGCCATGAACCGGTTGTTCTTCCTGTTCAGCTCTGATATGGATCCCGAGAAGATACAAGAAGAAGCAAGAGAAGTTCTGCGGGGTGTGTATTTGAGCTCCGATGAGCTTCTCTTGAAGCGAATCATTGCCGAGGGAGAAAACGAGTTCCGATTGTTCGCCGGCTATTCCGGCTGGGGTCCCGGTCAACTGGATGGAGAGATGGATCGAGGCGACTGGTATCTGCTGCCCGCCGAGCTGACATTCCTGTTCCGCGAAGAGCCGGCTGAGATTTGGTCCGAGCTTATTCGGCGTGTTGAGATCCAGGTCGCATGCCGGGAAAAAACACGGTGAAGCCTCTCTCTGACTTCGTTCCATGAGCAAGCAGAGCTTCAAAGAAGTCCGCGCACCCGACAATCCGAGGTACCTTACCAAGTCCCGTTTTGTATTGGCGGTGGAGTGCGAGACGAAGCTCTTCTACACGGGCAAAACCGAGTACGCCGACCGCAAGAAAGAGGATCCTTTTCTAGCCGCCTTGGCCGAAGGAGGTTTTCAGGTTGGAGAGATGGCCAAGCTGTACTTTGCCGGTGGCCACGAAATCGAGACCTTGGAGCATGAGCAGGCCTTGAGGCAGACCGAGGAGCTCCTGCGCCTGGATTCTGTGATCCTCTACGAAGCGGCGATCCGCTACCGTAATCTGTTCATCCGCGTGGACATCCTGAAGAAAGATGGCTCCGAAGTCGACCTGATCGAGGTCAAATCCAAGTCCTTCGCAGGCGAAGGTCCCAAAACATTTCTCGACAAACGGGCAATGATTCGTTCGGAGTGGAAGCCCTACCTCTACGACGTAGCCTTCCAGAGGCACGTGCTCGAGCAGGCATTTCCCGCCTGGAAGGTTCGTTCCTTCCTGCTTCTGGCGGACAAGCGGGTGCGGGCGAGCGTTGAAGGCTTGAACCAGCGCTTTCTACTGTATAGAGACGAACGCGGCCGAACAGGAGTCAGAGTGCGGGAGGGTACCACCCGGGAAACCTTAGGTGAACCGATCCTGACCCAGGTTCCGGTGGACGGGCTCGTGGATCGGATCCACGCGGCGGATCACGGGGCAACAGCTCCGCGGGGATTCGCCGATTGGGTCGAATTTCTGGCAGATCGCTACCGGGCAGACGACAAGATCAGAACACCTCTCGGAGCCAAGTGCAAAAAATGCGAGTTCGTCTGCCGGGCCGAGGAGGAGCGCTCGGGACTGAAGAGCGGTTTGAGGGAATGCTGGCGGGAGCAGACAGGCCTTTCGGAAGAGGAGCTTTCCCAGCCCCTGGCGATCGATCTCTGGAGCTCGAAGAACAGCAATGCTTTTATAAAGAAAGGCTTCTATCTGCTTAAACAGTTGAACAAGGAGCAGGTACAGCCGGAGCAGGCGGATCGTGGGCATGGAGGACGGACGGGATTGTCGATCCGTCAGCGACAGTGGCTGCAGGTCCAGAAAGCGCAAAATGCAGATAGTAAACCCTATTTCGATGCTTCGGGATGTGAGATGGAGATGTCACGCTGGAAGTACCCGCTTCACTTTATAGATTTCGAGACAACCATGGTAGCTATCCCCTTCAACAGGGGAAGGCGTCCGTACGAGGGCATCGCTTTCCAGTTTTCCCACCACCTGGTCGATGAGCACGGCCGGATCGAGCATGCCGGGCAGTATCTCAACCGGGAGCGGGGAGTGTTCCCGAGCTTCGATTTCCTCCGGGCTCTGAAGCGGGAGCTGGAGAACGACGAGGGCACGATTTTTCGTTACGCCGCTCACGAAAACACCTTCCTCAACATCATCTACAGCCAGCTCGGGGAGGCCGACCCGGCTCAGGTTCCCGACAGGGAAGATCTCCGCCGTTGGATCACAACCGTAGCCCGGCCCACGGAAAGAAACAGAGAGGCTTGGGTACCCGGAAAACGAAATATGGTTGATCTTTGTGACCTGGTCAAACGCTACTATTTTCATCCTTCCACCGGCGGCTCCAACTCCTTGAAGAAGATTTTGCCCGCCGTTCTGAACGCCTCTTCCTATTTGCGGGAGCGCTACAGCGAGCCGATCTACGGTCGCGGTCTGGAAATCGAGAGCCTGAACTTCGCCAGCTGGCGTTGGATCCGTATCGATGAGGGGGGAGCGGTCGTCGATCCATACGAACTCCTGCCGCCGATTTTCGAGGATGCCGACGATGAGTCTCTCGATTACCTGATCAGTGACAGGAATCTGTCCGACGGCGGTGCAGCCATGGTCGCCTACGCCCGTATGCAGTTTTCCGAGATGAGCGATCGGGAGCGCCGCGGCATCGAACAAGCCCTGCTGAAATACTGCGAGCTCGACACCATGGCCATGGTCATGCTGTGGGAGTACTGGAGCAAAGATCTACTCAAGCGCGGGTAAGAAGCGCCCTTAGATCCTACCCGGCCGGCAAGGTTTGGCCTTCCGGGATATTGAGATGGTGTTAACAGATTTTTTGGGAGGTAATCGATGAAATTCGCTCATTTCAGGAAAGCCACAGCCTGGGGAAGATCACTTTGAAGGAGCTTATCGAAGAGGGACGTCTTTGAAAAAATTCGTCCTCGACTGCTCGGTGTCGGCTGCCTGGTGTTTTGGTGACCAGAGGAACTCCTATGTAGATTCGGTTCTTGAATCGTTCAGCAAAGGTTACGAGGCACTGGTACCTTCAATTTGGATTCTAGAAACGATAAACTTGCTCGTAGTCTCGGAGAGAAGAGGGCGCCTGGCTGAAGCAGAAGCCGCTCATTTCTTCGAGCTTTACAGTTGCCTTCCCATTTTCCTTGAGCTTACCATGGAAAGCGTATCTGCCTACAAATCAATCCTCCATCTTGCCAGGGAACATGCTCTCAGCGCCTACGATACCCACTATATAGAGACCGCTCTGAGGTACGGAATCCCACTGGCTACCCAGGACTCTTCCCTCAGAGCGGCCTGCAAGCGAAACGGTGTGCCTGTTTTCAGACCGGGCGGTTGATCTTATGGCTTGATGGTGATATCTCCCGAAGAAGTCGTTACCATGACCTGATGAGTCCCTTCGCCGATCAAACCGGTTAGGGTATTCCTGCTCATCTCGCTGTCCGCTCCGGCCAGCGTCACGGGAAAATCGCACTGGATGTCTCCGGAAGAGGCCTTGGCCTGCAGGCGGAAATCAGCCTCATCTGTAAGGAACAACCGCACGTCCCCTGAGCTGGTTCGTATCTCCAGGTCACCGTTAAAGGCTTCATAGCTAAGCGTAATGTCGCCGGAGGAGGATTTTGCCTCGGCGGCTCCCCGGAACGCTTCCGCCCGGATCCTCCCGCTGGTGCTGGTCAGCTGCGAGTGCTCCAACTCGAGATTTTCAAGGAACTGATCTCCCGAGGAGGTTTCCGCAGTGAGGGTGGAAGCTCGCAGCGAGCTCAGCTCGATATCGCCCGAGCTGGTGTCCACGGACAGTTCGGATAGCACCTGATCGGAGATCGTCACATCGCCTGAGCTGGTGCGCACCACAATCCGCTCCCTGTATGCTGCCGGTACTCTCAGCTCGAGCACGAGATCGCTCGAGAAAAATCCGACTACGAATTTTTTTCCGTCCTCTTGTTGCGTTGTGACTTCGAGAACATCGTCGCGCTGCACGGCGGCTAGATGGGGAATTGCTTCTTTCCGGCCTGTGAATACGCTGCCGTGCAGCAGCAGCTCAAGGCTGTTGCCGGCGGATTCAATGATCAGCACATCGGTGCTGCTCGTCTGTACGTTGATCTCGGCAAGCCCTTGAAGGGAGAAGGATTCGCTCTCCTTAACCTCGATGCCTCCGGGTTCTGTCCAATCCCAGCCGCGACGGTTGTCGATTGTGAAGAACAGTATAGTGGCGATCGCGAGAGAGGCTACAGCCACGGCGGCAGTGATGATCACTATCTTTTTCAGCTTTTCGTTCATTTCCTACCCTCCTGTTTTTTGATGATCCGCAGGTTGAAGGTGACATATTTCCCGGTGATCATGACGAACCACTGGCTGAGCTTCCACATGCCGATCAGGGACAGCAGCCCCAGAGCGCTGATCCCGATGGAGGCGAAGATCAGGAAGGGAATGCTCATTCCCCCCAGGTTGATGAAGGCGGGCAGCAGGGGCTGCAGGATCACGGCCAGGATCACAGCCACTCCGGTTACAGCCAGGGAAACGGCACCGGCCCACAGGCTGGCCAGGGCGGCCACCAACCCGGCGTACACGGGCACGGTGATGATCACATTGAAGAATCCCAGACTCAAGGAAGCGAACACGGCGCGCATCACATTGGCCGCCCGGTGTCCCTTCTTGCTCTCTTCAAGCAGGCTTTCGATGCGGAAGGACCTGCCCAGGATCCTCGGATTCCCGAGGGAGTCGGCGATCTGCTCTTCGCTCTTTCCCTCCGCTGTGCCTATGCGGAAGTGCTCTTCGTAGTCGTAGAGAATCTCGCGTTTTTCCTCTGCCGGAAGCCCGGAGAGAGAACGCTTCAATTGACCTAAAAACTGTGTCTGGGTCATGCTACTACCTCCTCTTCGATCAGGTTGTTCACTCCGCTGACGAACTGCGTCCACTCCTCGAGCAGGGCCTGTTTGTACTCCTTGCCTTTTTCTGTGATCTGGTAGTACTTGCGCGAGGGCCCCTCCTCCGATTCCCGCAGGTAGGTTGTGAAGTACCCCTCCTTTGTCAGACGGCGAAGGAGAGGATAGATCGTACCTTCTGCGATGTCGATGTTTTCGGAGATGGTGTGTACCAGCTCGTAGCCGTAGTAGTCCCGACGGCAGAGCACCACGAGAACGCAGAGCTCCAGCACGCCTTTTTTAAATTGAACATTCATGGCTCCTCCGTTAACTTTGTCAACTTCGCCAACTTCGTTGGCAAACCTTTTATGAACACTACATGGTAGTGTGTTTAACACGCTATATAATAATACAAGGTAGTAAACAAAGCAAGTGCTTTTTAGATATTTTTTATTTTTTATGTGATAATGTCTTGTGGAAATGAAACCGGAAGCAGTGGTTCGGCGCTACAATCACAAAGAGGACGGGGCGGCAGCGCTCTCCATATTCAAAGAGATCGGCTGGTTTGAAAAAGGAAAGAACAGGGAAAAGGACGCAGCTTCTTCTGCTTTTTTCAGATCCTGCCGCTCCTGGGTGGCGGAATTGAGAGGCAGGGTTGAAGCCATAGCGCTGACAAACTCTGGAGAGCTTCGTTATCTGGACGAGGATCTGCCTCTCTGCTGCGTCACCGGCGTGATCACCAGCCCCATTGCCCGCAAGCAGGGCTTTGCCTCTCGGACCACCGCCGAGGCTGTGGCGGATGCAGCGGAAGATGGTATGGCGGTGGCGGCACTGGGCGTTTTCGAACAGGGATTCTACAACAGACTTGGATTCGGCAGCGGCTCGTACGAGCACTGGATAGGATTTGATCCCGCCACTCTGAAGGTGGGTAGCCCCGAGCAGCCTCCCTGGCGATTGACCACGAAGGACTGGCAGGCCGTGCACGCGTCCATGCTTGCCCGCATGAGGAGACACGGATCTTGCAATATTTTTTCAGCTCAGCTTATACGAATGGATATGGCCCACGCCAAGAATGGCTTCGGTCTCGGGTACTACCGGGGAAAGCGGCTAACTCATCACCTTTGGCTTTCCTCCGAAGGGGGCGAGCGCGGGCCGATTGTTGTCTACTGGATGGCTTTTGAAAACTACAGCCAATTTCTCGAGCTGATGTCCCTGTTGAAAAGCATCGGCGATCAATACCACCTGGTCGAGCTGCGCGAGCCCCCCGGCGTTCAGTTCCAGGACCTTTTGAGGCAGCCTTTCAAGTCTCAGAGAATGACCAGAAAATCTCAATTGGAGTGTCGTTCGAGAGCCGCTGCCTACTGGCAGATGCGAATACTCGATCTCGATGCCTGCATTGCTAAGACTCGTCTGGCCGGCGGCCCGCTTCACTTCAATCTTGAGCTTGAAGATCCGATCTGCAGTTATCTGCAGGCGCGCCGGTGCTGGCGGGGGATAAGCGGCAGGTATGTAGTAACTCTCGGACAGCGAAGCGAAGTGAGAGAGGGGAGAGAAGAAAATATGCCCACATTGAAGGCGGAGGTGGGCGCCTTCACCCGTCTTTGGCTGGGAAGCCTGAAAGCAACCAGCCTGGCCGCTTTGGATCGACTTTCCGGGCCACCGGAGCTCCTCGAATCTATCGACGCGTTGTTCACAATCGCCGCGCCTCATCCTGATTGGGACTTCTGAGCACAGCTATGACGCTGCTGCGCTTTCCTTGTTTATTTTGAAAACATCGGGGACGGGAATCGATCTCCTCAAAGAAGTGACGGTGGAGCAAAAGGTCGCAGACTATACCACGGCGAGCTCTACATGTTGGAAAGTAAACCACCACCGGCAACGTTGTTGCCTTCCGTTCCTTCGAAGGAGGCGGCTCTGTACAGACAGAGCGCGCGAACGAGAGCTCTCTTCCCGACGAGGAAGACCTGTATAAAAAAGTCATAACCGGATTCCTTCCCAAGATGGCCAAGCAGCTGGCGCCCTATCGGGTCCTGGAGTACAGGAGGCTGATGAAGGACAAGAGTGTCCTGGAGATATTTCTTGCTGTTTGGCAGGAAAATAATAATCCAGTGTTTTTTGTAGATTTTTTTTCGATTCTCTCTTTACCTTCTGAGGTTTTTACCTTAACATATGTACAAGTGTTTGTGACTTCATGGGAGGGGGGCTGATGCTTTTCGAATACCGAAGGAAAAACTCAAAAGAAGAGGTCATCCTCATAGACGGCCGTACCAAAGCCGAGGCGGACGCCAAAATGCGGGACATGATCAAACGAAGCGGGGGGCTCATCAAAGACTGGTCCCTCTGCTGGTCCCACTGACAAGCCTCGGGGCGAGGCACTTAATGTTTCACGAACAAGCCGTCGGAACCTAAGGTTAGCGAGGCTAGTAACTCAGAGAACCTTTCTTCCGGTGCCAGATAGTAGGGCTTGTCACGCAACTCGATGTTCAAATCAATGAAAAACCTTCTCAACTTCAGGGAGAGGCCGACGATCGCGCCCAGGGCCCAATCGTTTCTATCCCCCTGACGCAGATATTTACCGTCGATCCCCGTTCTGGCGGACAGCCTGTCGGAAAACCAGTACTCGACAGCCGGGATGAGATCCACAGTAAAGTTGTCGCTCTCTAAAAAGATGTAGTTGATCTGCTTTACGACCACGAAGAGCTTCTGCGATGGCGACCAGGTGAATGTATTCTCCCAGGTGATCGGCATCAGATAGAAGATGAACTTCTCCTCTTTCCAGTCGTAGGTAGGATAATCCGGTACCGGATATTCCTCCGAAGTGTACATTACCCTTGTGTCGAAGATGAAGCTGCTCGTACTGTTCTTGGCAAGTACGCCTGCTTCGGTGCTGATGCGGGTCTCGGAAGGCAGGTCTTCTCCCGGTTCGATGTGCTCGTACACACCGACGCTGAGGCCGACTGAGAAGTTTTCACTGAAACGCAGGCCGGAGGAGAGGATACCGCCCACGAACATAGGGGAAACCCAGAGATCATTGTCTACCTCGGGACTACTGGGATCGACAAGGATGGCGCCCTGGTTCGAAAAGAACACTTCGGTTCCCAGGGCGAAGCGTTCGCCCAGGGGCAGACTGTAGCCAAGCCTGGATACAATACTGTTTTCTTCAGCCGTAACCGTGGTTCCATATCGATCGTAGGTGTTGGTACCGGGCAGGTAAGATTGCATGGAGAAGGAGAACAGCAGCAGAAGGCGGTCGCTCTTGATTACCGGCAGGTAGGCCGGATTCTGATATGAGGCGTAGCGTGTGGACTCCACCCTGAATTTGCTCGTATTCATCGCCAGCTTGTTGAGGTATACGATCACGGCTTCGCTCCCCGGATCGAGCTTTCTGGCTGTGTCCAGCTCGCGTTTGGCCTGTTCCGTGTCCTTCTTGTCGTAGTGGTCGATAGCCTTGGAGAAGGCAACCACCACTTCCTCCTTCTTTTCGGTCACCTTTTCCGTCTTTTGGACGGTAGACTCAGCGATCTGTACGTCGAGATGTGCGAGGATCGCCTCGGCGAAGAAGGCACTGATGTAGTCGTAGCGGGAGATGATCTCGGAGAGTTTTTCGCTCCACACCACCTCGCCGGTCGCAACGTCGGTCATGCGCAGGCTGATGAGGAAGGGACCTCCCATGTCGATCAGCTCTCCATAGATCAGATGAGAGGCGGCCAGCAGCCGGCCGATCTCGATTTGGGTATCCGGATCGGCCATGTCGCTGAAGGACAGCTCCATCTCTTCGAGCAGGTCGACTCTCTTCTCGCGATCGATCAGGGTCACTCCGGGAGACTGGCGCAGCTCTACGGCGATCATCTCCGCGATGCCCTTTCCCATATATTTGTATTTGGGGTTGTCGCTGTGCACCAAGAAATCGTTTACTGCGATCCTGTTTTCAGCAGCGAACACTGTAATGAGCAGGGCGCAGAGAAACAAGAATACCAGCGAGTTTCTTTTCATCCGGGCCTCCTCGATTTAATGAAATTGTAGCAGACGGTTGCCCGCAGCGAAAGGGCTAACTCTCTGCTCAGTCAGAACCCCAAAGACCCCGGCCCTGCTCGCGCGCTTCTCGTTCCAAGGCGCGGAAGGCCTCGAGGAACTGGAAGGGGAAACGGGTATAGGCGTGGCCGTAGCCCTCACTTATCAACTCGGCGTTGTGACAGGAGCCGTCGGGCAGATAGACATAGGCCAGCAGCCTGTCGTAGCGGTCCCGCAGCTGCCAGTCGTAGGCCAGGTACACGATTCCGTACAGAAGGCGGTGGCGGGTGAACTCGCTGGCTGCTTTTCCGAAACGCTCCACGATTTTTTTGGGATGGACGGTCTCCGGAGTGTCCACTCCGATGAAGCGGACGGATTCGTAGCCTTTGACCCCCTCCGGTGGACGGGGAATCGATACGTATACCGTGTCGCCGTCCACGTGCCGGACAACCACTGCCGGAGTCATTCTCTGCAGATCGGCTTCTTCGAAGTGCCGGACCTCTGCCACGCTCACCCTGTAAATCAACGTCTTGCAGTCAGCCGCCGGCCGGTCGGTCCAGCTGGGCGGAGGCGGTGGCTTGCAGTGGCCGCAAGGCTCGTAGCCCAGAGCCGCCGCTTCGGAGAGGGAAATGGGAATACGCGAACGGGCCAGATAGCGGCAGCCGTCGAGGTGGTACTTGCCGCCCGTTTCGGTTATGTACACGAGCGGATCGTCTGCCGAGGCGGGGACGGTCAGTCCGGCGAGCAGCAAAACAGGCAGGAGTAAATATACCAGCAGCAGTACGCTGTTCGAGGTTTTCATCTTTTGTGGGACACTCGAATCATCGTACTTGTTTTTTTCACTTCATGTATAGAACGAAGAGCAGGGGTTCTGACTCGAATGCTTATAGCCTATAATGGCGCAGGCCAGGCTTGGTGTTCGTCCGTTGTATATCCTTGCCCGCGATGTCTGCAGAGGAGAGCGAGATGAGTGCTTCGGAAAAGCTGAGAGCCCAGGACTGTCTACGCCAGCAGTACATCGGACGGATAAACAGGGTAATCGACTTTATAGACGGAAATATCGATGCACCGTTGAGCCTGGAAACGCTCTCCAGAGTAGCGAATTTCTCACCGTTTCATTTCCACAGGATCTTTTCGGCCATGGTCGGCGAAACCCTGAGCAGCTTCATTAGACGCCTCCGCCTGGAACGGGCCGCCTCGATGCTGATCGATCATCCCAAACAGACGATAACGGAGATCGCCATGGCCTGCGGCTTTTCCAGCTCCGCCTCCTTCGCCCGGGCCTTTTCCGAACGTTTCGGAATGAGCGCCAGCGAGCTTCGACAGGGCGGCTCCGCGCTTCTTCGTGGAACTCTCGGAGAGCATAGCAAGATTCGCAAAACGGATAGCAAGCAGGGCAAAGCAATCCGTTACTTTCCCCGCTACCTTGATGGAAAGAAAACACAAACCAGGGGGAGGTTCGAAATGAAAGTCCAAGTAAAACAGTTGTCGGAGCTGCACGTGGCCTACTGCCGGCACATGGGATCGTACAGCGGAGTGGGAGAGGCTTTCGAAAAACTGATGCGCTGGGCTGGGCCCAGGGGACTGGTGCAGTTTCCCAAAACGCAGATGCTCGGAGTCTACCACGACGATCCCGAAATCACCGACTCTTCGCGGCTGCGCTCCAGTGCCTGTATCACCGTTCCTGAAGGCACTGAGGTCGAGGGCGAGATCGGGACGATGGAAGTTCCCGGCGGTAAGTATGCCGTTGCCCGCTTTGAACTCAGCGCCGAGCAGTTCGGCGAGGCCTGGGACGAGGTGATGGGCAAATGGCTGCCGGAAAGCGGCTATCAGCCGGATGACAGGCCTTGCTACGAGGTTTACCTCAACGATCCGAAGACACATCCCCAGGGGAAGTTCATCGTGGACCTCTGTGTACCAGTCAGACCGCTGTAGCGTTTTCGAAACCACTCTAATTTCACATTTTTCCTTGACGCGCTACCGCTGCTGACTCATGACGTTTATTGGTTGGTAGCAGTTAAAACCTCAAAAATTACAATATGAAGATCGCGGCGGGAGCTTCATCCAACTTCAAGATGGATCTCGACGGCAGCCGCTATTCGTACATCGTAGGTTTGCAGGCGACCGCATTCTGTAGATGTAAAACATCTACAAACGCCGACGAAGCCGTTTCCCGAGTATCCGCAGCAGGGGTTCGCCGTAGAGCATTACGGTCAGGCCGACGAGTATCATAGGAAAGCCGAAGGCCATATTGGGAGTGGCGGTTTCCTGTCCCAGGATCAAGCCCAGCATAACCGCTATACCCGGATTGATGAGTGCGTAACTCACGATCCGGCTGGCCGGTTCTGTTACGATAAGATACACATAGGCGGCTATGGCCAGAGACCCGATGATTGCCAGGTAGGTAAGCCCGAGCAGGGAACGGAGGGTAACGGCTCGGGCGACCACTGCGGGCGCGGGTCCTGTAAATGCAGCCACCAGCAGACAAACAATCCCGGTAAAAAGCATCTGAATGCCGCTGTTGACACGGCTGTCCTTGGGAAGCGGCAGGCGATGTCCGAGACTGGTGCCCAGGGACCAGAGCAGCATGGCGGCCAACACCATCAGTACGTGTGGGGTCAAACTGCTCTGCAGGGATCTTCCGTCGTACAGAAGCAGAGCCACGCCGGAAAAGCCGACGAGTATTCCTGCCAGCCGAGTCCAGGTGATGGTTTTGCTGAACAGGATCCTGTCGAAAAAAGCAACCGCCAGAGGAACCGAGGCCATGACCAGGGCTACGATATAGCTGTCCACCTTTTGTTCGGCTATCGTTACCAGGCCGTTGGCTCCGATGAGCAGCAGGGTTCCGAGAAGCATGGAGGATAGAATCGCGCGCAGCGGCGGCAGGCGGCGGACCTTTCCGGATGCTAAGGCCAAGCCGAGGAGCAGGAGACCTCCGATCGAGAAGCGAAGCCCCAGCACATAGGAGGGAGGAAAGCTCTCTACAGCCATCTTTATGAAGAAATACGTCGAGCCCCAGACAATATAGATCGTGAGATAGGCGGCTACTTTTTTTAGGGTGTGACTGCTCATGGTTGATAGTGGATCCGAAGGCTTTCAGGAATGTTTGGGCTTCAAATAGGTGTTGTTCAGGTTGAGGATTTGATCGCTGCGGATGAATTTATAGGTGGTCAGTTCGCCGCTGGTATCGATTTTCTTTTCCAGAGTTATGGGCTTAAAATTTTTGTGCTCGATGAGCAGCTCTACTGAAAATTGTTTGCTTTTTAAGCGGGAACGCATTGGTTTCGGCAGAAAGCTGTAGAATCCCTTGGTTCCTGCATTGGTACAGTAGGGATTGAGCCAGCCTTTTTCAGCCGGTTCTGCGGGTTTGCCCTCAATGGAAAAGTGTATACAGGCGTCGACTACCGGTTTGCGAGTGTTGCTGTCCAGTACCCTGCCGATCAGGTAGGGCAGGTTATGCCAATAGCGGTGAACATCGGGCAGCTCATTATCGTTTTCCCGTACCTCTTCGACAGGTTGTCGCTGTGTTTTTCGCCGGCTCTTCACGATATCAATGGCCCTATTTACTAGAATAAGCACCTCTACTAGACTTGCAAGGCCGTCGTCGCTGTCTTCATCTATCCAGTGATCTGCCGCCAGTCGGGTGAATCCCCGTTCGCTCACGATATAGCGAGGAGGCAAACGGTTGAGGGTATAGGCGGCCACGTCATGGATGAGGTGGTCACTCGGTACCACATCGGGCCTGTCCTTTATCACGATATCGGCAACGTAGAGAACGAGATCTTCCTGATAATTTTTCAGCTCCATAGCGTTCGATCTGCCATAGAATAGCCCAGCTTGCTGATTTTGTTCAAGATTGATATTACAGTCCTTAATACGATATACTGGAGGGCAGGATAATCTGGACGAATGATTGCCAGCGACAAGCAAAGTTTCGAGAACTATCTCGATCAGAAGAAGAACGATCTCAGCACCGCGATCCACGAGCTGTGGATCTCAAAAGACGAGGCTGTCTGGGACAGCGATCCGTACTACTATACCCGCCTCGGTGAGGTGGCCGACAAGCTAGGCCAGGCCATGTTCGCCTACGATGTCCTCGAGGAGGGACTCGATCGTTTCCCCGACGATCTGCGTCTGACTCAGCTGTTCTGTCTCTCTTTGACAAAGTGCGGGTATCTGCTCAAGGCAAGGGACATCCTCAGCGACCTTGTGAAAGAGGGAAACGAGGACGAGGAAACCCTCGGGATTCTCGGCAGAGTGTACAAGGAAATGTGGTTGATATCGAGCGGTGGTGTCCCGGAACACTCCTTCTTGAGGAAATCCCGCAACTTGTATTTGAAAGCCTTTACTTCGACAAAAGGAAACTACTCGGGTATCAACGCCGCCTCGTTGAGCCTGATCATGGGCGATACCGAGATCGCCGGCAAGCTGGCACGATTGGTAATCAATATCTGCAGTGAGAGTCTAAAGGAACAAGCGAACAAACAGGACTACTGGCTCATCGCCACCCTTGGCGAGGCTTTCATCTTGCTGGCAAAGCAGAAAGATGCGGCCAAATACTACGTGTTGGCCCGCAGGCTCGCCGGCAACAACTACTCAAACATCGCCAGCACGAGACGTCAGCTGAAGCTGTTGAGCCACTATACCGAGGTCGAGGACGGGGTGCTCGCCATCCTGAAGATCCCTCCCGTTGTGGCGTTCACCGGGCATATGCTCGATGCTCCGACTCGAAAGAATCCTCGTTTTCCGATCGATGCTGTAGAGCCTGTGAAGAGGCAGATAGATGCCGTCCTGACCAAATTGGAGGCGGGCATCGGCTACTCCTCGGCGGCCTGCGGCTCGGACGTACTGTTCCTTGAGTGCCTGCAGGGCAGGGGTGGAGAGAGCAATGTGATTCTTCCCTTCGATAAGGATGATTTCTACGATACCAGTGTGAACTTTGCCGGGGAAGAATGGATGCACCGGACCGATGAGGTCTTGGAACGGGCCTTCAGGACCAGCCAGTCCAATCGAGGCCCTTACGGTGGGGACGATCTGCTTTTCGCCTACGCCAACACGATGATCATGGGAAAGGCGATTCTGCGGGCGGAGCTGATCGAAAGCCAACCCCACCTGATTACCGTATGGGACGGCAAACGAAACGGAGCGGCAGGCGGCACCTCGGAGTTTGTCGAGACCTGGGAATCCCTCGGCTTCCCGATAACGGTGATCAACAGCATGACCGGTGAATTGGTAGACCCTACCGACTGGTCCGCCCGGGCTCCCTCTGTAAGCCCGGTCCGGGGGAGTCTCCGCAGGAAGCAACGGCATTTTCGCAGACGTTCCAAGGAGGTGGACCGGGAGATCGTGGCCATCCTCTTCGCCGACCTGGTTGGATTCAGCAAGCTCGAGGAAGAGCAGTTCCCGCGCTACATTGAGGGTTTTCTGGGAACACTGGCCCGTCGACTCAAGAGATCGACATACACACCGATTTTCAAGAACATTTGGGGGGATGCGATCTGTTTTGTGTTCGAGGACCTGCTCTCCGCGGCGGAATACGCGATGGAGCTTCGGGACATGGTTCGGGAGACGGATTGGGAATCCCTCGGCCTGCCACGCGATCTGAATATACGCATCGGCCTTCATGTAGGACCCGTATACTTTGCTCGAGAGCCGGTGCTGAACCGTTTGAACTTCTTTGGTTCCCACGTCAACCAGGCGGCCCGCATCGAGCCAATCACGAGTCCCGGCAACGTTTATGCCAGTGAACAGTTCGCCGCCTTCTTGCTGGCCAATAGAGACAATCCGCTGGAATGCAAGTATGTCGGAGTGATTGTTCTGCCTAAAGAGTTTGGAAGTTATCCGATATACCATATAAAGAGGAAAACAGAAGTCGACTGATATTATGTGAGGAGAGCAAAGCACCATGCCTGAGAAAAGGACCTCCGCCGCTAAGAAATCAAGGGGAGGGAAGAAAACGGTTTCCGCGAAGTCCAAAACGGCCGCTGGTGCATCACGGCCACGGAGCTCTAAAGGCAAGGCAGCAGTGAAGAAAGCCGCGACAAAATCCCCTTCAAAGAGAAAGGCCAAGCGCGACGCGCGGCGATTGGCCAAGAAAACAGCCAAGCCTGCGGCCAAGAAATCCACCGCCAAGAAAACAGCGAAGAAGACGACCAAACCCGCAGCGAAAAAATCCACCGTCAAGAAAGCAGCCAAGCCTGCTGCTAAAAAGACCACCACGAAGAAAGCGGCCAAGCCTGCGGCCAAGAAAGCCGTTGCCAAGAAAAAAGCCAAGCCTGCGGCCAAGAAACCTGCTGTGAGAAAAGCCAAGCCTGCAGCCAAGAAACCTGCAGCAAAAAAAACGGCCAAGCCTGCAGCCAAGAAAGCCGTTGCCAAGAAAAAAGCCAAGCCTGCGGCCAAGAAACCTGCTGTGAGAAAAGCCAAGCCTGCGGCCAAGAAACCTGCAGCAAAAAAAACGGCCAAAGCGAAGAGCGGCGACTTTTTGAAAGCCCTGGCAGCCCACGGAGTGGAGAAAAAAGGTCCAGCCGTGCGGCCCCCCTTTCCAGCCTACAAAGGAACCATGCCCTACATCTTCGTGAGCTACTCCCATACCGAAATGCGCGAGGTTTTCCCCATTATCAAGAAGCTCAACTCCAGCCGCTACCGGATCTGGTTCGACGAGGGAATCGAGCCGGGAAACGAGTGGCCGGAAGTTGTGGGCAGGGCGGTGTTGGAGTGCTCTCAGTTTATGGTATTCATGAGCCCTACCGCTGTGGATTCACGAAACGTTCGTAACGAGATCAACCTGGCAACCAGCGCGGACAAGAACATCCTGGTGATCTACCTGCAAGATACAAGCCTCTCCGAAGGGCTGCTACTGCAGATCGGAACGGTCCAATACTTCAACAGATACGAAATGACGGAGAAGGAGTTCATCGAAAAGCTTAAGCACGTGTTGAATAACGATCTGCACAACTAGCACTATCCCGGTGAGCGGGAGTACAGGAGCAATCGCATGAGCGACAAACAATCCTTCTCCGTGCCCAAAACCTTTCTTCTGGGCTTCGGTTTCTTCGGAGTCTCGGTGATCTGGTCGCTTTACAATGCCTACGTTCCCATCTTCTTGAAGAGCACCTTCGGCCTGCGCTCTTCGGTGATCGGCTCGATCATGACCATCGACAACATCTTCGCCATCCTGCTTCTTCCCTTTCTCGGAGCGCTGAGTGACAGGACTCGCACCCGGCTGGGCCGTCGCCGGCCTTACATCCTGATCGGTTCGATCCTGGCCTTGATCTTCTTTGTCCTGATTCCCTATTTCAACCTCATTCAGATCCTGGGACTGATGATGCTGACGATCATCCTGATGAACCTTTCCATGGCCTTGTTCCGCTCGCCCGTGATCGCCCTGATGCCGGACATAACCGCCTCGAAGTTCCGCAGCCAGGCAAACGGCATTATCAACTTCATGGGCGGTCTGGGCGCGCTGCTCGTTTTTTTCGGCGGCAAGCCCCTCTACGACCGCAGCGTTTCCCTCCCCTTTCTCGTCGGGGGACTGATCATGTTCGGCGCCTGCATGCTGGTGGTGATCTTTGTAAGGGAGAAGATCAACGGTTCCGGGGTAGGGTCAGGAGGCGCAGAACCAGGCAGTATCGGAGAGAAGATTTCCCTGAAAAGTTCTCTACGAGAGCTCTCGGCCAACCTCAAGGATGTCTTCGTTGGCGAGAAGAGCCTGTTTTTTATCCTCCTGGCCATCCTGTTCTGGTTTGTGGGATTCAATGCGGTGGAGACGTTCTTCACCAGCTACGCGAAATATCATCTGGGCATGAAGGAGAGCACGGGAGCGTTGATCCTGGGCTTCTTTTCTGTGACTTTTATGGTCACCTCGATCGCCTCCGGTTTTCTGGGAAGCCGAATCGGGCGCAACCGCACCATCCGCATCGGTCTCGTGGTTCTGGTGTTGATCTTTGTGGTCAGTCTCTTCGTGCGCCAGTTCCTTCCCCTGGCCCTGGTTTTCGTGGTGGGCGGCTTCGGCTGGGCTCTTGTAAACGTGAATTCCCTGCCCATGGTGGTGGACATGACCACCCTGGCCAAGGTCGGGGGATACACGGGGCTGTACTACTTTTTCTCCCAGGCGGCCAACATTATCGCCCCGCCCCTGGCAGGTGTTCTGATCGATGCCTTCGGCTACGCGTCGCTGATGATATTCGCGGGCCTGATGTTCCTGCTCGCCTTCTTCATTATGAGCTTCGTGAAGCGGGGCGAGGTGCAG
Organism: uncultured Spirochaetaceae bacterium; assembly: GCA_964390045.1. Lineage (GTDB taxonomy): Bacteria > Spirochaetota > Spirochaetia > SZUA-6 > DRHE01 > CAYMGP01. The sequence continues at coordinate 98,431 of CAYMGP010000001.1, read as the reverse complement.
CGGGAGGTGTGATAGCTATGATTCAAGTAGAGAAAAAGAATCAGACAACCTTTTCGGTCGTTGTGGATGAGCAGGGGTCTCGTTCCCAGCATACGGTCAGCGTGGAGGAAGACTATTACCGTAAGCTTACGGGAGGTAAGATCACGCCGGAGGAACTGGTCCGCAAATCCTTCGAGTTCCTCCTGGAGCGCGAGCCAAAAGAATCGATTTTGTTTCGTTTTGACCTGCCCGTCATCCAGCGTTACTTTCCGGAGTACGAGCGTACGATCAGGCTTGGCTAAGCTGAAGACGCAGTTCTTACCCTCGCTGAAGCGCTCGGTGTATCTGTTTTCTCAGCTTCAGGATTTCGCCGTAGCTGCCTTGAAGCGCTCTTTTAGGTCGTTGTAGAGGTCGAGAAAACGATTGTACTGCTCCTCGTACACCGGGTGCGAGTCCGGATAATAGATTTCTCTGTCATAGGAAACGATTTTTTTCGAGGTTTCCTGAATCGAGGAAATCAGTCCCAGGGCTTTCGAGCAGACGAGCATGTTCCCCACCAGACCCGTGTCGGGCAGACCTACGGTTCGAACCGGGCGCTTCAAGATCTTGCCAAGGGTGTTCAGCCAGGTCTCGCTCTTCAAGCCGCCGCCCACGGCCGTGACCTGGTCCACAGAAAGACCGAGGGATTGGAGGGTTTCCACGCAGTTGCGAAGTGCAAAGGAGACACCCTCCATGATCGCCTTGATGAAATGGGCCTTGCGTGTTCCGAGGCCGACGCCGAAAAACACCCCGCGGGCATCGGAATCCCAGTAGGGAGTCCGTTCGCCGTTCAGATAGGGGAGAAAGATCAAACCTTCGGATCCATCCGGGATATCCCGGATTGCGTTGTTGTACTGCTCGAACACATCCCGGGAGCTCTGGTCTTCTCCGTCGCTCTGATCGAAAGCTGTTCGAAACCAGTTCAATGATTCTCCAGCCGTCTGGGTGATGCCCATCATAACCCACTTGTCACGGAGGCAGTAGTTCCAACAGATCGTACGATCCCTGGGATCGGGCAGAGGCTGATCGGCACACACGGCCACCACACCCGCCGTGCCGATGATCAGCGTGGCCTGACCGGACTGCACCATTCCCGCTCCGAGAGCGGCTGTTGAGCAGTCCGCACTGCCATTGGCCACCGGCGTTCCTGCTTTCAGGCCCGTTGCCCGAGCCGCCTCCTCCGTTACCTTGCCGATGATCTCGTCCGAGGGGGCGGCGTCTGGAAGCAGACCGGCAGGCACCTCGAAAAGCTCGAACATCGCTTCCGACCAGCGCCTCTCCTTCACATTGAAGAGAAGAGTTCCGCTGGCATCGGAATAGTCGATGGCCATAGTACCTGTCAGAAGGTACTTGAGGTAATCTTTGGCAACCAAAACATGGTGAATCTCGGACCATATTTCAGACTGGTTGTCTTTTATCCATTTGAGGTGGGCAGCCGTATAGGTCGTGGTGGCTACGTTTTGGGTTTCCTGAAATACCGTCTTTTTCCTCGACTTGTCCCTATTGACAGCCTCGGCGATAGCGCTGCTCCTCTGGTCCATCCAGGTTATGGCGGGCCGCACGATGTTCATCTTGGAATCGAAGTGCGCCTGAGTGTGCATCTGTCCGCATATCCCTACCCCCGCCACACGCGAGAACTGCTCGGGATGAGAGCTTTTCAGCGACGTGCAGCAGTCAATGAGAGCCCGCCACCAGTGCTCGGGGTCCTGTTCCGCGTATCCCGGTTGGGGAGAATCGATCGGATACTCCGAGCTTGCAGAGGCTGCGACTTTTCCCGCTGTGTTTACCAGACCAACCTTCAATCCGGTTGTGCCCAGGTCGATACTCAAAATTATATCCATGTCGCTATCCTGCAACATTTAGATTGTTTTGTGAAGGAAAATAAGACTCTTGGTAGTCTGAGCTGTACAATCAGGCCGTGCGACTCTGCAACTTTTGTCCGTACATATTTTGAGCGAAGAAGCGCATTTCCCTGATATCATCGTCATCGATAAGCTGAGGCTTGCCGATGCTCAGAGCCATGATGTATACCTGAGCTGTTTTTTCCACCACGTAGCTGACCTTCAGAACCTCGCGCAGATCTTTGCCGGCGCAGAGGGTTCCGTGATTGGGCAGCAGCACCGCCTTTCTGTCTTTTCCAAGAGCTTTGATCACGTTTTCCGCCAGCTGCTCTGTGCCGGGCAGGGCATACTCGGAACAGACGATCTTTTCTCCGACGATCTGTACGAAATCTTCGCTGATTCCGGGCAGCTCCATGTGATTGACCCCGAGAACGCTGGAGTATATAGGATGGGTGTGAATGACCGCCCCGATGTCGGAACGGGCACGGTATACCGCCGCATGCATCGCTTTCTCGATAGAGGGAACAGCGTTTCCGTCGACCACCTCTAGCTTTTCGTTCAGCACTACCACATCCCGGGTGCGGATATCTTCGTATTCTACGCCGCTAGGGCTGATATAGATCAGACCTGTTTGTTTGTCGCGAATGCTGATATTTCCCCAGGTGCCCACGGTCAGCCGCTGTTTGACCATCGTGAGCCCTCCGAATACGACCAACTCTTTTAACTCTTCTTTAATTCTGTCAGGCATGGTAATTCTCCTCAGGCTGTAAGGTACTGACGGCAGTCGCAGAAGGGCAAGTGAGAAGATAAGAATCCTGTGTTTTACGAACGGCTGCGGCAGGCTACTCCGCAGCCGTCTGTTTAGGCTCCCGGCTCAACGCCAGCACCACAGCGCAGACAACGATCAACCCCAGGATGATGGCGGCGTTCACGGTGAAGCTGCGCCGAAAGCCGTAGTTGTCGCTCAGCCAGCCGACCAGAGGAGTGAAGGCTCCTCCTCCTACCGAGCTTCCCAGGAAGTACACCCCCAATACAGCGGAGCGCAACCTGATGGGGGTTTTGTCTATGATCAGGGATTCGGAGACGGGCATGCGGATAAACATGAATAAACCGAGCAGGATGAACAACACATAGAGGCCGATTCCGAACGGTACCCTGGGAAGCAGGAATATCGTAGGCACAGCCATGGCACAGGCTCCGAATAACAAGGGAATCTTGCCCACTCTGTCCGAGAGAAATCCTGCCAGGGGAGCGGCCCAGAATCCGCCTGAGAAGATGATGGCCTGAAGGCCGGCCGCCGTCTCCTCCCGTATGCCGAAGGAATCCACGAGCAGCAAGGGAATAAACCCGATCAGGGAACCGACCATGGCGCCGCTCAGTGTGGTCAGGGCCAGGAAGGCGACCATCCATACCCAAAAGCGGACCGGCCGTTTATCCTCCCGATCGTTGTCCCACGCTTTATGAGCAATACCTCGTTTGACCGTGGCTCTCTTCAATAGAAAGAAAAGGATCAGGCCAAGGGCAAGGGTCGGAATGCTCAGGGCGATATAGGTGCCCCGCCATCCCAGGGCGGCGGCGACTGCACCGGCAAGCAGGGGAGCCAGGAAGTAGCTGGCGCTGCCGCCTATGACATGAACGCCAAGGGCACTTCCACGCTGTTCGGGTTTGACCAGGCGTGCGATCAGGGAGCTGGCCGCAGGGTGGTAGCAGCTCGCGCACACCCCGATCAGAGTATTGGCCAGGAACAGAAGGGCGATCGACGGCGCCAGGCCGAAGAAAAAGCCGGCTACTGCCACGCCGGCGATTCCGATGAAGATCATCACCGCCCCGCCGATCCTGTCGGTCAGCCAACCGGAGGGAAGGTGCCCGATGCCGTAGGTGAGGGTGAAGGCGGAGAGCAGCAGCCCCGACTGGGTGTAGCTCAGCGAAAAGCTGCTACGGATCAGGGGCAGCAGGGGAGCGGCAATGGCCGTGATCACATGGTGGGAAAAATGGGAGAGCACGAACAGGGGCAGCAGGGAGGTAAAGAGCGTGTGCAGGGAACGGGTCAATAGCCTGGGTAGCAGCATTGTAGTCCAACAGTTGGGAGATCACCAGGAGTTTTTGTCATGCAAGTGGTTATACAGCAGGGTTTCACCCCTGTCTACACTTGGATGAAAGCCAAAGCATATCGTTTTTGTCAAATTGTCAACATGTATTTACATATAGCATATCTTGACAAACTTACAATTTTCTTTGATAATTCAAAAGAGGAGTGTAGCATGCATGAAAAGTTGGATTCATTCTGTAAAGCGAATTTTATAGAGCTGCATCCACAGTCTCCTGTTCCTCTGTACTACCAGCTCAGCCGCTTTCTCAGCCAGCTCATCCAAGATGAGGACTTTCAGCCGGGCGACCGTTTCCCGGCGGAAGAGCTGATTGCCAGCTACTTTCATGTGAGCCGGCCCACGGCCAACAAAGCTATTCACCTGCTGCTGGATGAGGGATATTTAAGCCGGGGCAAGGGCCTGGGCACCTTCGTCAAGGAAAAGCCATTCGTGGAGTTCACTTTTCTCGGCCAGAGCCTGAGCTTCGCCGATCAGTTTGCCGAGGATGTACCCATCAAAAACCGGGTAATCTGGGTGAAGACCGCCCCGGCGACCTCCCTAGTGGCCGAGCAGCTCGAGCTGGAAGAGGGCCAGCCCACCGTGCACATTCGCCGGCTGCGCTACGTGTACAACCGGCCGCTGATGATCTGCGACTCTCAGCTGCCGGCGGAGAAGTTTCCGGGGATTGAACGCTGCGACTTCGTTGAGGATAGCCTCTATAAAACTCTTGCAGCCCGTTATAACTGCCCGGTGACCAGCTCGGAACGCTATGCGGTGGCCATAGAGGCGATCGAGCCGGAGGTAATCGAGCTTCTGGAAGTCGCACCCTTCTCCAGTATCCTGACGATCAGCGGCGTCTCTTATACACAGGAGCACGAACCGGTGGATTATTTGAGGACTTTCCTAAGACAGGGTGTGGTGTTGAAAACAGTAGTTAAGGTTAAAAAAACATACAACAAGGGAAAAAATAGGAGCAACAAATGAGTGATAGTGTAATCATTGCCCATGACCTTGGTACCACCGGCAACAAGGCATCCCTATACGATTCCTCGGGCAGGCTGATTGCCTCCCACTACCATCCCTATGAAACCTTTTATCCCAAGCCCGGATGGGTTGAACAGAGACCGGAGGACTGGTGGCAGGCCTTTGTGAACTCTACCCGGCGTGTCATGGCTTCGGCGAACGTTTCACCGGGCAGGATCGCAGGGATTTCCTTCAGCGGACAGATGATGTCACAAATACCTGTCGGCCGCGACGGTTCACCGCTACAGGACAACGTCTGTATCTGGGCCGATCATCGCAGCCAGAAGCAGGCAGACGACATCAGCCGCCGGATAGGCTGGAGCAATTTTTACAACACCACCGGAGCGGGCATGGAGATCGCAATCTATCCGATCGCGAAGATCCTCTGGCTCAAAGAGAACCATCCCGAGCTCTACGAGAAAACCTACAAGTTCCTGGGTGCCAAGGACATTATGGTCAATCGCCTGACAGGGCGCTTTGTAACCGACTTTTCGGAAGCTTCGAACACGGGGCTGCTCGACATCCATACCCGGCAGTGGGCTGATGACATGCTTGAGGAGCTGGGTATAGAGGTGGGCAAGCTGGCCGAGGAGATGCTGCCATCCAGCAGCGTGGTCGGCAAGGTCGGACCTGCCGCCAGCCAGGAGACGGGGTTCAAAGAGGGAACGCCTGTGGTTCTCGGAGGCGGCGATGTGGCCTGCGCAGCCCTGGGGGCGGGTGTGATCCGTGAGGGAAGCGTTTACAACTATATAGGTTCCGCCTCGTGGCTGGCCGTTGCCTCCTCGAAACCTATTCTCGATGAGCAGATGAGGCCCTTCAGCCTCTGTCACGTGGTGCCGGAGATGAACGTGGTGCAGCTGGCCATGTTCTGCGCAGGGGTCGCCTACAATTGGTTCGCGGAGCAAATCTGCTTGCTGGAGGGTGCCTACGCCGGCTTACGGGATCTCGATACCTTTGAGCTTATGAACGAGCTGGCCGCAAAATCTCCCCCCGGGGCGAACGGGCTGATTTTTCTTCCCGACATGCGTCCGGGCGGTGCCCCGCACAACAATCTCAGGACCCACGGGGCACTGATCGGGTTGACCCTGGCTCATGGACGGGGCGACATCTTGCGGGCAGTTCTTGAAGGAATCACCTTCAACATTCGTCTCATGGCCGATGCCATGGCGAAGGAGGTGGACGTGCCTTTCAAAGAGATGCGCCTGATCGGAGGAGGTTCGAAGAGCCCCCTCTGGCGGGAAATCGAGGCCAGTATCTTGAACATGCCTGTCAGCACCTTTGCAGCCCAGCAGGAGGCCAATTCGCTAGGGGCGGCTATTATCGCCGGGGTAGCCCTGGGTATTTTTACTGACTTTGGGGATGCTGTCAGCCGCTTCATCAAGGTACAGCAGACCACAAAGCCTAAGCCGGAGAATGTCGCTGTCTACAAGCAGCTTTTTCCGCTTTTTAACAAGACCTATGACGCCCTGGTAGGAGTGAACAGTGACCTGGTGGATTTCAAGAGCGGGCAGTCCGCCGGCAGTTCCTGATGCCGGAAATACTTGGCAAAAAGGGGTGCACGGCTAGCAGGAAGTCTTAGCCGCGAGACCCTTTTTGATAGAGCCTGCCATAGGCTCGCAACAAAAAACCAGCAAGGAGGAATTTATGGCTGAGAAAAAAGGGAATGTCTCTGTCGCCACGCTCATCATCGTGGCCGTGGTTGTGGCCGTGGTGGTTGCGGTGGTCGTGTTCTTCGTCGTTCCCAAAGGGGTGGCGCAAGCGGAGTACGACCAGCTGAAAAGCGACTATGAAGCGATGGCGGAGAAAGGGGAGGCAGCTGCCGGTCAGCGCTATGACCTGGACAAGGACAGCGCCTTCAAGATCGCTATGGAGAAACACGCCTGGCTCGAGTGGTGGAACAATGCCCCCACGATCTGGGAGTACAAGAAGGATCCCCCCTACAAGGTCGGATACATCACCAGCTGGCGCGGAAATCCCTGGCAGGAGGTGAACATCGCCGAGTTCCAGAGAGAGGTGGAGCGTTCGCCGCTGATAGACGAATACGTGCATATGGACAGCGCCGGATCAGTGGATACGGAGATCAATAATCTCAAGGACATGTTCACCATGTGGAAGGCTGGAGACCTGGACGGTATCATCGTCGATCCTCTCGATCCGGTGGCTCTGAGCGATACGATCGAGGAGATCTACGACGCGGGCTGTCCCATCATCCTATTCAATGATTCGGCCGACACGACCAAGTACAACTGTTACATCGGCAACGACCCATGGACTTTTGGGACTCTGAGCGCCGAGTGGCTGGCCAAGGAGCTGAACTACAAAGGCAAAATCCTGTTCTTCCGTGGACTGAAGGGTTACCCGATCGACACGGGAAGAAGCGGCGGCGGACTGTCCGTGCTGGAGAATTATCCCGATATCGAGATTGCAGCCATCGAGTACGCCGAATGGTCCTACGACAAAGCCAAGAAGATCTTCACGGACATGGTGGCCGCTCATCCGGAGTTCGACGGCATCTACTCGGTTGGCGGACAGATGTCCCTGGCAATCATAGACGCGATGGTCGAGCTCGGCATGAATCCGGGCGACTATCCGCACGCCTCTGAGGATCAGAATGGATTCCTGCAGAAATGTCTCGAGTACAACGTCCCGGCCTATGCATCCTGTCACCCATCGATCCCCAGTGCCATCTCGGTGGTTCTGATGGAAATGCTGCTGCAGGGTTATCCCGTGCCGCGGATGTACTTCTACCCCACCCCGGGAATTCCCAAGGAGCAGTTCAAGGCCTTTGCTCGCCCGAATGCTCCGGACGGAATCTTCGTGTTCACCCCTCTGCCTGACGACGTGTTGAACCAGGTAGTGAAATAACAGGGGAAAAGGCGGTATCGCCAGCTTTGGCGATACCGCCATCATAATAAAAATCATGGAACCAATCCTGAACGTGGAATCCCTCGAGAAACGCTTTCCTGGTGTAGAGGTGCTCAAAAAAATCACCTTTTCCCTCGAAGCGGGGAATATCTATGGCCTGGTGGGCGAGAACGGAGCCGGAAAATCGACACTTGTCAAAATTCTTATGGGACTGCACGCTCCGGACGGAGGTACGATAAGAATCAAGGGCGAGGAAGCCCAGATCAGGAATCCCACCCAGGCTCGGGGGGAGTACAAGCTGGATGCGGTGTTCCAGGAACATGCTCTGATCCCCCACCTCAGTGTAGCTGAAAATATATTTTTGGACAGGTTGGATCAGTTTTACTCAGGCGGGTTTTTGAACAGGAAACTGCTGCAATCCCGGGCGCAAGAAGTGCTGCGTCCGGTAGGGCTGGATATCGATGTTAGCGAATCTGCGGATCTGCTGCGGGAGGGCGAGAAGAGTCTGGTCGAGCTGGCTAAGGCGCTGGAACGCGACCCGAATATCCTGATTTTCGACGAAATGACAGCCCCGCTCACAAGCGATGTGGTGCGCAGGCTGTTCGCCATTATCGAGGACCTGAAGCGTAGGGGTAAAACTCTCATCTTCATTTCCCACAGGCTGGAGGAGGTCCTGGAGATCTGCGAGCAGATCATCGTCCTCAAGGACGGGAACTTCGAAGGGATCATTCACAATCCGAAGGACAACGACCGCTCGGCTCTTCGCAAGCGGATCATTGGCATGATGACAGGCAAGGAGAAGGGGTTGGATTTTCCGTCCAAGCTGGGGCGGCAACAGCTTGGCGAGACCGTTCTCTCTGTTAAAAACGCCGCCACAAAACACCTCAAAGATGTCAGCCTGGAGATCCACAGGGGTGAAATCGTCGCCCTGGCCGGACTGCGCGGTCAGGGCCAAAGCAGCCTGCTGCGCGCGATAACCGGACTGGAGCTGAGAATCCAGGGAACTATCGAGATGTTCGGCACGCCGGTACGGATAGAAAGTCCGAGAACCGCAATGAAGAACGGTGTTTTCTTCGTCTCAGACCGGCGCGATCAGGAGGAGCTGTGGCTTGCCCACGACGTCTGGTTGAACATGTCGGTTGCCAGTGTGGACAGCCGCACGAGCTGGGGGATCATCCCCAGGAATAAAGACAGGAAAATTGTCGAGGATATGGTTCAGAAGCTGAGAATCGTAACGCCCAGCATCGCCAAGATTGTCCGCCAGCTCAGCGGAGGAAACAGGCAGAAGGTCGTATTGGGGAAATACCTACTGGCCAGCCCCAAAGTCCTGCTCCTCGACCAGCCCACCATGGGTTTGGACGTCGGGGCCAAGGTGGAGATCTACTATCTGCTGAGACAACTGGCCGACGAGGGAATTCCTACGCTAACCGTGCTCACGGATCTGGAGGAGGTGGTCAACCTTCCGGACCGTGTGTTTGTGATGCACGAGGGACGAATTGTTCGACAATTCAGCGGTGAAAAAATCAACGAAGAAGAGCTACTCGATTCTTACTATGGTTAAAGGGACAGAGGCATGACATTCGCTGTTTGGTTGAAGAAATCTTTCGGCAAGTGGTACATATATCTGGTGCTCGTCATTCTCTGGCTGGTTGCTTCCGCTATCTCACCCTATTTTCGCACAACCTCGACGTTTTCCAATATCATCGCCAGCACCGTGCCGATCGCTCTGATCGGTCTGGCTCAGACATTTGTCGTGCTCAGCCAGGGCTTCGATTTGTCCGTCGGGGCGGTGGCCAGTATGGCCACGGCGATTGCCTCGGTCACGATGGATCAGGGAATCCTGCCTTCGATTCTACTCGTGTTCATCGCCGCATTCTGCGTCGGCCTGATCAACGGTCTGGGCATCACCAAGCTGAACATCAATCCTTTTATCATGACCCTGAGCATGATGTTTCTGCTGACCGGTGTAAATCTACTGATCCGTCCCAGCCCCGGCGGGTACATCCCGGAGTCCTACAAACACTTCCTGTTGTATCAGCTCGGCGAATTTCCTCTCGTTCCCTTCATCATTCTGCTGCTCACCGCCTTTGTGGGAATCGTGATCCTGCAGCGGCGTAAGTTCGGCCGACAGGTGTACGCGGTGGGTGGTGACTCGGCCAGCGCCCGCATGTCCGGGGTGGATGTCGATCTAACCCGCATCAAGGTATACGTGGTCAGCGCCCTCGCTTCAGCCCTGGCGGGCCTGTTCATAGCCGCCAGGATAGGCAGCGGGAACGCCCAAGCGGGAGCCCCTTATCTTTTCGACTCCTTCACCACGGTCTTCATGGGAGGAACCCTGGTCACCGGAGGAGTCGGCGGCTACAGCGGAACCATTGCCGCCTCCCTGATCATCTCGTCCGTCGGTCGGATACTGCAGTTTCTGGGAATCACCATTTGGTATCATTTTATCGTTAAAGGTGTTCTCCTGGCCAGCGTTGCCGGCATTCAACTGTACATCGTGCAGAGGGGAAAGGAAGGAAAATGAACCGCACCCTGACAATACCGTCGAACCTCATCCAACCTCTGATCATGATCGTGGCCTTGATCGTGATCATGGGCGTGGCCGGGGCCATAACCCCGGGATTCCTGACCTTGAAGCACCTTTCAAACGTCATGTACTGCAACACCATGCTGGGGATCTTGGCGCTTTCTCAAACATTGGTGATTCTCTCCGGTGGTATCGACATGTCGGTGGGCTCTATCTACTGGATCACTATCATGACAGGGGCCATGCTCATGGCTGACGGCAGCTTTGTCCTGCCGGCCCTGCTGTGCATCGTCCTGGGGTGTGTCATCGGGCTGGTGAACGGGATCGGCATCTCCTTTTTCAGGATTCCCCATGTGGTGATGACCCTGGCTATGATGATCATTCTAACCGGTGTGCTCTATGTAACTACCGGAGGGGGCGGGCGGGGTAGAGCCGCAGAAAGCCTCATCGCTTTGAGCACTGGAAGGGTAGCGGGTATCCCGATCATTACCATCGTCTGGATCGTCCTGACAGTTCTGCTCTTTCTCGTGCTTAGATTCACATCTTTCGGCTGGAAGATCCGGGCCCTTGGTTGCAGCATCGTGACCTGTCATCTGTCCGGAATACGCTACCGCAGAGTCCAGATCTTGGTGTACGTATTAAGCGGGCTGCTGGCCGCTATCGCCGGCCTATTCTACCTGGGCTGGGCACGGACGCCCTATCCGACCTTCCAGAGCGGCGCCGGGGTAGGTGCCGCCCTGAGCCTCGACTCCATCGCTGCGGTGATCATCGGCGGAACCCTCTTCACAGGCGGACGAGGCGGAGTTGAGAGAACCTTTTTGGGCGTGCTGGTGGTGGCCGTGCTGTTCAGTATCCTGAGCATGCTGGGCCTGGGAATGGAGTGGCAGATCATGCTCAACGGCTTTATCATTCTGGTCATCGTGGGCGTCTATAGCCGCCTGCAGACACAGCAGTAGCGGGTTAGCCGTAATGCTGAAAATATGTAAATACATATTGACGAGATTACAAATTGATAATACGATATTTTAGAAACCAATAAAACCTGATGGAGGTAATTCAATGTTTATCGAAGCGTCCTACTCACTAGAGCCCGATGACATCGTTATGCCGGGAGCCATAGACCCGCCTCGGGTAATACCGAGATCCAGAATGACGGAAGCTCCTTCCGGAGAGCCTGAGGACTCCAAGGTTCGCTGGAAATCCTACAACAACACGAGCATCATGGAGTTTTTTGCCCACACCGGGACGCACATCGATGTGCCCTTCCATGTGGACCCGGAAGGCTTCAGGCTGCACGAGTTCGGGATCAATGATTTCATTTTCAGCCACCCTGTGTTGCTCGAAATCCCTAAGCAGAACAAGGAGAAGATATCGGTACAGGAACTGGAGCCGCACAAGGAAGAGCTGGCTAAGGCGGATATCCTGTTGATCTACACAGGATTTTCGCAGACGCGCAAGAAAGATCAGGAGGGATTCGTAAAGAACCAGCCGAGCTTCACTCTGGAAGCGGCCAACTATCTGGTGGACAATTTCAACATCCGGGCCTACGGCATCGACACCATCGGCATCGAGAACATACCCGATGGAAAGGTGGCCTCGCCTGTGCAGTTTCCCGTACACAAAGTATTTCTAACGAAGAAGAAGCAGAAAACCTTTGTGCTGGAGGACCTAAACCTAGCGATCCTGCTCGGTAAGAAGCTGCGCCGGTTCTTTGTGATACCGCTGAGGTTGTTCGGGGCGGAGGCCATGCCCGTTACAGTCTTTGCAGAAGTGGAGGATTAGCATGAAAGTCGAACATCTTGGAATCTATGCCAGGGATACGCAGAAGCTCTCTCGCTGGTATGCGGACACTCTGGGTTTGACCGTGGTGCGTACCCTGGAGAAGGCCGACCGGCCGCCTATCTATTTCATGAAGGGGGAAGGCGGCTTTGAGATCGAGATCCTGCCCACCAACGCGGAAGCGCAAACGCGGGCGCTGAACGACTGCGGCTACAGCCACGTGGGGCTGGTGGTCGAGGATTTCCAGGCAGTGGAAGACGATCTTAAGGCCAAGGGTGTAGCCCTGCATGATGTACGGAACACAAGCAACGGCTGGACGATCGGATACTTCGAGGACCCTGAAGGAAACAGGCTCGAGATGGTCTATCGGCCTCCGGAGGAATAAGCATGACCAGTATTCTGTACATCAATGCCAGCAAATGCCGGGGATGCCGCAGCTGCCAGCTGGCCTGCTCCTTTGCCAGGGCCGGGGTGTTCAATCCGGAGAAGTCCGTGATCCGCATGAATCGCGACGCCCAGACAGGACACACGGTGCCTATGATTATGCCGTTGGACTGTGATTTCTGTGGTGGCGATCCGGCCTGCCTGAAGGTGTGCCCCTACAATGCGATCAGCCTGCAGGAGTTGAAGCATAAAAACACGATCGTCGTCTGCATGTGAGGAGGAACGATGAGCCGACCAAAAAGATGGACACGCTACGTGGATTTGACAACAGGTACAGTGCGCTCGGAGCAGGTCGACGAATCCGTTGATCGCGATTTTCTCGGTGGATGCGGCGTCGGTTGGAAGCTGATGGCGGACAATCTCCCCCCTGGGATCGATCCGTTTTCCCCGGAAAACGTAATTTGTATTAATCCCGGGATCCTGGCAGGAACCCTGACAGCCGGAACACCGAAGACCACAGTCATCACCAAGTTTCCCACAATTGCCTCCGAGGATGGCAAGCACTACATCGGTGCCTGTACAACGGGGGGAAGGTATCTGGGCATCGCTCTGAACCGCGCAGCCTGTCATCACCTATTGGTAAGCGGGAAGTCGCCCAAGCCTGTATACCTGCGAATTCGTGATCAGCAGATCGAATTGGTGGATGCCGCGGATCTGTGGGGACGGGGAATCGAAGAAGTGACCAACGAGCTGGTGGGGCGGGAAGGACCGGAAACCGGGGTGATTGTTATAGGAACATCCGGTGAAAAACTGGTCCGTCACGCCATGACGATCGTGGACAAGGCCAACTCCCTGGGCCGTGGAGGCCTCGGCGCGGTGATGGGGTCGAAGAACCTCAAAGCCATCGTGGTCAATGGCAGCGGTGACGTGGATGTGGCCCGCCCGCAGGAGTTCATGCAGGTCACCCAGGAGCTTCGTGAGAGAGTCCTCAAGTGGCCGCGGCGAGAGCACTGGATCAAGCTGGGCCTGGCCGCCGGCTGGGATACCTTCAAGCACACCCAGTATCCGGGAATCTGGCCCAAGGACGAGTGGGACGAGCTGTACGGGGAAAAAACCCGGCTGGAGACGGTCGAGGAGGTAATCTCGGACAACTCGTGCGTCTTGAGCTGCCGTTTGAAGTGGAAGATCAAGGGCGGCGAGTACGACGGAGAGATCGGATATGGATCTCCTTTCAGCAAGAGCGCGACCTCGGGGATGCTGCTGGGCGTGCGGGATTTCCGTAAAATGATCCACATCGTGGCAGACGCCAATTCACGTACCGGCATAGATTTCTATACCAGCATGCGCATTATCGATTTCGTGACCAAGATGTACGAGATCGGCAGACTGACAAGAGAAGATACAGGCGGGTTGGAGCTGAAGCGCGACTACGAGACCTATTTGCAGCTGTACGAAATGACGGTCAACCGCGAGGGATTCGGAGACGTGCTGGCGGATGGCTGGTTCCGGCTGAAAAAAGATTTCGGGCTGGACCCGCAGGAGTACTGGTATGCGGGGATCTGTAAGGGCGTGGATTTCATATACGACGCCCGGCCTTCGAACTTTCATCCCCTGATGATGTCGTTCTTTACCAGGCCACGCCCGCATCACGGGGGCTCGCACACGCGGACCAACAGCCGCAACAAGACAATCGAACAGGTGCGAGAGCAGGTGGAGGGCTGGGGTCTTCCGGAGGAAGACGTCGAGAGAATCTTCACGGAATCCGACTACGCGGGCAGCTTCAACGTAGGTCGCTATACCCGCTACATGGAGGACATGATGCGGGTGAAGAACTCGCTGGGGCTCTGCTCGATCTACTCCTACCAGGGCCTGATGTACGGCAAGGACATGGTCAGGCTGTACAATGCCGCCAGCGGGGAAAACCTGACCGCCGGCGAGCTTGTCGAGCGCGGAGAGCGCATCAGCAATGTGGCAAAGCTCATCAACGTTCGGGAAGGCTTCAGCCGGGAGGAGGACAGGCCGCCGGAGGTCTGGTTCCGGCCCATGGACTCGCCCGAAGGGCGGATCGAGATGAAGGACTACTATCAAACCAAGGTGATCTCCAAGGAGGATGCCGCGAAGATGCTGGACGACTACTACGAGGAGCGAGGCTGGCAGGTTGCGCGGGGCATTCCCACCGCGGAGAGGTTGGAACAGTTGGGCTTGAAGGAGTACTCCGGAGTCCTGTAGAACCGACACTTCAGATAAGATTTGAGAATTGGTCCTCATTATGCTGAGAAGTTAATCCACGAACAAGAAACGTGGGTTTTTTAAAACAAAGAAAATACCGTTTAGGAGGAAACTATGTTTAAGTTGCAGGGAGTGGTCCCGCCTATGGTCACCCCGTTCAAAGAAAACGGAGAGCTCGACATACAGAATCTGGAAAAGCTTCTGGAATTTTTAAAGGAGCGGGTAAACGGACTGTACATCTGCGGTTCCTACGGCTCAGGGCCCATGATGAACGTCGAGGAGCGAAAACAGGTTGCCGAAGTATGCGTGCGCGTCATCGATGGTAAGATACCAATAATTGCTCACACCGGGACCACAAATACCCGGGATACGGTAGAGCTGACCAGGCACGCGGAAAAGATCGGCTGCGACGGTGCGGCTGCGGTGGGGCCCTACTACTTCCATCACAAAGAGGATGCGCTGATCGAGTTTTACGGCTCGATGCTCGAGGCCGTAGCCAAGGGTTTTCCCATCTACCTCTACCACAATATAAAGTTCTCCGGCTACGAGATTCCTTTTTCAACGATCAAGACGCTGAAGGACAGGGGCTTGCACGGGATCAAAGACGCAACCTTCGATATCCTGACGCATGCTATCTATCAGCGCGAGCTGGGTGATGGGAGCTTCGACGTGGTGCTGGGTACCGAAGCCATGTGGCTGTCCGCCCGGGCTCTAGGTGCCGAAGCCTACATCCCAGGTCTGGGCAACGTTTTTCCCGAGATCTGCGGCAAAATGTGGAAAGAGGGGATGGCTGGAGAGTTCGATGCCTGTCGCAAGACACAGTTCGAGGTGAACAAGCTGCGCGATGTCATGTACCTGGCCCGCTCCACGCAACTGGCCGTGTACGCCATGCTGGAGATCCGCGGGGTTATCAAAGCTTTTCCGCGTTCGCCCTTCATAGCGGCCACAACCGAGGAAAAGCAAAATATAAAAAAAGCTCTGGATTCCATGGGCATGCTATGATCCTGGCCGCCTACGATCTCGGTACCACAGGGTGCAAGACATCCTTTTATGACGAGCAGGGGCCTTTATTGGGCTCCGCTTACCGAGAGTATCCAACCTATTACCCAAAGGAAGGTTGGGCCGAGCAGGATCCTGCAGACTGGAAGCGGGAGTTAATCCGGACCACCGCACAGCTCATCGAGCAGACAGGCGTGCGTCCCGGCGACGTGGCCTGCCTGTCTTTCAGCGGACACATGATGGGCTGCGTGCCAGTGGATGAAAGGGGTGAGACTCTATCGTCGCGAACCATGCTTTGGGCGGACACGCGCAGCGTCGAACAGGCCGAACGCCTGGTGGAGAAGATCGGCTGGGAGCGCTTCTACCGCGAGACGGGCAGCGGGCTGGATGTTGTATTATACCCAGCCGCCAAGATACCATGGATCAAGGAAAACCAACCGGATCTATACCGCCGCGCAGCCAAGTTCATAGGCACCAAAGATGCGATATGCGCCTGGCTGACCGGACGCATCGCCACCGATTACTCAGAGGCGTCCGATATCGGGCTCCTGCATCTCGGCGAAAGATGTTGGCACGAAGAGCTGCTGCAAACGCTGGGAATCGATCCCGGGAAGATGCCCGAGCTCCTGCCCAGCACCACGGTAATCGGCCATCTGCGCCGGGAGGTGGCGACCGAGATGGGCCTTGTCGAAGGAACGCCCGTCGTTCTCGGAGGGGGGGATGTCTCCTGCGGTACGGCGGGTTCGGGGGCCGGCATGGGGAACGTGCCCTACATGTGCATCGGCTCTGCGGGCTGGGTCTCGGTGGTGGGCTCGGAGCCGGTGATCGATTCAGACGGACGGCCCATGGCCCTCTGTCATGTGGTGCCCGACCTCTACTGCTCGCAGATTATAATGTTCTCGGCCGGGGTGGCTTACAAGTGGATCCGTGACGAGATTTTTTCGGCAACCGGTACTGAGGGAAAAACAGCTGAGATCGATCCCCGTGCCTTCGCTCGCATGGACGCTCTGGCAGCTAAAAGCCCGGCCGGTTCTCGGGGTGTGGTATTCATGCCTTATTTTCGTCCCGGCGGCGCTCCCTACTACGACATCCATGCCAAAGGGGCTTTCTTGGGGCTCAGCCTGGCTGTAGGCAAGGCTGAGTTGATACGTGCCGCCCTCGAAGGGGTAGCATTCAACGTCCGCCTGATGGTCGGCTACCTGGAGAAGAAGGGAAGGCTGGAGTCCATGAGGATCATCGGCGGAGGTGCGGCCAGCGCGTTGTGGAAGCAGATATTCGCCGACGTCCTGGGCAAGCCCGTGCTGACCCTCTCCGCCCAGCAGGAAGCCAATACGGTGGGAGCAGCTCTGGTCGGCGGGATCGGTATCGGGCTGTTGAAGGATTTCGACGAGATAGACAGATTCACCAGCGTGGTCGAAGAGCATTCTCCGAATCCGAAAAACAGCAGGCTGTATGACAGCATATTGCCTGTTTTTGTAGATGCTTTCGCATCGCTTCAGAAAACAAATGAATCGTTGGGGGAGTTGTCCGAGTCATGAGCACCGAAATCATCATGAAGACCTTTGGGCTGCAAGACAGAACCGCGGTAGTGACAGGTGGAGCCTCCGGTCTGGGTCGAAGGATCGGACAGGTTCTGGCCTGTTTCGGGGCCGAGGTCTACTTCGCGGATCTCGATGAGGAGCGAGCCCGGCAGGCGGCCGAGGAGGTCACGGCTCGCGGAGACAGGGCACGGTCTGTATATGTGGATGTCACCGACCCCATCTCCGTACGACGTGCCTTTGAGGAAATGGCGGAGCAGAGCGCCAAGGTGGACATCCTGGTCTGCAGTGCGGGGATTTCGGCAGCCCGCTGGATCGAGGAGATGGAGCTCAAGTACTGGAACCAGGTGTTGAATGTCAATCTTACAGGAACTTTTCTCTGCTGTCAGGCGGCGGCCCGGCAAATGCTGGCAAACCGTTGGGGCCGAATCATAAATATCGCCTCGATCGCCGCACTGCACGCACCGCGGCCGCGACGCTTCGACGGAGGCTACAACTATTCGGCTTCCAAAGCAGGTGTATTGGGCATGTCCAAGCGACTGGCCGTGGAGTTGGCTCCCTATAACATCACCGTCAACTGCGTTAGCCCGGGGATCATGCGCACCCCTCTTACTGAGAAAGCAATTTCGGAAGAACAGACCTACAGGCAGATCATCGATTCCGTTCCACTGGGCCGTCTGGGATCTCCGGAGGACCTGGACGGGCTGCTCGTGTACCTGAGTTCTGAGAGCTCGCGTTTCCTCACGGGACAGGACATCATCATCGACGGCGGATATTCGGTATGGTAACCGGAGACCCAATAAAGGGAGGGGTGCTCGAGGGAAAAGTGGCGGTGGTAACCGGAGCGGCTCAGGGTATCGGACAGGGAATAGCGGTCAAACTGCACGAAGAAGGGGCGATGGTTCTGCTGGCCGACCTGAACCTGAAGGCCGTCGGTAAGACCGCGCAGAAACTGAACGTCAGTGGGGGCCCGCGTGCCGTTGCCTGCTCTCTTGATGTAGTCGATCCGGAGAGTGTGGAACGGGCAATGGAGGAGTGCGTGCGGGAGTTCGGCCGCATCGATATCCTGATCAACAGCGCCGGGGTTGTAGGCCGGGGTAAGGTAGAAGAGATCGACCCGGAGTCCTGGTCCAAAATCCTCACCGTGAATCTTACGGGAACCTTTCTCTGCTGCCGGGCAGTGATTCCGCACATGAGAGCGGCCGGCGGGGGGATAATACTCAATACCAGCTCTGTGAGCGCCAGGATGCCCGATGTCGGTCTATCAGCCTATTGTGTTTCCAAGGGTGGTGTGGAAATATTCACCCGGGTGCTGGCTGCCGAGGTGGCTCCCTACGGAATTCGTGTCAATTGCTATGCTCCAGGAGTCACTGATACTCCGATGACCCGGGACCTGATAGAGAGCCGGGGCGAGCGAAAGCTACGGCATATCTCTTTGGGGCGTTTCGGAAAGCCCGCTGAGATCGCCGAACTGGCTGTTTTCCTCTGCAGCTCGAGGTCATCTTTCATTACAGGGGCGGTTGTGCCCATCGATGGTGGCACGATGATTGTTGAGCGGCCATGGAAGGCCCGATGAGGATAGGAGCGAACGATGAAACGCGTGCTGGTAAGCTCTAGATCTTTTGGGACTATTACACGGACAGGAATGGAAATCCTAGAAAGCGAGGGCTTTGAGGTTCTCACTATTTCGCGGGAAGACAGGCCACTCACTGAGGAGAAGATGGCCCGGCTGGTAAGCGATCGAGCTCCCGGAGCGATCCTCTCCGGCGCGGAACCGATTGGAAAGAGAGTGCTGCAGGCCTCAGCAAACCTGCGGCTGGTCATGAAGCACGGGGTGGGCGTCGATAACATAGACATTCCTGCGGCGACGTCCCTGGGGATTGCCGTGGCCAATGCCCCGGGAACAAATACAGAAGGGGTGGCGGATCTGACTGTTACCTTGATGCTCAACCTTCTACGCGGGGTCTGCCCGGCCAGCGCCTCGACCAAGAGAGGCGGCTGGAGTCGCTTTGTGGGACACGAGTTGGGCGCCCTTACCGTGGGTGTTGTAGGTACCGGACGTATAGGTGCCAGCGTTGTACAACGTCTTTCAGGGTTCGGCTCGCAGATCCTGGCATACGATGTGGTGCAGCAGAAGGAGTTGGTCTCCGAGTACGGGGTTCACTACGTGCCTCTCGACGAGCTGCTCTCACGATCCGATCTGGTGACGCTGCACGTCCCGCTGATCGAACAGACCCGAAAGATGATAGGAGCCCGGGAGCTGTCTCTGATGAAGCCGGAGTCCTTCCTGGTCAACGCAGCCAGGGGGGAGCTGGTTGACGAGGAGGCTCTTTATGAAACCTTGAAGAAAAGAGGAATAGCCGCTGCGGCGCTGGATGTCTTTTCTACCGAGCCGCCTCAGGACAATCCGCTGCTTACCCTGGACAACGTTCTGGCGACGCCGCATATCGCGGCCTACACGTACGAGTCTCTCGAGCGAATGGGCAGCATCTGCGCGAGAATCATTGTTGAGACTTTTGCCGGGAAGAGGCACCCCAACGTGCTGAATCCTGAAGTTCTAAAGTAGAGTCTCTGAGCGCTGCCTGTCCTGTCAATCCACCCGCGCGAAGAGGTTGTTGAGCGATTCGGCCAGGGTAGGATGGGCGAATACCCCCTCCTGCAGGTCGGTGTAGGGAAGGTTCCCCATCATGGCAATCTGGATCATGGCCATGATCTCTCCACCCTCTATTCCCAGCACTGCGCAGCCGAGAATTTGGCGGGATTTCGGGTTCACCAGGACCTTCATCATGCCGCGGGATTCATCGACCTCGAGGGCCCGAGCCACCCAACTCATAGGCATGGAAGCGACTTTGTAGTTTATTCCTTTTCGCTTGGCTTCCTTCTCGCTCAAGCCAACCCGGCCGAGCTGCGGGTCGATGAAGACCGTATAGGGAACGAGCCGTGATTCGGTCGTAGCGCCGCCTTTCTCGAGAAGGTTGTTTTTCAGGAGACGAAAATCATCGTAGGAGATGTGAGTAAATGCAGGCCCACCTTTCACGTCTCCGATCGCATAGATCCCTTCCGCGCTGGTTTCCAGCTTCTCATTCACCCGAATAAAGCCACGCGAGTCTGTTTCGATTCCGGCTGCTTTCAGATTGAGTGCGTCCGTGTTGGGCGTGCGCCCGGCCGCCACGAGAAGGTGGCTTCCCGTCAGCTTTTCGATCCCGTCCCCTTTCCGAATGTGCAATGTGATGTCGGAGCCGTGTTTCTCAACCTTGATAGGCCGGCTTTCAAGATGCACCGCGATCCCGTCTTCCTCCAGGATCTTGAGCACCTCTGCGGCGATGTCCTCATCCTCTCTGCTGAGAAGTTGAGCGCCCCGGTGCACAACGGTGACCCGGGAGCCGTAACGGCGTAACATCTGGCCGAACTCCAAACCGATGTAGCCTCCGCCGATGACGAGCAGATGCTTCGGTACTTCGGCGAGCTCCATGATCGAGGTGGAGTCCAGGTAGGGAAGGTCTTCGATTCCTTCGATCTGCGGCAACGCGGGTCTGGTCCCCGTATCGATGACTATGGTTTGACCCTCGATCTCCCGAATCGATCCGCCGGCAGCCGTGATTTCCAGGGTTTTCGTGCCTGTGAAGCGGGCGCTTCCCATAATCAAGGTGAGGTTTTCCTGGTTCTCGAGGCGCTTTTCCGAGCCCGAACGGAAGCTGTCCACGATCGCCCGCTTTCTGCGTCGAACCGTTTCCATGTCGATCTTCAAGCCCTCGTTGAGCACGCCGTAGTCCTTGCCCCTGCGGCTGAGGTACGCTACCCGGGCGCCGGCCACCATGGTCTTGGTCGGGGTACAGCCTTCGTTGACACAGGTTCCGCCCACGTGGGTGCGCTCCACCAGGGCTGTTTTTCTTCCCGCCTGGGCCAGGGCCGTAGCCAGGGGAGTACCGCCCTGGCCCGATCCGATGACTACATATTCGAACTTTTCCATTACCTACTCTTCGATATTTAGTATTTGCTTGAGCCGTTTCTGAATCGACTCCCCTTGGACGAGGGAGATTTCACGAAACGGTCTACGCCTGCTGATTTGATCTTGTAGCATGTCGAAGTCTGTGTACTCGTTGGGAATCGTGACCAGTTTGTCCCCCTCGTCTCTGTATACGAAGAGGAACGGCCGGCCCTTGGCGGGGGTGCAACAGCCGGCCACAGTTATCTTCTCCCACGGGAAAGTGAGCAGATCTCCATCGGGCATCTTGCATGTGAGCTCGCTGTCCGACGTTTCAACCCAGCTTTTCAAGTGATTGCGAAAAAAGCGCAGCATCAAATAGTCCAGATATCCGGCAGCGGCAAGGGCGATGATTCCTATGACAATCCCCGCAAAAATCAAGAGCAGCACTCCTGCTGCGGGAAGTACAACGAGGATCAGAATCAGAAGGATCAGTCGCGGATTGGAAGTCAAGGTTAGACGGTGGCGCATTATCCCACCATAGCCTGGATTTCCTAGAGACTCAACACGATCGTTGCACGATCGGCTCGCGAGAACGAACGCGGGAAAGTGTTGCATACCGCGGTAATAGGTGAAATGATACAGCAGAACTTCTAAGACAGCGGAGGATGAAATGGACTACAGGGAAATCGTGCTTAACAACCGATCCTACCGGCGATTCGACGGCCGTCACAATCTATCGAAACAGACCCTGCTCGACCTGGTGGACCTGGCCCGGAACACCCCTTCGGCTGGAAACCGTCAGCTGCTGCGCTATGTGGTCAGCGGCTCCCCGGAGTACAACGATAAAATTTTCGAGACGGTGGCCTGGGCTGCCTCTCTGCCCGACTGGCCCGGACCGGAAGCGGGAGAACGACCCACAGGATACATAGTAATCACGGGGGAAAAAACCAGCTGGGATTGGCTGCGGGTCGATCTAGGCATCGCGGCACAGACGATTCTCTTGGCTGCCAGTGCTCTGGGACTAGGCGGCTGCATGCTGGGAAATATCCGCAAGGAACAACTCGCCCGCATCCTGGATCTGAACGATGAATTGGAGATCTTGCTCGTGATCGCCCTGGGAAAGCCTGCCGAGCAGGTGGAGCTGGAAGATGTAGCTGTCGGTACTTCGCTTACCTACTACAGAACAGAGGACAAAGTACACCACGTTCCCAAGCTGAGGCTGGAGGATTTGGTTCTGGAAAGCTACTGCTGAGGCCGGCGCTCGAGCAAAGCGATACCGCTCCCGGCGGCCATGATCAGCAGCCCTCCCATGATCTTCCCGGCGGTGACAGATTCGCGAAAGTAAAAAACGGCGACCAAGGCGGTGAGCGGCAGGATCATCATGGCCATAATCGAGGCCACTGCGGTGGAAAGGCTGCGGAAGGCTATCGTGACCAGGACATGGGAGAGGGCGGAGAAAAGCCCTATAGCGGCAAGAAGCAGCCAGATCGAGGGCAGAGTCAACGGCGGCGAAACGACGAATCTCCAACTCTGTCCCGGGAGCAGGGCGACACCGATTCCAGACAACAAAGCGCCGCAGCCCATGAACACGAGCACGATGTTTCCGGGACTGTCACTTTTTCTCAGCTCCCGCAGAGCCGCTCTGGCCAGACCGCCGAGCACAGCGGCAGCCAGACCGACTCCGTCCCCGAAGCGCAGGCCCTCGAAGGTGGGATTCACGATCAGGTACAATCCTGTCATGGCTGCAGCGAGCGGCAGCAGGATCCACCAGGAGAAGCGTTCCCTGAATAGAACAACGGCGAACAGTATGGCGAAGACGGGGTGGACGTAGGTGTACAGGGTGCCGTGAAGCAGGCCGATCAGGTCGATTGTCCAGAAAAAGAAGGTGATGGTCGCGGCTCCGGCGATCCCGCGCAGCAGCAGGAGAGGCCAGTTGTTGAAGCGGAACTTTTTCTTTTTCAGAAGCATCCAGGCAAAAACGAACACGAGGGTGAAGATGCTGCGGTAGAAGGTTTTCGTCCAGGAGCTGACTGCGGGACCGAGGTAGCGAACCAGAACCTGCATCACAGTCAGGCCGAGCACCGAGAGGAGCATGGGCAGTTCGCCCGAGATTGTTACCGGCTGTGGTCGTTTCGATATCGACGGATTGGGCATGGATTGTCTACAGTTAGATCTTGGACCGAATCCGGGCTGCGATGCGGTTGGCTGTTTCTGCCAGCTTGTCCTCGTCCACGCCCGTAAGGCGTCCCTGTTCCACGACGATTCTACCGTTTGTGATCGTATAGGCGGCCCGGTGGCTGATTCCGGCGAACAGCAGTGCAGCGAGGGGATCGGACAGAGAGCCGGCATACTCCAGTCCGTGGATGTCGAACAGCGCCAGGTCGGCCGCCCAGCCCTGCTCGATTTTGCCTGTCTTTTCAAAGTTCAGTACCCTGGCTCCACCGTGGATCGCCAGCGAGAAGACCTGGGCGGCTGTCAGGGCATCGGCCCCGTAGCGAACCCTCTGCAGGAGCAGGGCCTGGCGCATCTCGCCGAGAAAGTCCGAGGTATCGTTGGAGGCCGAACCGTCTACGGCCAGGGATACGGTGATGCCCCTTTCCAGCAGCTCCTTGATCCGGGCAATGCCGCTTCCCAGTCGCATATTCGAGGAGGGGCAGTGACAAATTGAGGTTCCCGACTGTCGCAATACCGCGAGCTCCTCGTCTGTAAAAAAGACCCCGTGAGCGAAAGAGACGTCCTCGCCCACGAACTCCCACTCCTCCATCAGTGCGAGGGGTCGCTTGCCGTGCTTGCGCAGGCAGTAATCGTCCTCGTCACGGGTCTCGGCAAGGTGAGTGTGCAGGCGTACTCCGTGGGAACGTGCCAGCCGGGCCGTGTCCCTCATCAGCTCTTCTGTCACCGAGAAAGGACTGCAGGGGGCCAAACCCACCTTTTTCATGGCCAGCGGCTCCGGGTCGTGATATTTCTCGATCACCCTGCAGCTGTCCTCCAGGATCTGCTTCTCGCTCTGCACCACGGAATCGGGAGGCAGCCCGCCGTCTTTCTTGCTCAAGGACATCGAGCCCCTCATGGGTGAGAAGCGCATACCCACCGCTTCAGCGGCCTCGAACTGGATGCCCGTCAGGTCTGTCGAGAAGCCGCTGGGATAGAGGTAGTGATGATCCGTTGTGCAGGTGCAGCCCGTCTTGGCCAGCTCTCCCATGGCGGCCTGGGAGGAAACCATCACCGCTTCCTCATCGATGTGCTTCCAGACTTCGTAGAGGACCTTGAGCCACTGAAAAAGCTTGGCGTTCTGCACAGCGGGCAGGTTGCGGGTCAGGATCTGATAGAAGTGGTGATGCGTGTTGACGAAACCGGGGATCACCACGCAGCGCGAGGCGTCGATGGTGCGGACAGGGTCGCTTCCCCGGGCAGCCTTAGGCACGATGTTCGCTGCAACTCTGCCGATTCGGTTGCCCTCGATCAGGACATCCACCCCTTTCAGGGCCTGAGCGGCCGGATCGCCCGGGTCGGGGTAGAGGGCGTAGCAGTCTTTGAGCAGGATCACGAAGCAGCCCCGCCGGACTCAGACGCCGGGCCGGCTGTCGCCGATTCGCCGCCAGGCTGCAGCGCCCGCCAGACCTTTTCAGGAGTGATGGGCAGATCCCGGATGCGCACACCAACGGCGTCGTACACGGCATTGGCGATGGCCGGGGCCGGACCGTTAATCGCCACCTCTCCGACGGACTTGGCCCCGAAGGGACCGGAAGGCTCCTCAGACTCGATCAGGATCGTTTCGATCTCAGGGATGTCCCGGGCCGTGAAGATTTTGTAATCCCAGAAGCGCGGATTGGTCATCCTGCCGCTGGAATCGTAGATGTACTCCTCCCACAGGGCGTAGCTGATGCCGTTGATAGCCGCTCCTTCGATCTGCCCTTCGGCGAGTTGGGGATTGATCGCCCGGCCGCAGTCGGCTGCACTGACAAAGCGCAGCACCTCGATCCGCCCCGTTTCGGTGTCCACCTCTACTTCGGCGAACTGGGCGATAAAGGGCGGAGGGGACTGCTGGCAGACAAACGAAGCCTGAGCCTGTATCTGGTGCTGGTCCCGGTTGTACAGGGCAGTGGTGGCGATCTCGGCCAGGGAGATGCTTTTCTTTCTTTTCTTATCCCGCACCGTCTCAGCCTCGAGCACAAGATCCTCTACCCGTGTATCCAGCAGCTCGGCGGCATCGTTTAGTATCTTTTTCGCAATGCGGCGGGCGCAGGACTCGACGGCTTGGCCGGAGACATAGGTAGTGGAGGAGGCGTAGGCTCCAACGTCGAAGGGCGTGGTGTCTGTGTCCGAGGACAGGACAACGATCATCTGCAAGGGGACCTTGAGCACCTCGGCGGCGATCTGCGCCAGAATCGTGTCCGAACCGGTGCCGAGGTCTGTGGCTCCCACAAGTAGGTTGAAGGAACCATCTTCGTTCATCTTCATGGAGGCGGCGCCCATGTCGACGAGCGGGATTCCGGATCCCTGCATGGCCACTGCCGCTCCTACACCCCTGACCTTGCTTCCTACCCGGATTCGTTTGTCCCGTTTCTCTTTCCACCCGATCGCCTCGGCGCCGCGGTCGAGACACTCGCTGAGCCGGCAGGAGCCCACGATCTGGCTGACTCCCTCTTTGCCTTCGCCGAGAACCTCGAACACGCCCGAGGTTTCTCCGGCCCGGATGTGCCAGCGCTTGCAGAACTCCACCATGTCCTGTCCGCAGCGCCGGGTCAGGGCGTCGATCTGCTGGTTGAAGGCGAAGTAGCCCTGGGTGGCGCCGTAGCCGCGATAGGCCCCGGAAACGGGAAGGTTTGTGTACACCGAACGGCCGTGGAAGCGAATGTTTTCGACTTTGTTGAAAAGAGGCAGGACCTTGGATCCCACGTTGGAAAGCACTGTGAGGGAGTGGGTTCCGTAGGCTCCGGCGTTCAAAAGGCAGTCCATCTGTATGGCTGTGATTCCGCCGTCCGCCGCGGCAGCGGTTTTCATGTGCAGATGAGCTGCGTGCCGGGTGCGGGTGGCCATGAACACCTCTTTTCGAGAGAGCACCAGGCGGGCGGCTCGCTGATTTCGCCAGGCAACCCAGGCCACGAGGGGCTCAAGGATCACCTCCTGTTTACCGCCGAACCCTCCTCCGATTCTAGGTTTGATCACCCGGATTCTGTGTACGGGAAGATCGAGCTGCTGGCCCACGATACGGCGGGCGTGGAAAGGCACCTGGGTGGTGGAGACGATGACCAACCGCCCCCGTTCGTCGATATAGGCCAAGGCGGCGTGGGGCTCCATAGCACAGTGCGATGCGGCGGGCAGACTGTAGTCCTGCTCCTCGACGAGGGCGGCTTCTGAAAATCCCTTGTCCATGTCTCCGAAGCCGATCTGCACCTCGGCGGTAAGATTGCGCTCCGGCTCGTAAGTTACGGGAATCTTGGCGTGGTCTTTCCCGCCGTGAAGGCGTGGCGAGTCTTCTGCCGTGGATTGGCGGATGTCAAATATAGGCTCCAGAACACGGTACTCTACCCGAATCTTCTGCAGAGCATCCTGCGCGGCCTCCATCGATTCGGCCGCGACCAGGGCGACCCGGTCTCCCACGAAGCGCACCCTGTTGTCGAAGAGCACCTCGTCGTAGGGAGAGGGCTCGGGATATCCCTGGCCTGCAGAGGTGTGCAGGACCCGGGGCACGTTTTGATAGCTCAAGATGTCTACCACCCCGGGAAGCGCGAGGGCTTCCTCCGTGACAATCGAGGTAATCTCGGCATGGGCGTGCGGGGAATACAGCAGAGCGCAGTGCAGCGGATCCTTCAATGGAAAATCGGCGACGAACCGTTCCTGCCCCGTGGCCAGGGCCAAGGCGTCGATTTTTGTCAGGGAGCGGCCCACGTGGGTGAGGTTGTTCTTGCTGTCAGCCATCGGAGGCCATCCTCTCTGCGGCCAGTTTCACCGCCTCGATGATCTTTACATACCCCGTGCAGCGGCAGAGATTGCCGTCCAGGGCTCTGCGGATCTCCTGTTGTTCGGGATGGGGATTTTTTTTCAAAAGGGAGAAGGCTGCCAAAATCATTCCCGGAGTGCAGAAGCCGCACTGCACCGCTCCCGTATCGACAAAGGCCTGCTGAATCGGATGAGGCTCGTGAATCGTTCCCAATCCTTTAACGGTGGTGATCTGCCTGTCCACAGCGGAGGCGGCCAGGACCTGACAGGAGTTGACCAGCACCCCGTCCAGCAGTACCAGGCAGGAACCGCAGGCGCCTTCCCGGCAGCCTTCCTTGACCTCGGTGTATCCAAGGGCGCGCAGCACGTCGAGAAGCAGCTCGCCGCCCTGCAGATCGACTTCCGCCGGCAAACCGTTTATATAGATTTTTCCTCTCATGAGGGTCTCCTCAGGATGGATTCTACCAGGCGGCCGAGCTCAACCCTGGCGCAGTGGCTGAGATACTCGCCGCTGAATCCCATGCGGGCGGGTATCTCCAGGTCCAGACCGGCTACGGCCTGCGCCGCTGTAGCGGCGAGCTCCTCGGGATCTGCTGTAGTGCTTTTACCTGCCAGACGTTGCTCGATCTCGGTAAGGCGCCTGTAGCGGCCGGAGCAACCCACCACAACCAGGCGGATCTCTTCAAGGCGTTTTTCGGTGCCCCGGCTCAGCATGCTGAGGCTGAATGCCGGCCTGTCTGTGGGCGTGCGGGTATACCGGATATAGGCGCTGCGCCAGGGGATATCCTGAAAACGGATAGAGGAAATCAAGGTGCCGCGGCGAAGCTCCCGGTCGGCTGCATAGTCGCTGACGGGCCAGCTGCCCTCCTTGCTTCCCGCCAGGTGAAGCTCGGCCTCGAGGGCCAGCAAGGGGCCGACAAGATCCGACCAATAGGGAAACATGGCTATGCTTCCTCCCAGGGTGATGCGGTTTCGCAGGGGTTGTGTAGCTGCACGGTCCAGCGATCGGCAGAGAATGTGCTGTCCGTTCTCTTTGGCCAGCGCCTCGGCCGCTTCGCTGTAGCTCAAACCCGCGCCGAGCACGATCGCATCCTTCCTTTTTTCGAGGAACTTCAAACCGAGACGGCTTGTATCCACAAAGCCCTTGATCTGCTTCAAACCTGTTCGCAGGATCCCCGTTCCTCCGCCGTGGGGCACAACGCCTTCCCCGGCAAGGAGCTCGGGGAGCTGATCGAGACTCTCCGGATAATACCACTGTATCTCTTCCACGCCTGTATGTAGATCCTTTCTCTCTTTGATAGCGGATTCAGTATGGAATCCAGCCTCGGAGAAGTCAAGGTGGACTGTGATCGTGCAGCTCGGCGAGAGAATCGACGATCAAACTGTAGGACTGCTCGGGAAAGCTCTTGTCGAGCACCGCCTCGACCCCGCGGTTGCCGAGGGCCTGCCATTGAGCCGCTGCATCGGGAGGTACCGGGTGGACCTCCAGGCCTTGGGCTTTCATTGCGGCGAGGGCTTCACCCTCGAGAGACTGCATCCCACGGTTCAGCTCGACCTCCAACTCAGTGAAAGTTTTCAACAATGGATCCCGCAGCTCTGCGGGAATCTGCCCGACGAAGCGTTTGGTCACTAAAACAGCGCCGATCACCGGGGCGATGGGCAGCGCGGACATATGGCGCGCCGGCCCGAACCATTGAAAGGAGGCGGCCACCAGCGGCGGTGCGTAGAAGGCGTCGATCATACCCGATTGAAGGCCTGCCAGCAGATCGCCGAAGGGCAGGCTGAAGGCATTGAAGCCTACCAGGCGCCAGGTGTTTACAAACTCCGCGTCTCCGGCCGGCACGCCCAGCTTCAAACGCATGAGATCCTCTGGATAGATGAGGGCTGTGCGGCCGAAGAAATGCACCCAGCCGACCTTGGAGAAGGTGATAAGGTAGTAGCCCCTGTCCTTGAGCCTGGACTGGAAGTAGGGCCTGGTCCTGTCCATGACGTGATCCAGCTCCGCCTCATCGCGAATCAGGAAGGGTACGCTGAGAGCGAGCACGGCCGGGTCGAGCAGGCTCAGGCCCATTTGTGTCAGAGCCGCTCCTTGGAGCTGGCCGATCCGCATCTTGCGAATCATGTCCACCTCCTCGCCTGCCACGCCCCCCGCATAGATCTTTACACGCACCCTGCCTGCGGAGATCCTGTCCCACTTCACCGCGAGCCGGCGCAGAGATTCGACCCAGGGAGAACCCGTCGGTGCGAGCGTGGCGATTTTGAGGGTCAGCGCTGCTGCCGGAAGATAGGCTAGAGAGATGAAAGCAAAGATGATGAACAGTCGTTTTGCCCGGCACATCTCGAACCATGATGGCACGGATACCCACGGCGGGCAAGGGTGTTTGTACGAGCTAGCGCGAGATTTCGATCGAGGCGTTTTTGGGTGAGGCCAATCCCGCCGCGACTTCCACTGCCTTGAGAAATCCCGAGTACAGGGGGCAGGCTGTATGGGGAAGGTATTTCGACAGCACGGTATAGATCACGGTTTCGTGAGGCTTTTTAAATAACTCGGCGCGGGCGTCGAGCGAAACGAACTCTTCCTTTGCCTTGATCACGTGGGGACAGTCGGAATCAAAGGAGATCCGCACCTTGCGCATGTCCGAAGATACGGCCTCGATCGTGGTTGTACACCCGCAGATTCCTGCATCGACTGTTACCTGTGCCATGATGGGATCTACCTTCTGCGGGATTTCGCTTTCGTTCGCGCGGCCCGCTGGATGAGTTTTTCAGTCTCTACGGCCACCAAAACAACCCCGCTGAGGGCCAGGCAGAGACAGAGCTGAGCGAAGGTAAGGGGCGTGGTTTCGAAGAATCCCTGGAGAAAGGGGAGGTAAATCACGCCCATCTGGAGAACGAAGGTGATCGCCAGGGCCGCAATCATGTATTTGTTGGAAAACAAACCGATCTGCCACAGCGAGCTTCGCCGTGAACGTTCCGCCATTGCCAGGGTAAGCTGGGACAGCACGAGAGTGGTAAACAGCATGGTTCTCCAGGCCGCGGGGTCGGAAGACAGAGCCGGGCTGAATTGCCTGGCTCCGATTCCGAGAGCCAGGGCGGCGGCCAGCAGGCCGACCCAGAGAATATGTACGCCGCTGTCGATCGTGAGAATGGGCCGGCGCGGCTCTCGGGGCGGGCGGTTCATGACATCGATCTCTCCGGGCTCTACACCGAGAGCCAGGGCGGGCAGCCCGTCGGTAACCAGGTTCATCCAGAGGATCTGAACAGGAAACAGGGGAATCGGCAGGCCTATCAGCGGAGCGGTCAGCATGACCACGATCTCCGCCCAATTGCTGGCCAGGATATAACGGACGAAGCGCAGGATGTTGTCGAATATGATGCGCCCTTCCTCCACCGCGGACACGATAGTGGCAAAGTTGTCGTCCTGGAGTACCACGGCGGCCGCCTCTTTGGATACATCGGTGCCTGTAATACCCATGGCAACACCGATATCTGCCGATTTGAGGGCCGGGGCGTCGTTGACGCCGTCTCCCGTCATGGCCACGATGTGGCCCCGTTCCTGCAGGGCATCGACGATCTTGAGCTTGTGCTCCGGAGCGACCCTGGCGTAGATGCTCGTATTCTCGACTTCACCAGCGAGCTCCTCTGTTTCCATTCCGGCCAGGTCTCTACCCGTGAGGAAGCGCTCGCTGTTGTCCAAACCCAGCTCCCTGCCGATGGTTCGGGCGATCAGGGGATGATCGCCCGTGATCATCACCGGGCGTATCCCGGCCCGGCGGCAGGTATCCACAGCTTCTTTGACCTCTGTACGCAGGGGATCGAGCATTCCGATAAGCCCGACAAAAACGAGATCCTTCTCCCACTGCTCGCTTTGCTCGCTTTGTTGGCCTGATGCACTCTGCGGGCCATCTTCGAGCCCGGCCGCCTCGAACGCTACCCCCAGAACGCGGATTCCCTCCGCGGCAAGCTCTTCGTTGGAGCGTGCAATAACTGCCCGCCCGCTTTCATCCAAAGGCTCCGGCCCTGAGGGTCGCCATACAGAGGTGCAGACTTCGAGCAGGCTGTCGGCAGCTCCCTTGGAAAAATACAAGGTATCCGCTCCCTTTTCCTCGAGCCAATGCTCGAAGTCCCGCGGCAGCTGCACGGATTCGGCTGTAGCCTGCCGGTCTGCAGTCGCAGGCGCAGAATCCGGCCTGACAAGACGGTGGGCTGTGCTCATGCGCTTGCGTTCCGAGTCGAAGGGAAGCTCGCCGCTGCGGGGAAGCAGTTTCTCGAGAGCGGGTTTGATCAAACCGGCTCTGGCTGCCGCTTCCACCAGGGCGCCTTCGGTGGGATCCCCAAGGGTTTCGAACTCTTCGTTGCCCTGTGTTCCAACGACAGGTCCGGGGCTTTCGGATTTGAGCACCGCATCATTGCACAGGGCGGCGGCTGTCAGGAGCAGCCAGATCGAGCTGTCGTCCGCCGCCTGTTCGCTCAGGGCTGCAGCTTTGCTCGCTCGGCCGAGATCGATGCGCCGGTCGTGCAGATCGAGGACGGTAACGGTCATCCTGTTCTGAGTGAGCGTACCCGTTTTGTCCGAACAGATCACGGTCACGGAGCCCAGGGACTCCACGGCGGGAAGCTTGCGTATCAAAGCCCTGCGGCGCAGCATTCTCTGCGCTCCGAGGGCCAGGGCAATGGTTACCACTGCGGGCAGTCCTTCGGGAATAGCGGCCACGGCCATACTCACCGCTGTCAGGAACAGCTCTTTGAGATTTTGGCCCTGGAGCAGCCAGCCCTCCAGAGCTACGACTGCAATCAAGGCCAGAGCGGAGAACACGAGAACCATGCTCAAGGAGGCGAGCTTTTTCTGCAGCACGGTTCGCTCGGGTTTTGCTTCCTGAAGAAGGGTAGCGATGGTACCCAGCTCGCTGGCCATACCGGTAGCGGTAACCACGGCGCTCGCCCGGCCGTAGGTGACAATGGTGCCCATGTACAGCATGTTGCGTCGATCCCCGAGGGGAAGCTCGTTTTCCTCGAGGACCTCCGGATTCTTCTCCACGGCCACAGCCTCGCCGGTCAAGGCAGATTCCTGGACTCTGAGATTGGCGCTTTCCAGGATGCGGCAATCTGCCGGAACAAGATTGCCCGCCTCCACCAAAACGATGTCTCCTCTGACCAGCTGTCGGGAATCAACTTCCTGAATCCGGGAATCCCTTAAGACCCGGACCTTGGGCGTGGCCAGGCTCTTGAGAGCGGCCAGAGCCCGTTCAGCTCGAAGCTCCTGCAAGAATCCCAGGAGAGCATTGAGCGCTACGATCACCAGGATAACCGCAGCGTCCTCCCATTCTCCGAGCACGATACCTGACACCACAGCCGCCCCAATAAGCAGCAGCACCATGAGGGAAGCAAACTGTTCGGCCAGTATATGTAGAGGGGACTTGGCCCCTTTCTCTACCAGCTCGTTCGGTCCTTCCTCCTGCAGCCTGGCCGCGGCCTGTTGCGAGCTCAACCCCCCGCTCGGGTTGCAGCCGAAGCGAGCGAGGACCGTCGAGACCTGCAGCGTGTGCCAGGCGAAGTTCTCTTCAGGTTTCATTTTATTAGCGTATCCGTGAGCTCAACTAGTAGCATGAAAGCTTTAAGCGCTACAAGGGCGCGAGCGCAGGTCGCCGCCCGGATCGTGTTGCGGCAGCAAATATTACCGAGCGAACAGTTTTTAATCTTGTCAAAGGCTTGAGCTTCGGAATATTGTGATGCCTGGAATGGAATATCCGAAACTCCGCCAGGTAGAAGCGATTCCCACCCGGGACAACATGATCTGTCTCAGGGATCCTCAGGGCTTCACCGACAAGTTGCTTCTGCTTCCCCGACCCGTGTTCTTCGTCGTCTCCCTGTTCGACGGCAGGCATTCGATTCTCGACATTCAAGCCGAGTATACCCGCCGCTTCGGCGATCTGGTGTTCAGCGACAAGGTCAAACAGATCGTAGAGCAGCTGGACGGAGCCCTGTTTCTCGACTCGGACCGCTTTCGAGAGCAGAGAAGGAAAGCGATCGAAGAGTTCCGGGCTGCATCGGTTCGCCCGGCCTCTCACGCAGGGTTGTCCTACCAGGCTGGAGCGGAGGAGTGCAGGCAGCAATTGGATGCCCTGTTTGCCGCTGTCCCGGAGCCGGAGTCGCAGTCAGACCTCCGACCCCGGGCGCAAAAAACAAAAAAAACCAAGGGCAGTCTGTGCGGCTTGATTGCTCCTCATATAGATCTGAACAGAGGCGGA
Organism: uncultured Spirochaetaceae bacterium; assembly: GCA_964390045.1. Lineage (GTDB taxonomy): Bacteria > Spirochaetota > Spirochaetia > SZUA-6 > DRHE01 > CAYMGP01. Next base: position 65,022 of record CAYMGP010000001.1, on the reverse strand, counting down.
GCTTGTTTTGCCCTGAGCTACGCTGAGCTGGCCCGGGAGTGCAGCGCTCGAACATTCGTGATCCTCGGTATTTCCCACGCGCCAACGCGCCGCAGCTTCGTGCTGACGGACAAGGATTTTGAAACTCCTCTCGGCGTTGTTCCTGCAGACAGGAATTTCCTCGAGGCTATCTCGAGCCGCTGTCAAAGCGATTTCTACGAGGATGAGTTCGTCCACCGCAGCGAGCACTCCATCGAGTTCCAGACGCTGTTTCTCCGCTACCTGTACCGTGATGAGGAGAGACTGCGCATCGTTCCCATTCTCTGCTCCCTGCCGTCGGGAGTCGAGCAGCAGAGCGCCCATTCTGAAGATTCGCTGCAGCAGAATCCCGAAGTCGAGGAGTTCATCGGCGCTCTGAAGGCTGCTCTGGCCGAGAACGGATCCGAGGTCTGCTGCATCGCGGGGGTGGACCTCAGCCACATGGGGCAGCGCTTCGGGCAGAATGTAACCGTGAGCCCCGCACTGTGCAAACAGGTCGAAACGGAGGACAGGGCCATGATCGACTCGATACTCGAGGGAAAGGCAGAGGATTTTCTTCGCGGTATCGTGGAGCAGGGAAACCGTCGTAATGTATGCGGGGTGCCTGCTGTTTATTGTCTGCTGCGTGTCCTCGATATCGAGAGCTCTTGCCTGCTCGGCTACGAGCAGGCAGTGGATGATGCGAACGACTCTCTGGTCAGCTTTATGGCCGCGGCCTTTTACAGAGAGCAAGCTTAGTTTTTAAGGAGAAAGCCATTACACCGCGAGAGAGAATCTTAACAGCCCTCGAACGAGGTACTCCGGACAGGGTGCCGTTGATGGAGATGGCCATCGACTGGAAGGTTATCGGCGGTCTGGGCTGCTCCGGGTATTTCGACATGATCGAGCGCTTCGATCTGGAGGGGGTTTCTGTTAATCAAGTCATGTACCTGCTCGGATTGAAACCCCTGCTGCTCAAGGTGATAAAGAGCTACAAAGATATCTGGGGAGTGCGCAGGCGCATCACCGAGGAGATACTGCCGCTGCCCTACGGGCATCCGATCGGCCGGGAACTCGGGGTTGAGAAGCTGGCCGACTTCCCCGTGCCGGATCCCCGGCGGGACCCGGTACTCAAGGCTGTGCGCAAGGTGGTTCGCCGTTTCAAGGGAAAGCGCGCCGTGGTCCTCGTAGCCCGGAACGATTTTGCCGCCTGCTGGTACCTCTGCGGAATGGAGAGGCTCCTGGAAAGCTACCTGCTCGAACCGGAGTTCGCCAGGGCACTGGCTGGAATCGTCGGCGGATACAGCCGGGAGCTTCATCGCCTGGCGATCGAGGAGGGCGTCGATGTGGTCATCCTCAGTGATGACTACGCCCACAAGGAGGGCACCCTGATGTCGCCCGCTCTTTTCAGGGAGTTCGTGCTGCCCGAGCTTGCGGAAGCGGTTCGGAACGTCAAGGCGGCGGGGGCCTACTGCGTCAAACACACAGACGGGAATATTCTGGCGATTCTCGAAGATATCGTAAGCACGGGCATCGACGGCATCGGACCTCTGGAGCCGGGAGCCGGCATGGATCTCAAAGAGGTAAAGAGCCGCGCCGGGGACCGGGTCTGTGTGGTGGGCAATGTGGATGTCGACTTGCTCTGCCGCGGCAGCGAGCAGGAAGTCAGGCACGCGACTCGAGAGCTGATTGCAGCCGTCTCTCCCGGCGGAGGTCACATCCTTTCCTCCGGCAACTCCATCACCTCCGCGGTACGGCCGGAGAACTTTCGTGTAATGATCGAAACCGCCCGCTCCTGCGGCCGCTATCCTCTGAAAAAGGGTTGACGAATCCCCAAAAATACTATACAAATTTATAGTATTATCAGTCTAAAAGGGGATTCTGTATGCAAAAACCGGGTGCATCTGTTCGAAAGCTTTCAGCCGGCGGAGGTTATCCCGATTCCACCCTGAAGATTCTACAGCTTCTTCTACGCTGCGGAATGATATGCCGAGAGGAGCTGGACATTGTGCTGGAAATGATACCTGAGCACTGTCCGGTAACAGACAAGCTGCCCGGGGTCGCTGCGAGCCCTGTAAGGCAGCCCGCCCTGCTCTCTGACTTTGATTGACATTTTTTCAGCTGGCTAATAGTCTGGTTGTGCCTGCCTGGAGCACAGGAGCAAGTGCATGAGGAAAGAATTACGCTGGGGGCTCATTGGTTGCGGGGATATCGCGCGAAAGCGGATAGCACCCGCTCTCAGGGATCTGGAGAGCTGCGAGCTGGTCGCCGTCAGCCGTGCCCGCCGTGATTTGGCCGAAGCCTTTGCAAAAGAGTTCGGAGCCCGGCGTTGGTACGGAGATTGGCAGGACCTGCTCGAGGATAAAGAGATAGACGCGGTCTACGTGGCCACTCCCCCACATCTTCACGCCCGGCAGGCCATTTCCGCGGCTGCCTGCGGCAAGCACGTGCTCTGCGAGAAGCCCATGGCCCTGGATGCCCGGGAGTGCAGGCGGATGATCGATGCCTGCAGGGGTAACGGCGTGCGGTTGAGCATCGCCTACTATCGACGTTTCTATCCGCTGATCGAGAGAATCAAAGAGACGATCGCCGCTGGTGAAATCGGCAAACCCGTACTGGCCGAGATCCGCGCCTTCGAAAGCTTTCGCCCGGAGCCGGAAGATCCCAAATACTGGATAACGCGCAAGGAACTTGGAGGCGGTGGACCTCTGATGGATTTCGGATGTCATCGCATAGAAGTTTTTCTGAATGTTCTCGGGAACGTTACCAAGGCTTGGGGCAGCAGCGAACGAATTCTTACAGACTGGGATGTTGAGGATACCACGGTGGCCGTATTCGAGTTCGAGAACGAAGCCCGGGGATTGCTGGCGGTCAGTCGGGCCATTGAAGAGCCCCAGGACAGCTTTGATATCTACGGGAGCACAGGCTCGATCCATGTTCCCGTGTTGAACGACGGAGCGATGACGGTCATCAACGCAGAGGGCCGGCGCTCAGAGGAACACCCGCCGCACCCCAACCTTCATTTGCCCTACATCGAAGCGGTTACTCAGGCGTTCCTGCAAAACAGGGAACCGCCGGTTCCCGGCGAGACGGGTCTGAGAGTAGCCGAGTTGAGCGAGGAAATATACACATAATAGAGGAGTCCCTATCATGCATGAATCCATCGGCGAGCAGGTCGGTCAGAGCTTGTTCAACTACCAGGCGGCCCTCACTGAGAGCGGCAGCTCTCTCGGGGAGTTTATCCGCAAAGACTACATTGAGAAGTGGCTGGGCGACAATCTCTACCACGCCCTGGCCATCCGCACCACCTTGGTCAATGCCCTGCAGCTTCACCTGGCCTCGGAAGGATTGTTCAACATCGAGCGGATTTCCCTGAGCCCTGTCACCGATCCTTTAGCCCACGACGTTGAGCATACCCCCTCGATCCGCTACAAGGGCCAGATCTACATGACGACCCACTCGATGATCTACTGCAAGATGCTCTCTCTGTTTAATCCCAAGATAAAAGGGATCTTCGTAGACTCCCCGAACATACGTCTGGAGATGGAAAGCCCCTTTCGGGTCCAGAGAAACAAGTACCTGATCGATTTTTCCCAAATGGATATCGAGGCGCGGCGCAACCGGGGCGTGGATCTGGAAACCTATCTGCACAGTACGGAAAAGGTGAAGAAAATCCTGCAAGAGGATCACGAGCAGGCCCTGAGTTTTTTCGAACGCCTCATCGTCGTAGCTATGGAGGCGGTCGCCGACCGCAATGCAGAGAATCTCGAAGCCCTCGGAGTTGCTCTCAAGGTCCCCAAGACACCCTTCCCCCGTTTCCGTCGGGATGAGGCCTTGAACAAGGTTGGTTCCAAGGCGATCGAGCAGCCCCTGGGAAAGACGGTTAAAGGCCACTTCTTCTGGATCACAGGCCTGCTGCGTGAGAACTATGATCTGATCTATCCGTATCTGAAGGCAGACGGCGGCAAGATCCCTCTTTCCGAGTTCAGCTCGGATATGGTGTACAATTACGACCTCTGCGCGCAGAGCCTTCAGCGTAGGGACAACTCATTCGGCCCGGCTTACGAGGTTCTCTCCGGCGGCTTGAGGGAGTGGCTGTACGAAGCCATCGTGGAGAGGCTGATCGACAACAAGATACTCGCGGCCAGACCGCAGATCGACATGGACAGGATCGAAAATATAGACGAGCTCGGCGGTTACGGACCCTTTCTGCTGGCCGCTTACCAGAAAGACGAGGAGGGCCGACCCCTGTTTCCGGAGACCTTCGGCGGAGGTCTCGGTATCGAGCGCTGTCTTTTCGCCCTCTGTTTGGGCGACAAGATAAAACAGGTAGACGAGATCACGCTCTTCGGCAAAAACCCCGACTCCTATCCAATGTACCTCTTTTAACGGCTCCTACCCTTTGATGGATCCGGCCTGCCCGTTGTTGTCACCATACGTAGACAGAATCCTGCCGCAGATCCGATCTGCTACGAGGATTTACACCATCGGTGTAGCCGGGGAGTCGGGAAGCCCAGGATGAGTTTCTGAGAAAGGTGCTGGTGATCGAGCATGAGATCATTTCGGCTCACAAGCCGAGAGCGAACCTGGTAATCAACAAGGATTTCCAGGTGGTATCAGCGAGCTGAAGCTCCCATACCTGTAAGTATTGACTGGTCCCGTAATTACTTCCGTAGAAAGATCACTTTTGAACCGTAGAAACATCCACTTCCGGTTCGGACAGATCGACGAGGATCTCACGTCCGCCGAAACCATGGACGTTGCACTTGGCGCGAACCAGCACCTGGTTGAGACTGTTCGGTATAATGATCCCGCTCTGGCTGCGAGTGAAAGGCTGCTCGTTTTCGTGAGGATGAGCCAGAATCCGCTCTCCCAATACCTTCCCGCTTTGCGGATCGACAACCTGCCAGGCGTCGGCGTAGTGATCCCAGCCCTCGTCGTTGTGCCGGACCGTGACTTCGAAGCGCCACGACCCGCTCTGAGCTTGTCGTGCCTGCACGCGCCCGACTTGGGCATAATCCAAATCAGGATTGAAAGAGCCCTCGGATCCGTTTTGCCCGCCGCTGCCGTAGATAGATAAAGTGCTCAGGAGCAGCAGGAGGCAGGCGATAACCGGAATCACGGAGGTGTTTTTCCACATCAGTTCTGCTCCACCGGCTTCAGCTTGAGATACGCTTTTTCACTCTTGGCTGCCATGATGAAATCGTTTCTGTGCAGGCCTCGGATCTTATGGGTCCACCAGGTGATGGTGACCCGTCCCCATTCAGTGAGAAGCGAGGGATGATGCCCCTGTTTTTCAGAGAGGGCGGCGATCGTGTTCGTAAACTTCAAAGCCTGAGTGAAATCAGGAAAGCGGAAGATGCGCTGCAGGCGGTAGAACCCGTTGCTTTGCACCAAATTCCAATCGGGTACTTGAGGAAGGTAGTCTTCTATCTGTTCTCGGGTCAGTGGAGGCTCTCCACTCCCACAGGCAGAACAACGCATTATATCGAGGGAGCTCACAGCACCTCCTCCTTCCCAATATAACACGATTTATATACAACCGGCTATCTCGCGGTTTTCTCTCCTCCGCCGAACATCGATCAGCCTTGCTTTCCTCCGGATAGGCCGAAGTGGGGCCGAACCGTGGGATTTTCGGCGGCCGAGTACTTTCCTTCTTTGTAGTTCTGCAGCGCCTCGGACACTGTTCCGCTTGCTCCTGTGACAACGGTAACCTCGGCAGCCTGGAGCGCGCGATGAGCGTTCGGCCCGACATTGCCGGTGAGCACGACCTCGGCGCCCTGATCCGCGACGGTTTGGGCCGCCTGGGGGCCGGCGCCGCCGCCGGCGAACTGGGCGGGGTTTTGAACGGAGGTCGTTTCCCCGCTCTCCGTGTCCACGATTACGAAGTACTGACAACGGCCGAAACGAGGATCAAGCTGGGCGTTCTGATCGGTTCCGCTGGCGCTGATAGCAATTTTCATAGACAATTCCTCCTATAGATGAAAAGACTGTCAGGAGCTCCAGAGCCCTCCTCCTCTTCCTTTTTCAAAACCACCGCTTTCCCCGCCATGTCTCTTTTCTGCTGTCCAAGGTGTAGCCGGACGCCAACCTGCCTGACGAGCGAAATCGAGTACTCGTGTGCTCTTGCAATTCGGACAGGTCGGGGTTGCGTTCTGTCCGGTTTGTTCTGCCCCGTCCAGGTCTTGCTCCCAGACAGTGCCGCAGTCTAGACAGCGGTAGCGGTTCAACCTCAAGGTGAAATTTCCGCCTTCGATGCGAATTGCCTTGCCTTGGGTGAGCGCTTCTGCTATTTTCTTATGAGCACTGTCCAGGATGCGGGCGCAGGTTGCCCGGGAAACCCCCATTCGCTCGGCCGCCTGCTCCTGATCGAGGCCTTCCCTGTCCACCAGACGGACCGCTTCGTACTCGTCAACGGCCAGCGTTATCTGCTCGAGCTGAAACATAGGAATTCCCTGGGGTTTGAAATAAACGACGGAAGGAGGATACTGGACTCTCCTGTGTTTTTTTGGTTTGGACATTATCCAACCTTTTTGAGAATATTCTCATTAAAAAGTATAATGAACATATTCTCATTTGTCAAGAGATTTGTTATATTACAGAAAGGTATATCGCAATCTTCGATCGCAACTGAAAAGGAAGATTGCGATGTCTTCTGACACCCGAAAATCTTGCCAAAAAAACAAGATTTTTGGGTATCATCATAATAATACAGGCAAGAGTGAAAGAAAGGAAGAATTATGACTCACGATGCCGGGAATAGAGAACAGGAAAGACAGGAACAGGATAAACGAATCGCGGATCAACTTTCGCGGGTCAAATATATATACATGATCATGAGCGGGAAGGGAGGGGTTGGCAAGAGCACCGTGGCCATCAATCTGGCAGCCGTCCTTGCCGAGCGAGGAGCTTCCGTGGGCCTGATGGATGTGGATCTGCACGGCCCCAGCACGGTGAAGATGCTGGGCTTGGAGGGCGAGCCGGTGCGCATGGACGGAAACCGTCTGCTGCCGATTCCATACGGAAAAAACATGAAGTTGATATCCATGGCTGCGCTCCTGGACAGCAAAGATACGGCAGTGATCTGGCGGGGGCCATTAAAGATCGGAGCGATCAAGCAATTCATCGCCGATGTTCAATGGGGAGAGCTGGATTACCTTCTTATCGATTCACCCCCCGGTACCGGAGACGAACCTCTGACGGTCGCCCAGGTGATTCCCAAGGCGCAAGGGATCGTGGTAACGACGCCGCAGGAAATTTCCCTGCTGGATATCCGCAAGTCCATCACCTTCTGCAGGCAGGTTAACATGCCCGTTTTCGGAATCTTGGAGAACATGAGCGGATTGATCTGCCCGCACTGCGGCAAGAGTATCGATCTATTCTCCAGTGGAGGCGGCGAGCGTACCGCCAAGGAGATGGGTGTTCCCTTTCTCGGCCGCATCCCGATCCGTCCGGAGATCGTGGCCTCCACGGACAGAGGAAAGCCCTATGCGCTTGAATACGAAGAAGCGAAAGAGGATTTCAGTACCATAATAGATAAACTGGATCAAGGAGGTACAGTTTCATGAAAATTGCCATGCCCGTGACAGGAGGAAGGCTCTCCCAGCATTTCGGCCACTGCGAGCAGTTTTTGATATTTGAGGTTGAGGATCGGGCCCTAAGCAGCCGTGAGGATCTGAGCTCACCCCCCCACGAACCGGGATTGCTGCCGCGCTGGTTGAAAGAGCAGGGAGTGACCATGGTCATCGCCGGTGGAATGGGTAACAGGGCCCTGCAGTTGTTCCAACAGGCAGGCATCGAAGTGATCTACGGAGCGCCCAGCGTGGAGCCCGAGGCGGCTGTCGACAGCTACCTGAAGGGAGACCTGCAAACGGGAGACAACGCCTGCGATCACTAGGCCTAAAGGCGACAGCCGCTCCCCGTATGTTCTAACGGCGGCTTCGCTCTATCCATTTTTCCCCGTAATCGACGCAGAGCCGCTGCGAGAACAGTTGTGAGCGGGCGTAGCCGATCATGCCTTTTCGTATCTCGTCTCTGTGCTCCCGTTCGAAGTCCCTGCCCAGGCGATCGAAATCGTCGCTGTAGTAGTTGATATCCTTGAAGCGTTTCCAGCGCCGGTGGCCGGCGATCATTACCGGAGCGCCGCTTGTTTCTATGCGCTTGCCGTGGAAATGAGCCCTGTACTCGGCGAGGTGCAGAGATGTATTGCTGCCGTGATCCACGCCGATCAGCAGCACCCAGCCGTCGAGCTCGTAGATCCTGGCCAATGGGGATTGCTCGCCCAGGCTGAACTCGAGGCTGTGCTCCTGGACAACCTTCAGGCTGTTTTCCCCCCAGGCGGCAAAGGAGACCTGGGGATGGGAGCTGCGCAGGACCGCAGGCTGTTTGCGGAAACACTCGGGCACCTTGCCCATCTCGCGTGTAGGAGTCAGATCCCGATCGTAGGCAGGCATGGTCTTGCGTATCGTTTCCCACCAGGATTCGGGCACCGGGGGGTTCTGCCAGAGCGAAGGATCGGAGAGGTCCCCCGAATGGGTGGGCATGATCAGGGTCCCGTAGGGGCGCAGAACGGCCTGCAGGGCCAGGATCGCGGCCACCGCCCCGCCGCAGACCCAGCCCATGGCGCTGAGCGAAGAATGGACGATCAGTACCATCCCCGGGCGTACCCCGAGCGAGCGCAGGTCGGCGGTCAGAGATTGGAGAGTAACGGGTCCCTTCGAGCTCAGAGCGACTGCCTGTTCTTCGCTGGCCATGGTTCCTTATAGATATTCTCGGCCCGGGATAACAAAAAACAGGAATCAAAAGTAGATCCGATTAACGGTGTGTATGAGAACACCTTTTCAATTGACCGAATTACTGAAGTACCCGAACGTTAGTTCTTTTGTACTGCGAATCGTGGAGATAGAATCGAATTATTTCTTCCCGTTGAACTCAGCGACCGCATCAAACATAGCCACGATATTCTCAGGCGGAACATTGGCCATGATGTTATGCACCTGCTGAAATACAAATCCGCCACCTGGTTGAAGAATCTCGCACTGTTCCAACACGTGGGTTCTGACCTGTTCAGCAGTTCCGTTGGGAAGAACATGCTGCGTATCACAGCCACCGCCCCACAGACACAGCCTATCTCCAAACTCCTGTTTCAACTCCGCTGCATCCATCCCGGCAGAGCTTATCTGAACCGGATTAACTGCATCAAGCCCCGCATCAATCAATTGATCCAGAAGCAGCCGTAAACTGCCGCAGGAGTGAAGCTGCACGGTTTTCCCGCTTACCTTTTTCGCATATTTCCACAGTTCTTCGTGTCTCGGTTTGAAGTATTCCCGGTACATGTCGGGGGATATCAGCGGTCCGGATTGCATTCCCAGATCATCCCCGAAGAGGACGTTATCAATATAGGGTGCTACTGCGGGAATAAATGTGTCTATATTTTTTTTGTGGAACTCTACCAATGCATCCAACAATCGGTGGGTTCTTTCAGGCTCACCGGCCATGAGCATCATAAACTCAGGTATGCTGCAGAGATAGCTCGATATTTCAAGGAGGTTGCCTCCGAATAGAAAAATGATATATCGATCCGTAGACTCTCTCAGTTTCTTGGCCCCCTCAGTCAGTTCTTCGATACTCGTCTGCCCCAAATGGGGGGGTGTAGGCACCGACCACATGACATCGGCCAATGCATCGGGAAGTTCGGAGAGGTCATCCGGAACTGCCTCTTTATAGGGCCAGTAAATTTGGTCGAAATAAATCATCCCTTCGCGTTGAATACCACTATTCACACCGGAGGGCGCTTTGACAATCCAACTGTTGTTCTCTTTTAGGACGTCCACCCAGGAGGGGATAAGTACCTCGGTGCCGTCCGGCATCGTCCACTCCTTCCAATCCTTATCATCCAAGGCAAAACCACGGCCCATCTCGATGGTGTCAACTCCGAACCGCTCGAGCACATCCGCATCGACGATTGCCAGCTGCTGGATCATGTCATATATTTTTATCTGTTTTCTTGGAAAATCGAGATACTCACGCAATTTTTTGTAGGCTAAAGCCATAATACCGCTGCTACGGTGTCCGCCGAAATCTATCGACACCTGGTCCGGTTCACGATGATCAACTGCCGCTGTTACACGTTGCTGGCTTGTCAATGTTTACTCCTCCATTCTGTCATGCTTCATCTAAATCGAGTTCTATTTCTCCGCGGTAATGGTAAATCCTCTAACAAACTGCTTCTGCAGGGTCAGCAGGATTATCACCGTAGGAATTGCAGCAAATACTGCACCGGCGATATAAACTGTCGCCGGCACTCCTCCCCTGCTTCCGATCAGCTTGGACAGTGCGGTCATGACCGGCCGGAATCGTTCGGAGAGGACCAGGCCGAAGAGGAGATCGTTCCAGGTCCAGATAAATTGAAAAATAAACACAACGGTGAACGCGGGTACGGACATGGGAAGAAATATCCTGAAAAATGCGCCCCAGGTGGAGGCTCCGTCAACTTTGGAAGCATCGAAAATTTCCTGCGGAATGGTGTAGGCGTAATTGCGATATACAAACAAAGCAAATGGAACACAGATACCTACATAGACCATGGTAAGCCCCAGTCTTGTATCAAAGAGCCCCAACGAATTGAGAAAGAGATAGAGGGGGATAAGGAACATCTGAAAGGGAAAAAGATTTCCGATAAAAATCCCGATAAACCAGGATTGGGGCCGCTTCAGGTTTAAAAACACAAGAGCGTAAGAAGCCAGAGCCGCAATAAAGGCAGACCCAATCCCCGCAATAACCGCGTAAAATAGACTGTTAAACAGGTCAATGGCGATTTTTGCCTTCTCCAGAGCATACCCAAAGTTGAATCTTAAGTTTTGAGGAATGCTGTTCAGTTTCGGCAGCTGCCAGAAGGTCAGTTCTGAAAAACTGTCCGGACTTTTTATTATCGTTAAGAAGGTTGTAACTAAAGGGAACACCCACACCAAAGCAAAAATAGTCAAGACGATATAGATAATCGATTTTGATGCCGTCCGGCTCATGACTATTTCTTCCTCTTCTGAGATTGTCCGGTGGACACCAAGTATCGGTAGGTGAGGGCAAGGGTAATAATGGAAATGATGACTGCAATGGCAGAACCCAACCCCATATTAAAGAGTAGAAATGATTCCCTGTATAGCGATATGGCCAGTGTCTCTGATGCTCTCCCCGGTCCCCCCTGGATTATGATCCAGGGGATATCGAACATACGCACCGTATTGATAATTGAGTTCGCCACTACCAACAGGGTGATCGGTGTAAGCAGGGGAAATGTCACATTAGTGAATACCTGCCAGGGTGAAGCGCCATCGATCCTGGCCGCTTCAATCGGCTCTTTGGGGATGGTCTCAAGCCCGACCAAAAACAGGATCAGATTAAGCCCCAAAAATTGCCAGGTCCACACCCCGATCATCAAAATGGTGTTGATCTCCGGGTTGGTAATCAAAGCTTGAGATTCCATCCCGAGAGCTACCAAAATTGCATTGATCGCCCCTTTCTGACTGGCCAGTACCCGCTGCCAGAAAATTCCCGCTATGGTTGGGGAAAGGGTAGAGGGGATAAAGAAAACCACCTTGTAAACGGTCTGCATACGTATCCGACTAATCATCACCGCAATAAACAGGGCTAGGCCAACCGGAAATATCAGGGTTCCCACCACCCAGAACACAGTGTTCTTCAATGCATTCAAGAGTTCGGGAGTTGAAAATACTTCAATATAGTTCTTAAGCCCCGTCCACTCCGGCGGATTTATCAAATCCCACTTCATAAATCCGAGATAGGTGGTGTAGACCACTGGTACCAGCTCGGCCAGTGCTACCAGGATAAGCGCCGGAATGAGGAACAGGTATGGATTATCTCTTCTGATTGTTCGTTTCGTCATACCACAATTGGTTTACAAAAAAAACAGCCGGGGTAAAACAACGATTACCCCGGCATTTATTATTAGTGTCTTAGTAATCTACACCGTAGTTCGGCCAGGTTTCTTTGGCCTTGGCCTCGATACTTTCAATTATCTCCATGTACTTATCCGGTTCTACCAACATGGTATTGAACTCATCAACTGCATGTTCAACGATTTCAACCGGAGTCGCTTCCCAGTAGCGAACCAATTTAGTGGGATAATCCTCGAGCATCTGATATTCTTTTGCTAGAATTGGATCGTCCTGTTTGATCATGTCCATGGTCACATTGAGCGTAGATGCAAACCGCAGCTTCCCCCAAAGAATGTCCGCGGCGCTGTCAGAGCTGGCATACCACTTCAACCATTCTTTTGCCAGTTCAGGATTAGGTGTATTTTTCCCAACACACAGCGGAGCTACTTCGAGAATAATAGCTCCTTTGCCTTTTTCCGTAGCTGCGGGAGGAATCATAACCCCATAGTCTTCTACTGGTTTCAGTCCCTGCTGCTGGAGGATTCCGCCGTACCAATCTCCGAAAGGAGCCATGGCCAGACTTCCATCTTTGAGCATCCGGGGCAGGTCTTCTACGTAAGTGGCATCCATTGGCGCAAAATATCCTTTATCCAACCAGGATTTCCAGATTTCCATCGCCTGAACCATGGTGTCGTCGGTGTAATGGGCTTTGCCGTTGACCAGATCGCTATAGAACTGAGCGTCGAGTCGGTAGAGGATCTCTTGAATAACGATAAAAGAAGTCCATCTTGAATTCCCAATAGTATTACCGATTCCGCTGATCCCCGCATCTTTAAATGCGGCAAGTTGTTCTTCGAAATCTTCCCAGGTTTCAGGAGGTTCAAAACCCATCTTATCGTATGCTGCCTTTGAATAGTACCACACCCAGTATCCGGTGTTAAACGGGAAACCATATGGAACTCCGTTAAATGTAAGCGCATCTTTCAATCCGGGGGCAAAATTGTCTTCTACTTCCGCCCACACATCGCTTAAATCTAAAATCAGATCAGCTTCTAGGAGTTCCTGGGCTCGGTATCCAAACCACCATTTGAATACTGCCGGTGCACGGTTTGAGCCGAGATCAACTTTGACTCTGGATTTATACACCTGGGTCTCGAACTCGACAGGTATTGCTTCGATACCGATATCTTCTTTCGAAGCTTCGCCGAACGTTTCCCAGATGGATTGCCATTCAGGGTTGTCGTGAGCGATTTTGATCTCACCTTCCATTTTCTGTGCGGCAGCGCCTGATTCTTTTGCTGCTCCTTCCTGAGTTCCGCCTGCGAACAGCAGCCCCCCTACCAGCAGAAGGGCAACAACCAGTACTAATTTACGGAGAACATTTTTTTTCATAACTCCTCCCTATTTTGGTTATAAATTTGCTAAATATTTTAGCATGAATCAGTCAATTGTCAACGAATTTTAATGAAATTAATAGTTTTTTTAATTGTAATTACAAAGATTTTTCAATAAAATAATGTCGTCGGTGGAGGTTTTTCTGATTGACACAACTGATCGACATGAGTTTAATTTCTATTTAAATCCACTAATCGTAATATTTCGATACTATCTGAATACAGCACCATGAAACCGACATTAAAAGCCGTAGCAAAAGAAGCGGGAGTATCCATAACTACTGCATCAATGGTGCTTTCGGGGAAAGGAAAAATTTCCGCAGAAGTAACGAGCAGAGTCCTCGAAGCTGCCTGGAAAACCGGTTACCGCAAAAAGCAGTACACTTCTTCTTCCGGCAAAAAAAGTTTTAAATACATTGCTGTTCTCAACTACCTTTCCTGGGACTACGAGTGGTTGTTTATCAAGCCGTTTATCACCGAACTGGAATCGGTGTTCTTCAAGGCGTCCTATTTTCCCCTTTTGATGGACATCAATCTCCAGGTAGATACGGAGGAGCTTTTTCGGAAAATACTCGCATCCGGAGCAGCAGGCGTGTGCACGATTCATTACATCAACGAACACCTCTTTGAAATGCTCGAGGAGATCGGAGTCCCGGTGGTGATCATCAACAACAGCAATGTACAAAACCGGTTTCACACTGTCTGTGTCGATGATTTCCAGGGAGCCTATGAAGGGGCGATGCACCTTATCGAACTCGGACACAAGAAAATTATTTATGTGGAATATCAGCGCACCGACGTCCCCACCGTTGTTGCCGATCGGTATATCGGATTCAAGAAAGCAGTAGACGAGCACGACATCCCGTTTTCACCCAGCTCCAGGATAACGATCAGCGACGTACTCGATCTCATCCAATTGGAAGATAGACTTACCGTCCCCTTCAAATCGGAAGAGCGACCAACCGCGATTTTCGCGCATGATGATTATATAGCAGCCAGGATTATCTACGTGCTTTCAAAAATGGGCCTTTCCGTGCCTGAAGATGTTTCAATAATAGCTCCAGGGGATACACTCTCGTACAGCGAAACGTTTACCCCCCAAATTACAACCTTGAGCATCAACACCGCCCTATTGGGCAACCTGGCAGGAGACCTCATTATCAATCTACTTCATGATGACATCCAGGACCTGCGGGTACTGAAGGTAAAACAACAGCTCATTGATCGGGGATCGTGTCGGCGGTTGTAGCAGGATAACGTTACAGGCTGTAGTATAGTTGTAGATTGCTCGTACCGAGTCCTCCGTGAGCCCCCGTAAGAGGTAATCCCCATTACACCTATATGCGATCCGCTCCGGGCTGTGTAATCACGATTGAAGGTACCGTCGGAGCTGGAGATGAGGACTATTATATCGGATATGCCGGCACCGCCAGCAGCATAGAATTTGATATGGATTGGATTCCTTCAGGAGATCTCGATCTCGGGTTCTATGATAAATATGGCGGCAACTATTTCTGGATAGGCGGTGGTTCATCATCCCTTACGTATACGATGGATACAACTGCGGGAGACAAGGGATATTTTGTCGTTGAAAGTTATGAAGGTTACTCTATAGATTATACGATCGTAATGACAGGACAATAAGCAAAATTTCTCGTCCGAAGCAACAGATTCCCCAGATCCACGTTGATGTGCTAAGATTCTGCCGATCTACCCGCGATGTGCCCTGCGAATGAAAAGAATATATATTAGCGGAATAAGCGCTCAGCGACGGAAAACTCAGAAAAAACGCTCACCTACGGGAAAAAATGGACGAATCCTTACTTCTGGCGAACCTACACCGGTGCGGAGTCACTCGTGCAGATGGATGCGGCCGCTGACCGTTTGCACCCGGAAGGGGACCGAACCCTTTCCGATATCCCCGTCGAGGCGGTTTCGTTTCTGCTCCCTGATCTGAACGGGAAAGTCGCAGGAGATCGAGCCGCTCACAGACTGAAGGCGCAGCGATGCATCCAGTCCGGGGAAGGCTTGCAGATCGACACCCCCGGATATGGTCTCGATTTCAACGGAGCCGCTCGGGTCCAGAGCGAGTATTTCTCCGCGAATCCTGCCCGAGGTGGAACGGATATCGAGGAGGCGGCCCGTGGAAGCGAAGCTTATCGAGCCGCTGACCGATTTTGCCCGCAAGTTACCCGAGAGCTCAGTCGAGATCCGTCCGGAAACCGTTTCCAGCACCTGATCGACGGAGGCTGCCAGGTTTTCGAGATTAATTGTTCCGGAAACGTTGCTAGCGGTGATCTCTTTTATGGAAGCCGGCACTTTCACGTCGAAGGACACAGACCCGAAGGGAGATCCGGGAATCTTGCGGTACCGGGGACGGACGAAGAGAGTATTGCCCCGCTCTTCGATCTCAATCTCGAACTCTTCCAGGTACTTGGCGCTACGCGCCTTTTTGATGTAGTGAACTTCGACGGAATCCTGGTTCCAACCCTCTATGTTGACGGGGCCTGAAATGTTTTTAATCTCCAGATCGCTGAATGCGCCCTCGAAACGCTCCCTCGCCTCCTGACTTTGCCAACCAGGTCCAACATCAAAGCCCCGCCGCTCGCCCCGGGACAGACCATAGCTCTCCCCGCGGTAGAACGGTTCGAGCCAGAGAAGATGCACAAGGGAATACACGACCAGGACAACGGTCAGCACCCCGAATACGGGAGCAAGGATATCGATCCAGGTCCTCTTACTCCTCATCTTTCATCTTCTCCAGTTCCCGCTCGACCAGCCGTTTTTCGAGACTGCCGCCCTGATAGATGAATGCGCTGAGGAAATGAGCCACCACCCCGATTCCCCAACCGAGAGCCGGCCACAACCACCACTGATATCCCGACCAGGTGGTGTTGTTGATGACCGCCAGGACGGCCATGACCACGATGTAGATCAAGAAGTGGCGGATGAAATCCATCTTTTTCAGTGCGATTTTCCTTGCTTTTTCCAATTTTTCTTCTTTTACCGTCATTCGCTTCCTCCTTCAAAAATTGCTTAAACCATAATTATAGCATACCTTTGAAAATCACGTTCATTGTTAGATATCTGTCACCCATTGATGCAACACCCGAAAGACCGTAGTTTGTCACCCCTTATTCCCGGTGGGAGAAGTCGCGACAAGAAGCATAGAATACTGTTAAGCTGACAAATACAAAAATTTTTCTTGACAAAGAGGGTTTATTCCGCTAAAATTAACAAAATTATTTTTTTAATTTTTTACTATTTCTGGGTGAATCGATTATGGTAGTCAACTCCTTGGAAGCGGTGCCTGTATTGAACGTCATTCGGCGGAAGTCAGTCAATATGACGCCTCTTCAACGACGGATTGCCAAATACGTGATCGGCAGCCCATACGATGTGATCAAGATGTCGATTACCCAACTGGCCGGACAAACGGGAGTTCGCAGCGAATCCTCTATCGTGAAGTTTTATAAAACTCTCGGTTTTTCGGGATATCACGACTTCAAGGTAACTTTGGCCACGGAGTTGGCCGGAACCTCCTTTTATCATACCTACGAAGACATCACCGTGCAGGACGAGATCAAAGATATCAAGAAAAAGATTTTTCATGGAGCAGTGCAGACGCTCCATGAGAATCTGGTGGCTGTAAAAGATGAAACCCTGCAGAGAGCGGTCGAACTGATCGAAGGAGCCAAGCGAATTATCTTCCTCGGATACGCATCCTCCGGGGCCATCGCATATGATGCCTTTTTCAAGTTCACAAGGATCGGATTGCCCTGCTACTTCTGCATGGATTCCCATATAAATGCAGTCACTCTTTCTGATCCGCGAGAAGGTGATGTTATTTTCTGTATCTCCTATTCGGGAGAAAGCAAAGATGTGGTAATTCCCGTGGAAAACGCCCGTCCTCCTGCAAAAGTGATTGCACTGACAGGTTTCGCCAACAGCCCCTTGGGAAGCATCGCTGACGTGTGTATTACTACGGTCACCGAAGAGATGAATTATTTAACAGACGCGCTGGTCACTCGGATTGTGCAGCTGGCGATTATTGAAACCCTGTTCGTTTCGATTAGCTTACGACAGGGATCGCCGTCTTGGGATAAGCTCAAGAAGACACGGCAGTCCCTTTCGTATTTGAAGTATTGATTCGATCCAACAGATTGAGGAATGACGATGTTTATTGAACTGGGATACGAGCTACACGAAAAGATGCCCGTCTTTCCTGGGAGCCCCGAGGATAGGGTAGTTCCCCATTCTCGTATGAGCCGGGGGGGAGAGGCAAACACAACGATTATCCACCATTATCTACACAGCGGAACACACGTAGACGCACCGTTTCACTTCTGGAACGGGGGGTTGACGATAGATCAGCTTCCTATAGAAAATTTCGTATACGAACGGCCGCTGTTGATTGAAAAGCAACTAGGCAAGGGCGAGCTGTTCACGTTGCCTGATATACAGAGCCACTCGACCGAGCTGGAGAGCTGCGACATCGTGCTTCTGGAAAGCGGTTACTGGAAAAAGCGGGAAGACAAGGAACGCTATTGCGACAATTTTCCGGCACTGAGCGAAGAGGCGGCACGCTTTCTCAGAACCAACTTTCCCGACTTGAAAGCGCTGGCCATTGACACTCTTAGCATCGAGAATCCCCTGCAAGGACCGCAGAAGGATTTCGTGGTACACAAAACGCTTCTCAGCGGAGAGCTGTACGACACGAGGCCCCTGTTGATCTACGAGGATGTCAACCTGGGAAAGATCGTTGGCAAGCGGATCAAGCGGATCTACGCTTTTCCGCTGCGGTGGAAAGGTCTGGATGCTTCTCCTGTAAACTTGGTGGCAGAGACATGAAAGCAGAACCCATCGTCTGCATCAGCAAAGCGCAAACAGCTGAATACGGTGAGGTTGATTTCGCCGTTATGGTGAGAAGCTCTCTGGAGAAGCTGGAGAAAACGGGCGTCTCGATTCCATCCGGGGGCGTTGTTTTCTTGAAGCCGAACGTGGTAATCGGGGCTACGGCGAGAGAAAGCATCACCACCGAGCCGAGATTTGTCGCCGCCCTGATCGAGATTCTGCTCGAGCGCGGTGTCGACAAGGTTTACGTAGGTGATTCCTCTGCCGGGTATATGAGATCGCGGGAAACGTTTCAGGCAGCGGGTATGGACAAAGCGGTGTCCGAAGCCGGGGGTATCCTCGTCGATATCGATGCCGAGGGGCAGCGGATGGTCCTCGAGCTCCCGGAAAGCGATATAGTGCGCAGTCTGACCGTTCCGCGCAAGGCGATGGAAGCGGATTTTCTTATCAACTTCGCGCGCTTGAAAACCCACAGAATCGGCTCGATGACCTGCTGCGTGAAGAACTGGGTGGGGTTTCTTTCGCAGGACCTGAGGCTGCAGCACCACCAAACCCGATTGCCAAAATTGGTAGCGGAGCTGCATCGGGCTATGCCCGAGCAGCTGTGCTTCGGTGACGCGGTGATCGTCGGCGAGGGTGACGGTCCGGACCTTTCCCGTCCGCGCTATCTCGGAGTTCTGCTTTCTTCCAACGATCCCGTTGCGCTCGATTCTATTGCAGCGGATCTTCTGCATATACACAAGGGAGATCTGGTTTTTCCATGGACGGCTCATCTGGAAGGTGTCGGGGAAATCAATAGAAACAAGATCCAGGTGCTCGGACCTTCCATAGAGAGACTGGCCATCGAGGTGGAGAAACCGCTCGAGGTTCTCTACAACCGCTTTCCCTGCAACATCGTACTGGGCGGTATGTGCGAGGGTTGTTTTGCCTGGTTCATGGGACCGGCCCTGTTTTGGCAGAGAGACGGCATATGGGAGAGGATCAACGACAATGTAGGCAGGCCAACGTTCATGTTGGGCTTCAATGCAGTGGACCTCAATTTCGAAAAGCATCTCGAGCAGGGACCTTATTTTGTAATCGGCGACTGTACGCCGAAAACCTTTCAGCAGGATCGGCGAACCGTGCATATCCCCGGATGCTGTCCGGGACCGGCGATACCGGACGTCGTGCTCAAAACCTGTAAGATTACCGAAAGCGAAGGCTGGAAATGAAGCAGCATAGGATGGTGGATCTGTCGTATAGAATCAGCGGGGACATGGTCGTGTATCCGGGTATGGAGAGACCCGTGTTCCAGTGGGTGTACAGGGCGAACTCCGAAGGAGCAAACCTGACCAAGTTCACGATGATGGTGCATACGGGAACCCATGTGGATGCTCCGAAGCACTTCAAGGATGAAATGTCCACGATCGATGAAGTGGCGATCGAGAGGTTCTTCGGCCGGGCCAGAGTTTTTCGCTTTGGGCGGGATCTCCATGGCCAGGAAATACAGCTTGATGAAGTGCTTGAAAGCGGATTCGATCTGGAGGAAGACACAATCTTTGTGCTGGCTACGGGAATCGAACGCTACGCCGAAACGGCTGAGTACAACAAGCGTTTTCCGGTCCCCAGCGAAGAACTGCTGCAGTGGCTCATCGACCGGAAGATCCGCTGCTATATGACGGATGCGCCGGCGATCGATCCGGTAGCGACAAAGAACAGTGAAAAACACCACCTCCTGTTAGGCGCCGATGTGCCGCTGGTGGAGAACCTGTGCAATCTGTCGCTGCTTCCCGAGGATCGCTATTTTTTGATCAGTGCGTTTCCCATAAAACTTGGAGGAAGAGAGGGCGCACCCTGTCGGGCGGTAGCCTTTCCCGATATAGAAAACCTGTGAAGGCAAAAAGGCAAATGGAAAACCCTGTTTCCGTCGGGAACAGAAAAAATTTTAGAGGAGGTCGCTATGATTAAGAGAATCTTAATCGGACTTGCCCTGCTCCTCGTAGCCGCCGGTTTTGGAATGGCCGTCGGCGAGCAGGAGGGAGCAGAAGCAGGAGGGTATGTCATAGGCCTGAGCAATTTCAGCCTGGGCAACTCCTGGCGCGTACAAATGGTCGAAGAGGCGAAGTACGGCGCAGAGCAGCATTCGGATCTTGTCCGGGAGCTGATCGTTACCGAAGCGGAGGGCTCCGTGGAAAAACAGATCGCGGATATCGAAGACCTTATCGCCAAGAAGGTCGACGCCATCCTGATAACCGCAGCCAATCCCAAGGCTCTTGTACCCGTAGTGGGCAAAGCGATGAGCGCTGGAATCGTGGTCGTCGACTTCGACAATCTTGTCTACACGGACAATGTCACCGCCCACGTAATCGTGGACCAGAAAGAGTTCGGCCGCGTTCAGGGTGAATGGTTGGTGAAGGTGCTGGGTGGAAAAGGCGATATCATCGCTTTCAACGGCATGAAAGGAACGGCCATCAGTGCCGAGCGTTTCGAAGGCGCCAAGAACGTTTTCGACAGGTATCCCGATGTGAACATCATTCAGACGGTGTACGCCGATTGGGACTACGCCAAAGCCAAGAGAGCGATGGAGAACCTTCTGGCAGCTTACCCGACGATCGCCGGAGTCTGGTCGCAGGGCGGTGCCATGTCCGAGGCCGTTGTGGAGGCTTATCTGGAAAGAGGCGAGTGCCCTCCGCCCGTCACGGGTGAGGACGGCAATGGTTTCTTGAAGATCTGGCAGGAAACCCAGGATACGTGTCCGGGTTGGGACTCCATCTCGACCAGTATGCCTACGTGGTGCAGCGCCAAGGCCATGGAAGTGGCCCTTGATGCACTTGAGGGAAAGTCGGTGGACAAAGAGGTGTTCATTCCCATTCCGACCATCACATCTGATACTCTCGCTCAGTACGTGAAGCCGGATCTTCCCGACAGCTTCTGGTGCAACTCCAAGCTTCCCGAGGACCGGGTCAAAAAGATGTTCGAGCGCTGAGAGCACCGGATATTTAGGGGGGAGGAGAAAATCTCCTCCCCCATCGATAGGTTAGGAGGATGCATGCTTGAAACGGCAAATGCCTCCGCACCCCTTTTAGAGGCACGGGAAATCGTCAAGTCTTTTCCAGGTACCCTGGCCGTAGATCGGGTGGATTTTCAGTGCCGGGGTGGCGAGGTGCATGGTCTGGTAGGTGAAAATGGCGCCGGCAAGAGCACATTGATAAAAGTGATTGCCGGTGTCCACACCCCGGACAGCGGGAAGATACTCATTCGCAGTGAGGAAAAGAAATTTCGCAACTACGCGGACGCACGCAACGCAGGGATCGGGGTGGTCTACCAGGAGCTGTCACTTCTGCCCGAGTTGACAGTTGCGGAGAACATCTCGATGGGGGTCTGGCCCAAAAAATCGCTCGGTTTGATTGATTGGGATGAGACGAGACGTAAGTGTCGGGAGATCCTCACCGAGATTGGAGTCGAGATCGGATCGGACATCCTGGTGAGCTCGCTTCCAATGGCCCAGAGGCAGATGGTGGAAATCGCCAAAGTTCTTTCCGAAGATCCCGATCTGATCATATTCGACGAACCGACCGCACCGCTCTCGAAAGACGAGGTAGCGCTCCTATTCAGAATCCTTGAAGACTTGAAGAAGCAGGGTAAAGCTGTAGTTTTTATCTCCCATCGTCTCGACGAGGTTCTCAAGGTTTCAGACAGAATCACGGTCATGAAAGACGGCGGCCGGGTTACAACGGAAAAGGCGAGCGATTTCACAGAGGATAAACTGATTTCTTCGATGGTGGGAAGAGATTTTTCAGAAATATTTCCAGAGAAGCCCTCACCAAGTGAAAAAGAAAGGATTTTCGAATACTCGGGAGTCTTGAAACGCTCGCAGCACGAGGTGGCCTTTAACCTTTATAAGGGTGAAGTGCTGGGAATCGGAGGGTTGCAGGGTCAGGGCCAGTTCGAGCTTCTGGAATCGATCTTCGGTCTGGGAGGCTGTGATCGTCTGGAAATGGAGGTGCTGGGCAGGCCGGTCTATGCCAGGAATCCGATTCAAGCAATGAAAGCCGGTATCGGCTTGATTCCCGAAAACCGTGGCGAGGAGGGAGTTTTTCTTATCCTCTCGGCTCTCGAGAATCTTTCCGCGCCGACGATCGACAGACGGAAGAAATTCGGTTGGGTGAAGAAAAAAGAAGAGAGGGAGGAAATTGACAATATCGTCGATAACCTTTCGATCCGCGTCACCTCTACCAGGCAGACGGCTCAGTCACTGAGCGGCGGCAACATGCAAAAACTGGTAATCGGTAAATGGCTGGTATTCGATCCTAAAGTAATTGTGATGCTCGAACCGACGAAAGGGGTCGATGTAGCTACGAAACAGCAGATCTACGTACTGATCCGCAGGCTGGCCGATGCGGGAGTCGCTGTAATCCTTAACACCAGTGACATGCTGGAGCTGATCGGGCTCTGCAATCGGGTGCTGATCATGAATCACGGTTACCTGACAGCCGAGCTGAAGGTAGGGCAAATCACCGAGGAGAACATCATGAAAGCCTCTGTGAGCAACGTCGACCTGCTCACGAAGGAGGGCCAAGCATGACCGAGAGACAACGCAGCTGGGGAATGTACCTGCCGGTTTACGCAATATTTGTGCTGATCTATGTGATTGCCTGCTTCATCGAACCGAGCTTTTTCACCTGGAACAATAATGTAAATCTTTTCACCCGCATTACTCCGCTCATCATTGCGGGAATCGCCCAGACCCTGGTCATCCTTACAGGCGGCATAGACCTGTCCATCGGGGGCATCATCGGCTTAACCAATGTGATCGCCGTCAGCCTGCCGTGGGTGGATAAGGTCCCGAACATCTTCCTCTGGCTGCTGATACCGCCGGCGGCCGGTCTGGCTCTGGGTCTGGCCAATGGATTCATAATCGCCAAGGGAGGTTTCCCCCCTCTTATCGTGACTCTGGCCACGGGCGCCATCTGGAAGGGACTCAGCCTGTTTATCCTTCCCGTGCCGGGGGGAAGCGTCTCGCTCGGTGTGGCTCTCGGGGTGACGGGAAACCTCTTCAAAGTTGTGCCGGCGCCTCTCATTATCTTTTTGGGATTCGTGGTCGTTTTTCATCTTCTATTGAAGCGCAGCGCCTTCGGACGTTCGATCTACGCTATAGGGGGAAACGAGGAGATCGCCTACGAATCGGGCATTCCCGGACAGAAGGTGAAGATATGGGTCTACAGCTGCAGTGGCCTGTTGGGTGCCTTTGCCGGGATGTTCCTTTCCGCCTGGATGTATTCGGGAGATCCCCTTGTTGGCGATCCGTACATTCTGAACTCGATCGCGGTATCTGTAATAGCAGGTACCAGCCTGATCGGCGGCCGCGGTGGTGTTGTAGGCATCATCGGCGGCGCCTATATCTTTCACCTTCTCAACAATATCTTGAATCTGCTCGCCATATCCACCTTCTATCAGTACGTGGCCAAAGGACTGGTGCTGATCATCGCTCTGGCGATTACCTCTAGCAGCGGAGGGTTGGATGTCAGGGAGGTACTGCGGCGTTATCTGTTGCCAAACAAGCTTCGTGCAGGACGGGGAAAGGCATGATGAAAACGAGAAACAGCACGGGCATTTGGGATCGCGTAGGCATAATTCTGGGAGATAAGATCATTGCGTTGCTCTTTGGTTTGATCATCGCTTTGTTTGTATTCGGCGAGATCGTTTCCAGCGGGTTCTTGGCTTTCGACCATGTCGGCGCGGTACTGCGGACAGCCTCGTTTCTGGGCATCGTTTCCATCGGCCAGACCGTCGTCATTTTAGCGGCGGGAATCGACTTGTCCGTCGGACCGCTGATTACTGCAGGAAATGTATTCACCTGTATGTTCATGAACGGTCTCAATGAGAACACGTTTTGGGTCCTGGTGGTTATCGTGGCCTTAGGCGCGCTCTTCGGGACCCTCAGCGGTTTGGGCGTGACCCATCTGAAGATTTCGCCCCTCGTCATGACCCTTGCCGTGGGATCGCTCGTCACGGGCTTGACCCTCATATTCAGCCAGGGAGCTCCGAAGGGACTCGCCTCCCCAATCCTGCGCTACATCTCCGTGGGAACCGTTCTTTTCGGTATCCCTATCGTGGTGCTCATCTGGCTCGTACTGGGGATATTTGTAATTATCTTTCTCAGGTCCAGCGTTTTCGGCAGGAAGCTGTACTACGTCGGAGCCAATGAGAGGGCGGCCTTCATGTCAGGTATAAGGGTCAAGGGTGTAAAAACCCTCGCTTATACAATCAGTGGAGCTACCGCTGCGTTGACGGGCGCTCTGATGGCCGGATACACCCACACAGCGTTCCTTGGCATCGGCAATGAGTACACCCTCTGGTCGATCACAGCCGTGGTGATCGGGGGCACCGCCCTGACAGGAGGCAAGGGAGGCTACCTCGGCACGATCGCCGGTGCAGTGATCCTGGTCCTGCTCGAGAGCATACTCACGGTAATGAAGATGCCCGAGGCGGGCCGGCGCATCGCTAACGGGGTCATCATTCTTATCATGATCAGCATCTATTTCAGCAAGAAAGGAAGAAAAACTTGAAGATAGGAAAACTACATGTTTAAGCTCAAAGGAGTTGTACCACCGATGATTACCCCCTTCGATGAAGAGGGTAATGTAGACATCCACAACTTGGAAAAACTCCTCGATTTTTTGAAAGGTCGGGTAAACGGCCTGTACATCTGCGGTTCCTACGGCAGCGGTCCTTTGATGAACGTACAGGAGCGCAAGCAGGTGGCGGAAGTGGCGGTAAAGGTTGTAAACGGAAAGATCCCGATCATCGCCCATGCGGGTACGACAAATACCCGGGATACGGTGGAGTTGTGCCGGCATGCCGAGTCGATCGGCTGTGAAGGCGTAGCCGCTGTGGGACCGTATTACTTTCATCACAACGCGGATTCCCTGCTCGCTTTCTACGGAGCCATGCTCGAGGCGGTGCCCAAGGGCTACCCTGTATATCTCTATCACAATCCGAAGTTCTCCGGGTATCCGATAGCGCTGCAGACAATCAGGAAGCTGCGTGAAAAGGGACTCCACGGCGTCAAAGACGCCACCTTCGATATTCTGACCTTCGCCACCTACATGCGGGAGCTGGCAGCCGAGGGCATGGATATCGTCCTTGGCACCGAATCGATGTGGCTGTCAGCCCGGGCCCTGGGCGGTGAAGCGTACATCCCCGGACTGGGAAACGCTTTCCCCGAGATCTGCGGACAGATGTGGAAAGAGGGGATGGATGGGGATCTCGAAGCCTGTAGAAAAACACAGTTCAAGGTCAACAGGATGCGGGATGTCATGTATCTGGCCCGTTCGACCCAACTGGCCGTCTACGCCATGCTCGAGATTCGCGGCGTGATCTCGGCCTTCCCGCGATCTCCTTTCGTTCCCGCTGGCAAGCAGGAAAAAGACCAGATCAAACGGGCGCTGGAAGAATTGCACGTGCTGTGATGTACCTGGCTACCATCGACTGCGGAACAACCAACTCCCGGGTCTACATCGTAAACGAGAAGGGAGAAACTGTCGCCAAAGCTGCCAGAAAGGTGGGGGTGCGTGACACGGCCATCAGCGGCAGCAATGAAACCTTGAAACAGGGGTTGAAAGAGACGTTTTACTCCGCTTTGCAGAAGGCCGCTTTGCAGCTAATCGATGTTCGCTTCGTCATTTCCTCAGGCATGATCACATCGGAGATCGGCCTTATGGAGATACCCCATCTTTGGGCGCCGGCCGGGTTGGAGGAGTTGGCCGCCAATCTGGTCGAGGTGAGGGACCCGGCTGTTTTCCCCGTTGACATCCCGATCTATTTCATCAGGGGGATCAAAAACCGCTACGATCCCGAGAGCGCCCGGATACCGGATGTCGGCAGGTTGGACTTCATGCGGGGTGAGGAAGTCCAGGTGGCCGGTTTGCTGGCCAGCCATTCGCCAAAACTGCCCCTGACCGTGGTGGTGCTCTCTTCCCACACGAAGTTTGTAGCTCTGGATAGGGCGGGCAAGGTTCTGGGGAGCGTCACCACCCTGTCGGGCCAGGTTTACGAAGCGCTCGTCAAGCAGACTTCTATTGGAAAGTCGATCCAGCCCGGCGATGATTTCGACGACAGCGGCTATCTAGATCCGGAGGTGCTCGATGCATCGTATGACTGGGTAATGGGATCCGGTTTCTTACGCTCCATGCTGATGCCGCGCTTCCTCGACACCCTGCTCGATACCCACTGGTACGAAAGAAAGCTCTTTGTAGAAGGCGCCATCGCCTCCGAAGACCTGAGATCTCTCGATCAGTTCGAGACGCTCGGCTTTCCGTTGAAGACAGATTTTGTATTGATAGGAAATGACCGTAGATGCTCGATTTATGAACGGCTGTTCAGGGAGAAACGCGGCTTCAGCGGTGAGATTCTCAAGATCAGCGACGACGAGCAGGTCGACAATCTCAGCATCAGCGGAGCCCTCGAGCTGGCCAGGCGGGCTGGCCTGCTGGCCTAGAGAGGAGTATCGGTTTGGCCGAATACAAAATCGTGTTTACAGATTACTACTATCCGAACATCGATAGGGAACGGGAAATCCTGAACGCGCTGGGCGATGTAGAGATCGTAGACTGCACACAGATAGTAGAAGGAGGGGTGAAGAGCGAAGAGGCGGTCCTGGAGCACGGCGTTGACGCCGACGCCATGATCGTGCAGTTCGCAAAAATCTCAAGAAAGGTCATCGCAGGTCTGCAGCGCTGCCGCATCATCAGCCGCTACGCAATCGGTGTGGATACCATCGATGTCAAGGCCGCCAAGGAAAAAGGCATCGCGGTGGCCAATGTTCCCGACTACTGCATAGAGGAGGTGTCCGATACTGCCATAGCCCATATGTTCAACTGTCTGCGCAAAGTAACGCTGGCGAACAACCTGCTGCACCAAGGCCGGTGGTCCTACGAAGGTATTCGCCCGCTCTATCGCTTTGCCGGCCTGAGCGTCGGGCTTATCGCCTTCGGCAATATTGCCAAGCGGGTGGCGGAGAAGCTGCGCTCCTTCGGGGTGCAGCTGCTGGCCTACGATCCGTTTTTCAGCGACCGGTCCCGTTATCCGTGGATCGAGTTTTTACAGCTCGAGGAGCTCCTGAAACGCTCCGATGTGGTTTCCGTTCATGCCCCGCACACCGAGCAGACGCATCACCTGCTCAATGAGGAGAAATTCAGACAGATGAAAGACGGTGTGATCCTGATCAACACGTCGAGGGGAGGTCTGGTCGATGAACGGGCCCTGAGCCGGGCCCTGGAAAGCGGAAAGGTAGCCATGGCGGGCCTCGACGTGCTGGATTGTCCCGATGGGGAGTATGAAAACTCCGTAGTGATGAAGTATCCAGAGCGGGTCTTCGTGACGCGGCATACGGGATGGTACTCCGAGGAATCGATTGCCGACCTGAAAAGTAAAACGGCCCGCAATGTTTATGAAATGCTGAGCAAAGGCCGGCCCCTCTATTCCGTGTAGCTGATACAGGCGCAGGCCAGACATTAGCCCTCCGCTTCGGTGGAGCGCAGGACAGGAAGAAAGAGATGAAACTACTTGCGGGAAAAAATGCAGTGGTGACGGGTTCAACCCGCGGAATCGGGCGGGCCATCGCCGTGACATTCGCCCGGGCCGGCGCGAGAGTAGTGGTAAACCACAGCGGCCGCAGGCAAGATGAGGAAGCCCGTCGGGAGCTCGAGGAAACCGTCAAGCAGATCACCGATGCGGCGGGAGTCGAGCCCAAGGTTATGGCCGCGGACATGACCGTTGAGGCGCAAGCGGGAACCCTTGCCGAGGCGGCGCAGAGCGAGCTGGGCGGAATTGATATCTGGGTAAACAATGTCGGCCTGCACCTGGTCACCCCGGCTTTTCAGCTGAGCGCAGAGGAGTGGGAGCGGCTCTTCAGGATCAATGTGACAAGCTGTTTCTTGGGCTGTCGAGAGGCTGCCTCGCGAATGAAAGCGGCCACAGGAGGCAGCATCATAAACGTGAGTTCGAAAATGGGCATCGTGGGATGCGCGGACAACTCCTGTTACTGCGCGGCCAAAGCGAGTGTAAAGATGATGACAGAGTGCCTTGCCTCCGAATGGGCGGCCCACGGGATTCGGGTCAATGCGATCGCCCCCGGGGTCACGCTCACCAAGCCTACCTTTCGGGTGATAAAAGACAAACCCTCCCTCGAAGCGGCTCTTTGCTATCGAACTCCTCTCGGTCGCATGGCCGAGCCTGAAGAGATCGCCGCCGTGGCTCTGTTCCTCGCTTCGGATCTGTCGAGTTATGTTACAGGTACAACCGTCTCCTGCGACGGCGGCTGGGTGGGAGACAGCGATTTCTGCGGTATCCCACCCGAAAAGCTCGATGTTTGGCAGAAAGAGTTTCCCAAGAACGCCTGACTGTCCTACAGCAGATCGAGATCCTGCAAGCCCTGCTTCACTTTGTTTTTCGTAGCCTGGTCAATTTCGATGAACGGACTGCGCGGGTAGCCCGCATCCACGCCTCTCATTCTCAGGATCTCATGCATGATCGGTACGGTGGGCCCGGCTTTTGTGATGGCGCGCAATTTCAACGTCAGGCGCTGGATTTTCATGGCAGAATCCTTGTCGCCGGAAATAAAGGCCTGATACATTTTTTGCATCAATTCGGGAAAGATGTTGCCCATGCCGCACACCATTCCGATCGCGCCGGCCTCAAAAGCACCCATGAATATCGCTTCGGTGCCCACGATGACATTGAAGTCGGGATACTCAGCCACGGCGTCCTGGAAAAAGAAGAAGTTCACCAAATCGAAAGAGCTGTCCTTGCAGCCCCGCAGGCCGTGATCGGCCAATCGTTTCAACAGCTTGGGGGTGATCACGTTCTGTGAATAATGACTGTTGTTGTACACATAGACAGGAAACTCCTCTTCGTTGACCGCGTCGAGCAAACTGGCGAAGTGTCTGTAGAGATTCTCTTCCGGCAGGTGGGGGGCATAGAAGGGAGAAATCGCCCCGACTCCCTGTGCGCCGGCCGCCTTGGCATGCTTGGCCAGATCGACCATCGGTCTCGTGCCCGCTGCACCCACGTGGGCAACCACAGGTACTTTCCCCGCCACCTCATCGAGGATGATCTCGAGTGCCTTCTTTCGTTCGTCTTGAGACATCAACGGTCCGCAGCCGTATGTGCCGATCGGATAGTATCCGTTGACGTGCGGCAGCGTGAACTTGATGATCTCCCTCATGCCCTTTTCATAGATCTCCCCATCCCTGGTGAATGACGACAGGATGGGAGGAATAATTCCTTTATACTCTCTTGCTTTCATTTTAGTATCCTCCGCTTGGGTTGTTGTTTATGCTTTTTCAAGAAAAGCTTATGTGCTTATTGCTCCCGAGAAGGTAGAGCTCACTCTGCCGGCATAGTTCCTGAGCAGTCTTGTTTCACCAGGCCCTTTCGGCGAGCGATGCTTTTCCATTCTGCTTTTTATCTCTTCATCGCTCAAACAGACGTTGAGTGTTCGTTTTTTAACATCGATTTCGATCCGATCACCGCCAGCCACAATAGCGAGCTCCCCGTCACTGGCTGCTTCGGGGCTCAAGTACCCGATGGAAAGACCGCCGGTGGCACCTGAAAAGCGCCCGTCGGTGATCACGGCAAAGCGTTCGCCTATCGTACGCAGGGCCCCGGCAACCCGATGCATTTCCCGCATTCCCGGGCCGCCCTTCGGTCCCTCATAGCGAATGATGACGACGCTTCCTTCCTCGACCCGGCCTTGCTCGATGGCTTCCGTGGCTTGATCCTCGCCGTCGAAAACCTGAGCCGGACCGGCGAATCGCATCATGGATTCGGGAATCGTGGATAGACGTACCGCCGCTCCCTCGCGGGCGATGTTGCCCTTCAGTATGACGATGCCCCCCTCGGGAGCGAGAGGTTCGCTGAAGGGATGAATGACTTCCCGGTTCAGGACCCCGGCCTCGCTGATTATCCGCTTCAGAGTCCTACCCTCTACATTGACTGTGTTCAAGTCGAGCAGGGTATGCAGTTCCTTCATGACTGCGGGAATGCCGCCGGCCCTGTGCAGATCGGCCGTGGAGTGCACGCCGTTGGGATTGACGGCGCAGAGCAGCGGGGTTTGCTCGTTGATCCTGCCTATATAGTCGAAGTCGATCTTCATACCCAGCTCGCGGGCTATGGCTGGAACATGAAGCAGGTGATTCAGAGATCCAGACAGTGCCGCCAACACCTTCAAAGCATTATCCACAGAACCACGGCTTATGATTTTCGACGGCCGGGTCCCGGCGGCTACCAGCTTCATTACCGCTTCACCTGTTTGTTCTGCCGAGCGGTATCTCTCCCCTGTTCCGGCGGGAATCAGGGCGGATCCGGGCAGAGCGAGCCCCAGTGCTTCGGCGAAGATATCCATCGTATTGGCCGTGCCCATGTAAGGGCAGATCCCGGGTTGGGGATACAGAAGTGCATTGCGTTCAGCCATCTCCTGTTCGTCGATATCGCCGGCCAGGAAATCCTTACGAATCCGCTTCGACTCGGCAAAGGATATCGCCGGTACGCAGGTGCCGCTGCAGATATGGATGCAGGGAATATCGAGGCGCAGCGCCGCCATGAGCATTCCCGGGGTTATTTTGTCGCAGGAGGAGATCAGCACCATGCCGTCGACGATGTTTTGCGAGCGAATCATTGCTTCTACAGAGTCGGCAATGATCTCCCGGCTCGGCAGGATATAATTCATCCCTATATAGCCTTGAGCCAGAGCATCACAGGGCGCGATGGTATTGAACTCGAGAGGCATTCCCCCCCGCGAACGGATCCCCTGCTTTACCTTTTCAGCCAGATCACGCTGCAGCAGGTGCCCGTGGTTGAACTCGTTCCAGGAGTTGGCGATGGCGATGATCGGCCTGCTCGTGTCTTCGTAGGTAAAACCGCAGGCCAGCAAATGGCTCTTCATCAGCGCCCGTGTGAAACGCGGCAGGCTTTCTAATTTCTCACCCATATTCGTCTCCTCACTGCGGCTCTTCGCGGAGCTTGCTGTGCACCAGACGTTTGACCTCCTTGAGGTGCGCTTCGAGATGCAGCAGCGTTTTTTTCTCGTCTCGTTGTTCGATTCCCGACAGGATCTCGCGGTGAAATCTCAAAGCGTCCTCGAGAGCTTTTGGATGGGCGGATATTGAAAACTGTTTCGAATAGAGGTCGCGGATGAGCGTAAAGATCTTGGGCAGGATTATATTCCCGCTGGCATTGATAAGCTGCCTGTGAAACTCCAAGTCATGTTCCATGTACATCTCAGGTTGCCGGAGGGTATCTTCCA
Organism: uncultured Spirochaetaceae bacterium; assembly: GCA_964390045.1. Taxonomy (GTDB): domain Bacteria; phylum Spirochaetota; class Spirochaetia; order SZUA-6; family DRHE01; genus CAYMGP01. Next base: position 33,598 of record CAYMGP010000001.1, on the reverse strand, counting down.
TGTTCTTGCAGAGACGTCTCAGGTTGGCGATTTCCTCGTCTGTAATTCTTTGAATTGCCAGTCGGCAGGCTGCCGATTCAATAATAAGGCGCACCGACAAGAGATCGATGATTTCCTGTTCGCTCAGGACGAGGAAATGATTCAAAGGAGCCTTCGTCTGCAGCTGAAAAAGGGAATCGATCGTCACGTCGCGCAGGTAGATGCCGTCTCCCTGATGACTTTCGAGCAGCCCGACCGCATCCAGCCGCCTGATGCCTTCGCGCACACTCGTTCTGCCGATTCCGAGGCGTTCGGAAATCTTCTTTTCTGTGGGCAGCTTGTCACCCGCGCGGAGATTGTTCTCCATTATGAAGTTGACTAACGCTTTGGCCACCATATCTGAGAGTTTTATCTTAGAGAGCGATTCCATATCTTTTCCCCCGATTCAGTTATCAGGTTTGCTGTTTTTCGCAGCATCGCAGAACAATCTCCGGTACAGCTCCCCGTACGCTTTGCGTACTTCCCGGTACAACGCATGAGCTTGGGGGTCCGGGTCCTGATACCCCTTCAGTTTGACCCAATCGTTGATCCTGTCAACCGAGTCGATGACACCGAGGGATCTGAGGCCCACCAGCAGCCCGCCCCAGGCCGAGGTTTCCTCGATGTCCGGTTTCCACAGCTTTCTACCGAAAAAATCCGCCGCGATCTTCAACCACGCTGGAGATCTGAGCAACCCACCGGTCACCACCAGGTCGGGATTGGAGCTGCCGGCAAGCATCTCGTATACCGTGAGCAGTCTGAAGCAAAGCCCCTCCATCAAGGCCCGAATGATGTGCTTTTGTTTGTGGCTGAAAGTAAGACCGTACAAGGCTCCTCTGGCTTGGGGATTATCCAGCGGACAGCGTTCGCCCCCCAGGAGAGGGAGAAAGAGCAGGCCTTCGGCGCCGGGTCCTACTTCTGCGGCCAGCTCGTTCATCTCTTGGTATACACGTTCATCGTTCTCGCAGGGACATCTGAGGTTTTCGGAGAACCAGGTAAGCACGTTTCCTGCATCTTGAACGATCCCGCCGAGCAGCCAGTTGCCTTCGGTGAGATAGTAGCACCAGGCCTGGCTGCCTTCGGAGATGGCGGGTTGGCTGAGACGCTTCCTCAGGGCTGCGCCGGTTCCCACGGTCATGCTCATTTTCTGGTCGGATAGGCCGACGCTTCCGAGGTGAGAGAGGGCTCCGTCCGCCGCCCCCGCGACAGCCGGAGTGCCCTGAAGGAGGCCCGTTTGCCGGGAAGCCTCCCTGCTGAGATCGCCGATGACTTCGGTGGGCTCGACAATACGGGAGAACCTGTCAACTGGAATCTCCAGCTCCTCCAGTAACTCTTTGTCCCAGTCCATGGCCGACATGCGCCAGACGCCGGTTCCGGAGGCGATCGACTTGTCGACGAGGAACTGGCCGAATAAATGGTAAAGGATGTACTCCTTCACGGAGATGAATTTGTACGTCTTTTTGTAAATCTCCGGAGCTTCCTCTCTGTACCAGAGCAGTCGGGCCGGAAAATACATAGGGTGCAGGGCGCATCCCGTTCTTCGCTTGATCCGCTGCCCTGAAAACTTCTCTTTCAAGTGCTCGTTTTGCCGCCCCGCCCTTGAGTCGGCCCAGGTCGAAGCGGGAGCGAGCGCCTCTCCCTTCCTGTCTACCGGAATGAGACTTTGCCAGACGCCGCCGAGCACCACGGCTCGTATCGTTTGAGGAGGGTTGTCGCTGCTGTCAACCACAGCTTTTAATACCCTGATCACAGCCTGAAGTATCGTGTCCGGATCCTGCTCGATGAAGCCGGGCCGCGGGTAGTGGGTTGGATATTGCTCGGTTGCCCAGCCCACGATCCCTCTGCCCAGCTCATAGCGGAGGGCCTTTGCCCGGGTGGTACCGATATCAATCCCGATGATGTGATCGACTGAAAAGTTGCTCATGGTCTCAATACGGGCATGGTCTCTCCTCCGTTTTTGAGAACCACTACCCGGGCCTGTTTTCCCTTCATGGCGAAGGCCAGATCGAGGGCCTCCTGAGGGGTGGATGTCCACCGAAAACCCAACCGTGCGGCGGTACTGCGATCGATCCCCTTGCTTACGAGGATCCCCTGTCCTTTGTCGCAAATGACTCGGCCCACGTGTGCCAGATGAGCGGCGAGCGTCAGGTCGCGAATCGCTCCTTCCCGAACCATCGCTTCCACCTCTGCGAAGGGCTTGTAGCCGATATCTACAATCGCCGGGTGTTCTACAGAAACCCCTTCCGGGCAGGGAGAAACCAGTATCAATACGCCGCCGGGAGACAAGGCAAGATCGGCGGAAAAGATCCCTTTGGCAGCCTGCCAGAGCTCTGCATCTGCGGGAAAAGCGTCGGCCAGCACGATGTCTGCCTGCTCTTGGAGCGCTGCGCCGTAGACCTCCGATGCTGTGGCACAGCCTGCGCTGAAGGCTTCGATGGGATCGCCGCAGACACAGCGCCGCACCTTTCCCCTGCCGTCATGCACCGTGTTGACGATGAATTTCAGGCCCGCCTGTTTTCCCACCGAGTTGATTTCTCGTCGTACGGGATTGTCGATGGTTCCCATGATCGTACTGCCTTCACAGAGGGCACTCATCCAATGGGTTCTGCCCGTTGTTGTCGCTCCGCAAACTCCGGGTTGAACGATCTTGGCACCTCCTGAGAAACCAGCCACCCGGTGGGGGACAATATGTCCTATACCGATCACGAAATCAGCCTCGAGAAGATGCTTGTTGACGAACACTTCGGTACCGCCTGGTGTAGCAGGCAGGTGCACGAGCTGCTCCTCTTGCTCCCAGTGATGATCCAACAGGCGGAACTTCGAGACGATCCCCCGGCCGAACTTATCGATCTTTTCCTTCCGAGTCATGGCACGGTGTGTTCCGGAAGCGATTAGAAGCCTGATTCGCTGTTTGGCGACTCCGGCTGCTTCGATCTCTGCGATCACTTCCGGAAGAATCAGATGTGTCGGGGTGGTGCGGGTATAATCATCTACAAGGATTAGAACGCTTTTCTTAGACTGAGCCAGCCGGCGCAGAGGAAGAGTTCCTATCGGATTTTTCAGTCCCGAACGGATCGTTTCGAGCTCGTCTTCAGCGCTCGCCGATCCCTGCTTTGGTTGGAGTACGGCGAAGAGGTTTTGTTCCGGAATGCTTGCTGATTCGTATTTTTTATAGGGAAAAGTTATAGTCCTTTTCATCGATAATAATTTCGTCCCGCGTGCGAGCCGGAAAATTTAAGTTTACTGCTTAGCAGACAAATTTATAGTAACAGGTATCCGAATATACTGTCAAGGCAGCTTGTATTGTTATCTTTACTGGAGGTTTCAATCTTACTTTCGAAAAGAGCTCGGCCCGCCTTTTCCAAAGGCGGGCCGAACGGTTGTGGGCTTATCTGATTTGCAGTGGCTTGGACGATAAGCGGTCCTGAGATTGCGATGCCAATCTTTACTGCTGATCCGGGGTATTCGGTGGTGTCTGCGGTGCTTCTTCCGGTGGAGCTTCCGGCGCAGCGCCTTTTTCCGGACCCTCGTCCCAGAAGCGTCTTTTGAAGCGCTCCCGAAACCTGTCCTTCCACGCTTCATCACGGGATCTGGGGTGTCCGACGTCCCTATGGCCTCCCGCCTTGAACAGCAGGTGTGCCAGGAGAACAATTGCCCAGCTCTGCCAGTAGGTCAAAGGCTTCAATCCGAAGACTTCGGGCATGATCCAGTTCCAAAGCAGCATCACCAGCAGGCCGAAAATGAAAGCCAGGGCGGCTGCCAGTACAATTCCTCCTATAATTACACCGATCCTCTTCAGAGGCTGTCTCATGAATGTTGTCATTCCTTACCTCCTCCGGGGTCTGACCCCGGCTTGCTTGAAATGTTCGCCCTCGAAAACGGGCGGTGGTTCTTCGGCCCCTGTAATCAGGCCAACTCGTTGATTATCTCCTTGAGCTCATGAAGGCGTTTTCGTAAAAACTGGACAGCGTAGCGCTTGCGGGCGATCAGCGTATTGAGGGGCACGCCTGTTCTCTCCGAGATTTCCCGAAAAGTGTTACCCTCAATGGCCTGCTGAACAAACGCATCCCTCTGTTCTTGGGGAAGCTCGTCCAGGGCTTCGATCAGGGCGTCCATCACGGCGCTGCGGACGAACTGCCTTTCGATATCGATTCCGCTGTCCTCAAGCAGCGCTTCCAGGGTTGTCTCTTCCACCTCTGTCTGCAGGGAGACGGTGTCCCGCCGGCGGCGATACAGATCGATGATCCTGTTTCTGGCAATCGTATACAGCCAGCTCAGGATGTTTTCGATGGGCTCTGTGGCATTTACGTTGCGCAGAGCCTGGAAGAACACGTCCTGAAGCAGATCCTCCGCCTCTTCAGCTGTGCGGGTGCGTGAGCGTATGAAACCCAGCAGAGCTTTGCGTTCTTTTCTGTACGCCCCTTCGAGGCGCCCCATTAGTACTGCCTCCATTTCATTGCTAAGAGACGCAAGCGGAGTCCTTTTTATTGTAGTACAGCCTGTTTTTTTTAGGTACCTTGCCGAAGCGTCCCAGTGTGCATCCCGGCCCGCTTCTTGACAGGGAAGGCTGCAGAGGCTTTACTCAAGGTGCGAATTTAATGCAGAAAAGATATTGTCAACGGAGGATAGTAAAATGTCACGCTTTACGCGAATGAAGGTCCTCGGCTCGATGGTGGATAGCGGGCTTGTCCCGGTGTTCTACAATCCCGATCTGGAGGTATCGAAAAAGGTATTGCAGGCCTGCTTCGACGGAGGCCTTCGCATCTTCGAGTTCACCAACCGGGGCGATCATGCCGTGGAGGTTTTTTCGGAGCTGGAGCTGTACGTCCGCAAGGCGTTTCCCGAGCTCATTCTTGGAGTGGGATCCGTTCTCGATCCTTACTCGGCGGCCATGTACATCGCCAGGGGGGCAAACTTCGTGGTTGGTTCGCTGCTCAATCCCGAGGTGGCCAAGATCTGCAACCGACGAAAGATCGCCTACTCGCCTGGCTGCGGGAGCGCCTCGGAAATTTCTGAGGCCGAGGAGCTGGGCTGCGAGATCGTAAAGGTTTTTCCAGGCGGTCAGGTCGGTGGACCTGCTTTTGTAAAAGCCGTCCTCGGGCCCTGTCCTTGGACCAGGATGATGCCCACCGGAGGAGTGGACTGTACAGAGGAGTCTCTCAAGGCCTGGTTCGAAGCCGGGGTGGCCTGTGTGGGAATAGGGAGCAAGCTGATCCGAAAAGAATGGGTCGCAGCGGGCGACTTCGATGCCATTCGTGACAATGTGAAAAAGACGCTCAAGATCATAGAGAAGGTAAGGCCCAAGAAATAGTTACTCGGCACCTCTCCAGGGCTAGTCTTTCAACCTCGTTCTCGAGAGCTTTGCTGATGCTTCGCGAAACTCTATCCTAGTTTGTAAGACCGGCAATGGCTGCCCCGATCAGCGGTGCATTTTCTACTTTGATGATCTCAAAGAAACGCCGTTTTCTCTCGCTGAGATAGCGCTGCATGGCGATGACAATCCTTTCTCTCAGGAACTTCAAGCCGTAGAACACGGAGCCGTCGGCGTTTATGCAAACCGGCCTGTAAGGATCGCCGCCCCTTTGGGACTGAAGAACGATCGCAGAAAGGGCCGAGGCCGCCAGCCTGGCGGAGCGGTCGAGCAGATCATCGATCAGATAGAACAGAACGAAAGCGTCGCTGCGCCGCTTGCCTTGGAAAAAGAAACTCAAAGGATTATCTGAGCTCAACGGCCTGGTGAGAACGGTACCGATGTCTCTTGTGCTGAGGCTCTGCACCCCGGCGATCCCCTGGACAGTCGCGCCCGAGAAAAGACCGTCCTCGGCCGCCTGCTTCAAGACGTGCAGAAAGAGGGGGCCGAAGTAGGCTCCCGAGTACATCTTCTCGAAGGTGTAGCGCCCCGGATTGCTCGTGGTTGAGTCGAAGAGCCTGTCTACCTCCCCCCGCGGCGCCTTCGAGAAATTGCCCGACTCGATGTTGATCACCTGCTGGCGCCGGGGATCGAGGTCTTTCAGCTTGCCGATGCAGCTGTTGTTTTCTATGTAACTGGCATTGGATCCTGTACCCAGGATGAAACCGATATAGCTGTCGAAGCTTCGCAGCCCGAACGCCGAGCGGCCGGCCAACAGCGTGGCTACCGTATCGTTGAGAATGACGATGCGTTTTTTTTCTTTTCTGCCCCTGTCCCGAAGAACCCGCAGCAGCCCTTCGCCGACCACCTCTCCGATAACCTCCTTGGCTTGAATTTCTTTGGAGAAGTAGGTCAGCTTGCCGTCCTTGTTCGGCTGCATCTCTGTGGGATAAGAGAAGCAGAAGCCGATGTTGTCTGCCTGCTCGATCACAGGCTCGACATAGTCGGCCATGATCTCGAAGAACTCCTTTTTTCCGACCTCACCTTTGACTCCGGGCATATCGCGTAGTTGGAAGTTCTCGATATGAGGTTTTCCCTCCTCATCGAACCAGATGGTAGCCACCCGAAAGTTGGTACCCCCGGCATCGAGGACGATTACCTGTTTGTTCTGCGGAACCTCCTCTTCGACTTCGATGAAGGTGGGCAGCATCTGCAGGCTGCTCTGTTCGCCGGCAAGTCCCCGGCGCATCTCCTCGATGTAAAGACCCACCGTCTCATCCAGATTCACCTGACCGGGATTCATTCGCTTCTGCTCGAGAAAATCCCTGGCCCGGCGTTTGGCCTCCTGCGTTTCCGCTTCGTTCATTTTTGCCTCGACTGTTTTTAGAGCGTTTGCCCTGTCCATGATTCTATATTTTCTCCGCGGGCGTCAAGGAAGTGAAGCGCCCCCTGTTGCCTCGGCAACCGTACACCTGAAATTTGGGTCCCAAAAATTTGGGTCCCTTGAATCACTCGGTTCTTTCCAATATATTTCCAGGGTCATGGGAAAAGCTATAGAAGCCGTGATTTTCGACTTCGGAAACGTGCTGACCTATCCGCCTCTGCCCGAGAGTATCCACCGGCTGGAGGAGCTCTCCCGTATGGAAAGAGAAGATCTTGAACGGGAGGTCTGGCGACATCGGCCCGAGTACGATCGCGGAACGATCGACGGCATGCAGTACTGGTTTCAGGTCATAAAAGCGGGAGGCGGTACCCCGAGCTTGCAGCAAGCGAGAGAGCTGATCAGGGAGGACGTACGTTGCCGGACCCGAATCAATGAGTCGGTTCTGGCCTGGGCTCTCGACCTGGGCGGGTTGGGGTACAAAACGGCGTTGCTTTCGAACATGCCCCGGGATCACATGAAGGCTCTCGTAGAGCGATTCACCTGGATCGAAAGATTCGACGTCGCGATTTTTTCGTGCCGCCTCGGTTTGATCAAGCCCGAAGCGGCGATTTATCAGGCGTGTCTGCAGGAGCTGAAAACGGATGCCGACAGGGTTGTGTTTTTGGACGACACGCTGGTGAATGTACATGGTGCGAGAAGCGTGGGGATGCAGGCGATCCACTTTCGATCGTTCGAGGACACTCTCAAAACGTTGAGGGAACTCGAATTGCTGCCGGAGGTACCCATGACTGAAGGAAAGGTCCAATGAAAGTACAGTTTTCCGACTACCTTGGTATGTACGGGGAGACGTGCAGGCGCCTTGTCGACCTGCTTGCGGGAAGTTTCCAATACGTTTCTCTGCTCTCCACCGATTGTACCGGTCTGCGCTACTCGGTACGCAAGCAGGTCGTGGATGTTCAGCAGAGCAGCTGGAGCGAGCGGGGCTCCGTGGTCCGGATCTTCGACGGCAGGGGTTACTTCGAGTACTCCTTCAATGATCGGGCCGCCGAGCTACCGCTCGAAACGGATCCGGGGGAAAGCGATGTGGAAGCTCTCGCGGCGCTGATACGCACTAAGTTCCGGCGAAGCGCGGCCCAGCGGGAAGCGCTGCCTGTGGATCTTCCCCCACTGCCGGAAATCGTCGAGCAGCCCTTCTCGGAACGCTGGCAGGGTGAGGTTGAAATTCTGCCGGAGCAGGTTTCCCCCGAGCAGACGGTTGCGCGGCTGACGGAGCTGAGGGACAGTGCTTTCGAGCTCAGCGAGCATCTGGTGGAGATTGAAATCCGCTTCGAGCACGTACGGGTTGCCAAGCTGTTTGTTTCCGGAAAACGGGATCTCGAGCAGAGCTACATCTGGAGCCAGGGGTACCTGGTCCCGATTGTTCGCCGGGGCGGCACAATCCGTCGGATGCTGAGTACCAGTTCGGGCTTGAAGGGTGCCGAGCTGATCGATGAAATGGAAGCGGGGCTCGAGAAAGCAGTTTCGGAGGCCGAAGAGCTGCTCTCGGCGGAGAGAATCGAGCCGGGAGAGTACGAGGTGATCCTGTCGCCCGGAGTTGCCGGTCTTCTGGCCCATGAGTCCTTCGGCCACGGGGTGGAGATGGACATGTTTGTCAAGCAGCGGGCCAAGGCGGTCGAGTATCTCGGCAAACCGGTGGCTTCGGCCGCCGTCAGTCTTCGCGATGGAGCCCGGTCGGCCGAGCAGAGCGGAACCTACTGGTTTGACGACGAGGGGGTTGCAGCCGGCGACACGCTGGTGATAGAAAACGGCATATTCAGAACCGGAATTTCGGATCTGCTCTCCGCACTGCGGCTCGGCAGTCCGCCCACGGGCAACGGCAGGCGGGAATCCTTCGAGCGCAAGGCTTACGCCCGCATGACCAATACCTTCTTTTCTCCGGGCCGGGACAACCTCGATCGAATGATCTCATCGGTCAAACATGGTTATCTACTGGAGAGGTTTATCTCCGGCATGGAGGATCCGAAGAACTGGGGGATTCAGGGCGAGATTTTATTTACCAGAGAGATCCGGGACGGGAAGCTGACGGGCAGGATTGTATCTCCTGTGATCATGACAGGATATGTGCCCGACGTGCTCAAGGCGGTGAGCATGGTTGCCGGCAAAGTGGAGCTCTCGGGCAGCGGAATGTGCGGTAAGGGATACAAGGAGTACGTGAAGAACTCCTCAGGCGGTCCCTACGTGAAAACTGTGATGAGGTTGGGATGATGCTGGAGCGAATAATAGAGGTATTGAAACAAGAGGAGGGAATCAGCGCCTGGAAGATCAGTGAAAGACGGATCGAGGGCCAGGAGCTGTTTTTCATTCGCCACGATCTGGATATGCAGCGCTCGAAAGATGTGCTGCACACCGAGGTCACCGTATACCACGACTTCGAGGAGGGGGGCCAACGTTTTCGGGGTTCCCTGGAAATACAAATTCACCCGACCCCCTCGCTGGAGGATGTTAGAACCCTGGTGAGGATGGCCGTGGCTGCGGCCCGCTACGTGCGCAACCCGCACTTTCCCCTTGTAAAGCCGGGAGCTGAGGCAATGCAGATACCGGAGAGCAGTTTCTCGACCCGGCCGATCGAGCAGTGGCTCGGTCCCCTGACCGAGGCGCTGTTCGCCGCTGAGGATGGGGCCGAGACCCGCATCAATTCGGCGGAGCTTTTTCTGAATCGAGTAGACACACGGATCCTGAACTCCAATGGAGTTGAAGCGCAGTACAGGTCATACAGGGGATACTGTGAGCTGATCGCAGAGGCCGAAGGTCCGATCGGGGAGGTGGAGCTGCACAAAGAGCTTTATTTTTCAGATTTTGACCCTCAGGCTCTCTCTGCGGAAGTGGCTGAGCAGCTTCACTTCTGTCGGGATCGGGCCGAGGCCGGACAAACCCCGCAGCTGAAACGCTGTACCGTTTTAATCACGGGGGACCCGGTCCACGATTTTTTCGGATACTATCTCAAGCAATCCTCGGCCGAGAGCGTATACTCGGGAATATCGACAATGAAAATCGGGGAATGTATTCAGGGTGAAAATATCAAGGGAGATGCCCTGAGGTTGAACCTCGAGCCCTACCTGAAAAATTCGGTTCTTTCGGCTCCCATTGACAGCGACGGACTGGCCCTGCAGCCTGCGCTGATTATCGAGGAGGGAAAGTTAAAACGATATTGGGGAGAGCAGCGGTTCTGTCACTATCTCGATATTGCCCCCACCGGCGGGATTCGCAACATCGCCGTGGCTCCCGGGAAAAAAAGCGCGGCTGAGCTGCGTCAGGAACCGTACCTCGAGGTTGTTCATTTTTCAGATTTCAGGACGGATCCGCTCACCGGGGATTTCGGCGGCGAGATCCGCCTGGCCTACTACTCGGAGGGCGGAGGCAGGATACCCGTAAGCGGAGGATCCGTGTCCGGGAATTTGCGGGACATCCAGGCACGAATGCATCTGTCAGAGGAAGTGCAGAGCGCCACTGGTTTTAGGGGACCCCTGACGGTACGTCTGCCCGAGGTCTCCGTTGCCGGCGCCGGTTCGATCGGCCCCGGAACTTAAGTCTATCTGAAGCTGATTCTTATATTCTCTGCGATCTCCACCCTGATTCCGGGGTTGTCCTGGATGACCTCTTTCATTTCTTCGATGGTTTTCGGATTGGCACTGAGAAGCTCTTTGAACTTCTCTTCATCCTCCAGTATTTTCGCGAAGTCGACATCCATCAGGGTGACCTTGGAGCCGTCGACGTAGCTGGCGTTTGTATCTGTGATTGTTCCGTCCACCTCGACAGCGAGACCGATGTGCATATCCTGGTAGAGCTGGCGCATCATATCCATCATCTCCGGATTGCTCTCCATATCGACTTCGCCCTCGGCCGATTCCTCCTGCTCCTCGATTACAGGTTCCTGTGGATAGAGTATCTCGAGGGTTGCGGTCCCGCCTTGCTTGAAATCAAAGCGCAGCCATTCTTCAACCGGAGCCTCTTCCTCTTCTCCCATAGAGGGAGCCGTGACGTTTTCTCCCGGGTTCTGATTGACCCGAATATCATTGATGTTTGAAAAATTGTAAATCGCCTTGTACCCCGATCCCCGGTCCGTGCGAACCGGCTCGGCCGATACGAGGCGGACCCCTTCTCCCATGCCGGCCGCTTTCTGAGCTAGCTGCTCCTCGTCGACGGTGTCTTCTGGCTGCTCTTCTTCCTCTGATCCCGGCTCGCCGAAACTCTTCATCAGCTCCATGAAGGAATCGCTGACGACCACGGTTTCTTCTATGGTTCCGCTGCCGTCTTTGTTGACATGGATCAAGACCAGTGATTCAAAACAGCCCATCAGGGCCAGAGACAGTACCAGTATTACGATCGGTTTGATAGCTTTCATGGAGCCTCCTTTTTGCTAGTTGCTGACCGTATACGTAGAAATATAGATTCTTTTCACCGCAATTTCAAAGCATTTATCATTTTCTGGTGGCAAGAGAGCGGACGGCCTTTGCACCCTCGGGAAAGAGCAGCTTCTCTTCGATACCGAGCTCGCCGGCCACGTAGCGGGCGACATTCTGGTTCAGCCAGTGGGGTTGATGCGCATCAGAGCCGATCACGAAGCGAAATAGATCGACGAAGGGTGGAAGTATGTCCGCCCAATTGCTGCGAGATACATAACGGTTGTTGATTTCGATCAGACACTCGGGAGGGACCCGTCGGAGATCGGTTTCCAGAATCAGTGGATGAGCGATGATCACCGGCACTCCTGTGCTCAGAAGGCGTTCGGCTCCCCTGTAGTCCGCTGCACGGTCGCGGCAGTGGTAGAGGTAGTACTCCGCCTTAGCAGAGGCGGCTTCCTCGACCCAATCCGCTCCATTTATCTCTGTACCGACATGCAGGCCGCAGGCACGCACTGCTCTCGCATAGGCTGGAAAATCCTCGGCGATGGACTCAAAATGGTCGCTGATCCCCATGGACCGGGCATGAGCGACGGCCGCCACCAGCTGTACTGTCTGTTCCGGGACAACGGCACCGTCGCGGCTCGAGAAGGTCGTATGGATGTGCAGATCCTGGGGTAGTCGTTGCATTCGCCTGTTCCTTGATTTTTTTCTTCTCGGAGCTCTCTTTTTACACGATTTCCGAACTTTGTGCCAGAGGCGATTCTTGGAAGGAGGTCTACGCAGATGCAGGGGCTTGGATATTCAACACCTGGGCGCCGGATACGGACCGGCAGGGAAAAACAATCGAGCTGTAATCTCTTTTTCTCAATTTGAGAAAGTCCCTGTAGTAGCCCTCGATCAAGCGCTCGATAAATCCCCCGACCTCATCGTCAGGCACGAGGCTGATCGTGCAGCCGCCGAAACCCGCCCCTGTAAGGCGCGCGCCGATGGCCCCGGCCCGCCGTGAAATCTCTACCAGCTCGTCCATCTCCGGGCAGCTGATTTCATACAGGTCCCTGCAGCTTGCGTGGGAGCGGTTCATCAGCTCTCCGAAGCCCGCGATATCCCCGGAAACAAGAGCTTGCACGGAGGCTTCGACCCTGCGTCCCTCCTTGGTGATGTGGCGGTAGCGGCTCTCGAGCTTAAATCCGTCTTCGGGCTCCGGGTACACGGATCCGTCGCCGGCCGCACAGTAGAAGTGGGCGGTTTGTTCGGGAGTCTTTCCGAGGATCGAGGCGATCTCGGCGAGGCTGTAGCTGCCCTGATGCAGGGTGTTGTCCGCGAGCTCCCGGATTTCCTCCTCAACAATGGCGAGCCTGTCCTCTCTGAGATCCCCGAGCAGGAACAGCGGCGCCTCCCTCTCGTATCGATCGGAGAAGGTTTTTTTCAATACAGCGGCGGCCAGACGGCATTCGACAGGCCGGCGGTTGTATTGCTGCAGAGCGGCCTCGGTCTTGGCCGCCTGGACCAGGCTGTTGGAAACGACGAAGGAGTGCCCCGCCGGCAGCGGGGTGGGACTGGCCTGCAGGGGAAAGAAGTCGATCTTGAGAGCCCTGTCAGGCTGGCCGAGCAGAGAGATCGCCTGGTCCATTCCTCCTCCCCGGGTACCCACGTAGTGCTCGGCCTTTGCCAGGAGCTCGGCCAAATCGAGTCTTCCGGATTCAGACGCAAAGGCATCCACTTTGTTGGCCGCTAGAAAAAGCAGGGCACTGAGTACTACCAGAGCGGAGGAGGAACTCATTCCC
>CAYMGP010000001.1:820-20649 GCA_964390045.1 uncultured Spirochaetaceae bacterium | reverse complement strand
GGAATGGAGTCTTCGATTTCAACGATCCTTTCGGGCAGAGAGGAATCCGTGTTGGTGAGTACAATTTTTTTATCGGAGCGGGGGGAGAAGACGGAGGCGATGTCCCTGTTGATGGCCATGGGCAGCACGGGCAGGCCGTTGTAATCGGTATGCTCGCCTATCAGGTTGATACGGCCCGGTGCCCGGGCAACCATGATGTCTGCGTCTTCAAAGCGGACGGCGAACAGATCGGCAATGCGCCGGTAGCGCTGTACGACCCGTTCCCTGTCTTCCGGCAGGCAGTAGCCGGCGGAGAAATAATTGAATAATGGGTTGCCCTCCGTCATGTTCGACTCAAGGGCACGTAGGAACTCAGGGATCGAAGCGCTCATCGTTACACCTCGTGCTGCGGTTAAAATATAGCATAAACCTAGACAAAAAGTGCGCACTAGAAGCGAATTTTAAATTTAAATTGAAATTTTATTGGAAAAATACTTGATTTTTTTTCATTTCTTACTATTAATATCAGGAGGGAATGCCGGAATATATGCTGAAGCGCGAAGCGCTCAGCTTGCTGTGACCGTTCTTGCTGGTCCGCCTGTTGTACATCCCGGCCCCAGCATCTCCGGCATTCCTTATCTAAAATGAATACTGCGGAGCGCCTGCAAGTAGGTGCTGAGGTGAAAACCGTTCGTTTTCCTGCCGAGAGAATAGGTTTCTTCGTCCCGAAGATATCCCACCGGGCAACGGTAGCTTCCCTATACGAAAAGGCTGTGAATATCATCACGGAGGAGGGATTGCTTGTTTCCCTGGTGGCAAGCCTTGAAAAAATGTCCTCCCTGAGCATTCAAGTGCCGGCACTTTTCCCGGCTGAATCCGGCCTCCTCGCCGGCTGTGGATACCGCCTTGCCGAGGGCGCGACGGCCAATCTTGAGGAACAGTGTTTGACCGTAGAGGAGGCGATCATCGATTGGAGCAGGGCGGAACAGTGGCGGGGCGAGTTTGGCGTCGAAAAAGTGGAAGCCGTTACGCCCGACAGGATAAAGCTCTTGGAGCAAGCTCTGATTGCCCGCGGTAAGGAGGGCGGTCTATTGGGGATTTTCACCGCCGAATCTGCCCAAAACCCCCACCTTACTCGAGCCAAACGGGTGCTGCGCTCCATATCTGCAAGAAAGGGTCTGAGAAAGAGCCTGCCTGTTTTGAGCCCGCTGGCGGAGCTTGTCGGTTTGGGTCCGGGATTCACGCCCTCGGGAGACGATTTTCTTGCCGGTGCGCTTCTGGGGGAGAGGATTCTGGTAGGGGCCGACGAAGGGAAATGGATCCGGCAGTGCGGAATCGAGAAGCCCGGGATCGAGGCGCGGCTGCAAAGGACTTCCCCCGGAGGAAGAACGCTGCTCTGGCAGTCGCTGCAGGGCCACTTTCCGTACTATTTGCTGGAAGCGGTCCGGGGGATAGCGGCTTCGCGGGGCGCAGGGCAGATGCGGGAGGCTGTAGAACGTGCAGCGGCCCATGGGGAAACCTCGGGGACCGATGCCCTGGTTGGACTCGTGTGGTACCTTAAGTATAGATTTGGGATTTTATAAAATCTTTTTATAAATCTTTTTTAAAATTCAATTTGACAGTTCGATATGTTAGATTTAAAATAAACTAAAATTGTAAGGATCAAACTCTCCTAAAAGGATCTTATCGATAGGAATCCGGGGAAATATTTTGTTACAAGGAGGTTCCAGAGGATGATCAGGCAATTTTCCTACGCGAAACCAAGCACTCTGGAAGAAGCGCTTCAATGCCTGCAGGCGGGCGAGGCCCGGGCTCTGGCAGGAGGAACCGATATCCTGGTGGAAATGCGAAACGGCCTTAGGCAGCCCGACATGCTGGTCGATATCAAAGGTCTCGAAGATATGGAGGAGCTCAGCGTCGATCCGGACAAGGGTGCGAGCATAGGAGCAGGCGTATCCCTCAACAGGATCGCCGAGAGCGCCAAGGTTCGCAAGTATCTGCCCGTGCTCTCGGAGGCGGCCCTTTCGATTGCCACCTACCAGCTGCGCAACCGGGCGACTGTGGTGGGAAACATATGCAACGCCTCCCCTGCTGCGGACATGGCTCCTCCCCTCTATGTGTTGGGAGCCGAAGTGGTGATCGCCGGTTCCGGCGGCGAGAGAAAGGTCAAGGTTGAAGAGTTTCTCACAGGCGTGAAGCAAACCGCCCTCAAACAGGGCGAGCTTGTGCTGCGGCTGGAGATTCCCGCGGTACCGGAAGCGCGGATGGCATTTGAGAAAAAGCAGAGGATCAAAGGGCATGATCTGGCGTTGATCAATGTAGCCGGTCTGGCCAACCGGCAAAGGGGGATCTTGAGGATCTGCATTGGAGCCTGCGCCGCTACCCCTGTTCTTCTCGAGGATACAGATACGCTGTACAAGAAGACAAAAGACCCCGAGAGGTTGTCCGAGAAGGTAGCGGAGCTGGCCAGACTGGCCATTTCTCCGATCGACGACGTGCGCTGCTCAAAGGAGTACCGCATGGATATGGTCGCGGTTTTCGTGAAGAGAGTGGTGCGACGGATCTGCTCCGGAGGTTGAGGAATGAAACAAGAGAACAACAGTGTGGAAATAAAGGTAAAGGTCAACGGCGCCGAATACAGAGAGACAGTTCCCGCCCATATGACCCTTCTGCAGTTTCTGCGCGATAAACTGCAGCTTACAGGCACCAAGGAGGGCTGTGGGATCGGGGAGTGCGGAGCCTGCACGGTCATCATGAACGGTAAGTCGGTCGCTTCCTGCCTGGTGCTGGCCGCCGAAGCCGACGGGGCGCAGGTCAGGACGATCGAGGGGGAGTTCCGGGATGGAGACCTTTCGAAATTACAGAAGGCGTTCATCGAGCATAATGCGATCCAGTGCGGTTTCTGCACGCCGGGGATGATCATGAGCGCTCAGGATCTGCTGGAGCGAAATCCCACGCCATCCAGGGAACAAATCGTAGAGGCTATCGCCGGCAATCTTTGCCGCTGCACAGGCTACGAGCCCATCGTGAAGGCCATCGAGGCGGTTGCCCGGGGAAATGCAGGCAAGGGCTCGGAGAGGGGGAAATGAGGATGAAGGAAGCGAGCGAAGCGAGCAGAGCGAGTAAAGAGTACAGATACATCGGCAGAGGAGTGACTCGCAAGGACGGCACAGAGAAGGCCACGGGCTCGGCCATCTTCACGCACGACCTGGTACTGCAGGGAATGCTCTATGCCAAGACGGTACGATCCCCCTACGCCTACGCCAGGATCAAGGCGATAGACACTCGAGAGGCGGAAAAGTCACCCGGGGTACGGGCGGTTGTCACGGGAAAGGAGCTTTCCTACAAGGTAGGCCTGTACGTCATTGACAAAGACATCCTGGCAAAAGATTACGCCCGCTACCAGGGAGAACCTGTGGCGGCGGTGGCGGCGGACAGCGAGCTGGCCGCCGAACAGGCCTGCGAGAAGATCAAGGTGCAGTGGGAACCCCTGAAGCCGGTGCTCGATCCCAAGGAGGCTTTAAAGGACGACGCCCCGCGCGTGCATCCGGATCTTGGCGAGTACAGCTACATGAAAGGGGTGTTCTTTCCGAAGGCCGGAACCAACATCCCTCACCAGCAGAAGATCCGTAAAGGCGACGCGGAAAGCAGCTTCAGGGAAGCGGACCAGGTCGTGGAGACCAGTTTCTACAATCCTCCCGTGCAGCACGTGCCTATCGAGACCCACGTGAGCATCGCCCGGGCTCTGCCCGGCGAGAAGGTGGAGATCTGGACCTCGGCCCAGTCTCCCTATACCGTGCGAAATCTCTTCTCCGTTTGTTTCGGCATTCCCCATCAGAACATCCGGGTCAAGGTGCCTTACGTAGGCGGGGCTTTCGGCGGCAAAGCCGGAATCCATCTAGAGCCATTGTGCTATGTGCTGTCAAAAAAGGCGGGGGGTCGGCCCGTGAAGCTCACCATGACGCGGGAGGAGGAGTTCAACACCATGCCCTCGCGGCAGGGTCTGTACTCCGAGTTCAAGACAGGAGTTACCCGGGAGGGCAAGATCACGGCCCTGCAGGTCCGCTACTACTGGGACGCCGGCGCCTATGCGGATTACGGGGTCAACATCGGCCGGGCTGCGGCCTACTCGGGGGCCGGACCCTACGAGATACAGAACTGCACTATCGATTCCTACGTGGTCTATACGAACAAGGTTTTCGGTACCGCCTATCGCGGCTTCGGCCACCTCGAGCTGCTCTGGGGTGTGGAGCGGAACATGGACATCGTGGCCAGGAAGATAGGGATCGATCCGATGGAGCTCAGGATGAAGAATGTCCTGCGTCCCGGCTCGGTTACCATCACCGGGGAGAAGATCACCGAGCACCACGGCCGGGTGGATAAATGCCTCGAGGTGGTGGCCAAAGAGATCGGCTGGAGCGGCTGTAAAGCGGACAAGGATCGGGAGAAGGAGAAGAAAAGCGGCAAGGTCCGCGGCAAGGGCATCGCTGCGCTCCATAAAGCCCCGGCCATGCCTACGTTTACCTCCACAGGGGTGATCCTCAAGTTCAATGAGAACGGTACTGTGGACCTGATGCTTTCTCTGGTGGATTACGGACAGGGTACCTATACCACCATGGCTCAGATTGCCGCCGAGGAGCTCAAGATTCCTGTCGAGAAGATCAATGTCCCCTGGGACTGCGACACCTCCTTTACCCCGTACGACTGGCAGACAGTGGCCAGCAAGGGTGCTTTCATGTCGGGAAACGCCACCATCATGGCTGCGCAGGACTGCCTGCGTCAGCTCAAGGAGACAGCCTCCATGGTGCTGCGCTGCCCGGTGGAGGAGTTGGAGTGCGAAGAGGAACGCGTCTTTGTACGCCACCAGCGCGACCGCTACGTAGAATACAAAGATCTTGCCTACGGATACACGTATGCCAACGGCAATGCCATCGGCGGGCCGATCATCGGGAGGGGGCACTATATTGCTCAAGGGCTTACCCATCTGGATTCCGAAACGGGCCAGGGGCTGCCGGCTCTGAACTGGACCTATGGGGCTCACGCCGTAGAGGTCGAAGTGGATGTGGAGACGGGGGATATCGAGATCCTGAAGATCGCTTCCTCCTTCGATGTGGGAAAGACTCTGAACGAAGCCTTCGTCCGGGGGCAGATTATCGGCGGAGTCGTCCAGGGCCTGGGAAGCGCCGTGTGCGAAGAGTTTCGTTTCTCCGAGCAGGGCACGTTCTTGAATCCCAGCTTCGTGGACTATAAAATCCTTACAGCCAAGGATATTCCCCTGGAAATGAGCCAGCACATGGTCGAGACTGCTCAGACAGACGGTCCGTACGGGGCCCGGGGCGTGGCCGAGCACCCGATGCTCTCTGTTCCCTCGGCTCTGGGCAACGCCCTGTACGACGCCCTGGGGGTCGATTATTTCAGGCTTCCTCTCACCGCGGAGCGCATCTACTTTGGAATCAAAAGCGGCAAGAAGGAACACCACGGCTGATCGTTGCCGGCCTCAGAAGGAGGGGATGTGAAGAAGATCCTGGTTGAGAAAGATTCCTACTACGACTCCGTGTTCCTCATGTTGATCAACAGTGAGGTAAAGAAGGTCCGTGGCGTGCGGGAGGCGGTGGTCTCCATGGGCACCGAGGTCAACACACAGCTGCTGGGGGAGATCGGCTTCTCCTCAGCGCAGCTCGAAGCAGCCACCCCGAACGACCTGATCATTGCCGTGGAAGCGGAAGAGGAAAAGATCGTCCAGGAGGCCTTCGAGCTGGCCCGAGAACTGTTGACCAGCAAGAAGAGCCAGCGAGAGACCGAGGGAGCCTACCGCCCCGTCGACCTGGACACCGCGACGGAGATGGTCCCGGAAGCCAACCTGCTTATCATCTCAGTGCCCGGCAGGCACGCGGCCCGCGAGGCGAGAAAAGCGCTGGGCAGCGGACTGCATGTGATGCTGTTCTCCGACAATGTGAGTTTGGAGGAAGAGGTTGCCCTGAAAAAACTGGCCGCCGAAAAGGGGCTCCTCATGATGGGTCCGGACTGCGGCACTGCCGTTATCAACGGGAAACCCCTTTGCTTCGCCAATGTCCTGCGCCGGGGAAGCGTCGGCCTGGTAGCCGCCTCGGGCACCGGCCTGCAGGAGGTGAGCTGCAGCATCGACAGACTGGGCCAGGGGATTTCCCAGGCCATCGGCACGGGGGGAAGAGACCTTGGGCCTGAGGTCGGGGGCACTATGATGCTCATGGGGATTGAAGCTCTCGAGCGGGATCCCCGGACCGAGGTGATCGTGGTCATTTCCAAGCCTCCCGCCGAAACGGTGGCCAAGAAAGTGATCGGCAGGCTGGAGCAGACTGGAAAACCCTGTGTCGTTCATTTCATCGGGCGGGGAGGCGGCGCAAGCTCCGGGACGGTGCAGTACGCCGCCAACCTGGAAGAGACGGCGGGCATGGCCGTGGCCCTGCTCGAGGACAAGCCCTACAGTCCGCAGTCGTTTTCGCTTGATCAGCAGGAGGTGCGCCGGCTGGTGGAAAAGGAAACCGGCGGCATGTCCAAGAACCAGAGATACCTGCGCGGTCTGTATACGGGGGGAACCCTGGCCGATGAAGCGCTCATTCTCTTCGAAGGGCAGGTCGACAGGGTCTACTCCAACAACCAAACCCGGCCCGAGCTGGTTCTGCCGGACCCCCATCGCTCAAAGGAGCACTCGATCGTCGACCTGGGAGACGATGTCTTCACCCGCGACAGACCTCATCCTATGATCGATCCTTCGATCAGAGTGCAGAGGATAGAAGAAGAGATGGAGGACGGCGAGGTGGCCGTATTGCTCCTCGACTGTGTCCTGGGCTACGGTTCGCACCATGATCCGGCCGGAGCGATGGTAGAGAGCATCCTCAAGGCGAGAAGCGCCGCCGAGAAGCGGAAGGGGCACCTGGCGGTGGTCGCTTCGGTGACAGGTACCGAGGCGGATTTTCAAAATTTCGAGGAACAGAAACATAAACTGGAAGAGGCGGGCTGCATCGTCATGCCCTCCAACTACCAGGCGGCTCTGCTCGCCCTGGAGATTGTGAAGGAGGCTGGAGCGTGATGAATGTCGAGAAGGTCAACGAGCTGTTCGACCGGGATCTGGTTGTCATTAATATGGGCCTGGAGGTTTTTTCAGAAAACTTGAAAAAAGAAGAGGTGAAGGTCCTCCAGATGGACTGGCGGCCGCCCGCCGGGGGAAACGAGAAGCTTGCCGCCCTACTGAGCAAGCTGGGCCGTTAGAGGTTGAACAGAGAAAGGAACAAAGCGATGAAGGTGGATATAGAGAAGGCAAACCGGGAAGCTGCCTCCCGAATGCTCGGCAGCAAACCGGTCCTGGTTGACATTTCCACGGCCGGTGAGGCCGTACCGGGTATGGAAAAGAAGATGATCCTTCACGCCGGTCCTCCGGTGAGCTGGCAGCGCATGTGCGGCCCTATGCGGGGAGCGGTGATCGGAGGGCTCATCCTGGAGGGCCTGGCCGGCAACCGCGAGGAAGCGGAGGAGATAGCCGCGTCCGGGGAGATCGTCTTCGAGCCCTGCCATCATCACTCCGCCGTCGGGCCGATGGCCGGTGTTGTCACCTGGAGCATGCCTGTTTGGGTTTTGGAAAACAGGACGTACGGAAACCGGGCCTTCTGTACTTTGAACGAGGGATTGGGCAAGGTGTTGCGCTACGGCGCCTTCTCCGATGAGGTCATCGAGAAGCTGAAGTGGATCGCAGGCGATCTGGCTCCCGTCCTCCGCCAAGCACTGAAGCTGCACGGAGAGATCGACATGAAGAGCATCATCTCCCAGGCTCTGCAGATGGGGGACGAGGGGCACAACCGCAACCGGGCCGGCACATCCCTTTTCATCCGGGAGCTGGCTCCCCACCTGGTGATGCTCGATGAGCCGGGTGAAAAGATTTCCCGGGTCCTTTCATTCATCCACGGCAACGACCATTTCTTTCTCAACCTGTCCATGCCCGCCTGCAAGTGCACCGCCGATGCGGCGGCCGGTGTGGAGGGAAGCTCGGTGATCTATACCATGGCCAGAAACGGTACGGATTTCGGGATCCGCATCTCGGGGCTCGGGGAGCGCTGGTTCAGCGCCCCGGCCACCATGGTGGACGGCCTGTACCTTCCCGGTTTCTCGGCCGAGGACGCGGCTCCGGACATAGGAGACTCGGTCATCGCCGAGACGGCGGGCATCGGCGGGTTCGCCATGGCGGCGGCTCCGGCCATCGTCAAGTTCGTGGGGGGCAGCCCCAAGGATGCGCTGAACTTCACCCAGGCGATGTACGAGATTACGGTTGCGGAAAACGATACCTACCAGATACCCGCCCTGGATTTCCGGGGGACCCCTACAGCTATAGACCTGATAAAAGTCGTGGAAACGGGGATCCTGCCGGCTATCAATACCGGGATCGCCCACAAAGAGCCGGGAATCGGCATGGTGGGAGCGGGGCTGGTGAAGCCGCCGGAAAAATGCTTTCATGATGCTTTAGAGGCATTTGTAGAAAAATACGGAGACTAAAATATCTATCAGGAGGAGAAGATGAAATTCATCGATCTTACTATCCCTTTTGGGATACACACACCACCCTGGCCGACATACGAGCCCCTGCAGATTAAATACTTCAAACGGCTCGCCCCCAATGGGGCCAACGGCCAGCTGCTTACCCATTCCAACCACGTAGGAACTCATTTGGACGGGGAGATCCACTTCTACACCCCGGGAAAGGACATTGCCGATCTGGACATGGATTTCCTGGTTCATGAGGGAGTAGTGGTGGACCTTTCCGACTGCACGGAAGACTACGACGTGTATACCTCCAAGCAGGTGGAAGAGCGGGTGGAGGTAAAGGAGGGCGACATTCTGCTCATCCATACAGGGTACCACCACTATGGCTGGGATCAGCCCACGGCCGACGAGGTTCGCTACATGGTCATGCACCCGGGTCCGGACCGGGAGTTCGCCGATTGGGCCAAGAAAAAGAAGATCCGCTGGATCGGAGTGGACTGCGGCAGTGCCGACCATCCCATGAACACGATCATCCGCGACTGGATGCCCCGCCAGGCAAAAGAGGCGGATGCATTCTTCAAGAAGAAGTTTGGTAAAAGCCTGGCCGAATATTTTACCCCTGACAAATACCAGCTTATGCACCTCGAGATGTTTGACAAAGGGATCATCCACGTCGAGTGCGCCGGAGGAGACATCGACCTGCTGCTCAACCAGAGGGTGACCGTCGGCTGTTTCCCCTGGAGGTTCGTGGACGGCGAGTCGTGCATCAGCCGCCTGGTGGCCATGGTGGAGGACGATCGCTACGAGGAGCTTGCGGCCAAGAAGAAGAAAGCCGAGTTGACCAAATTCGGAGACGTGGCCGGAGAGCTGAATCCATGGCTGCACGAAGAAGCCAGGAAGAAATAAGGAGCCAAGAGAATGATTGTTGACGAACTGGAGAAAAAACTTAGACCGCCGGAGATCGATCTCAAACCCTATCCCTCCAAGGTGATCACCCTGGCCAGCGGGGAAAAGATGGTGGTCCGCGAGATCAAGCGCGAGGAAGCAGGAGTGGTTCTGGAAACCATCCTGCCCCTGATCGGAGTGCCTGACGATTTCTACGATATCGTAGCTGTGCGCATGTACTCCGAGGTGCTCGGTTGGTACCGCTACCGCGTGGCCAATGAATTTATCTTCGTGGGGGCCATCGACGGGGAGATCGCCGGGATCGTGACCAGCCGCTGCGTGGACGAAAAGGTGGGCATGAGCCTGCACACCCTGACGGTCAAGCGGGGCCTGCGGGTCGGAGCGCAGCTTTTCGCCGCCAAGATGGAGCATCACCTGGACGTTCTGAACCAGGAAGAGGTGTGGATCGTGGCTGAAAGTCCCATCGGATTCAGGCGCTGGATGATCGAGTACGGCTTGGAAAACGCCTACGACCGCTTCCCGGAGACACATCACGAGCTGGGCGGTGTACCAACCTACATCCTGACCAAGGAGATCTACAACAGGGTCCGGGATGAGAAGGTGACCGGTGTGCGGCCGGTGTCGCCGGAGCTGCTGGCCACGGCGGACGTCCTGCGCGTGCCCACGGAGTACCCGCAGCTGGAGCGCTACCGGCGCGGCCGGAAGAACAGGAGCGGATCATGAGAAAAGTTGGAATCCTAGGGATCGGACACACTGTATTCGGGAACCTGAGTGAGTTCGATCTGGTAGATATCATGAGCTTCGCCTCGCTGGACGCCCTCGATGATGCGGGTATCCGCAAGGAACGCAAGATCATCGATCAGGTTTTTGTGGCCAACGTGGGAGCGGGGATGCTCAACCATCAGACCGCGATCGCTTCCTCCCTGGTCAGCCGCATCGATCTGGAGCCGGCCATGGCCGAAACCGTTGAGAACGGGCCTGCCAGCGGGGCCAGCGCCCTGAAGTGCGGATACGCCGCTATAGCCTCCGGTATGGCCGATGTGGTGTTGGTCACAGGCGGAGAGGTAATGCGCGCCGTGACAGGTTGGGAAGCCACGGACTTCGTAGCCACGATGCTTCATCCGGAGGCGGAGTACAACTACGGGCTGACCCTGCCCGCCTTCGCAGCCATGTTCACCCGGCTGTACATGGAGCGTTACGGGCTCACAGAGGAAGAGCTGGCCATGGTGGCGGTGAAGGATCACGACAATGGGGTCAAGAATCCCTACGCTCACGTGCCCTACACCTGTACTCTCGAGGGGATTTACGACAGCCCTGATGCCAAGGTGGTCAACAACCTGATCGCCGACCCTTTGAGGCTGTACAATATGTGTCCTGTCAGCGACGGGGGGGCTTCCCTGGTCCTCTGTGCCCTGGACTCGCCGAAGATGAAGCATTTCAAGAGAAAGCCGCCCATCCTGATCCGGGGGATCAGCGCGGCCACGGACACGCACTGCGTTCATCACCGCCAAGATCCCCTCGATCTGAAGGCGGTGCGCCTGGGAGCCGAGCGGGCCTACGCGATGGCCGGGCTGAAGCCCCAGGACATCTCTTTCGCCGAACTTCACGACGCCTTCGTGATCCTGGAGCTGGCGATCAGCGAGGAGGTCGGCTACTTCAAGAAGGGAAAAGCCCGCGAGGCGGTGGTCAATGGAGTGACCCGCATCGACGGCAAGCTTCCGATCAACACTTCGGGAGGCCTGAAGGCCAAGGGACATCCTCTAGGAGCGACCGGCGTCTCCCAGGTGTACGAGCTGGTCAAGCAGCTGCGGGGAGAAGCGGAAGAGGGGCGGCAGGTGAAGGATCCGAAGCACGGCATGGCCGTGAACTTTGGCGGATTCGGCAACAACGTGGTGACCACGATCTGTTCGAAGGAGTAGAAGATGATCGATACCAAAATTGTAAATTTCGATAACTACAGGCCGCCGAAGCCCGAGGTCTATGCCTACAAATGCCCCGAGTGCGGCACGCTTCACTATCCCGTGCCTATGATCTGCAAGGACTGCGGCGCCCGCCGGGACCCCGCCGGAGTGCTGTTCTCCTCCTGGGAAAAAGTCCCACTTGGAGGCAAGTGCACCCTCCTCAGCTGGACCCGGCTGTACGCCCTGCCGGAAGGATTCAACTACCGCTATCTGCTGTTCGGGATCGTTGAGTTCGAGAACGGCCTGCGGGCCAGCGGTCGTCTGCTGGTGGAGAATCCGAAAACGGGTATGAAGCTGATCTCGAAGGTGGGCATAGTGAGGGAAAAGGTCGGCGAGGACGTCTACGGTTTCATGTTCGACACGCCGTAGTCGAACGCGGAGCGGCTAGATAAAATTTCGGCCCGCAACGTCTGCCCGGCAGGCGCTGCGGGCTTTTATTACCCCAGCGGATAGGTGCCGTAGTCGGAAATGGCCTGCCGCATGGCCCGGTAGATTTCCAGACTGGCCCCGGCGGCTACCACATTGCTGCAGGTAAGCACCAGGCCTCCTCCTTTTCCCGCCCGAGCGATGGCGGTGCGCACTTCCTCGCGCGCGATTTCAGGAGTACCAGCGATCAGGGTTTCGGCATTGACGCCGCCGAACAGACAGAGCCTGCCTCCATAGCGCTTTTTGAGCTTGGCCATGTCCATACCGATGTTGCGCTGGATACCATGCCAACCGTCGATCCCGATTTCAACCAGATCGTCCAGCACTTCCCAGAGATTGCCGTCCGTGTGCTTGATGAAATAGCCGCCCAGCTCGTGGATCACTTCACACTGCTTTGCGATGCCGGGCAGCACGAACCTGCGGAAAAACTCTACACCCATGATCGGCCCCCGGTTGTCCGAATAGTCATCCGTGGTCATGATGGCATCTACTCCGGCGGCCAGCATGGCTCGAATATAGGCGATCGAACGGTTGACGTAGACAGCTACCGCCTTTTCCACAAACTCGGGGTCGGTAATCATTTTTATGAGAAATGATTCCATGCCCACCGTCTCCTCCCAGGGATAGGTGCCGTCCAGGGGCGTGCGGGCGATCACGAAGTGACTGTCCCCGAGCTCCCGTACCGTATGCCGGATGGCCTCCAGCTCGGAATCGTCGACGATGATCTCCTTTTCCGGATCGGGAAGATCGTCGACCGACATATCTGGGAAATCGCTTCTCGTGATGATATTCCCGGCATCCGGATTGAAATGCACCTCGTAGCCCTGCTCGTTGATCCACGAGTTTTCTCCTGTCATTTTGGGCGGACTGTAGTCCTTGGCGGCCGGCACCACGGGAACCCGAACGTAGTCCCACTCCAGGGTTTTCGGCAGCTCCACGTGCACCCGACAGGTGTCCCTGACCACCTCGTCGCGGCGGCCGTTCCAGATGGCCTGCAGCTCCTGCCAGCCCATGTTGTACAACAGCGGGGCCCCGAGTATCTCCTGCGCCAGCTTGCCGTCCACGGAGTTTTCTCCGGTGGGAATGCGATCCGCCTCTTCGTGCTTCAGGGCGGCGATCACCCGATCCTTCTGTTTCATTTACCCGTTCTTCCCGCTCGGCAGCGAAACGCCGAGTTTCTGCGCCCACGGCTCGATGGCCGGCATGATCGACGGATAGAGCCGCAGGCCGTGTGCCAGCTGTTCGGCCCGCAGCTTCAAGGCTCGCTCGCCCGGCAGGCGGACGGGTGGGTCGTCCGTTCTTATCGGATTTTTCCGGCAGGCCTCAGCCAGCCACTGGGTCTCCCTGGTGAAAGCCTTGATTCCCGAGAATCCTTGAGGATCGATGATCTGGAGAAACACCGAGGCGCCCCAGCGCTCGATCCCATCCGCCCGGCCGGAGCCGGACAGAGCCGCGGTCAGGGCTTCGACGAGGACTCCGAGAGCATAGCCCTTGTACCCGAGATCCATCCCGCCGAGAGGCAGAATCGATCCGGGCGGATCTGTGAACAACACAGACGGATCGTCGCTCGGCACCCCGCTGTTGTCCAACAGCCAGGCATTGGGAAGACGACGGCCTTCGTTATACCGGCGGTTGGTGACCCCGACGGCCGTGCTGGAGGTGCTGATATCTATGATCACGGGCTCTCCGTCCGTGGGAAATCCCGCGGCGATGGGATTGGGCGTGTACAGCGGCTCGAGGCCGCCAAAGGGAGCGACGCTGCGGACCGACGGATCGGAACAGGTCATCAGGAACACGTAGCCCCTGTCCGTGGCACGTTTTGCGAAGGCGGCCAGGGCCGCGGTGTGATGGCTGTGGCGGACAACGGCCGTGACCACAGGATGCCGGCCGATCCTTTCGAAAGCCAGATCCATGGCCCAGTGAATCAACCACGGGCCGGGAAGGTAGCGCCCATCAACGGTGAGGGCCGATCCGCTGTCGACGGTCACCTCTGGTACTCCCCGCGCCATCATTGTTCCCTCTTCCAGCTCCCGGAGATAAGCCGGAAGCAGGGCCAGGCCATGGGTCGTGTGGCCCAGCAGATCGCCCTCTACCAGAACTTCGGCTACCACCGCCGCGATATCAGGATCCATACCGGCCTTGACCAGAAGATCAACGGCCAGGCTCGCCAGATCGTCGCGGCGATAGACTTTGCCTTCATCTTCCATCATTCATTCGACCGAAAACGGGAGCCTTGGATTTAATCGGAAAAACGGAATTGCTCTACCTGCACCTTCTTCACCAGGACCGTAGCTTTGGTCGCCACGGTCTGCAGAATGACCGAGGCCATTTCCTCGGCGGTCATGAAGGAATCCCGTGGAACCTGGCGATCGCCCCAGTATTCGGTATTCGTTGCTCCTGGGAGAATATCGACCACCCGGATATGAATTCCCTTGCCGTGCAGCTGATTGAGCTGCAGGCGCAGGCCTTCCGTGTAGCCCTCGACGGCGAATTTCGAGGCACAGTACAGCGGTGCCACCGGATTGGCGGAAATCCCCGCCGGACTGGAAATCATGATGATATCGCCTCGTTTCTGCCGTTTCATCACGGGAAGCACGGCGCGGGTCATGAAGACTACCCCGTCGACATTGGTCTCCATCATGGATCTGTACTGATCAGTCGGAGCCGTTTCCAGATCCGACGGATAGCCGACTCCGGCATTGTTGATCAGGACATCGATCCGCCCGAAATGCTCCAGGCAGCGCTCGACCGCGGTACTGCATTCCTGCTCCTGACGAACGTCGGCCACGATCAGCAGCGGTTCTTCGACGCCTGTGCCGGAAAGCTCCGCGGCCAGCGACTCCAGTCGCTTCTGCCTGCGCGCCGCAAGGGCCAGGCGGGCTCCTCCCTTGCCCAGCAGGAGCGCCGCAGCCCGGCCCATGCCGCTGCTCGCGCCTGTCAGTAGAATTACTTTGTTTTCAATAGACTGAAATCCGAAATCTTCACACGCGAGTGACATAGTTCCTCCATATTCGATTGCTAATTCGATTGCTAGAAAGTGATCATCACTTTGAGCGAATTCTTTGGGTTCTTCGTGATATCGGCGAACGCTTCGCCGATCCTCTCTATCGGGTAGCTCGCCGTGATCATGGCCGCGGGTTTGATCTGCCCCTTTTCCAGCCATTCGACCACTTGGGGAAACTTGTTGTTGTTCAGTACGGAGCCCCGGATATCCAACTCGGTACGCACGAAGTTGAACTCCGAGAGCTGCGTCGGGCGCTTGTCCATTCCCAACACCACGATCCGGCCGCCCCGGGTAACGATACTCAGAGCGGCCTCGGCCAGAGCGGGGTCGCCCACCGCTTCTACGACCACGTCCACACCCTCCTCGCCGGCGAAGCGACGCGCCGCCTCGCTAAGGTCCTCTCCGGACGGGTTTACAGCCATATCTGCACCGAGCTCGCGCGCCTTTTCCAGGCGCCGGTCGATGATGTCCGTGATCAACACCTCGGCTCCCGTGAGCTTGAATACCTGCAGGATGCAGAGGCCTATTGTGCCGGCGCCGAATATGGCTACTCTATCTCCGGCCTTGACCTCGCCGCGCTCCAGGACCTGGGCGGCGATGGCGAAAGGTTCGCACATGGCGGCGTGTTCGAAGGAGATATCGGGTTTGATCTTGTGGACATCCGTCGCCTTGGCCACGACGAACTCCTGAAATCCTCCATCCGTCTGACAGCCGAGGCACTTGATGCTGGTGCAGAGATTCCTGCGGCTGCGGCGGCAGGCGTAGCACCGTCCGCAGGCGAGCACCGGGTCGATGGACACGTGGTCACCGATCTCCAATCCCCTTACACGGGCGCCCAGCCCGGCGATTTCCCCGGCCAGCTCATGGCCCATGACTCTGGGTAGTAGAATGTCGGGACGGTGTCCGGCATAGATGTGCAGATCCGTCCCGCAGACTCCGGCGGCGCGGATCTTCACCAGCACTTCTCCGTCGTCAGGCTTCGGCTTGGGAACTTCAGATACGACGATCTTTTGCTTTTCTATCAGCTTGGCTGCTCTCATATCGATCTCCTTACCACGGTTACGAATTCAATAAGTCCTGCGTTTGTTCCCACAGCTTGTTTCTCTCGATTTCCCGGCCGATGAGCACCTGTTCGGCATCGAAGCCGCATATCCTGCCCAGGTGTCTGACCAGGTGTTCCTCGGTCGGCGGGCAACCGGCAATGTAGACATCGTCCCCCGCCTGTTCTCGGCAGCAAACGCCTATATAGAGTGTTCGCCCTCCGGACACCTCTTCATCGAAGGGAGCCCCGATGGCCAGAGTAAGCCCTTTGAGGGTTTGCTCCAAACCGGCAGCGCGAATATAGGCCAGGGCTCCCACCAGCTGTCCGACGCATCCGGAACAGGCCCGCCGCCCCTGGACGAGCTTCACCCCGGGAAAACGCTGCAGGAGGACCTCCGCGCTGGAAAGAAAGGGCCGCGGAGCTTTTTCCGGGACCTCACCGATGATTTCGATGGACTGCGCATCGAAACCTCGCTTCCTGCAACAGTACTGCAGGTGCATAGCCTTGTTCGGCTCCAGGCCCATCAGGCGAATGCCCACGGTGTCCACGGCAAGAGGATTCGCCCCGGCCAGTATCAAGCCCAAAGACACACTGTCCTCCGGATAGTTCCACAAGCCCTGAAGTCCCGTCAAAGCATCGACAAAGCAGAAGTCCGGCTGCACCACCGAAAACAGGTCGGCTATGCCCAGGTCCAATCCCAGCCGGTGGGTCTTGCGCTTTTCGGCCCCGGACAGAACGCCTTTCATGTTCTTCAGGTTCAGCGTGGCTAATGTGCGGTGGTGGCTCTTCATTACCGGAACACTGATGATCCGATCGCACTCGACGACGCTGCGGGCAACGACCAACTTCTCCATAACGTATCCCCCGTCGACTACGAGTTCGACCGAATCGTCCTTGTTGAGGTTACACAGGGCAACTCCCAGTTTGTCGGCAACGGCCCGGGTACCGGATACCCGAAATGCTTCCTCGGTACTGCTGGCTCCTACGAAGTCGTAGCCTGCCGCGGCTCCCTCCCCGATGATCGGTTCGGATCCGAGATCGAGCACCAGTCGGGTCACCGCTTCGAGTACCCGGGCATCGGTGACCATGCCCGAGCCGGGAGGCGCCGGTACACAGATATTCGGCTTGATCAGCACGCGCTGGTTGCCTCCGACGGCCCGATTGCCGTCGGCCTGCTCGAAGGCCCGGCAAACCGCCTCGTATATACGTTCGTTGTCTGCAGCGACGATCGTGACTTTGCTGTTCACAGCAGCTATCTCCATAATATTCTCGCGCGGATCGTCCTTTTCATGATGATCTGTTTTCAACGACGGCTTTGTTTCATATGTGGAATTACCGTTTTTATATTGAAACTATAAACTACCGGTTTCTCAGGTGTCAAGCCTTTTTAGCGGGCGATCGCCAATCCGGCCGACGTAGGGGTGAATGCGTGGAGGCACGTTGAAAACGATCTTGTCAATATAGACTTTGGTTGGGGACTGGGATATAAAATCAGAAGCGCTGGAGCCGGTTGCTTCGTTGAGAGAGGGTACATGACACATCGTCAGAGAGTTTTAACCGCTTTGAACAGAGAGGAGCCGGATCGGGTGCCTATCGACATCGGTTCTTCTGTGAACAACATGAACGACGGCGTTTATCGCCAAGTCAAACAGTACCTGGGAATCGACGGTGAGATACCGCAATTCCGGGGATTGATGACGGCCACCTATTACGACGAGCGGGTCCTGGAAGCCCTCGACGTGGATATTCGCCACGTCTGGCTCAATGATCCCGTGGAGTACCGGGCCGTGATCGATGATTCGTTCGATCCCATGTGCTATACAGACGACTGGGGGGTGGAAATCAAACGCGAGGAGGGCAGAGGCGCTTTCCACGTGCAGGCGCCCCTGGCCGAGGCTTCGATCGGTGATATCGACGGCTACACCTGGCCGGATCCCAAGCATCCACTTCGCACCGAAGGCCTCAAGGAACGGGTCGAAGCCCTTCATGCTCTGGGTGAATACGCGATCGGCAGCAACATCGTCGGGCACGGCGGACTTCTCGAGCACGGCTGCTACCTGCGGGGGACCGAGCAATTCCTTGTCGATCTGATGGTCGAAAAGGAGATGGCCGCTGCCCTGCTCGACAAATTAACGGATTTGTTTATCGGTCTGTACGATACCCTGCTCTCCGTGGTCGGACCGTATCTCGATCTTGTATACTGGGCCGAGGATTTCGGCTCTCAAACCGGCCCGCTGATCTCCGAATCCCTGTACCTGGAGTTTTTCAAGGAGCGCCACCATCGGATTTTCGACTTCATCAAAGCGCGCTGTCCCCAAGCGAAAATACTGTTCCACAGCTGCGGCTCCGTTTACCCGCTGATCGAGCACCTGATCGAAGTGGGGGTCGACGTGCTCAATCCACTGCAACCCCTCGCAACGGGAATGGATCCGAAAGCGATCAAAAAAGAGTTCGGAAAACGCTTGTGCTTTTCCGGTGCCATCGATATCCAGAAGGCCCTGCCCGGTACGAAACAAGATGTGGAAACGGAGGTTCGAACCCGTATCGAACAGCTGGCGCCGGGCGGCGGCTACATTCTGGCCCCGGCCAACTACATTCAGAACAACACTCCCCCCGAGAACGTAGTGTACCTCTGCGAGACGGTGCACAGGTACGGGAAATATCCTATCAAGGGTCAAACCCGCTCCGGCGGCGCTTCCGCGGCCAATTGAAGCGTCTTTGGTTCCTCAATTGGATAGATATATTGTATTTAAAAATTTTTCCTTGGCAGATGCCAATTAGTAGTATATGGTTTCGTTATAGAACTGCTAATTCCATATTAGGAATCGGTTATCACCGGAGGTGTTGACAAGAACTCGACTAATCGTTAATTTTCTAATATGGATTTGTAGATTCAAATATGAAACAGAAGATTTACACAGAGAAGGGCTACACGATTCCGAGCCTTCAGCGTGGAATCCGCATCGTCGAAGCGATAATGGGCGAAGAAAACGGTCTGTCCGCTCTCGAGCTCGAAGAGGAATTCGGCATTCCCAAGACCACGATCTTCAGGATCCTCCATACGCTTCAAAACGAAAACTGGCTGGAAAAGCACGGGGAACGCTATCTGGCCGGCCACCGCCTGATACAAACTGGGTTGCAGGCCCTCTCGGGAATGGAACTGCGCCGTATCGCCGTACCCTTCCTTGACAAGCTGAGCAGGGAAACCGAAGAAACCGCTCATTTGGGAATCTGGGCGGGAAAACAGGTGATGGTGGCCGAAGTATGCGAAGGGCCCAAGCATATTCGAATAGCCTGTCGGGCCGGTTCCCTCACTCCTTCGCACTGCTCTTCTCTGGGAAAAGTATTGTTGGCTGGTGTGGTCGGCAGCAAAAACCTTAGGCGTTTCTTCGAGGGGATAACTCTCGAAAAACGAACTCCCAACACCATCACGGATTTGGATGCGTTGGCGGCGGAGTTGGACAAAGTCACCGCACAGGGCTACGCCGTCGACGATCGGGAATATTACGACGATGTGCGCTGTGCGGCGGCACCGGTGCGCAACGCCTTCGGCAGCGTCGTGGCCGCAGTGGGGATCACCGCCACGACACTAGCATTGCAGGAAAGCATGATCCCTGAGGTTGCCGTAAAGGTTGTAAGAATAGCGGAAGAAGTCTCCCAGGCCTTGGGAGCGCATTGATACGAATCTGGGAAAGATACTTCGATTGACTACCCAGGATATTTATTTCAGGAGGAACGCAACATGTCTAAAGAGTTCTCAGGGATAATCCCCCCGGTCCTGACCAGTTTCACGGAGGACGGAAAATTTGACGAGGCCGCGCAGCGGGAAGTCGTCCGTTTTCAAGCCAAACACGTACATGGGTTCTACCCTTGCGGAACCTACGGCAGCGGCCCGCTGATGACCGTCGAGGAGCGCAAGCAAGTGGCCAAAGTAGTTGTGGAGGAAAAAGGGAAAGCCAAAGTCATCGTTCATGTCGGTGCGGTAAGTACCCAGCAGGCG
>CAYMGP010000001.1:0-810 GCA_964390045.1 uncultured Spirochaetaceae bacterium | reverse complement strand
CAGCAGGCGGTTGAACTGGCGCAACATGCAGGCCAGATCGGTGCCGACGCCGTCGGGGCCATCCCCCCCTACTACTACAGGTATTCCGACCAGCACCTGCTCGATCACTACCGCGCCCTTATCAAGGCCGTCAGGATCCCGGTTTTTCTCTATAACAATCCGATGCTGAGCGGAAACCCGATCTCCGCAGACCTGCTGGCCACGCTGGCCGGTGAAGGACTGGCCGGGGTCAAGGATTCGGCCTTCGATTTGGTCAACTTCTATATGTACCTCTTGAAGGTCCAAAGGGCCGATTTCCAGTTCATCATCGGCACCGAAGCCATCGCTGCGGCGGCCCTTGACGCCGGGGCCAGCGGGGTGATCTCCGGTCTGGCCAACGTGTTTCCCGAGTTCATGGTCGATTTCTACGAAACCTGGAAGAAGGGAAATTCAACGGAAACGGCGAAGAAGCAGCTCGACGTAGTCAAGGCCAGGGCGATCCTGAAGTACGGTCCTACTCTGACCATGACCTACGCCGTCCTGCGCATGCGTGGTCTGAATCCCGGGTATCCGAGAGCTCCGCACCAGGAGATCCCCAAGGAGCTCTACCAGCGCGTAGAGGGCGAGTTCAAGGACATGGGTCTGCTGTAGAGCATCCTACCGCATCTTGAGGAGGAAATGATGCAAGTAAGAAATGCAGTCAGCCCGGGAGAGGCAAAGAAATTGGAGCGGATTCAACTACACCTTCATCTGGGGCATGGTCGGCGAGAACTAGGCCTTCACCGACATGGACCATGTTCCGATGGAACAATTGAAGTAGGAGGCTCGCCA